>CAYLHF010000020.1:2020-7363 GCA_964383365.1 uncultured Rhodothermales bacterium | reverse complement strand
GAGAGCCCCAGGTATGCTCCCGTGAAACGGGTTAAATCAGACTCCTGGCTTCCGTCCGGATACGTAAAGCGGACGTAAACAGACCGAGGAATCAGTCCGGTTTCAACGCCAATAAGGAAACGCCCACTCGGCCGTACGGCGTAATAATACCCAATGTTCGCAGTACCGTTGTCACTCAGACTTGATACTCGGATGCTGCTGCGTTTCTTTTCTCCAGCCCGATGAATTCTTCTAGTGACGGCTGAGTGGCTACATGTCTGCCCGCAGAACGGTCGAAGAACAACACCGATCTGCACTGCGCTCAGCAGGTCGAACGTGCCGAAGCGATTGGACTCCTTGAGATTGGCGGGTTGAGGAGGGCCAAGAGGAAGCCTGCCATCGACGGAGTCATCCATCAGCGTTACGTGTGATGTCACATCGGCAATGACGGACAGGGAGGGAGTCACCGAATAATCCAAGCCCACACCGATGACAGGTCCGTACACGTAATGACTTTGCTGATTCAGAGGAGTTCCAGTTCTGATTTTCTTTGCTTCATAGATGGTCACGTCCCCAAATGACATATGAAATCCAACGTTTACATAGGGAGTCAGACGGCCGGTTCCTGGCATATACCGGAAGCTAATCTCGTATGTTCGACGGACCGTCGGATCCTGGCTGAAGTCCCGCTGCGTATCGAATCGGGTAATAATTGGATAGTCAGCGTACTGGGCGGCCAGGCCCGCAGACCACCTCGAATTGAACTGGTATCCAATGCCAAAACCCGCAGAAAGCGGAAGTTTATCGGCCACACCGAAGGCCGCGCGATTAAAGGGTGTCGTGTTGTTATCCCCCAGATAACTCGAGAGCCCGCCTTGAACAGTGATATAGGCGGTACGCGACGTTCGCTGGGTCTGCGCGTTCGCTGAAATCAACGGAGATATAAGTGCCAGGAAAAGGAGGACGAGAGATTGGCGCCCACAGTAGATTCCTTCAGTCGGGTAGGGTGGATCTGTCATAGTATCCTGAGACGCTCCGATCGTTGACGAGAAGGACCTCAAAGCGGGCCCGGAACCTGTTCCTAAGACCCGTTCTCGATCGCATGTACGTAACCTGCCCACCATCGTTTACGGTCTGTCCACCAGAGCATTCAGAGTTGAGGTCTCAGTGGGCGAATCGCGCGTCAAATCCCACGCGGATGGTCCCCCATGAAAGAACTACGCGGGCCGTTTCCTTAGTTGTTGAAGAGAGAGCAAAGGCCAGTTCTTCCTGGTGATCTCCTGAAGTCGGGATGACCTGGATTCGGAGCGCGTCGTGCTCGGGGTCATGGGAAAAGGCCCCCCATTGCTGGGATTCACTGTTGAAAATAAACGTCCACTCCTCTTCTCCTCCGATTGTGAATAACGCATAGCTTCCAGCAGCGAGAGAATCTCTACCAATAATAACGTCATCATCGAAGTGTATCACGGTTGCTTCATTGGCTCCGGTGCGCCAGATACGTTCGCTAGGAATGAGTCGACCGAGTAGCTGCCGATGACGAACGGACGGCGCACTCCATTCGACGACGATCTCTCCGGTTCCAAAAGCAAGCGTTGCGCTTCTACTGGGCGAGACCCTTTCCGGACTATCGTAGGCCTGATGACCTGCGTGCAGTTTGTCATTTCGACGATACTGGGCCTCAGAAGACCATGGGTTAACGAGCACGAAGATTAGACAGAGCAGGAATGACTTCATAAGATTGGTCTCGTCTGAGGTAGGAAATAGACGATAAGCATACGAAATAAATTTCAGTCCATGCATTTAACCGCGGGCCCACGTTCACGTTTATCTTCCCGCCGGACCGCGTGCAATAATGACCGTGCGAAGTTGTAAACGATTCATGATCTGGCTGCGTCTATATCCGTAAACCAGGCATCCGATGTTTTTGATGACCGATCCGCCGGAGATCGTAGTAGAACAAGACGCTAATTCGACCTCTTTCAGGGAGATCGTTGAGGAGCACAAACGTGCGGTGTACTTCCTCTGTCTGGATCTAACGGGCAATCATCACGATGCAGAGGATTTGTCACAGGATGTATTTATCAAGGCGTATAGAGGTCTTTCGTCATTCAGGGGAGAATCCAGCCTGACGACGTGGCTCCGACGAATCGCGATCAACACGTATCTCACTGCCCGTAAGAAAAAATCTCGAGCACTGATGACGTTTTTACATAACACGGACGATGCTTCAGAAGATGGATACGCACGTTCTCTGGCTGACTCTCGACCGTCACCCGATCGAACCGCCGACGGTGCAATCGCTCAACTCCACCTGGAGCGGGCCATGCGCCGTCTGAGTCCCAGAGAGCGGAGTGCTTTCGTCTTGCGCCACTATCAGGACCTGACCGTTCCTGATGTCGCTGTCGCGATGGGCGTCTCAGCGGGAACGGTCAAGAGTCTCCTGTTCCGGGCAACGAGGAAAATGGAGCGGACGCTGGCCTTCTACCGAAAGGATATTGCAGAAGTATAACCGATGAATAGAATGAGCGAGAATTCGGTCAGATACAACGACGTTTTGAAGGCTAAAGTCGCAGAGCGAATCCGACCGGAGCCGCCTGAGGAATATTTCGAAGAGTACTTCGATCGTCTGGTCGAACGCATCGAAGAGGAAGATCGCACCAAGGCTCTATCGGGAGGCACGATTCGGGTGAGTGAGAGAATCAGCGGGTTGCTCGGGGCCATCTCTGCTGCCATCCGACCTCCTCGATGGGCGATGCAATTTGGTATCGCCGTAATTCTGGTAGGAGTGGGTGTGCTTCTGGGACAGAGCAATTTGTTCCAGGTCATTCCGTCGTCGCAGAACGGTGCGAAGCAATCCATCGAAATGGCCCGGGCCACTGCTTCGGCCCTTCAGTATCTCG
The DNA here is from genome assembly GCA_964383365.1 of uncultured Rhodothermales bacterium. GTDB lineage: Bacteria > Bacteroidota > Rhodothermia > Rhodothermales > UBA10348 > CAYLHF01. Next base: position 4,484 of record CAYLHF010000020.1, on the reverse strand, counting down.
AGCGATCCAAGACACTGCTCATCGGCCTGGTCAATTATGATCCTGAACATGACGGGTCGGGCATGCTGAACGTGCCGAGGCAAAAGAAAATGGCGCTGAATCTCGTCACCGAAGCTACCGAGATCAGGACGGCATTGAATCATCCGGACCAACAACGTCTCCGACGATTGATAGCAGATCTTGAGGTGATACTCATCCAGATTGCCAATTTGGATCCGGAATCCGATGTCGTGGAAATGGAGACGATTAAGTCGGGTGTAGATAGAAAAGCCCTTCTTTTCAAGATCAATGTGGAGGAAATGCTCCGGCCTGAAGGGAATACTTCCCGGAATACACAAGGGAGTAAACGTTCTTGACATGCTATCAACCAACGTTTGTGAGCCGAAAAGGGGTCATATACAAGACGGTGTTCGCATACGAAAGTGAATCAATGACCAGCATATATACCACCATGAAAACTCATCTGTATTTTGCGAAATTATGTTTCGTCGGGCTGTTGGTTCTTGCGCCTGTCGTCACTACGTCGGCTGAAGCCCAGTCAGCGGCCGAGAAAGCGTACGCGGATGCAAATACGCTTATTCTGGACGGAAAATGGGGAGAAGCGGGGACGGCACTGGCGTCTTTTCTCGACAAATATCCGGATAGTGACCGATACGACGATGCCCAGTTCTTCTACTGCTACGCTCGTGATCAATTCTCGAGGGCGTCGGAAGAAGCGTATGGCTGCTACGACGCATTCGCTACGTCATTTCCGGAGAGTCAATATGTCGACGACGCACTCAATAACATGGTTCGCCTGGCAAGTGCACTGGAGAAGGCCGGTAACCCCGGATATTCATCCCGGATAAAAGCGCTTAAAGCAAATGACGACGAGGAGGTTGCACTGGCAGCACTCTATGCGCTGAGAAATATTGGAGATGATTCCGTACTTCCAACCATTCTTGGTCTTCTTGAACGTACGGAAAGCGAATCCGTCAGGGGTAATATTGTATATATCCTGGCAGATTTCGAAGGAGACGAAGTCATCGGGAAACTGGTTGAAATCGCTTCGACCGATAAATCGATGGATGTCAGGAAGAATGCCGTGTATGCCATCGGGAATAATGAAAACGACAAGACTGCTGTTGATGCCTTGGCTACGATACTACACTCGGACGCTCCGACCGATGTGAGGAAGGCATCGCTCTACGCGCTCGGGAATCAGGACTCGCCGGAAATAGTGGAGCTACTCAAAGACATCGCCCTCACGGATGCGAGCGTCGAGTTGGCAAAGGCGGCCACGTACGCACTGGGTAATTCGGAAACACCGGCCGCATCGAGGGCGCTCAAACAAATACTTACCGACGGGACATCATCTGACGTACGAAAGGCCTCTTTGTACGCGATGTCCAATTCCGACGACCCGTCGATTATTCCGGTCCTGGAGGAGTTGGCCAGAACCAGTATGGATACAGACCTGGCGAAAGCCGCAGCCTATGCGATAGGAAATTTTGACGATCCGAAGGCAGCCCGTGCTCTCGAGACCGTACTGACGAACGCACGGAGCGCGGAAGTGAAGAAAGCGGCCGTCTATGCGCTCGGAAACAGAGAAGATGCAGACGCCCTTTCCTCGTTGCTTCGAGCTGCCGCAGCAAGTGATGACGCGGAGTTGCAGAAGGCAACGGCCTACGCTATTGGCAACATCGGGACAGACGAGTCCAGGAATGCACTCATGTCTCTCTTTGATTCGGCAAAATCAAACGAAGTGAGGAAGGCGGTCATTTATGCACTCGGTAACACGGAAGGAAATGACGTTCGGGAGTTCCTGTTGCGTCAGGCCAAAACATCTGATAATGATGAGATCGCAAAGGCAGCCGTGTACAGCCTGTCCAACAACCTTGAAGACGGGGAATCAGAAATTCTGTTGGAAATATTGAAGGATGCGAAGAGTTCGGTTGTTCGAAAGGCGGTCCTGTATCAATTGTTGAGCGATGGTAACCGCGCGTCTGTAGCCTTACTCGGGCGCCTCCTGGAACAGGAGACGGAGAGCGAACTCCGGCGGGCCATCGTTTACGCATTGGGAAATTCCGAGAGTGATGAGGCCGTGCCTGTGCTCGTCCGCGTGATCAAGACCGATCCGAGTACACGAGTCCGAACCGCCGCGGTACAGGCGCTGGGAAATATCGGCACTGACAAGGCGAAGGCCGCGCTACTGGACGTGTTGCAAGTTGAGTCCGATCAGTAATCCGATGTCATCGACAACTAAAAAAGGGGTCGGAATTGTTCTCATTGCCGCGATTGCGAGCGTTGTTTTCGGCGCCCAGGCCGAATATGGGAAGCATATTGCGTTCGCTACAGAAGATCGGAGTTCTCCCCCGAAGGATTCTCGGATTATACGGATCGGGAGTCCGGGCGAGCGACTCGCCACGAAGTGGATCCGGGCGCTGAGAGAGGCGCGAACTTCTGAACATGGTTTCTGGATCGG
>CAYLHF010000020.1:0-1920 GCA_964383365.1 uncultured Rhodothermales bacterium | reverse complement strand
ATCTCCATGCACGATCAACGAGGGGCAGTCCTGTCTTTCCTGACGGATGTTCTGGACCAACCCTTCGGAGTCGATGTGAGAAAGGCCGCTGTTTACGCCGTTGGAAACGTAGGAACTCCGGCGGCGCAGCGTGTCCTGGAAGCGCTGGCTGAACAGTTGGTGAAATGAATACCGGCTGTTCAGACGACCGGGTATACGTGGGTGGACAGCTTCAGGGAATACCCGGTCCTACCAGAAGATTGCGTACAAAATGGCTACGGAAAAGACGACGAGAAAAGCCCAAACCGGTGCAAGACGATCGGGTGAGAGTTCAACGGCGTTGCGCGCCTGGATGTTGACAGGAATCGCCAGCGGATGAAGCCACCGCTCGATCGCCATGTATCCGGTGAGCACAAAACCGGTGATCATCATATGATGGAGGAACGCTATTTCAGGGAGTAGCCAGAGGAGACTACCATAGACCGGAATACCCAGGAGCATCGCGCCGATCGCCGCCCGTGGCGGTGTTCGGCGCGAGAGAATACCGAATACGAAAGCGATTACGATTCCTGGAGAGATGAATCCCCAGACCATCTGCATATAATTGAAAACGCCTTCAAACCCGGCAATGATCGGAGCCCACAGGCATCCGGTGAGCACGAACGCTCCGGTGGCGATTCGCCCTACCTTGACGAGGCGATCGGGTGATGCGTCCGGCCGAAAATGGCGTTTGAACAGGTCCATCGTGAAGATGGTCGACGCCGAGTTGAGCATCGAATCGAGACTGCTCATGACGGCCCCAAACAGAGCCGCGAACATGATTCCTCTCAGGCCTGCGGGGAGGAGATTCTTCATGAGCACCGGATAGGCGGCATCTGCCTGGGTGATCTGTCCCGAGTACAACTCGGCTGCAATAATGCCCGGGAATACGATGATGAACGGAATAATCAATTTGATTCCGGCGGCCAGGAAGATGCCACGTTGGCCGTCGACGAGGCTCTTCGCTCCCAGTGTTCGCTGTGTGATGAACTGGTTGAGTCCCCAGTAGAACAGATTTGGTATCCAGAGCCCGCCGATGAACACAGCGACCCATGGCATCTCCGAGTGGTTCCACGGAAGGACGGTGTGAAGCCGGTCTCCCGAGAGCGTAACGAATTGGTCCCATCCCCCTACGGCCTGGAATGCCAGTATGGTGACCAGAATACCCCCCAGAATGAGAGCAACGCCCTGGATCAGATCAGACCAGACGACGGCCTTCAAACCACCGTAAACCGTATAGGCACCGGCCAACAAGCCGATGAGCCAGATTCCTGTGATGAGTTCCAGATCGAATATCTGCTGCAGCGCCAGTGCTCCCGAATACAGCACGGCGGCGAGTGCCACGAAGATGTATGCCAGCATCATGAACACGGCCATGACCGTACGGGCAGACACGCTGTAGCGGTGCTCCAGATACTCCGGGATTGTAAATATCCCGGCTTTCAGGAAGCGCGGCAGGAAAAAGAGGGCCACGATGACCAGGGTGACGGCCGCCATCCATTCATACGAGGCGATCGCCATGCCGAGTTCATACCCCCGTCCCGCCATTCCCACAAAATGCTCCGTAGAAATATTCGATGCGATGAGAGAAAAACCGATGAGCCACCAGGACAGGTTTCGTCCCGCAAGGAAATAATCTTCATCGGTTTCTTCTTTTCGCCCGGCATAGAGCGAGACGCCCACGACAAAAAGAATAAATGCTATGAATGCGGTGAGGTCGAGAGTCGAAAGATCCACGGTCCGGAGGGTTTTATGGCGACGAAAGGGGGTGCATCACGACACGCGAGCACGTATGAAGTCATCATTCAGAATACGATCCAGCGTACGAACAAGTCTATCCGCGTCTTCGATTGAGAAAACCAGCGGTGGCTTGATTTTGATTACGTTATGAAGCGGTCCGTC
>CAYLHF010000019.1:51829-60829 GCA_964383365.1 uncultured Rhodothermales bacterium | reverse complement strand
AATGATGCACACAGCACGCGCGATACGAGACAAACGCGGAGACGCGCGGCGCCGGCGTCGCCCCCCCGCCCCTCCCCCGGCCCGCCACTGCATTACTTCAGTAACATCATCGAGAGCGTTTTGGTGTAGGACCCCGCCTCGATTCGGTAGATGTACATACCGGATGCCAGTTCTTTCGCATCGAAGCGTATCGAATGCTTTCCTGGCGACATTTGCGCTCCTCTGATCAGCGTTGCGACCTTTTGACCCAGCACGTTGAACACCGAAAGGTGCACGTTTTCGGTCTGTGCGAGCGAGAACTGGATCGACGTTGTCGGATTGAACGGATTCGGATAGTTCTGCTCCAGTTCGAACGCGTTTGGAAGGGCAATCTCATCCTCAGTGTCTGTAGCAGTGACATTGGCTCCAACAACGGCAACCGTGAGCCATTGAGAGGGCGTATTCCACCACTGGCCGTTTGCCGACGGCTTGGTCGACCATTGGACTTGAAGGTCACGGGGATTCTGGGCATCCTGATCATCGCCATCATTGATCGCGATGTTCATCGGGATCAGCTTGAGCTTGTCCTGTGCGGGAGGCACAAAGACCTGGTCCCCTGTTGGAGCGAATACGAATCCCGCAAACGGAACAAGTGTGAGGAATTTGTATCCTATCGTGGCTCCGGATGCGTCCTTCAGGTCAGCATATACGGTTCCTCCGCCAGGAATTTCTCCTTCATTCCCGTTTCCATCCAGCGTTCCAATGAACGTACTGGCGCTTCTGGGATCAGGACTGGCATCATCTCCCAACCAGGCGAAACGCATCTGATAGTCAGGGGCGTCGGCACGTTGATAATTCTCGTGAGGAGATCCGCCGAGTATGGAGCCGCCCGTCACGTCACGAACATCGTAGGATCCCCAACCGATTTCAAAACTGTCGTAAGCCCATGTATTACATCCATTGCACGCATCCGTACCCGGATGGCGGGCGACGACATCGTCGGTGACTTCGGCGTACACGTACAACTCATTGAACGACCGGTTGAAGCCCATTTTGACCTTGGCGTGTAGATCTTCAGGCGTCGCCGGGAGTACGGCACCATCACCCGATTTCCAGTGCGTGGAATCCACCATGAATGGAATCGTCCGTGCAGGGAATGGATCATCATTTACCGTGCCGCCGGAAAGGTTATTGAAAACTGCATTCGCCTCTGCGTCGGTCAGTTCCACGATGTATGCCTGCTCAGAAATATCCGGGTTTGAGATTAACCCGGCGCTCGCACTGACATCGGTATTTTCGACGCCAAACAGGTTGAGCGATGTAACCGCATAGTACAGTGGGAACGGAGACATCGATCCATGTGGAACTTCAAACTGGTGCGTGACCTCGAACGAACTGGCATTGAATGCGACCTCGGCAAACGAGTTCAGCCCGCCCGGACCCAATCTGGCCTGAGTGATCTCAGCTTCATCCACATAAACGCGGTATCCTCCATAATCCGCGTTCGGAGACCATGACACCTTGTTCATTTTCCCGGAAGCCGCGAATGTGACTCCCGACATGGCCGAAGGAGCAGACGTAGCAGACGACAGATCGGTCGAACTCGAACCAAAATACAGATCGTCTATAAAGACGTCGCCGCCGCCTCCGGCCCAGTCGTAATGGACCGAGAGCCCGCGAACATTATTCCACTCGAAGTCCTGCCAGTTGGTATCGGTGGTTCCATGCGGAGAACCCGATGTTCCTCCCCAACCCCAGCCACCGGCCCAGCCGCCGGTATATTCCCAGTTCTTGGCGAGCGGATCGAGTGGCGTTGCGAGAGCAGAACCATCTACCTTTTTCCCAACCTTCGCCGAATCGAGTGCTCCTACTGTACTCGGCGGAAATGGAATTGCCAGGTTGTGCCACTTCCCATCGCGCATACTGTCCGGCACGAACCATTTCAGACGACCTTCCAGATTATCTCCAGCTTGATTGCCCGTAAAACCATCGAACAAGGTGAGTGATAGACAATCATCACCCGTTCCGGCACCGCAGGGGTGGGCACCTGCATTTGCCGCATCGACGAGCAGTTTGATATACATCGTGGCTCCACCGGCCTCAACGGACGCCCCGACCATACCGGTCATATCGACGCCCGTCTCATTGTCCCAACGAAATCCCGGGGCCGCCCAGTCGCTATACGGAAAACGAGCGATGGTGTTGTCAGCAGTCAGCGGATCCGCTACCGCGGTACCGTCGAAGAAGGGAACCAACACGTTTTTCCCCTCGACAAAAACAATAAATTCGTTACCGAGAGATGTCTGGGCAACTGCTATGCGAGCAAGAGGGAGAATTGCCCCCGCCACCAATACCAGTGCCATAACACGACATAAAATCGTAGCACGCGCTTTCATACATACCTCCAAATGGGTGTTTTGAACCTAAAATGATCCGCTAGCGCGGCTCAACGGGTGCCGAAAACGATTCGTGAAAACCTTTTCACGGCATATGAATCTAAAGATTTCGCACGTTGTGTATGAAAAGGTTTTCATGAATCTACTGTGAAGTCCTCTCAGCCACCATCAGACTCGAAGGATTACAAACGGCGATCGGACGGGTTACAAGACAAACGTGCCGGACTCCGAGCCAATGGAAACGGTGAACGATCCTTCCTCAAGAACGGGTATCCCTTCGTCATTACAAACGAAGAAACGGTGCTCCGGAACCGAAAACTCGACCCGACTAAACTGGCCGCTGTCCAGTTCCACGGTCTGGAATCCCCGTAATCGCTGCACGGATGGCGTTACACTCGCAAAGTCATCACTGACGAACAAAAGAACGGTTTCTCGGCCTCTCCTCTCCCCGCCGTTCTTGACGGTTACGCTGACATCCACGCGGCGCGAGCCTACCGCATCATTCACTCGGATAGAGAGGCGTTCGTACGTAAACGATGTGTAAGACTGCCCGGCACCGAACTCCCACTGCGGATTAAACCCGTTCATCTTATGGGTCTGTCCTATGCCATAATCCCGACCAACTTCATCCGAATGCTTGTGGTCATACGTCAGCAGAACCTCCCCCTCTCGTGGATACGTGAATGGCAGCCGTCCGCTGGGATTTATCGAACCGTCCAAGAGGTCTGCGAGTGCCTCGCCTGAAAATGGGCCGGGAAGTCCGGCCCATATCACAGCGGTGACGCGATCAGGGATCGTACCAAGGAGTCTGGGGCGGCCACCATACAAGACAAGGATGACAGGTACTCCCGTCTGGAGCGCTTCCTCTACGCATCGTCTCTGTGGAGAATCGATCCTCAGGTCACCTATATCGCCGGGCTTCTCGACCGAGGATTCTTCTCCAAGACATACGACAATAGCATCTGAATCTTCCACGGAGACCACGTCTTCAACGGGAATCGATCTAAATCGTTGTTCCAGAACTGCTCCTACCAGAGGCGTCGAGTCGGAGAATATCTCCTCATCATTGCCCTGCCACGTATACGTCCACGCTCCGTGAACTCTGCCGTTCGAAACGGCCGCTGGCCCCGTCACCGCGATCCGCATGTCCGTTGAGAGCGGTAAAAACCCGCCTCTATTCTCCAAGAGGACCATCGATTTGGATGCCGCCTCTCTACTCAGTGCGTCCGCGCGAACGGAAGGGCGGCCGTTCTCTGAATACGCGCTTCCATTGTGCCGGATCGTCTCCGCCGACGACCTGGAGGACTCATCGGAGCGATGCTGATCTCCGGGGGCTGATCCAGCCGGCCAGAGATTGAGTTGGTATTTCAATCGCAATACGCGCTCAACAGATCGATCAATTCGCTCCTCCGCTATTCTCCCTTCTCGAACGAGTTCTACCAGGTGGGTTGCAAATTGTCCGGAGAACGGTGTCATACTCATGTCCAGACCGGCCAGAACCGCCATCGCAGTAGCTTCTTTCTCGTCAGACGCCACGCGATGAATGGTGTGTAGTTTGATCACGTCTTCCCAATCGGACACGATGACACCCTCGAATCCCAGTCGATCCCTCAGCAATTCCGTCAGGACTCGAGGATCTGCATGACAGGGCACCCCGTTAATTTCTCCCGAGTTGATCATCATCGTTTTAACGCCCGCCCGAACTGCGCACTCGAACGGATAGAGATACAGATCCAGGAGTTCTCGTTGCGTCAGAGACGTCGGCGTTCGGTCACGCCCTGACTTCGCCTGGCCGTATCCGATAAAGTGTTTGGCGCACGCTGCCACGCCGAATATCGGATCCTGTAGCCCTTCGATCATTGCCGATCCCATGGCTGCCGCAACCTCAGAGTCCTCTCCAAATGTCTCGAAAAAACGGGACCACATTGGATGTCGTCCGAGATCGAGAACCGGAGCGAAATCCCATGGAATGGAACACGATCCAAGGTCTCGCGCCGTCGCCAAACCGACCCTTCTCGCGATATCCACATCCCAGGTTGCCGCAAGATTGATATTCTGTGGGAAGAGCGTCGCGTCGAGGGAATAGTTGGCCCCGTGCACTCCGTCTATTCCGTACAGTACAGGAATGCCCAACCGGGACTCGTTCACGGCAACTGTCTGAATCTGATCGATAAGTTCAATCCACTCATGTGAATACATCGCGTGTGTAAACACGTTGATTATTGATCCAACATGATTTTCAAGAATGGCCTCTCGCAATTTATCCTGGTCGATGACCAGACGAGAGTGAGCCGTTCGCGGCTGGCTGGAGACCGCTTCGACGGTCAGTTGAGTCATTTGACCCACTTTTTCCTCCAGCGTCATACGAGTGAGCAGATCGGAGACCCGAATCTCACAGGAATCCCCGGTCGAAGTAATTTTGTGATCCATTCCGGTTCGGTACAACCGTGTTTAAACGAAGAAAAGAACGACGGTCATCGTGAGGACGACAAGTAGAATGGACTGGATCCGATAGTTTTTATACCATATCTGCTCTCTCAGTACCGGTGTCTCTGATCGGTACATTGATGGGGTCCAGACCATATCCATCACGTCTTCGCCGGGTGCATCTCCGATCAGGCTGACGAGGACAATGACCAGACTCGATAGCACAAAAAGGATCGGGGCTATGTAGAGAAAGTGCATGTCGATCGGGGCAATTAAAAGAATAATGGCGAATACGAGTCCGGCCATGAGACCGCCAAACGCTCCATTCGCGTTCGCGCGGCGCCAGAATACACCCAGGATGAAGCAGGCTACGATCGGTGGTGTGATGTACGCGAGAACGGCCTGCAAATACTGCCATAAAGATGGGAATTTCAGTATCTGCGGCGCCCACAGGGCTCCCAGGACCATGACGACACCGGTTGCCACGCGTCCGGCGCTCACGAGTTGCTGATTCGACAATTCAGGCTTGAATTTCTTGATCCAGTCCATCGTCACGAGCGTCGAGACGGCATTCAGTGTAGAATCCAGGCTGGACATGATAGCTGCAATGAGAGCGATCAATACCAGACCACGAAGGCCGCTTGGAAGCAGATCGAAAATCATCGTTGGAAAGACCATATCACCCTTGTCAAGGTTCGGATATAACACCCTGGCAAAGACTCCCGGAAAAACCATGATAAATAGTACGGGCACCTTGAGTAGCCCTGCGAACAGCGCGCCCCATCGTCCTTCGTCCAGATTGCGCGCCCCCAATGCTCTCTGAACCATGTACTGATTACTGCACCAGTAATAAATGCCAAGTAGCGGCAGACCCGTTATCAAACCCAGCCAGGGGAGCGCAGGGTCATCGAGTGGTTGAATTAGACTCAGTTCCCTCGCCGTCGTCACCGCCTTGACGGCTTCCCATGACCCTACTCTATTGAACGCAATCCAGGAGATGAGGGCAGATCCCAGCAATAGAAGAACTGCCTGAATAGCGTCGGTATAGACAACGGCTTTCAGTCCGCCAGCGATGGTGTAAATTCCTGCCAGCAATGCAAGAATCGTAGTGACCTGCCACATCGGCACATCGGGCCAGATCAACTGGATGACCAATGCACCTGCGTAGAGCGCTCCTGCCGTTTCCAGAAGAATATTCCCGATGATCGTGACTCCTGACATGTAAAATCTGGATCGGGAATCGAACCTTCTTTCAAGAAATTCCGGAAGCGTATAAATCTTCGTCTTCAGATAGAATGGTAGAAAGAAAATGACGAAAAAGACCAGAACAAGAACGGCAAACCACTCGTAATTAAATACGGCAATCCCGGTCGTATACGCGTCTCCGGCCAAACCTATAAGCGTGCTCGACGATATATTGCTTGCGAATAAGGATAGACCAATAAGGGGCCATGTCAGAGTCCGACCAGCCAGGAAATAGTCTTCCGTTGTACCCGATTTTTTAGCGACCCAGAATCCTATCGCCAGAATGACGACCAGATAGAAACCGATCGCGACGATATCGGCTGTACTCAGTTGAAAGACCTGCATGCGACTTGACGTATTGAGCGAAAAAAAGAATTATGTGGACGGTACAATTTGAAAACCTTTTCATAGAATTGCAAACGCGCTGGAAAATCCTGGTGGTGATCATAGGGTCTGAAGTACATTGCGGCCTCTAACTGGACGTGAGAAAATGATAAATATGAACCATTTCGACGGCCTTCTCTCGCGACGAACCATCAGAGCGTTCTTGGTCGTATTCCTTTCTTTTAACTCATGCCGATCTCCAGATCCGGTTTCGATGAGCGTATCCGACCCTGCCGGAGTTGACGGTATTCTGACGGCCCTACCGGATGGAGCAAATACGCCGTCTGATTCCCACCAGATGGCTGTCTCCCCCCTTGTAACGAAAAATAATAAGCTGCCCATTCCAACCAGCGATTGGGCATCGTCACTAGTTTGGCCCTGGAATAATCCATTTTCGGGTATTATTCAGGCTCATCCATTGACACTTCAAGCAGACTCGTCGGGCCTTTCTGTCTCCCATGACAGGCGAATCGAGGTCACGTCGAATGCGTATTCATTTAGTTCAGTCGGCCCGGATTTGCATATCAGTGTTCCCGGTCTCTCTGCCGGGGCCACTCGGCTGGCCGCGTTCGGAGATTGGACGGAGACCGCCGAATGGACGCTCTCGCGAACCGGGAATGAATCGACTGAATCACCCTTGAGAGCAACCTTTGGGCATGGACTCCCGATCGTTTTTTTCCAAAGTTCGTCGGGCCAGCTGGATGTAACAGGTACGGCCATTTCAGTCTGGTATCGATCCAATGATGTCGTGGGTATTGGTGTCCAGGACAATGTGTATCTCATCACCTATCGGAACGCGCTTGCTGAATATTCGGAAGGTGTGGCCGGTAGCTCTCTCTCATCCCACCCGGACACGTTGCACGTTTTCTCGTCTTCGGGCGCCCATCTGCAGTTAGGGCTGGCATTACTACCCGAGAAAGATTCGACCCTCATTGATCCGTTTCGAGCGGCTGCTCTAAATCGCATCATCGGTAGTCGCGTGACGTGGACGTACGATCCGGACGCAGGAATGCTGCGTACCCGATATTCCTTGGAGACGGAACGACCTGGAAACTCAGTCATGGCCCTCTATCCGCACCAGGCACGGAAGACTACAGATTCCCTGAGCAATTGGACGTATGGCTCGCCGAGGGGTCCGATGAGAATTAGATTCGGATCCGAATTTGAAACAACCATGCGATTCAGAGGAATTCTGCCCGGTCTACCGGTTCTGGATTCAGATCAGAAAAATCGAGCCGTTCTTGAGAGCCGTCTCCGAGAGGAACTGGCCCGCCCCTCCTCCTTCGAGGGCACACTAGCGCGGGGAGACACATACTGGACCGGGAAGGGACTCGGACGGCTTGCAGAAATGGTCCAGATCGCAGACGGAATCGAGTCGGCCATCCGGGACTCACTAGTGGAGCGGCTGAAGTCCAGGTGGTCTATGTGGTTTGACTCATCTGTCCCGGGGTTCTATTACAACGCCGAGTGGACTTCGCTAATAGGATACCCCTCTTCGTACGGAAGCGCGACCGATCTCAATGACCATCATTTCCATTACGGTTACTTCGTCCAGGCAGCAGCGATCATAGCCCGGTACGACCCTGCATGGGCCCAGGAGCATCGACATCAGGTTGAACTCCTGATTCGGGACGCAGCCAACCCCAGGCGGGACGATCCGTTTTTTCCGTTCCTTCGAACGATGGATATCTACGCCGGACATTCCTGGGCCAGCGGACACGGTGCCTTCGACCCGAGGGGAAATAACCAGGAATCCTCTTCTGAGGCACTGAATATGGCCCTCGGCATCCTGAGATGGGGATCCGAGACCGGGAATCTTGTACTCAGAGACCTCGGCGTCTACCTTTTTGTGACCGAGAAAGAAGCGGTCGAATCGTATTGGTTCAATGCCTACCATGACACATTCCCTGAATCTTTCGACCTGGATTACGTGGCCATGGTCTGGGGTGGCGGCGGACTCTACGGCACGTGGTTCGGAGACAATCCGGCATATATCCGGTTCATCAACGTCCTGCCGATAACAGGCGGATCGCTCTATCTCTCGGACCACCCGAAAGTTCTTCGATCGTTTCTCGAATCATACGACGCAGAAAAACGAGACGAGACATGGGTTGAATTTGACTGGATGGTGCGCGCTCTGGTGGATCCATCGGAAGCATGGAACCGCTATACCAAGCGCCCTTCAGACTGGAAGCCCGAAGATGGAGAATCACGGATACACGTACAGGCGTGGATGGCTTTCTTTCGCGAAGCCGGAATCCCGGACGCTTCCATCCATTCGAATACAGTGTTCGCCCGGGCATTCACGCGACCGGATAGGACGACCTACGTCGGATACAATCCGGATTCTGTGTCGAAAGTTATAACGTTTTCAAATGGAATCCGTTTACATGCCCCCGCGAAACGTCTCGTGATAAGGGTAGAACAACGGAATTAGACGTTTGGGCAGAATCACGACCCTGAACCCGTCGGCACGGGCAGAACTGTTGCGCTCGGTCATGCATCTTCCGCGAGCGAGATCGCCGGTCTGACGTCTTTATTGACCGAGATCGCCGGTCTGACGTCTTTA
>CAYLHF010000019.1:41371-51729 GCA_964383365.1 uncultured Rhodothermales bacterium | reverse complement strand
CGAGATCGCCGGTCTGACGTCTTTATTGACCGAGATCGCCGGTCTGACGTCTTTAGTGAGCGATCGAATGAACGCTCGTTATCCCTCCCTGTACGACCCGGAGGTAGTAGATGCCCCGAGAAAGTGCTTCGAGCGACAGGCGGATCACCTGACGCCCGGGGGTCAAATTCTCTCTTCTAACCGCGACAACCCTCCGACCCAACGGGTCGTAAACGCTCACGTTCGCATCTCCCGGACGGTCCTGGACCCACTCGATGTAAACATGATCCGTGGAAGGATTGGGATAGATTGATACCGTATTTGAATTCCTGCCCGGCGTCTCGCCATCGACTACATGTATCGCCGTGTTCGTCGAAGGAGAAAATGCGTTTGGTGGTACGATTTCGATGGGTGTTCCTATTCCATCCCAAGAAAGCACGATACCCGAATCCCTCGAACCCGATCGAAACTCTACGACAATGGGGATTTTTTGGCCACCGGTAGCTCGTATTAATGACGATCTGTAGACAGCGTGACCGGTCGCAGCCCACTCGTCCAGGACAACTCGATCGGCAGCGATAACACGTGCGCCACCCCGTACATCTGCCGTCAGTGCGATATTACCCGTCGACGAAGGGGTGATCCATCCTGACCATCGAATACTGAAGGTGTTTAGCGAAAACGTCGGGAAAGGAGGCGAGGAACTCCAATAGAAGGAGATCTGCGGATCCATTCGCTCTATACTGTGACCGGTCAGATCCTCGCTGGTGAAATAGGTGGCTGTTACGCCATGCAGAACAGTCTCAGGTACGGCAACACCGGGGCCCACATATTCGATCCAGTTCAGATTGAAAAGGCCCGCTTTCAACACCGGATTGGAGAAGACCAGATACAGATCGTGCCCACCAGATACGGAATCGACCGGAGCGACCACTTCGGTATAGGCGTTCCAATCCCCTGTAACCGGTACATTCGTGTGTGCCACCATCCTGCCGTCGACAGCATCCAGACGAACATCGATCGAACCGCCCCCACCTGCGGATGCTACTCGAAAAATCATCGATGATATACCCCGCAGGTTTCGATTCCTGAAGACGATGTAGTCGCCGTCGTCGATGAACGCAACGTGGTCCCTGCCCCCCAGGGGATCCTGGGTTGGCTCAACCTGAATACCAGAATGAAGGTCAAAGTGCTCGGCTTCAGCGTGTCTGGGATGCAGGACAACCTGCCCGGTAGAGGTAATCCCCGATACGCTCCCGTGTCCCGAGTCCGTGTACGTGGCTTCGATAACATGGAATGTGTCATCACCGTCAGATCCGTGACCCGATGAAGTTACAAGGTCTGCCGTACATCCTGAGACGCTGGAAAGTGGATGGGCATGACCGTCGTGACCGACCAACAGCTGTATCTTGACCCGGTCGCACGAGATGGACCCGTCCGAAGTTGACCCGTCTTCTGCGTCTGTCACGGATACCGATACTGGAATCGTATCTCCCCATTCGAAGAATCCTCCTTCAGGCGGTGAAATGACACGTACCTGGGGAATGGTATTTCCCACACTGATTGCGAACGTTCTGCGTACATCGTTTCCCGCCTGATCAGATACCGTAAGTACGGCCGTAATATTTCCTTCGGCGGTGTATGTGTGGGACACGACACGAGACGTGGCGTCAACGATTCCGTCCGACTCGAAATCCCACGCAAAATCCAGCCGATCTCCAGGATCGGGATCACTGCTCGCTGACGCATCGAATACAACCGTCAGAGGAGCCTGACCGGACCGCGGAGCCACATCCGCCACTACAACGGGTGAACGCGAGCCGGGCCTGTAGTCGATCCGGATGACCTGGGAATCATCGTTATTTCCCCCAAATCCCGTTCCCCATTCTATGATATAGAGAGCTCCGTCTGGCCCTGCTTCCATGGCTATCGGCCTCTTGACAGGTATCGTCCCGGCAAACGGCAGGATGGCGACCACATCTCCTGCGTCATCCATCTTCACGATGCCTATCCAGTTGCGCGTCCACTCGTAAATGAAAAGCGCGCCTTCATAGTACTCCGGAAGGGCGTTATCGGTGAAGAGCCCGGAAGGCACATGGTAGACCGGTCCAGCCATTGCCGTTCGTCCGGGTCCAGACGGTATGGCTGGAAATACAAATGACTCGTCGTACGGGTAGTAAATCCAGGCCGGCATGGCAGTCGGCAACTGAGATGCGCCGGTATTGTTGGGAGACGTGTTGACCGGGTTCTGGCAATCAAATGGCCCGTTTGCCTGACCGGTGTCAAAATCGAAGTCCATGTACGGAGCGTTATCTCCTATGCAGTACGGCCATCCGAAATTTCCTGCGGCGCGGGCCTGGTTCCATTCGTCGAGTCCGGCCGGACCCCGCGCCGCTGACGCGCCGTGGGCATCGGGCCCGACCTCTCCCCAGTACACCCATCCCGTCACCGGATCGACCGACATCCGAAACGGATTACGGGCCCCCATCGCGTAGATCTCGGGCGCGGTGTCTGGAGTTCCTGCAGGAAATAAATTGCCTGAAGGAATCTCATAACCGCCCGTTGCAAGCGGGTGTATTCGTAGAATTTTCCCCCTCAGATCCGCCGGGTTCGACGACGATTTCTGGGCGTCCCACGCCGAACGGCCCGGTCGCTCATCGATTGGCGCATACCCATCCGATTCGAACGGATTGGTATTGTCACCTACGGCTATATACAGATTACCATTTCGATCGAAGTCCATCGATCCGGCAGAATGGCAACACTCGTCGCGCTGGACGGGAATCTCCAGTAGAATTGACTCAGATGCCGGATCCAGAGCACCTTCGGAATAGGTAAATCGAGAAATCCGTTGCCGTGGTCCGCCTGTTGCCGGAGAATAGAACAGGTACATCCATCCGTTTAAATCGAATTCCGGATCCAACGCTATTCCTATCAGTCCGTCCTCGTTCGTCGTCACCACATCCAGCGTCGCCACGGTAGAAGACGCACCATTTGAGGGGTCGATTCGGTGGACCGTACCAGAGCGTTCCAGATAAAAAACGGTCCGATCGTTGGCAACCGCGAGATCCATCGGATTCCGCGTACCATCATCCAGAATGGTCTTTCGAAAATTAAGGCTCTGCGTAGCACCGCAATCAGCCGCAATGACCCCGGCCGCCCATTCAATTCCTGACGTGATCATCTCTAAAAATTTCGATTCCGAATACGATTCCGACGTGTGACCACCGGCAGTATAGAACGAGCGTCCACCATCGTAAACCTGGCACCATGCCCACGGATGATCGAATCCCATATTTCCCCCGCCGTATGTAGACTCATCCAGCGTTGCCAGCACGTGGACGTCGGGTCTCGGATTCGTTCTGAAATTATACCATTCGTCGGTTCGAACCCATGGATCGGGGAGCGATGCGGTTGCCGGATGTGTCCGGTCGAGAATCCTGATCGATGCACTCTGGATGGCGGGATGGCTGTCGAAATAGGCCCCAACCAGCCCTCCGTACCAGGGCCACCCGTACTCGGTGTCGGCCGCTGCGTGGAGTCCGACAAACCCCTTTCCGGCCTGTATGAATCGCTCCAAGGCCCCCTGTTCGCTCGGATTCAGTATATCTCCCGTCGTATTGAGGAAGATGACCACATCAAATTGCGCCAGAGACGAATCAGAAAACACGGATGCGTCCTCCGTTGCCGTGAGTTCAAAATCATGTTGAATGGCAAGATCTCTGAGCGCCTGAATGCCAGGTTCTATCGATGCGTGCCTGAATCCGGCGGTTTTAGAGAAGACAAGTGCCGAGAATCCGTGCCGTGGAGAAGGCGGCTCAGCCCGAACATCGGTAAGCAGCATCGCCGAGAGGCCGAACAGATAAATTACGATTCGAAACTTCATGCTTATTATTGCCTCGAACGACGAGTCAGCGGGCCAGTACCACACTCCGATGCAGAATTCTGCTTCCCATTCGAACGATAACGAAATAGACTCCCGCGGGCATTCCCGACAGATCGAGCCTCGTGGGACCGGTACGTGACAGCGGGATCGGGTTGTCAATTTCCCGTCCCTCGAGATTCACCAGAGCAATCTCACCGCCGTCTGCGACTCCGTGCGTGAGAGATACCATAAGTTCGTCGGTCACCGGATTCGGATAGACATCGATGGAAAATGCCGTTTCCTCGTGCCCGACGGACTCGACCGCCGTCGCCACCCCGGACTCCAGGCGTATCCAATTTACCCGAAGACCTCCTTGCTGAAACACCAGACGTATCCGTCGAACTCCTTTCGACAGGCTCAGCGAAGGGCTGATAAAGTCACGATACACAGTTTCGTTTATCGTGGACGGGTACGCGAATTCCATCGGCTCAGTAACTCCGTCGACGGCAAGATTCATCGATCCGGCGAGTTGAGAGGAAAGTCGGGCACGAAGGACATAATCCCCGGATGCCGGTAACTCAAATGAATACTCGACCCACTCTCGACGCGCAGTCTCGCCGACATCGAATCCTCCACCCAGATCATTTGACCGAGGTAAATCCACTCCGTTTGACAGACGAATGGTACCCGCCGAGTTGCGTTGGTCCAGTTCAGCGAATGCTTCTCCTGCCCCACCCAGATCATAATACTCGGCTTCTACTCGCTCGTCAGGATGCCAGTAGTGCATCAGATA
Organism: uncultured Rhodothermales bacterium; assembly: GCA_964383365.1. Lineage (GTDB taxonomy): Bacteria > Bacteroidota > Rhodothermia > Rhodothermales > UBA10348 > CAYLHF01. Next base: position 47,092 of record CAYLHF010000019.1, on the reverse strand, counting down.
GGGTGCCTGAACGCATGCTCCTCCCACTCGTAGCGCTACCGTATCTGTTCGGGCGGTCCATCCGTCTGAATCTTCGGCACGACCATGAACTTCATAACATCCAGGTGCCAGGTCCGAAATACTCGCCTGGAATGATTGTGATTCACTCTCAGCCAGGAGCCCATCTCGCTGATAGAGCCGAAGTGGACCCAAAATTCCCGAAGCATCGGTAGCAGAGAAGTCAAATCGGACACTATCGCCCGCTGTAACCTGGCGACTACCAGACGGAAAGATCGAACTCATGACGGGCGGACCCGCCGTGTCCTTGAATACGTGGACATAGTCGACAAGCATTTTTGCAGGAAAAATGCCGTCATCGATACCCTGCTGACCTCCCCATGTGCCTCCTATCGCGATATTTAACAGCAGGTGGAAAGGTTGGTCATACGGCCAGATGGTCCAATCAGGATTTGTCGGGGAGTACGTGAAGTAAAAGTGATCATCGACGGCAACGGCGATGGTCTTCGGCGTCCAAACCAATGAATAGACGTGAAACGCCGTCTCCGCATCCGGAAGCTGAAGGGACGCCCCCGGGTTATTTCCCAAATTCGAATTCAGCGCCTTCATATGAAGGTTGGCATGAACTACTCCGGGGTCGAAACCGACCGCTTCCATGATGTCGATCTCACCGTTGTCGGGCCACCCACCGGTGCCGTATCTCCCGCCCGTGGACAACATCCAGAGAGCAGGCCACGTTCCGCGGCCGGACGGAAGTTTAGCCCGTATATCGACTCTACCGTACGTAATATCACCGACCGGCCGGCTTACGAGCCTGGCCGAGGTATAACTTTTCCCGGAAAAGGCTTCCTTTCTGGCCTCGATAACGAGCGAACCATTTTCAACTCTGGCGTTCTCAGGACGCGCGTCGGTATAAAACTGGCTTTCCTGATTTCCCCAGCCTCCACCTCCTACGTCGTATTTCCACGTGACGGGATCTGGTACGGAGCCCGAATTGAATTCGTCGGACCAGACCAACTCCCACTGCTGCCGGGCAGTGGCTGTTGGTAAAAACAGCAGAAACAGCAGAAACATGGACGCGGTGGCAATGACTGACTGCTCGACGGTTCGAAACGGGCCTTTCACCGGATATACCTCCTCGTCACTTTCGTAGTTCATAGACTGCTTTCTGATCTCCAATACTCACCCAAAATGTGCCTGGCTCCGTCGTCGGGAGAGAGTCGACTCCCACAAAACTTACGTCTTCCGATGAAAGTTGAAAGGTGATCTCTCGTACCTGACCGGGTTCGAGTTCAATTTTTCTGAATGCTCGGAGTCGCTTTACCGACGGTGTAATCGAAGCATAAAGATCTGTCACGAAGAGTTGAACAACCTCTTTTCCTGTCCTCGATCCGGTATTTTTCACCGTAATGCGTACCTCAGGAAGAGCATCTTCCGTTGACGCCTCGGGAGTTACGCTCAGGTCTGAATAGTCGAACGTGGTATAACTGAGCCCGTACCCGAAAGGATATTGCGGATTGAGAGGGTTGTTTCCGAACGCGGCGTCCGTTTCCTCTGAGAATTTGTGATCGTACGGGATAATGGTCCCGGAATACCGCGGATAGGTGAATGGCAGCCGACCACTGGGATTGACGCTTCCGTCCAAGACATCAGATACGGCTTGAGCCCCGGCGGGACCTGGTTCGTACGCCAGCAGTATCGCATCGGCCAGTGGTTCGATTTCACGGATCAATCTGGGTCGCGCCTGAAACAGGACGATGATAATTCGGGCACCTGTATCTGCAATGGACCGGACGAGGGCCACTTGATCGGCAGGAAATTCCAGACTCTGTGTATTTCCAACCTGCTCGACGGCGGGTTCTTCGCCGAGCGCCAGTACGACGACATCGGATGCCAGAGCCATTGCTCGTGTTCGATCCGGATTGGAATGGTTGTCCCACGGCATAACGTTTATGGCCTCGAACCGCCTCGACAATTCTCCCTCGAGTGTCTGAATGTTGGCAGGGTATGCCTTCTCATCCGTGCCCTGCCAGGTATACGTCCACGCTCCGTGCATCATGGGTAGGGAACGCGCGGCCGGACCTGCGACCATCACAGTCGATTCGGCATCTATTGGCAGGATTTCATCACGATTTTTCAACAGGGTCATCGACTCCCGCGCTGCCTCCAGGGTCACGTCGTACGACGTGGCTGATCCGATTTGAGAGACGTCTGCAGGAATTGGACGCGCGGAATCGAAGAGTCCGAGACGTTCCTTGACGGTCAGAATGCGTCCTACCGACAGGTCGATCCGTTCTTCAGAGATTCTCCCCGTCTCGACGAGTTCGAGCATCGTGTCCGTGAAAAGGTAGTCGTATGGGACCATAACCATATCGATCCCGGCATCAATTGCCATCGCCAGCGCGTCCGAATACGACGTGGCAACGTGATGGGCCGAATGCAGCTTCGCAATGTCATCCCAATCTGTATCCACGATACCGTCGAATCCAAGTTCTCCTCGCAGCACATCCGTAAGCAACCAATGGTTGATATGCCCTGGAATGCCATTAACCTCTCCGGAATTAACCATAACCGTTTGAACCCCGTCTTCGACCGCCCGAACGAACGGAGGCATATAATATTCTCGCATCATCCGCTCTGGAATCCAGGCAGGAGTTCGATCTTTGCCGGAGAGAGGCATACTGTAGCCCGCATAGTGTTTCCCGGTGAGAGCTATTCGAACGTGACCGTCCTTATCCATCGCCTGTTGTTGACGAATGGTGGCGCTCCCCATCGTTGTCGCGAGATGAACGTCCTCTCCAAATGTCTCGAAAAATCGAGACCAGAGGGGCTGTCGACCGAGGTCCAGAACTGGAGCAAAATTCCACGTGATCCCCACGGCGCGAGTCTCTCTGGCCGTAATTTCTCCCGCCGCGGCCATCAGAGAGGTACTCCACGTGGCAGCCATTCCGATTGCCTGTGGGAATACCGTTCCTCCCATCAGATAATTATTGCCATGAACTGCGTCTATTCCGTAAATAATCGGGATACCGAGTCGCGTCTTTTCAGCTTCATTCTGAATGACATCTATGAGAGAGACCCATTCTGTGGGCGTCAAAGCCATGTCATACACATTCAGAAATGCGCCGACGTGTCTGTTAGCGACTGCTTCATGAAGCAATGCCGGATCCAGTCTGAACGGCGTCCCCGGCGTTCCTCTCTCAGCCGCGAGTGTCTGCAACGTGAGTTGGGTCATCTCTCCCACTTTTTCCTCGATCGTCATTTTTCCCAGTAGGCTCTTGACCCGGGGACTGAGCGACTGTGCACGGACGGGACCCGACAGGAGCAAGCCAACCAAAATGACGTAAAAAACATATGTTCTCCTGATCGAATCGGAAGAGCGTGTATCCTCTCTGTGTCTTGAAAACCTTTTCATAAAAATTTGTTATACAGAATTCCGTTGCGTCGTCTCGATGATGAATGGATTGTCAGATCAGGTCGATTCCCGGAGCATGAGTCGGATCGGAAGCGTTCTCTGTTCACGATCACCGGAACCTGTTACCGAAATTCGATCGATCAACAACCGAATGGCGGTCATACCTAATTCATTTACTGGTACGTGAACGGTAGTCAGCCTGGGGGACGAATAAAACGCACTCGGTAAATCGTCAAACCCGGTAACCGCTACATCGCCGGGAATAGACACACCGTGCTCCCTCAGGGCACTCATTGCCCCAAATGCCGCCAGGTCATTCGACGCCATGAGAGCCGTAGGACGTTTCTTTTGTTTGATGATTAACGAGGCAGCCTCGTGACCCGCCTTCTGTGTGTAGTCCCCGTTGATCACAAGCTCAGGGTCGTATTTGACCCCAAGATCGGTGAGTGCCTGCGTATATCCCCGGTGCCGTTCTACAGCATCGTACGCGCCAGAGGGTCCCTTTATAAATCCGATTCGGCGATGCCCCTTCGACAGGAGATGCGTTGTCATGGCGTACATTCCCCCAAAATTATCGAACATGACCGAGTCTGTGTTTACCCCGTCGGTCTGGGTATTCACAAATACAGTTGGAATACCCTGGGAAACACTGAAGTCTATGTCTTCGGCCCTCATTTGGGGTGCCAACATCACCACACCGTCTACTCGCCGTGACATACCGGTCCACGCCATTTTCAGTTCTGATCTCGAATGGTGCGATGTCGAGATCAGCAGAAAAAACCCTTCGTCCTGAGCGACAGAGTCTATTCCAGAGAGAAACTGCGAGAAAAACTCTCCTCCCACGAACGGGAGAACGATTCCTAATCCGCCCGTTTTCTGCGAATGAAGACTTCGGGCAGCAGGATTGGGCGTATACGAAAGCGCCTTCACCGCAGCCTCAACACGCCGGCGTTTGGTGTCATCGACAGGACACGTATTATTCAGGACACGTGATACGGTAGAAATGGAAACGCCTGCGTGCTCGGCGACTTCACGTATGGTTATACCCATCGAAACGGATTCAGCAATTATTGATGCTGAAAATATATGAAAAGGTTTTCAGATATTACTAAGTGAAACGAATTGACGCAAGTATGTCTGCCCGGTTAAGAAAAATTGTCTTCACGTCATTGACCCTTCTGATACCTTTCGTGGTGTTAGGTGGCACGGAGCTTGTTCTTCGGTTATTGAATGTTGGTGCGTCCAATCGTAAGCCGTTCATCACGATTTCGGGCAAACCCGACCACCTGGCAGTCAATCCTGAATTCGCCGGAAAATATTTCTCAGGATTTGTGCCAGCCGTCGCCTTCAATCCATTCCAGAAGAGTAAATCGGAAGATGTTTTCCGGGTAGTCACGTTGGGTGGGTCTACTACGGCAGGGTTCCCCTATCACTTCTACTACGGCTTTCCGCAGGGTATTGAGAGGCACCTGGTCGCGGCTATGCCGGATAGAAAAGTTGAAGTCGTCAACCTGGGTATGACGGCAGTAAACAGCTATACGCTCTGGGACCTTCGCAGCGAAATCGCTCAGATCAATCCAGACGTCATTGTGATTTATGCAGGACACAATGAGTATTACGGAGCCTTTGGTGCTGGCAGTACCGTGTACTCGCTCGGAAATCATATCTGGCTGAAACATCTTTTCCTTCGCATTCAACGGACCGCTATTTTTTCTGCACTTCGAGGGGCGATTGGTGCGTTCTCTTCGACACCCGACGACGCGAACGGAAAAACCGACCGGACACTGATGGCACAGGTCGTAAAGGATGCCTCCATTGAATGGGATGACGACACGTTCATGGCTGGAGAAGACCAGTTCAAGAAAAATATGGAGGATGTTATTGACACCTTCTCCAGTGCCGGGATCCCCGTCTTCATCGGCACCCTGGTCTCCAATCTGTCTGATCAAGCCCCGTTGGGAACCAACGTCATAGCCGATTCCATCTTCGTACAAGCCCAGGCGCAATGCTGTGACAAGCTGGAGGAGACTCGGGATTTATTTATACGAGCGAAAGATTTGGACAACATTCGATTTCGCGCTCCAAGTTCGTTCAACAAAATAGTTGCAGACCTTTCTCAAGTCAGCGGCGTGACACTGGTTGATCTACAGCAGATTTTCAACGATGCCAGTAGTTCCGGCATTCCAGGCCGAGACCTGTTTATTGACCATCTCCACCCTACCGCTGACGGCTACGAACTGATGGCCGATACGTTTGCCGGTGCGATCGTCGCAGCAGAATCAAATGTGAAAGCTGCATCAAAGGACAGG
>CAYLHF010000019.1:38545-41271 GCA_964383365.1 uncultured Rhodothermales bacterium | reverse complement strand
TGCCGGTGCGATCGTCGCAGCAGAATCAAATGTGAAAGCTGCATCAAAGGACAGGACGAATTCTCCGGTCTCCCAGTGGCCAGTCACCATGCCGCTGGATCCACTCGAGGAAAGTCACTCCCGATTGTTGATACAGAGACTCCTGGCCGACTATCCTTTTTACCGGGATCGAACTCCCGACCAGATCTCGCGCATCAGCGATGCCCTCGTTCGACGATTTCGAACGAGTGGGTACCTGACAGATTCGCTGGCCTCTCGAATGGTCTCGTCGCCTCTGTCCGCCGCAGACGCCCTGGTCCAGGCACTGGAGCAAGAGAAGCTGAATGCCGACTCCTCTGCCGTATTGAAACTGTATCGATCACTCTTGTACTGGCAGCCATTTAATACCAGATTGACCCAGGAGGCAGTCTCATATGGAATCCGGCAACCTGCATATGATGATTTAACTCTTCCGCTCGCTATTGAAGGTGCCCGAAGAGTACATGATGTCTTTTTCTGGAATGCCGTTGGGGCAATTCTCATGAGAAAAGAACGCCTCGAAGGGGCTGGTAACGCCCTGCGTAGGGCAGAGTCGATCGATCCTACGTCCCGCATCATGTTGTACAATCGGGCCCGACTCGAATTGGCCGTCGGAGACACGATAACCGCCCGTACGTATTTTGAACGATATCAGAACGCTACGCCCCAGCAATGAATTATTTGCAGTACAGGAATCCAGACCCCGATTCAAACGCAATACCCGTATGATCGCCGATACTCCAAGCCCCCCTTATTTCGCCGTTATTTTTTCGTCATTGAGGCGGGAAGACGATCCATCGTATGAGAGAATGGCCGATGACATGGCAATACTGGCCGCCCGGCAACCCGGTTATCTCGGGTTCGAATCCGCTCGTTCTGGACTGGGTATTTCCGTGTCATATTGGTCGGACCTGGAATCCATTGCACAATGGAAGAATGTCTTGGAGCACAGAGAAGCCCAGCGTCTGGGCAGGGAGAAGTGGTACGCCTCGTATCGCGTTCGTATCGCTGAAGTGACCCGGGATTACGGGCCAGGATCAAGTCTGTGAGTACGGTCTTCAACACGGCCATCATGCGCCTGCCAGGAACAGATCTGGCCGACGGAATCACGACGGTGGACCTCGGCCGCCCCGACGTTGCAAGACTGGCGGAGCAGTATGAAGCTTACGCGCGGGTTCTCCGAGAACTGGATATCGATGTCATCGAATTGCCACCTCTACAAGGCTTCCCTGATGCCTATTTCGTCGAAGACACAGCCATCCTGATCGACGAAGTGGCGATTATCGCACGTCCTGGAGTTTCCGCCCGCCTGGGCGAGCAGAATGCTATCGAGCAGACGATATCAGCGTACAGGGATATGGTTCGAATCGACCCACCCGGCACTCTTGACGGTGGAGACATTTTACAGGTCGGCTCAACGTTTTTCATCGGACACTCAGACAGAACCAACGCCACCGGATGTGCCCAGTTGGGAGCCATCCTGGATCGATTCGGGTACTCATGGTCCGTAATAAATGTTACCATCGGCCCCCATCTCAAATCAAGCGTCAGTTATATCGGAGATAATACGTTACTATTGACCGGAGACCTGGCTGTCCATGCGGCATTCGATGGCTACGAAAAAATTATGGTCGATCAGGAGGAGCAGTATGCCTCGAACTCACTCCTGATCAATGGCCACATTCTAACGCCCGTCGGATTTCCCCGAACCAGAAGAAAACTGGATGCGCTCGGATGCACTGTAAGGGCACTCAACATGAGCGAATTCCAGAAAATGGACGGTGGACTTTCATGCCTGTCTCTTCGCTTTCGGAAGACATCTTAATCAAACCCAACTAGTCGTGAGTAGAGCATTCGTAAAAGAGGATGCCCCCGATGGTCCGGTCATGATTCCGCCCAGGGCTCCGCTTCCTCCGGGTGCGGTGAACTACGTAACGCCCCGGGGCAAGCAGCTTCTGCTCGATGAACTACAATCGCTCGAGTCAGAGCACGAAACTCTGATGCTCGGCGACAAAAACGATCCGGAACGCACGCGCCTTATGACCATCAACCGGGGGAGAATGAATGACCTCCGCCAGCGGATATCGACGGCGAAGGTGCTCGTACCGGAGCGACAGCCGCAGGATGAAATCAGATTCGGCGCTCACGTACGTGTCGAAACCATCGACGGATCTGACAACGATTTGGAACGATTCTTCTCCATCGTAGGAGTCGACGAAGCCAACGTATCGGAAGGCCGCATCGCATTCATTGCTCCGTTCGCCCGGGCTCTAATGGGGTTGAAAGTGGGAGATACAGCTCTCGTCAAGGCCGCAGGAGGAGAAGAAACACTGCGCGTGTTGGAGATTTTATACAAACCCGAATCCAGTCAATAACATCACGTACATGTCTATCAAATCCAAGTCCAGCTTTCAGGTTACCCGCTGGGAAAACATACCGTACGACGAACCGGAAAACGCCGCGACGCTTTCGAGAGCGACGATCGACTATGATCTTGACTGAGCGGCCAGCGAAAATCGGCCATCCATACGATTGCTCGAAATGCGGTTCGAGATGTTTATCCGGCCCTCTGGCGAGACAGAGGACGTTCGAGAAGTTTACTACGTGAGCACCGACGAGGAGAGATCGAAGGAATCGAGCTATATTGAGTTACTGCATATTCCATTTTCTCCCTGATAACATGCGACACACCCGTAGTTTTCTGCTCC
>CAYLHF010000019.1:0-38445 GCA_964383365.1 uncultured Rhodothermales bacterium | reverse complement strand
TGCATATTCCATTTTCTCCCTGATAACATGCGACACACCCGTAGTTTTCTGCTCCTGTGCCTCGTCCTGATGAGTGCGGGATGCTCCGTCTCCCGCAGCGACTCTGATCGATGGGACTCCTTCGTGGATTCTTTTATCGAAGATTACTTCGTCGCCCATCCATCCTACGCGGTGTATCAGGGAAGGCACGAATTCGACGGGCAGCTTCCCGACTGGAGCCGTGCCGGTATCGACCGTGAAGTCGAGCGCCTCGAAGCCCAGAGAGCGATGGCCGGCGAGATCTCGGATCTGGATGAGCGGCAGTCCTTCGAACGCGACTATCTGATTTCGCGTATCGACCGGGACCTGTTCTGGATGAGAGATGCCCGTTGGCCGTTTAAGAATCCGGCTTTTTATCTGGACTGGATGTCCGATAACCTGGATCCGAATACGTATATCTCGCGCCCATACGATGATTTAGATGTCCGTATGGCCGCGTTCACGAAGTATGCACGCGCCGTTCCAAGGGCCGTTGACCAGATCCAGGCAAACCTCGAATTGCCGCTTCCTGTGACGTACATCGACTTTGGAGTCGCCAGCTTCGGAGGCCTGGCGTCTTACTACGAATCGGACGTACCACAGGCTTTCTCTGATGTCACGAATCCCGAGTTACGCGCCGAGTTCAATGAGGCTCTCGGTCCGGCGGTTTCTTCCATGCGCTCCCTCGCCGAATGGCTCGAATCAAACCGGGCAACAGCCACGGCTACCTATGCGATTGGAAGCGAGTTGTTCGCAAAGATGGTTCAGATGACGGAAGGCGTTGGTGTCCCGATAGACGAGTTGGAGAAGATAGAACGTGCCGATATGGATCGGAACCTGGCGGCTTTAAAGGACGCCTGCTCGGCATTTGCTCCCGGCAAGACTCTCCATCAGTGTGTCGAGAAAGAGGCGGCCAGTAAACCCGAGGGCGGGGCGGTAGTCGGCGCACGCAATCAACTGGGAGCACTTCGAGCGTTTCTGGTCGATCAAAATCTGGTCACTATTCCCGGTACGGAGCAGGCACTGGTCGAAGAGGCACCTCCGTATATGCGCTCCAACTCGGCCTACATTGACATCCCCGGTCCGTACGAGACCGGGCTTCCCTCCGTCTACTACATTTCGCCGCCCGATCCGTCCTGGTCCCCCGAAGATCAACTCGCATACGTACCGGGGCAGGCCGACCTCATGTTTACGTCCGTACACGAGGTTTGGCCCGGTCACTTTCTGAATTTTCTTCACGCCAATCGGTCTGCGTCACGCTTTGGACAGGTTTTCGTGGGATATGCATTCGGAGAGGGATGGGCTCACTATGCGGAAGAGATGATGTGGGAGGCTGGGTTTTCGAATGGCGATCCGGAGATCCACATCGGACAACTGCTCAATGCCCTCCTTCGCAATGCACGGTTTCTGTCCACCATCGGATTGCATACCCAGGGCATGAGCGTGGCAGAATCGGAGAATCTATTCATGAATGGAGCGTTTCAGGATCGGGGGAATGCACTCCAGCAGGCAGCTCGCGGAACCTATGATCCCGCCTACCTGAACTACAACATGGGTAAACTGATGATTCGCAAATTGAGAAAAGATTGGACGTCTGAGAGAGGCGGGCGGGCCGCATGGCACGATTTCCACGACACGTTCCTTTCTTTCGGAGGACCACCTATCCCGCTTGTTCGTCGCATGATGCTCGGACACCAAGACGACGGGGTTCTTTTCTAAGCTTCCAAGCTTGACGCGGTGTCCGCCATTACGTGAACTAACTTGTAGAGTCACACCATGAAGCGACGCAGTTTTATTCAGATGACCGCCCTGACGGCGGCAACCCCTCTGGTTACGTTCACCGGATGCACCAGCGCCCCAAAGAGTGCAGTCTCGATCGCAGACGCGGCTCAGGATTTCGAACTCAGCGAAGCTACTATTTCCGGACTCACCGATGCGATGGCCTCAGGTCACTACACGTCGAGGCAGATCTGTGAAAAGTATCTGGAACGCATCGCATCGATTGACCAGATTGAAGGCGGACTTAACGCTGTCATCGAGCTGAATCCAGATGCTCTCTCCATAGCCGACAAACTGGACCAGGAAAGGGCTGACGGTCAGCTTCGGGGTGCTCTACATGGCATCCCGATCATGATCAAGGATAATATTGATACGGGAGACCAGATGATGACGACGGCCGGAGCACTCGCCCTGGTCGGTTCGCGTGCTCCGCGTGATGCCCATATAGTCGAAATGCTCCGTAAAGCCGGGTGCGTGCTCCTCGGGAAAACCAACCTGAGTGAATGGGCGAACTTCAGATCGAATCGATCATCGAGTGGTTGGAGTGGCCGCGGTCGTCAGACCCGGAACCCCTTCGCGCTGGACAGAAATCCGTGCGGTTCGAGTGCAGGATCCGGGGCTGCCGTATCGGCAAATCTATGTGCCATAACGATTGGCACCGAGACCGACGGCTCGATCATCTGCCCTTCTTCCACCAATGGGGTTGTCGGCATCAAGCCTACGGTGGGTCTCTGGGGAAGGTCGGGAATTATTCCCATCTCCGCTACGCAGGATACTGCGGGACCCATGGCACGAACGGTCGCGGATGCTGCCACCCTTCTGGGAGCTCTATCCGGAGTCGATCCACGCGACGATCGGACGAAGGAGAGTATCGGCAAATCATATTCGGATTATACACAGTTCCTGAACGTCGATGGATTGAAAGGAAAACGAATCGGTGTTCTCCGTGGTCGGTTCGGGCGGCACGAGGACATCGATCGCGAGATGGAAAAGGCGCTCGAAGCGATCCGTCACCTCGGAGCCGAACTCGTGGACCCGATAAAATTGAAGAGTTCTCGTGAGATCGGTAACTCGGAATATCAGGTCCTGCTTTACGAATTCAAGGAAGGTGTAAACCGCTATCTGGCCAATCTGGGCGACAGTGCTCCCGTTAAAACACTTCAGGATGTTATCGACTTCAATCTGGCTCATGCGGACGAATCGATGCCCTATTTCGGCCAGGAGATTCTACTGGAAGCTCAGGAGAAAGGCGGTCTCGATGAAGCCGAATATCGTAATGCCCTGTCCAGCATGAAGAAAGCAGCCCGCGAAGACGGAATCGACGCTACCCTCAGAGAGCACAACCTGGACGCCATCGTCGCACCATCCGGCGGACCGGCGTGGACTACCGACCTTATCACCGGAGATCACGGACTCGGAGGAAGTTCGGGGCCTGCTGCCCGGGCCGGATATCCCAATATCACCGTTCCCGCAGGCTACGTACACGGACTACCGGTAGGCCTTTCATTCTTCTCAACGGCCTATCGGGAACCAGAATTGATTGCCATGGCGTACGCCTTTGAACAGGCAACTGGCGCGAGGCGTGCTCCCACATTGCCGGCCACACTCCAACTTCCATAAATCGCGTAAACCGATTCTTTTTTACAACAGTCACACCAGGAAATGTTGACAAACCTTCGGCTTCCCCATCCGCTCGTTCTTCTGGCCAGTTGTGTCTTCCTGGCAGCCTTCCTTAGCTACGTCTTGCAGGCCGGGGAATTTGACCGGCGTCTGGACGAGGCTACAGGAAGAGAAGTGGTGGTCGCCGGAACGTATCATGAGGTAGCATCCAGTCCGGTCAACTTTTTCAGAGCGGTCGTGGCACTACCGCGTGGAATGGCTGACGCTGCCGACGTCATCTTCCTCGTTTTCCTGATCGGTGGCGCGTTCACGGTAGTCGATGAAACCGGAGCCCTCAAGCGAGCCATCGCCTCGTTGGTCAGAAGGCTCGGCGGTCGAGATCTGCTCGTCATTCCGGTCATTTCCGTTGTGTTTGCCATGGGCGGCGTGGTCGAGAACATGCAGGAAGAAATTATCGCACTCGTCCCCGTCCTCTTGCTCCTGGCCCGGCGCGTTGGATTCACACCGATTGTTGCGGTTTCCATGAGTGCGGGTGCGGCGTTTGTCGGCTCGGCGTTCAGTCCCATAAATCCCTTCCAGGTACAGATCGCTCAGAAACTCGCAGAATTACCCCTCGGGTCGGCCGGACTGTTCAGGATTGTCTTTCTTGTCCTGGCTCTGGCCATCTGGGTCGGCCTTACCATGCGGTATGCCAGCAAGAATCGGGTAGAACCGGAGTCGGACACAGAATCTGAGGGTGAGACGATGCACACGGCCGATATGATTATCATGAGTCTGGTTGGACTCACGTTTGGCGCGGTCGTCTGGGGCATCATGGATCTGGGCTGGGGATTCGACGAATTGTCGGCGGCCTTCTTCATCATGGGTGTACTCGTTGGTCTCATCGGCTCGCTGGGCATAGGAGGAACAGCGACAGCGTATGTGAAGGGCTTTCGATCGATGGCGTATGCGGCTATTCTGATTGGCTTCGCACGAGCTATTTTCGTGGTGCTTGACGACGGAAAAATAGTCGACACCATCGTCCACGGGTTGTTTACTCCGCTTGAAAGCATGCCGCTTCTGGCGTCATCGCTTGGAATGATCGTCGCCCAGACGTTGATCCATATTCCTGTCCCGAGCGTCAGCGGTCAGGCTGTTCTCACCATGCCCGTTCTGGTACCGCTCTCCGATCTACTCGGACTGTCGCGACAGATCACGGTCCTTGCGTATCAGTACGGAGCGGGTCTGGGAGATCTGATTACCCCCACAAACGGTGCTCTCATGGCCATTCTTGGGATTGCAGGCCTTCGTTTCGACGAATGGATACGATTCATGGGAAAAATGTACCTGGCTCTTGTCGGTCTCGGCATTGTGAGCATTGCAGTGGCACTCGCCATCGGTATCTGACGCAACGAAACTCGTCGATCGGAGTACACGGGTCGATTCCTGAGTAATTCATTAATTTTTATAGGTATGAACATCAGTCGCGTCCCATTTATAGCCACCGTACTGGTATTTCTGACTCTCTTTTCAGGCTGCTCGAATGTGCTTGATGATGAATCGCCTCAAATCAATTTCAACCCGTCAGCGACGAGAACACTCGTTTCCACGCTGGGTACGGACACGCTCACAGTCGAGGTCTTTACAAGAACCGAAAATGAAATTTCCGGAATTTTAGTTGAGCGGAATCCGTTCACCACGGTGACCCGATACGCGGCAATGCTGGCCGCTGATGGGACCATCAGAGATTTTTCTGCAGATCAGACGGTTCCTGAAGAAAATGCTTCGCAGTCCGGAGGCCTGTCATGGGAAGTCGTGTTTGCAGACGGAGAGGCCACGATAACGAGAAAAGGTGGCCAGAATCCGGGAACGTCTACGTTCGATGCCCCGAGGGGTACGATTCCGACGTTGGGCCGTGCATCATCCGCAGGATTTGTGTTTGAACAGGTTGCCCGTCAACTCAACGGATCCCGCTCGCCCGAAGATGGCGTGATGCTCGTTGGCCCGACCTCCACGTCACCGAGAAAAAACAACAGTTCAGTAGTCTCTGCGGATACGGTAAGCATGGATTTCTTTGGCGCGCCTCGGTACGGCTGGTTTGGAGAAGGAAGGCAGCTACTCGGCGCTTCTGGCAACGCTACGACGATGAAAAACGAAACGCGACGTTCTCTGCCTCTTGATGCCAGAGCCCTGGCCGCTCGCTGGGCTATGCTCGATGCTGCCGGCAATGGTATAGGAACTCCCTCTCCTCGGGCCGAAATATCCGCAACCCTCGGTCGTGCCGACATCGAGATCATCTATTCCCGCCCTGCCAAACGCGGACGGGATATATGGGGCGGCCTGGTCTCGTTCGACGAAGTATGGAGAACGGGTGCAAATGCGGCAACCCAGTTCAGCACAAGCAGAGACCTGCTCATCGGGGATACGAGCATACCGGCCGGTACCTACACGCTCTGGACTACGTTCGCACCTCACTCCCAGACGCTGATCATCAACAGTCAGACCGGTCAGTGGGGAACTCAGTATGACGAGTCTAGAGACTTTGCCCGAATCTCGATGTCAAAGTCTCCCTTGCAGACAACGGTGGAACGATTTACGATCTCGGTCGAAAACACCGACGACGGCGGGATACTTGCTCTTGACTGGGATACTACCCGCTTTTTCGTACATTTTTCTACACGGTAATTCTTTCAGCCAAGAGACGAGACTCCTTTTATGGGTGTCTTCTCCACCAGTCAAGCTCGCGATTTCTATGATCGCTTTGGTGCCCGCCAGGACAGCCAGGCATTCTACGAGGATGCTGCTGTAAAGCGTTCTCTCGAAGTCAGTGGCATGCATCAGGCCCGAAATATTCTTGAGTTCGGATGTGGTACAGGGCGATTCGCGGAGCAACTTTTCCTGAACCATCTATCCGATAACTGTCGGTACACGGGAATCGACGTGAGTTCGACCATGATCGGACTGAGTACGGAGAGACTCGGCAGATTCGGTGATAGATCCGTCCTGATAGAAACAGGCGATGGCCTGTCGGCAGCGAAAGACAGAGGCCCGTTTGACCGAATCTATTCCAACTACGTCCTCGACGTGCTTTCGAAAGACGCGTGTGATCAGTTTTTCAATGCGGCCTTCGATCTCCTTTCTGATAATGGACTGCTTTGTCTCATAAGCCTGACATATGGAACTACGCTCTCTTCACGGATGGTAACCGGAATCTGGCGGGCCCTTTTTCGAGTTCGTTCGTCCATCGTAGGCGGATGCCATCCGATCTACCTGCACTCATTTGCAGATCGCCGTCGATGGAAGATTGTATTGGACGAGACCATCGTACAATGGGGGGTACCTTCTGAGGTTTTCATCGCCCGTAAGAACGCATCCTGATTGCGATTTTCTGAGACCACTTTCAAGCGTATCTTCCTGCATACTTCCAATCATTCTCAAAAACATATCCATGTCCAGAGCCAGAGCCCGTCATATCCTCGTTCCAACCCTCGATGCCTGTGAAGATCTCAAGACCCAGATCGACGACGGGGCGGACTTCGCAGATCTGGCACGTCAGTATTCCAAGTGCCCTTCAGGAAGAAAGGGGGGCGATCTGGGAGAATTCGGACCGGGCCAGATGGTCCGTGAATTCGATGAGGTTGTCTTCAGTGCGACTGTCGGCGAGACTCAGGGTCCCGTGAAGACCCAGTTTGGTTATCACCTGATTGAGGTTACCAGCAGGACACCCTAGTACTTCGTGACTCCCATCCTGCCGCATTCGAAGTCCGATGTCTTTCGGCTGAGTCGAAGCCATCGATTCTTGCCCCTGTTCGTTGGCCTCTTGTCCGTACTGTCAGTGCGGGCGGCCGATGCCCAACGGCTCATTCTGAGCACCCGTTCTGGTTCCAGCCTCGACTACTATTATGAAGGCTGGCGACAGGTCATGTACGAGGGAGACTATTCGGCATCGGAAGCGGCCTATCGAGAGGCGGTCCGCCGGGATCCCCACTTTCTGATGGCACAGTCGCTTCTCGCGCGTATCTCGGGAGATCTGGACGAACGGCAGCGACTACAGAAAGAAATTGAACAGCGAAAAGACCAGGTACACGGAGACGAACGTCGATTGCTCGATTCCTATCTGGCTCTCGTAAACCTGATGAATGTGCGCGAAACGCATCCTGATAGGGCGGACTCCGTCGCGCGGCAGGCACTCGTCGACTCCGAGCCCGTCCTGAGGACAATCGCCCACCGATATCCGGACGAGGAATACTACCGTGCAGAGTACGTGGAAGTGCTGAACTATGTGCACGGACCTCAAACCGCCCTGGACTCGATCGCGGTATTCACTACACGTGGTGGAGAATCCAATGTTTTTCTTCGCGGCTACAAGGCCGAACTCCTCGCCGATTCAGGTCGTCTCGATGAAGCATTCACGGAGGCCTCGGATTTCAGTGAATTATTTTCAGATCGCGATGTACCCAGACCCCACGTCGTCCTGGCATATGTTCTCTTGAAAATGGCAAAGCCGGAACGTGCTCGGCCTCATGTGTTGAGAGCGCTGGAATTGGATCCGAAAAACATAGACGCGCAAAGACTGAAGAACAGGCTCGACAGTTTCGTCCATTGAGTATCTCGATTATACCGTTTGTACCCGTACATGCGAGTGCGGTCGCCGAACTCGTTCTCTCCATTCAGAGCGGCGAATTCGGGTTTGATGTCTCTCTCTCAGACCAACCGGATCTCGCCGACATCCCTGGAAACTATCTGGTTGGAGCCGGTGGTTTCTGGCTCGCTCTCGATAGTGATCGCGTCGTTGGTTGCATCGGATTGATGGATCTGGGTTCTGGCGATGGATCGCTCCGTAAAATGTTCGTGGCACTCGATCATCGAGGCGCAGGAATCGCACAACGGCTACTGGATACTCTACACGGTCATGCCCGGACCTCAGGCATCAAAAGACTCTATCTCGGAACTACGTCCTCGTATCATGCCGCACACCGGTTTTACGAGAAAAATGGATACCAACGAATCGAGGCGCGTGGTCTCCCGTCAGGATTTCCCCGCTTCGAAATAGAAGATAGATTCTACGCCCTTTTTTAATACGGGCCCCGTGACTGTCCGGGCGACGCAACGGGTTCAATCGGGGCCTGGTTTACTAAAGCTTTTTTAGTTTACCTTCAGGATATTCGTCTTCCAAAGAGTATACATATGCGCTACATCGTCGGATTTACAAGCGGCCATACGTCGCGGAAAAATGCATTTTTTCTTTTTCTCTCGGCAGCTATCGTTTTAGTTGTCCTGGCGCTTACAACCGCATTCACTCACCCCTCTGCCTCGTCACGAACGATCTCAAAATCGGAGTATCAGGATCGGGTCACTGCATCCTGGCTTGGACAGATTATCGGCAACATTTATGGCTTGAATTACGAGTTCAAGTTTCTCGAGAAACCGGGTCCGGATAAATTTCCCCTCGGATTCGGACGGACTCTCCAGACCGTAGCCCAACTTGACGGAGCATTTTCCGACGACGATACCGACATCGAGTACATCGATCTTCTTCAGATGGAGAAGTATGGTCCGGAACCTTCATACAGGGAACTCACCGATGCCTGGAAATATCATATTCGCGACAGGATTTGGGCCGCCAACCGCGTCGCCCTGACCCTGATGAATCACGGATTTTTTCCACCTGCGACCGGCGATTCAACCAACAATCCTCGATGGTTCGAAATTGATCCTCAACTCGTCAACGAAATTTGGGCTGTAACCGCACCTGGAATGACCGATTATGCGGTTGCCAAATCGCGGTGGGTTGCACGGATGACGGATGACGGGTTCGCCGTTGAGCCGACCATGTTTTATGCGGCTATGTATTCGGAAGCCTTCTTCAGTTCCGATGTGAATCATTTGATTGATACAGGTCGTGATGCCCTACCGGCAGAATCCAGGTTTACTGGAGTAATTGACGAGATGAGAGCACTTCACGATCGCTATCCCGACGACTGGCAGATGGCACGTCAGAAGCTGGCTGAGCGGTATCTTGTCCGGCAACCGTATAACCGATACGGATGGGAACCGATCGATGCGATTCTAAATGGAGGGGCCGGCGTACTAGCTCTTCTTTACGGGGAAGGGGACATCCAGCGAACGCTGGATCTGGCGTGTGCAATCGGATTTGACGCGGACAATCAAGCTGCTACGTTGACCGGATTACTGGCCCTTTCTCAGGGTACGAAAGCAATCCCGCATGATCTTCTCTTTCCTATTCCGGGAAAACCATGGACCGCTCCGTACAACGACCGATACATAAACGTCACCCGGTTTGATATGCCGGACGCGAGCATTTCGGAGATGGCGAGACGTATTGCGGCGCAGGGTGAGGCCGTAATACTCTCCCACGGCGGTCGCATCGAAAATATTGATGGCGAGGAGCGGTACGTCATCAGGACGGATACGCACTTTTCCCCTCCATTTGAACTCTTGCCGCCACAGTGGATTTTTACTGAACGAGGAGATCCCGTCGACGTCAATCTGTATGCCTCGGGCGGTGGCCAATCTTTTGAATGGACCGTCGATGGGGTTCTTCCACCCGGTATTCGATTTCGTGACGGACGATTCAGGGGTAAGCCACTGGAAGAAGGCACATTTTCTCCTGAGGTGTCCATCACAGCCGGTGATAAAACCGAAAGGGTAACGGTTCATTTCAGTGTTCGCAGTCCGAACCTGGCAGCATCAGCGTCAGGCATTCTGCACAACAGGGTTTCAGAAGAATTGAACCGTTTGAGAGACGGGAAAAAGAAAGAACCGGCCTTCTATAGTGCAACCCTTCCGTATGCCTATCCCCAGTGGTACGGCTACGAGTGGAACGAACCGAAACATATTTCGCGTTTGGGACTGTACGTTGGCTTTCCTCGAGAAGAATGGGGCTGGTTGAAAGATCCTCACGTTGAATATCGTCAGGAGGATGGCCGATGGGCTCATGTTGATTCGCTGACGATTAATCCGCCATTTCCGTCGGGTGATTCAAAATATCTCCAACCGGGAATGGTTGATTATGATTTTCAGTTTCTTCCGGTATGGACGACGGCAATCCGGATCGCCGGAATGGCGGGCGGTCACCCTGTCGATTTTCCTCCGGAATACGGATCAGCAGTAGCCGAACTCACCGTACACGAATTTTAGATCACTTTGCAGAATGAACCCGCGTAGCCCATCCCTCAGAGTTTTTTCGGTCTTCGTTTCGGCGTTGTTCATGACATTGCCGGTATGTGCACGACAGGGCACCGGATTCTATCGATCAGCCGGAACAGAAATCGTTGATCCAGATGGCAATCCCGTGGTACTCAAAGGCATAGGTCTGGGGGGGTGGTTGATGCCCGAAGGATATATGCTTCACATTTCTGCTCCCGACGGGGGCTCGCCGCGGACCATTCGAGCCCGGATCGAGGACCTGATCGGAAAAGCCGACACGGATCAGTTCTTCCAATTGTATCGTGCCAACTACGTACAGGAAAAAGACATCGAAGCCATTGCCTCCTGGGGGTTCGATCATATCCGTCTGCCGTTTCATTTTGACCTGTTTTATGATTCTTTGACCGGAACATTCAGAGAAGAAGGCTTTCAGCTCCTGGATACATTTCTCGACTGGTGTCGGACGCACAACCTTCCCGTCATTCTGGATATGCATGCTGCACCTGGTGCCCAAAGTGCATTTAATATTGCTGACAGCGACGGAGAGGCACGATTGTGGACTGAACCGGTGCCGTACCAGGATCAAACCGTGGCACTCTGGACAGAAATCGCCCGTCGCTACGCCGACGATCCCATTATTATCGGATTCGATCTGATCAATGAACCCGTCACTCCGGATGGAATCACGGGTTTTGACCTACGAGCACTTTACGAACGCATTGCGACAGCGATTCGCACCGTTGATTCCAACCATATCCTGTTCATCGAGGGGAATTTTTATGCGACTCATTTTCCTGAGTTGATCCCGCCGTTCGACGATAACATGGTTTATTCATTCCATAAATACTGGAATGGGACGGGAGTCAATTCGATCCAGTATCTCCTCGATATCCGCGCACAAACGAACGTTCCGCTCTGGCTGGGCGAAACAGGGGAAAACTCGAACGTCTGGTTCTATTTTATGCAGAAACTGATGGATGAGAACAGGATCGGATGGAATTTCTGGACGCATAAAAAAATCCAGACTACTACATCTCCTCGATCTGCTCCGTACGTCACAGGATACAAGGACCTGGTCGAGTACTGGAACGGGACGCGGCCGCGGCCGTCAGCCACGGTCGCACGCGATGCGCTGTTCAATATGGCACGGGGACTCAACCTGGACTCCACAGAGGTCCGGCCAGGCGTTCTTGCGTCTCTTCTGGATCCGGATTATCCGTCGCTCAGACGCCCATTCAAGGCCCACGTCATACCCGGAATCATCCACGCCGTCGACTACGACATCGGAGATAATGGAGTCACCTATGCAGATACCGATCTCATGGCGACGACAGGGTCGCCAGGGGGAGGGAATAATGGCAGATTTTACAGGAATGATGGTGTAGACATCGAGCCCTCCCAGGATCCGAGTGGTTTCGATTTCAACGTCGGGTGGACCGACACCTTCGAGTGGTTGTCCTACAGTGTTAACGTCGAATCCACAGGACGGTATGACGTGGAATTCAGGGTCGCCAGTCAGGGTGGAGGAGGACAGTTTCAACTCCTGATGGACGAGATACTCCTGGGTGGCTCCGTCACTGCTCCAAATACCGGGGCCTGGCAGAACTGGACCTCCGTCTGGCTTCGTGATATTCCTCTTACACAGGGCGACCACATTCTCAAATTCCTGGTCCGCTTCGCCGGTTTTAATATAAATCAGATGCGGTTCATTAAAATCGCTTCAACGGGTAGTGAACAAGAGGATAATCTGCCCGATCGATCTGAACTGAGAGCCATATTCCCCAACCCTGCGACCGATACCATTTCCGTATCCTTCGCGGCATCCACTCCTGGAAATGCGCGGATAGAGCTGTTCGACATGCTCGGACGACGCGTCTATGCGAAAACCGAAAAATCGGTCGGAGCCGGTAGTCACGTGCTCAATCTCAATCCAGATTTAGCTCCCGGAGCCTATCAACTCCGGATGACGATTATTTCTTCTGCTCAGACGCACGTTTTTTCGCGTGGGATTGTTGTTAGATCGTAGATCATCTGTACGAACGAGAATCTGTATTAACAATGAAATCTGGACTTTTATCAACCACGTTTATTGCTGTTCTCCTGGGAATTCCGGCCTGTAGCGGCCAGCCCGTCATCGACCGAGCCGATGTTACGCGCATCATCACGACGCTCGCCGCAGACGATATGGAAGGACGAGCCACATTTTCCGAGGGCATCGAGAGAGCCGCCGGGTTTATTGAAAATGAATTCGACGAAATTGGACTCGGGTTTATGCCAGGCGCTACATCGTATCTGCAAGCATTCCAGGTCTATTCCCTCACACCGGGAGAGCAATCCTTCTCGCTTAACGGACGCCCGATCCCGGATGAATCGGTGTTCAGCATGGGAAATCATGAACATCTTTCCTGGACAACCGCAGACAACATATCGGTAACCCGATTGGGACCCGATGATGATTTCCGGAGTGGTGTCCTTTCCAGGAGAGGATCGACCGAGAGTGAGATTATTCTGGTTGACGAATCCCACGCTGACGACTTCGCTCGGTTCAGACCGTTTTTCAGTCGCCCCCAGAGAAGCACCTCCCTGAACGAGGGAGGAACGACCGTCTTTATACTGACCCGATTATCGGCTGCCAGAACCTATCGAATTGAGATAGACAGAACGTCTGAGACACTGGATCTGGCCAATGTGGTCGGAGTGATTCCCGGTAATCGCGAGGAGGAAACCGTCCTGTTTTCGGGTCATTACGACCATCTGGGGATTCGGCCGGCCGTGAATGCAGACTCGATTGCCAACGGTGCTAACGATGATGCATCTGGAACGACGGCAGTGATTGAGTTGGCGCGTTATTTCAAGGCACTTGGAAAGCCCGAGCGTACACTGATCTTCGCTGCGTTCACTGCCGAAGAAATCGGAGGATATGGATCGCAACATCTATCTCACATATTGAATCCGGATCAGGTAGTGGCCATGTTCAATATCGAGATGATAGGAAAACCCGCTGTTGATGGTCCGAATACGGCATGGATTACGGGCTTTGACCGATCCGATTTTGGAACCATCCTGCAGAAAGCCGTGGAGGGAACTCGATTCTCGTTCTACCCGGATCCATATCCAGATCAGAATTTATTCTATCGTTCCGATAACGCTACCCTCGCCCGGCTGGGTGTTCCGGCTCATTCGATCAGTACGACTCCAATTGATGTCGATACGGATTACCATCAGGTCTCCGATGAAGTCGAAACGCTTAACCTGGACCACTTGACCAACACGATTTCGGCAATCGCCGCCGGGGCAGCCACGATTGTATCGGGAGCGGAAACCCCAACCCGAATAGATCCGTCCACAGTGAACTGATCTTTCGTCCGTTCGTAGCCATATCTCCCGGAACGAATACAACATCACTATCTCATGAATCCCCTGATCGAATCCGCCTTCGGTGACCTGTCCGTTGAACTCGATGCTACCCGACGCATGCTGGCTGTCGTACCCGACGAGCATTTCGATTGGCAACCACACGAAAAGTCGATGAACCTCGGCCGTCTTGCCTCGCACGTGGCAAATCTGTTGAAATGGTTTACGATGACCGTCACGACTGACGAACTGGATATGGAAGGATTTCAGCCGTGGAAAGGGGCGACGACCAATTCGGAACTGATGGATATTTTCGACACGAACAGAGATAGCCTTGAGAACATCTTACCACAAATTTCAGCTGAAAACATAGCTGACCCCTGGACGCTCAGAATGGGTGAACATATTATTTTTACGCTTCCGAAGGGTGGTGTTTTAAGAAGAATGTGTATCAGTCATCTGATTCACCATCGCGGACAGTTGAGCGTGTATTTGCGACTACTTGACGTTTCCGTTCCACAGACATTCGGTCCGACGGCCGACGATACCAGTTTCTGATTATGAGCGGTAGGTTCCAGAATAAAGTAGTTATCGTGACCGGCGGAAATGCTGGCATCGGTCGTGCCACGTCGCTCGCATTTGGCCGGGAAGGTGCCCGTGTTGTCGTCGCCGCCCGTCGTGAAAATGAGGGGAATGATACGGTCGAACAGATTGTTGCCGACGGAGGCGAGGCCTGTTTCGTGAAAACGGACGTGTCGGACATCGGTAGTATCAAAGCGCTGATGGCTACGTGTTCGAAAACGTACGGGCGACTGGACTATGCGGTCAATAATGCGGGAGTCGCCGGTGGCGCCTTTACTCCGGCTGCCGAGATGAAAGAGCGCACGTGGAATCGAATTATATCGGTAAATCTGACCGGCGTTTGGCAATGCATGAAGTACGAAATACCACTCATGTTGGAAACGGGTGGTGGTTCCATCGTTAATATGTCCAGCGTCGCAGGTCTGAAGGGAGGCGTAGTCGGAGTCGCTTATCATGCCAGCAAGCACGGTGTGATCGGTCTTACGAAGGCAGCTGCGACGGAGTACGCCCCGCACCATATTCGAATTAACGCCGTCTGTCCTGCTGTAATTGAGACCGATATGGCCGAATCGCTTTTTCAAAGTGATGAGATCCGGCAACATGTGACCAAGATGCATCCAATCGGCAGATTGGGACGAGCGGATGAAGTTGCCAGCGCCGTACTGTGGCTCTGCTCGGACGAATCCTCCTTTGTCACGGGTACCGCTCTTCCGGTAGACGGAGGATTCCTACTGTAATGCGCGACCAATGGTCAGATCACTTCTAGAGGAAAACCACAGATAGAAACATGAATGTATTCACTCGGACGATTTTTTTGATATTGATTCTGGCGGCGGTCGGCCGTCGGCCGACCGCCGCACAGTCCACCGAAGAAACCACCGGGCTGATTTCGGCGGTACTTGACAATGTTCACAGTGCGGCGGCGGCGGCTGAGTTCGACCGCTATTTTGCCCAGTACACAGCGGACGCCATATTCTTCGGAACCGATCCCGAAGAGCGCTGGACGATTGCTGATTTCAAAGCCTACGCGACACCCGCTTTCAAACGTGGAGGTTGGACCTATCATCCCTCAGAACGGCACATATTCATCGGTGAGGGGGGACGTACGGCCTGGTTCGATGAATCACTTGAAAACGAAAACTACGGGACTACCCGTGGAACAGGTGTGTTGGTTCTGACCGGTCAAGGCTGGCGCGTGAGTCAGTACAATCTGTCGATACCGGTCCCGAATGATCTCGCCCTATCACTCGTGGAGGAGATTCGCGCTTTTCATGAGAAGAAATAGTCCTGTTTATCTGGCATAGAAATACAGAAGGATATCATCCAACAGGGGCTTCCAATTCTGCCAGTTGTGCCCGAACGGGACCTCTTCATAGTGGAGACGATATCCTTTGTCTTGGAGGATGTCTCTGAACCGCCTGGCAGACGCGGTATTGTCCCGTTTCGTACCGGTACTCAAGAATATGTTCAGCGGCTTTTTCGGTAACGTGTCATAGGTCGATAAAAGATCCGGAACGGGTCTCATGGCCGGTGACTGCATCGCGATTCCCTCAAAGAATGAGGATGCATGGAGACCAAAACAGGCCGAATTCAGTCCTCCAAAAGAGAGCCCCAGAATCGTCCGCTCAGATCGCACAGGAGACGTTTTGTACGACGAATCGATCTCGGGAATCAGTTCTTCGATGAAAAAATCCGAGTATCGTGTATTGCACCAGAACTGACCATTTCTCCTGTTATTCTGCAAATCATTCGGATCCCGATTATCGACAAAAACAACGATGAGTGGACGGATCGCCCCGTCCTCGATCATTTCGTCCAGCAGACCCGGCATCTCGCCCGACTCGACATACCACTGGCCATCGGTCACGTAAAGAACCGGAAGGGACTCACTGTGCTCGTATTCGGGCGGTAGGTACACCCGGTACTGGAGCTGATAGCCTAAAATTGCACTCTCAATGAGTACATTTTCGCTCAAGTCTCCCGGTTGAACGGGGCGATGAGAAAATGTAGCGATCGATCTGCCACTCGTGTTTGCTGCAGTGTTCGCCGGGACGAGTACACAAACCCACAGAATGAGAGTGATCACGATTCCCGCCAGAGGGAGTCGATAACAAAACATGGAATCAGGTATGTATTCAGGGTGATGGTCGGGACTACGGAGATAACCGAAGAGATGTTACCGGCGACCGCCGATTCGATACTATTCTACCCGAATCATCGCCCTGGAAATCACCTTCAGTATGTTCAATCACCCGGGTGCTACATGGGGCATGCCTATTGACCCTTTGGAGGCACAATCATGATGTGTGCCCGGTGCGAACCCGGCTCCATGATCCACGGGGCTCCTGGCGCCATAGGCTGTGTGGGAAGACCCGTACTCTCTGCCGTTGCATACGGAACGTACACGACATATCTCAGGTACGGATTCACGACTGTCCCGGCCTCGACGTCGAACGTACCTTCATCTCCTGTAAAAATATACAGCATCTCTGGCGTCGACGGCCATGAAAGCGTTCCGGCCTCGACTTCCTGCGTTCTTATCGCACGTATTTCGCGCCCATTTTTTCCGGATGCTCTCAATTCCCGGCCCCGCGCCATATAGGGATCCAGATCTCTGTGATAGCATGCAACCTCGAACCCGTCTTTCTCCGGATTATCCGAGATGCACACCAGTTCGTTCGTGCCCTCTCGAAGTGTCTTGAACACGCCATCCTGATCCCATCCGAGAATCGTGGCCGCATCTCTATCGGCGGCAGGAGCAGCCAGAATCGCCTGCGAAATTTCAGAAGAATAACTCTGTGAACATGCAGGAGCAGAACACATAATCGACACAATAAGAACGGTCGGCATCAGGCGCTTGTAAAGCATGGCTGAACTCCTTTGGTTGGTTTCAGAGATGACGTGGGCGGGACATATAAGATAAGGCTATATTCCAGCCGATCTAACAGCTGCTACTGACTTTGCCAAATAATGCCTATGCCTGTATTCGATCCCTCCAAAAAGAATCAGGTCATGCGAAATCCAACCAGGGGATCGTATGACTCGGCGACCATTTTTCCCATTGTTGACGAGGCGCCGATCTGCCACGTCGGGTTCTTTTTTGACAATCGACCGGTCGTGATTCCGACCATTCATGTTCGAGATGGAAATCGGATTATTTTCCATGGCTCTACGAAGAGCAGGATGCTTCTTCACATGGCCTCGGGAGCTCCACTGTGTGTCACGGTCTCGATTGTTGACGCGCTCGTAATGGCCCGATCCGTATTTCACCATTCGATGAATTATCGATCCGCCGTTCTTTTCGGTGCGGGAGAAGTCATCCGGGATGACCGGGACGTGAGTGAAGGGTTTCGTCTGTTAACCGAAAAAATTATGCCCGGTCGATGGAACGACGCCAGGCAACCCAGTGCGAAGGAGAAGAAGGCAACGCTCCTGGTGTCGATGGAAATCGATTCTGCGTCTGCAAAAGTCAGGTCCGGCCCGCCCGTAGATGACGAAGAAGATTATGATGCAGACGTATGGGCAGGACTTGTCTCGTTCGATCACCGGCCGTCGGGTGCCGAAAGCGACCCACGCCTGAAGGTCGGAGTCCCTGTTCCAGAGTACATGCAACGATATCTGAATGAAGCCGGGTGACCCCGGACCCTGATGGAAACAATCGTTCAATTCTTCGAGACGATCCCAGCCTCGTATCGCACGCTGGCTCTTTCGCTCGGACTTATTTTTTTCTGGACTCTGGAGGGTCTGATACCGCTCTTCTCCTTCTCTTACCGGAAATGGCGTCATGCGGGTATGAACCTGTTTCTGACCCTCTTGCAATTTGCCGTTGGCCTGACATTTGCGTCGCTGATCATCTGGGCGGCTGATTATACGGTGGCCAACCAGTTCGGTCTTCTTTATCTGGTCGACCTACCGCTCTGGTTACATGTCATCCTGGGGATTTTCCTGCTTGATCTTATCGGAGCCTGGCTCATCCATTGGGTCGAACACCATGTTCGCTGGATGTGGAAAATTCATCTCATTCACCATACGGACACGACGATCGACGTAACGTCGGGGCTTCGACATCATCCTGGAGAAACCATTCTCAGATCCTCGTTCGGTCTACTGGCCGTCCTGATCGCCGGAGTTCCGATCGGAGTTTTCTTTATCTACCAGACACTTTCCATCCTGTTTGCTCAGATTACCCACGCCAATGTCCGGTCCCACCTTCGTGTCGATGAAATCCTGTCGTGGATATTCGTGACCCCGAATATGCATAAGGTCCATCATCACTACAAACAGCCCCTTACGGATACCAACTACGGGAATATTTTTTCGATCTGGGACCGCATGTTCGGCACGTTCGCTCGTGTCGGTAATCCGGCTGACCTCACCTACGGAATCGATACTCACATGTCCCCGGAAGACTATGGCAGCGTATGGAATCTGCTTACTATTCCGTTCCAGAAATACCGCGCTCCCGACGGATCTAAATTCAGTGATGAAACCTCGGAGAAACCAGCATCCCTCTGACCGAGAAACCCTGACGGAATAAAAATCGGATTCTCTCGTCCAAGATTTATTCGGATCGGGAAACAAATTGTACGCTGGCCGAAATAAGGGGACGAACTTAACAGAACTGAGACCCGGTAGTGTCATATGCATTCATACACGCGGTGTATAGTCGCCGCTCTGCTTCCACTGCTGGTCCTGGGCGTGGCCCCCTCTTCTGCGCAGGTTCCAGATTCTTCTGCTGCCGCCGACTCTCTCCTACTCGAACTCCAGCGCGAGATGGGAGCTTTCGAGCCGGAAGCACCTCCGCCCCCTGTTTCAGGATCCACATCACGAGTCAAACCCAATACCAATCCGGACATCAGTCTGGTCGGAGACCTAAGAGCCAGCTATCTATCTGAAGGCCCGCGAAATGTAGATTTCGAAATGCACGAGGCTGAGCTTGCGCTGAAGTCCGTCGTCGATCCATATGCCCGTGCTGATGCGTTCATCTCGATGGCAAATGACAATGGCGAATTCGTTTTCGAATTGGAGGAGGCCTACCTGACGACCTTGGCCCTACCACATCAGCTGGAAATCAAAGCAGGGAAGTATCGCAGCAACGTGGGGAAAATAAACCAGATACACCCTCATGCATTACCATTTATTGACACGCCGGCCCTGTACTCCAACTATCTGGGCGACGAGGGGCTCAACGATCAGGGTATCGCGTTGAGTTGGCTCGTTCCGAATGGGGCGTTCTATCAAGATTGGACCGTAGGCGTATCTCGCGGACCGGCAGAAAGCGAAAGTTTCGTTATTGATACCGGCAATCAGCTTCTGTACACGACCCACCTCAAGAATTTCTGGGACCTCACAGACAATACGACGTTCGAACTCGGACTTACGGGCATGGCCGGCCCAAACGATACGGGGAACACGTCGTGGATAGGCGGTGTCGACCTGACGTACAAGTGGAAGCCGGTCCAGTTTAATCGATACCGATCGCTGACGCTTCAGGCTGAATCCTTTTTTAGTAAACGTCACACGGACAATAAAGCAATCGACACGTGGGGAATGTATGCGCTGGCCGACTATCGGTTTGCCGAGCGTTGGAATATCCTCGTCCGATATGACTTCTCTGACAAGCCGGATAATGCAGATTGGAACGAAAGAGCCGTCTCTTCGACGCTCGGGTGGACTCTCACAGAATTTCAAAAAATTGAATTCGGAGCACGCCGGTCGTGGAATGATTTAATTGACACGAATTATGCGGGATTTATTCGACTCATATTTGTAATCGGGACGCACGGCGCTCATGTTTACTAGCAATCAGACACGGCAACAGCACGTTCGAACGTAGCAGCATCTTACTCTCCAACGAGATTATAAATCATCTGGACAAATGAAACGAGTACTTACCTACGGCGGTGCCCTCCTCTTATTGCTGGTTCTGACCTTCCGGCCTACACCGGCAGTAGCACAGAAAAATATCAAGGTGGTCACTACTCTGCCCGATCTCAAGAGTATTGCCGAGAGCATAGGAGGTGACCGTGTCAGCGTTACATCCATTGCCTCGGGGTACCAGAATCCTCATTTTGTCGATCCGAAACCGAGTTTTATTCTGAAAATGTCGAGAGCTGATGTGTTCGTAACCATCGGTCTCGACCTCGAACTCGGCTGGGTACCTCCGCTTCTGAACAGCGCACGGAATCCGAAAATTCAAAAAGGGGCAGCCGGATATGTCGATGCATCGATCAATATTCCGCTTCTTGAAGTCCCCAGCAGCATCAGTCGGGAACAGGGAGACATCCACATCTACGGGAACCCTCACTACTGGCTGGACCCGGCCAATGGAGCCATTATCGCACAGAATATTTACGAAGCATTTGCGCGCGTTCGACCCGAGAGTGCAGACTACTTTGCTGCCAATCTGGCAATATTCAAGACTGAATTGGCATCGCGTATTGATGGATGGAAAGAGAAAATGGCTCCATACCGGGGACACGACCTGATAGCGTATCATAATCAGTGGCCTTATCTGGAACACGCTTTTGGATTCAATATTGTTGACTTCCTGGAGCCTAAACCCGGAATCCCGCCAACACCGTCCCAGCTGGCGAAAATTATCCGCCTGATGACCGCCCGGTCCCTTACGACAATTATTATTGCGCCTTACTACAAGCCCGATTCAGGAAATTTGGTCGCCCGTAAAGTGAACGGTCGGGTAGTCCCGCTTGCATCGTCCGTCGCGGCATTTTCGGAGGTGAAGACGTATTTCGATCTGTTCGATTACAATTCGGACCGACTCATTGAAGCGTTCTCTGCCTCTACCCACTAAAGCAGTCCGTCCTCATGTTGGATATGTTCGCCCTCGATTTTGTACGATCCGCCTTGATCATCAGTGTGGTCATGGGACTCCTACTCTCCTATCTCGGGACCCATGTTGTCGGGCGGGGTATTGTCTTCGTTGATCTTGCCCTCGGTCAGATATCTATGCTCGGAGTCGCCTTTGCTGCGTATTTCGAAATGGAGCCGACCGTCGTGGCAACCGTGTTCACGCTCGTAGGTGCCTTCCTCATGTCATTTATCAAGGTGTCGGACAAGCGCCTGAAGGTAGAGGCAATCATTGGTATTGTATACGCCGTCGCTTCTGCAATTACGGTGCTTCTTATATCCAAGGCCGCCCACGGGGACGCGGACATTCAGGAAGTACTCTTTGGTAGTCTGTTCACTGTGACGACAGCGAATATCTGGTGGACGGCGGGTATCTTCGCCGGATTGGGCGTCATGCACTTCGTCTTCCGGAATCAATTTTTCGATCTCACAGAAAAGTTTGAGAATCACGATACCGAAGGTATTGGAATATTCAACGTCTGGAATTTCCTGTTTTACCTCTCGATAGGTCTCGCGATCGTCCTGGCAGTACGCGTCGGGGGCGTGATACCCGTTTTCTCGTTTATTGTTGTGCCACCGGTCGCCGCAATTATGCTATCCGGGTCTCGCCAAATGGTGGTCTTGATCGGGCTGATTATTGGCGTGCTCGGAGCGGTGTTCGGTATCTATCTTTCTGTGGCATTCGATTTTCCGGCCGGGGCGTCCATTGTAGCGATGCTCGGAGCCCTATTTGCCGTTGCAGCGATCGTCAGACTATCCCGGAATTGAAAGTGGTCGCCGGATTTCCGGTGTGCAGGTCTTACACGCCATAACGTGGACCTAGAGAGCCAGTCCGAGCTGACGTTTCTCGACATCGAGAAGCCGTTGCTTGCGCCAGAGTCCTCCTCCGTATCCGGTTAATTTCCCGTTCGCTCCAATGATTCTGTGACATGGGATGAGTATCGCAATCCGGTTGTCGCCATTCGCTCTTGCGACGGCTCGAACTGCGAGCGGATCACCGAGACGCTCTGCCAATTCACCGTACGCCATCGTTGTCCCGTACGGTACTTCCAACAGGGCATTCCATACCCGCTCCTGAAATGGAGTCCCCCTGACATTGATCGGTGTTTCGAATGCAACAAGCGAGCCTGAAAAATAGGCATCGAGTTCGCTTGACAGACTCTGGAGCACGTAATTATCTCCGGAGATAATCGTCTCGCTCACATACTTGCGAACGCGATCCAACTGTTTTTCGATCATTCGTCGATCTGAGAATTCGAGAAGACAGATGCGCTCCTCTGTCGCACAGGCAATCATCTGGCCGATCGGCGTCTCGATTCGAATCATTGATACGGGGCTGGAAACGTCCATTTGAGAGGGTGATATACCGTGTGTCCGTTTGAATGCCGTGTTGAATCCACTCTGAGATTCGAAGTCGCTATGAAACGCTGCCTGTGTAACAGATTCGCCTATTCTAAGTCTACCGACCGCTACAGAGAGTCGTCTTGCTCTGTTGAATGCCTGAAACGTCATCCCGTGATTGTTCTTGAACCATCTACGAACGCGCTCAGGAGATAGATTCCGTTGCCTGAGATCCTGGTCCCTCCACCTCCGTGATGGATCTTCTTCTATCGAGAGTAATAGCGGCTTGAGCCACTCGGGAGGCACCCCACCTGAGACCATGGGGCGACACCGTAAGCACGGTCTATAACCGGCAAAGAGAGCCTCACGAGGTGTCGCATAAAACTCGACATTCTTGATGAGGGGTTTTCGAGCCGGGCAATCCGGTTTACAGAAAATACCCGTCGTCCTGACGGCGGTGACAAAAATGCCGTTATACGATGCGTCCCGGTCGATGAAGGCGCGCTCCATCGTGGATGTCGATGGCAGACTCTGAAGACCAGACTGACAGTGTGTTTCTGATTCTGGCGCATGCCCCCCGTTTGACATATCTCTCCCGTACCGGTATTGTTCATGCCCTCACGATCGGATCCTATTATACCTACTTCACAGGCAGACGGCTACCGAAAAATGGTCGTCGAATTCTGAATTATCGAGTAAAGTGATGATTCCCGTCCTCCACATAGAGGAATAAAGAGGGCAAGTGTCGGGGTTCCGGATTACATTCGCGCCTGGTGATCACGGATTTACCCGTTTATGAGTATCAACCATGTCAGACGGAAGCCTACCTGGGATTGGATATGGGCTCTTCATCGTCGTTGGAATAATCTTGTTTCTATTCATTCGACGATTTCGGAGTAGCCTGGAAGAAACGCGTCGGTCTCTGAAGCGAGCCACCAGCGCACATGCTCTGGCGGGATTCGGTTACATTGAGTGGCATTATGACAGCGATAAAGTCACCGTAAGCCAGGAGGTTCGAACACACCTCGATCTGCATCCTACCAGACAACTTTTTTCCTCAGATCTGATATCCCGGGTTCATCCGGATGATCGAGATCGCGTGGGAGAGGCCCTGGCGGCAACCATCACGGGCGAGAAGTACGATATCGAGCATCGTTTCAAGATCAAGAAAGACGAGTCCATATGGGTCCACGCCGCTGGAGAACCACTGATCGACGCGAGCGGTACCATCACCGGTCTTCTCGGCGTTTTCCTGGATATAACCGACCGGATAAAATTACAGGAAAAACAAACCAGAATGACCCTTCAGTTGCAGCGAGCCAGGAGCCACGAGATAGTCGCGTCGCTTACGGGTCGAATCGCCCATGACTTTAACAACGTATTACAGAGCGTCCTGGGTAACCTGGAACTTGGACTCGAGTCACTGACTGAAGATTCGAACGCTCTGGATGATTTTCAGGCTGCCAGAACATCCGCCGGGAAAGCCGCGCAGCTCGTCGCTGACCTGAAAACACTCGTGATGGATGAGTCCCTGAATGCATTGCCGGTCGATCTTGAAGAGGTCATCCGAACGGCAGTAGCAGGTCTGGATAAAGAGCAGGATGATCACGTGACGACGACGCTCGATCTCGACCCCGGATGTCCTCCCGTGCTTGGGGACAGAGACGCGCTTGAGACGGCCCTGGGTCACCTGTACGAAAATGCCGTCGAAGCCGCGGTAGAGGGAGGAAGTACGGTTCATATTTCATTGCGAACGATAGAGGTAGATTCGGATATAAATCGCGAATATCCGGAAATCAGTTCGACGCGAATTGCCCTGATTACCGTTACCGACGATGGCCTCGGTATATCAGAGAGTAATCGGAGTCGTCTTTTCGACCCGCTCTTTTCGACCAAACCCTCGGGAGCCGGTGTCGGTCTGGGGCTACCCATCGTCCGATCCGTCGTTGAGGGAATGGGCGGTGTGATTCGATTACATGTCAGGCTTTCCACTACATCGTTTGTGGTGGTACTGCCTATTGAAAATCTCGATCATACGCGCGACATTCCGGACTCTGAAGGTCAATCGCTCTGACGCCACCACTCATTGACTCCGTTTCAAATCAATGTCGCATATACTCGTCGTGGATGACGACGCCATGGTTCTCGATGTGTTTGTAAAGACGCTGACGAGGGCCGGATATGAAGTCACATCCGTTTCAGACGGCTCCTATGTCGCTGCTATCTTGAACGAGCAGTCGATTGATTTGGTGATAACGGACATTGTAATGCCGCAGAAGGAAGGCATCGAAACCATTATCGAAACCAAGGAGGCGTTCCCGGACATTCCCATCATTGCCATATCCGGTGGCGGGAGGGTTCTCAACTCCAAGGATTATCTGAATCTGGCAAAAGGAATGGGAGTAAAAATAACGCTCCGTAAACCTATCGAGCCGGCCAAACTGATCGAGGCCGTGAAGTCCTGTCTGGATACCGAATAAAGCCTGCCGAAGCCATCAGATATGAATAGACAGTTGTTTGGAGTGATCCAGACGGCTAGATTGTAATCGGTCAGTAACCCATCGATTACGGATGAAGTATCTCCGACGTTTTCTGTTCATTGTCGCCCTTCTTCTGTTGGTTGTGTGTACGGGTACGATCATCGCCTACCGCCTGCTGGATTGGGAACGGTCGGAGATAACGGATGCCGTTCGATCGAATTCCACGTCCTCGTTCGCCAGACTCTCCGACGGTGTGACCGAGTATGAACTATTCGGACCCGATTCTGCCCAGGTCGTCGTTCTGGCCTCAGGAGCCAGCGTTCCGTTCTATATCTGGGATCCGACGTTTTCAGCACTTACAAAGGCAGGTTTCCGTGTACTCCGGTATAACTATTACGGACGGGGACTGTCGGACCGACCGCGTATACCCCACACTCCGGAATTATATAACCGGCAACTGAATGATCTATTGAATATGCTGGAAATCGAGGCTCCGGTCTATCTGGCGGGCTTATCAATGGGTGGTTGGGTGACCGCCGGATACGCCGCAGCAAATCCGGACCGGGTGTCAGCAATTGTCTGGATCGACCCGGCCCACAGGAGCTACGCTGCCCCTGAACTTCCGGAATGGCTTGCCCGCCTCTACTTCGTGTTCCGATCGCAGGACGAGACGGCCTCGGGACAACTGGACGACTTCTTGCATCCGGAAAACTTCCCGGACTGGGTGGACCGATACAAAGATCAGATGCACTATTCCGGATTCAGGTTTTCTCGTGTATCGGTGGGCTATCATTACGCACCGGTAGATCATCCGGCGGATTTTCGATCCGTCGGAGCGTCAGGAATTCCTGTCCTGCTCATCTGGGGGCGCGAAGACCGTACATTACCATTCGCTCTCAGCGAGGAAGTAAGATCGCTGGTCCCTGCCACGTTTATCCCGGTCGACTCATCCGGACACCTTCCAATTCTGGAAAAGTCCGATGAGGTAAATCCGGAGATTGTCCGTTTTCTTTCCGGCGTATTCGATGGTGCACAGGGCTCGGCAAGCAACCTGGTGGAAACGTCGGAATGATGGGTATACATTCAGAGGAAAAGAAGGCGGTTCGGTTCATTCATGCCCTCCTCCCTATTCTTTTTTTACTGGTCCTGGTCCTTTATGGGCTGGTCCTGAGGCCGCACTTTCTCGGCCAAACGGCTTTTCCTCTCGAAATTGTATTCGTTTTTGCCGCTGTATTTGCTGTCGCCGAAATGGCATGGCTGGGATTTACCTGGAAGGAAATTGAAGCTTCCGTCGTACAAAAAATGTCTGATGCGATGGCAGCATTTTTCATCCTGTTTGCGATCGGAGTGATCGTATCCAGTTGGATGGTTGCGGGTACCATTCCGATGCTGGTGTCCTGGGGAATTGAAATAATCCGGCCTTCTCTGATCTATGTATTCGCCTTCCTGATTCCGATCATCTTTTCGACACTAACGGGAACCAGTTGGGGATCCGCCGGCACCATAGGAGTCGTCCTCATTGGAATTGCCGGCGCAATCGGTGCCAATTTGGGAATAACGGCCGGTGCGATCATCGGAGGCGCCTATTTTGGAGATAAAATGTCTCCCTTGTCGGACACCACTAATCTTGCCGCCCTGGCTGCGCGAGTAGATCTATTCGATCACATCAGATCCATGATGGTCACAACCATCCCCTCCGCGATTATAGC
Source organism: uncultured Rhodothermales bacterium (assembly GCA_964383365.1). Lineage (GTDB taxonomy): Bacteria > Bacteroidota > Rhodothermia > Rhodothermales > UBA10348 > CAYLHF01. The sequence goes on along the minus strand of CAYLHF010000019.1, from coordinate 11,543 downwards.
CACCATCGGGTTTTTTATTCTGGGATTCATCTATCCTCCCGGAGGAGGCGTTATTTCGTCGTCAGCATTGGTAGAGTTTCAGGCTTCGCTCCAGACCATGTTTCGTTTCAGCCTCTGGTTGCTGATTCCACCGGCCATCGTACTCGTCGGATCCTTGAGAAAGCAGCCAACGATTCCGACCCTGCTTCTATCCATACTATCTGCGACGGTACTGGCCCTCCTGATTCAGCAGTTCACGCTTGCCGACATCCTGCAATCTCTCAATCGGGGGTTTTCTGCTGACATGGCAGTCTGGATGAGCGATATCCCGAAACAAACAACTGAACTGGTCAATCGCGGAGGACTCTACTCCATGAGCGAGGCCATCTTCGTGGCGTTCCTGGTTTTCTTTTTTATAGGAACGATTGACTTGATCGATGCGATGCCGGTTGTAGTAGACCGTGTTTTTTCATTTGCATCGACTCGATCGAGTACGATTTTGTCCGCGTTGGGTGCGACAGCATTCACAAACGCAATGACCTCGAACCAGTACGCAACAAGTTTTATCGTAGGAGACGCTTTCCTGTCAAGATTTGAACGACTTCGCATACCTCGTAAAGTATTGTCCCGTTCTCTTGAAGATACCGGGACCATGCTCGAGAGCCTCGTTCCCTGGCACGCGACATCTGTATTCATGGTCGCGACGCTCGGAGTCCCGTGGGAGCACTATTGGCACTGGCAGCTTCTTTCACTGGCGAACTTCGTCGTCGCCCCCTTGGTAGCCATTCTGGGCATCGGGTGTTTCTACGGCGAAGCAGACTCGATTACTGTCGACGGAGATCCGGAATTGGATTCGAAATAAGACCTTTTACGCAAATGAGTAATCATTCTTCACATAGTGATGAACCAGAAGGAATGCAGAGGTCTTCCCTCTCCCGCGAATCGATGTTGATGCACGACGAATCCGGGAGTGGTCATATCGGTGCGGTCGTCCCTCCTATTTATCTGAGTTCCCTCTTTACCTTCGATTCCTGGGACGATATTGACCATGCCTTTACGGACCGTCGGAAGCGACCGATATATTCACGTGTTTCGAATCCTACCGTTCGACTTGTCGAGCAAAAAATAGCGGCACTGGCTGGAGGAGAAGATGCCCGGTTATTCGGCTCAGGCATGGCGGCGATATCTGCCTCCGTGATGCATTTCTGCCGGGCAGGAGACCATGTCATCTGCATAAAGAATGTGTACGGACCCGCCAACAATCTCTTGCACGTGTATTTGAGAGAGAAGATGGGTATCCAGACTACGTTCGTTACCGGTGAATCGGTCGCACAATTTGAAGCGGCCATAAGACCGGACACGAGGCTAATCTATCTGGAGAGCCCTTCATCGGCAGTCTTTTCACTTCAGGATATTCGTGGGGTAGCTGATTTGGCACGGTCGCGAGGAATTGCTACAGTGATCGATAACACGTGGGCAACACCTCTCTACCAGAAACCGCTCGAAATGGGGATTGATCTCAGCATTCACTCCGTCTCTAAATACCTGGCGGGGCATAGCGATATTGTCGCGGGAATCGTCATTGGGAATGCCGAGTTGATAGCGGATCTGAGTACCCGCGAGGGAGAATTACTCGGAGGTATAATGTCTCCTCTCGATGCCTGGCTTCTTCTTCGAAGCCTCAGAAGTTTTCCGGCACGGATGCGTCAGCATTCTGACAGTGCCATGGCTGTAGCCCTCTTTCTCGAAGACCATCCGAAGGTCCGTAGTGTACGCTATCCCGGACTAGAATCTCACCCACAGTATGCGCTCGGCCGATCGCAGATGACGGGATACACGGGTCTGATGGGATTCGAACTGGATAGCGATGAACTCCCGGAGATCAAGCAATTTTTTGACAACCTCAGTCTCTTCCTCATCGGAGTCAGTTGGGGAGGACACGAGAGTCTGATCTATGCGCCGGCCATCAGCTACAGCAAGGAACTGGCACCGGATCAATTCAACAACATGGGTATTTCCGTGGGTGATATGAGAATATCGGTCGGATTGGAATCGCCGGACGACCTCATCGCTGATCTTTCTAACGCACTCGGAAAAATGGCATGAAATCGTTTGTTCTTGCGGTCATAATCGCGTCTCTGCCTCTCGAAATCCAGGCTCAGTCAGGCGTTTGGTCTTTCCTCGAAAATGGACCGGATACCCGGGACGTCGGGAATTCCCGGCATGATGACGTGGTATTCATTGATGCCAATACGGGGTGGATTGCCAATCTGGGTGGAAAAATTTATAAGACATCCGACAGCGGAGCTTCCTGGAATCTACAACTCGATGCAGCAGGTACGTATGCCTTCAGAAGCATTTCCTTTACCGGTGAGCAGATCGGATTCGCCGGGACATTGTTCACTCCTGAAGATGTCCTGCTCGAAACGCGTGATGGCGGGCAGACATGGATCAACATTACGACTCGAATTTCCGGTACAAAACCGGAAGCCCTGTGCGGTCTATGGTCTGTGGATGAGAACGTGACCGTCGGGGTCGGTGCTTTTTTCGGTGCGCCCACGTTTATCAGGACTTCGGACGGAGGAGAGTCCTGGACGGGACTCGATATGTCGCCGTGGGCCGCGGTGCTAATCGATGTGTACTTTTTTGATGAGCTTACGGGCATCGCCCTTGGTGGTACAGGGAAGAATTTTGACGGAGATGCCGTCGTGCTGCGAACAACTGATGGAGGGTCGACATGGCGTATAGTCCACAGGACGAATCGCGAGAGTGGAATTCACGGAGAATGGGGGTGGAAACTGACCTTCCCCACCCGGGACGTAGGCTATGCCTCCATCGAATATTCGACAAATGATGAATCCAGACCCGCCAAGGTCCTGAAAACTGTTGACGGCGGTCTGACATGGTCAGAACTTGGTATCGCAGGTAGCACGCAGCGGCTGGGACTTCAAGGTATAGGGTTTGTAACGCCTGATACCGGATGGGCCAGCGGACGCGGTACCACATCGGTGACGATCGACGGCGGACAGACATGGACGCAGATCGCAGACTATTCACCCACAACCCACACGGGCCAACTCGACGGAAAAGTAAATCGAATTTTTACTGTCAGCGACACGCTCGCTTTCGCCGTCGGCAGACGAGTTTATCGGTTCAGCGGACACGTCAGTTCGACAGCCATTCAAGGACAACCCGAACTCCCCCGCTCGTTCCGTATTGAACAGAACTATCCCAATCCGTTTTCGCAGCAAACGACGATCGACTATGAGCTCTTCCGCCCATCAGATGTTCGTATAGAGATCTACTCGCTAAAAGGCCGGCATGTCCGGCGGCTGTTCAGAGGTTTTCAGCCTTCAGGATCATATTCGGTTCTGTGGGACGGGAAAAATGAATCCGGACAGCCGGTATCATCAGGCAACTATTTTTACCTGATTGACATGGGAGATGGAGCGGAATTAAAGCGGATGGTGGTCTATCGCTAGGATTCCGTTCTGAGCAAGGAACATCACGGATCAATTTTACATCAGGCAGAAATCATGAAAAGAAAGGTATCTCTTGGATTCCTTGTTGTGCTCTCGACGATATGTACGTTCCCGGTTGTTACCAGGGCACAGTCAAGTGGACCATGGACATTTGTTGCCAACGGTCCTGTAACCCATACACGGCATGACGACATCACGTTCTCTGATCCCGACCACGGGTGGATCGTAAATCTGGACGGGCAAATCTGGCGGACATCTGATGCCGGAGAGACCTGGGAAAAAACAGTAGATAATGGTTTTACCCACCGGTTCAGAAGTGTAGCATTCGCGGACACCCTGACTGGTTGGGCCGGCTCGTTGTTCGACGAAAACAGCGTACTGTTTGAGACCAAAGATGGCGGCCAGACCTGGGCAGATATAACGTCGCGAATCGCAAATCCAAGACCGGTGGGAATATGTGGCATGTGGGCCGTAAACGATTCTGTTGTATATGGCGTCGGAGCCTTCTTCGGTTCGCCGCGCGTCATTAAATCAATCGATGGAGGACTGACGTGGACGAGTACCGACCTGAGCGGACAGGTCGCGCTCCTGGTCGATGTCTACTTCAAGGATGAACTGGAGGGAATCATCATTGGAGGTAGCCAACTTGGCGTAGGAAGCGAGTCTATCATTCTTCGTACGACCGATGGCGGGAAGTCGTGGCAAGAAGTCCATCGATCTGCCCCGGACCCGGGTGTCGACGGTGAGTGGGGTTGGAAGATATCATTCCCGTCTGCAGAAGTAGGATATGTGGCAGTTGAGTATGTCTCCAACAGAGACAATCATCCCGCCAAGGTCCACAAGACAACCGATGGCGGTCTGACGTGGACAGAACTAGCCGTCACGGGTAGCCGAGATCATGCGGGTCTGCAATCCGTGGGATTCGTTAATGATCGAACAGGATGGACCAGCGGACGGGGAACCATATCAGTAACAACGGATGGTGGACAATCCTGGTCGCAACTGGATTCATATCTACCGCTTCGGCCGGAAGGGCAACTGGACGGGGCTGTCAATCGATTCTTTGTACTGAGTGATACGCTGGCTTACGCGGTCGGTGAACGAGTCTACCGATATACGGGTGGATCCGTCTCTACAGCAGTTGCTCACACCACCGTACTTCCACAGTCGTTTCGGATCGATCAGAACTACCCAAATCCATTCAACGCTCAAACCCGAATTCACTATGAGCTGTTCAGGGCGGTACGGGTCAGAATCGTCGTCTACGATGCTCTTGGAAGGAGAGTTCGAACGCTTGTCGATGTTTTCCAATCGCCCGGTGATCACGACTTGGTCTGGGATGGTAGAGACGAGTCCGGCCACAAACTGACGAACGGATCTTACTTCTACCTGATGGACATCGGTGAAAGCCTGGAAATGAAACAGATGATCTTGCTTCAATGAAGTTGTATATTGATCATATGTTCAATAATAACATACCCGAATAATGCCGCGTCCGAGGACCTTCATAGAAAGCGATGTTCTGGATAGGTCGATCGCCGCGTTCATGTATTCGGGATATCATGGCACATCTACGCGTGACCTGGTGAGGGCCACAGGTCTCGGGCAACAGAGTCTGTATAATTCGTTTGGAGACAAGCGGACGCTGTTTATCACGACGCTTGAACACTATATAGAATCAAGAATCAATCCGCTCCTCGAACGAGTTCAGGCTAGTGATGCGGATATTAGAAGCATTGTAGGGTTCTTTTCAGGGTACATCGACGAAGTAGAATCCGGCAACGCGTGTTCTGGGTGTCTTCTTGTAAATACGATTTCCGAATTCGGGGCGTCAGATCCGGAACTGGATCTCATTATATCCGCTCATCTCGCCCGGATGGTGGATGCGTTTACACACGCGATCTCCCGAGCAGAAAGAATAGGTGCATTATCGACCAATCTGGATGCCAGGGCAGTCGCTCACGACCTAACATCTCTCCTGTTCGGGCTCGCTGTATCAGCACGAACCGGCGCATCCCGCGACCATCTCGTCGGAATTATTACGATAGCGCTTCAACCACTTTATTGATCGTATGATCTATAATAAGCGTCTACTTCCGGATCAGAGATCCTTCGATGCTCATGGTGACAGGTAGACTGGCCGTGGGAAGCCCGATAAAACCCTGCATCTTTCCGGTATTTTCGGAATGGACTATTAGTCCTGTCGTCACGTCGACAAGCAGAGTAGCCGTTAGCTTGCCCTCAATATCCACGTCAACTTCCTGTCCCCCCTGATTTCCACCACCCGTCAGGCTGACCTTGTTTGACGCGCTTACTTCGAACACCTTCGCACCTTCGAAATCCGTGATTCGCTCGCACTTAAACGTCTCATCAGTCGTTCGCGCCAGCTTCAGTCCATTCTGTTCGGAAGGAATATCTACCGAACGGGTCCACGACACGCCTGGCTCGAGATGAACCTCCGGCATAACGAGAAAGAGTCCCTGGAGGATTTCTTCCATTGATGCGACTCCTCCCGACCCTGAGACGTATGCATTGCCATCCAGACCTGAGGACTCGGTGATGTCACCCTTTTCATCCAGAGTGAGGGTCGCACGCAGTCCAATTAAAGAATCGGCGGACGAACCGGCTCGTGAAGATTCGATGTCTGTGAATTGGACGGCGTACTCATGCTGACCGATTCTTGATACATCGAGCGTGATCACCGTGTGGGTCGTGTTCTCCTGAGCACCCTGATTCGGAATTTCAATGGACTGGGTCTGGTCCGTCGTAAGGACATAAGAACGGACAGCCTGGTTCTCATTCGTATCCTGAGCCAGCGTGATACCGAAAACACTGACAAGGAGTAATCCCGTACAAAGTGATACTTTGGATAGAAACGTATTCATCTCGTGAGGCATGTTAGTTTGGTGTAGGCGTGTTTAGGGAATCATCGTCCGGTCGACGTACTTTTTCCACCAACAGGACTTAATCGAAAAACTCGGGCTATGATCTCTGATGTATTTCTCTACCTCCGACTGGGCTTTGAGCATATCTCGGATTTAAAAGGATACGATCACATTGTATTTATCGTTGCACTCTGCGCCGTTTATTCGTTGAGACAGTGGCGAAATTTACTCGTTCTGGTTACCGCGTTCACGATCGGACACTCGGCGACACTTGCCCTGGCAACGCTAAATATCCTGAACGTAGACTCGAACCTGATCGAATTTCTGATTCCCGTTACCATTCTACTCACCGCTCTGATGGATCTGGTCGAAGAGGGAATGTTCTTTAGACGAGATTCCACACTGCGGACAGAAGAACACTCGGCCGCGGCGCCCGACAATACGAATATGAAAGGAACGGATTCTACCGTTCGACACTCCCGCGGATGGAGAGCCAAATACGTGCTGGCGATGGCGTTCGGACTGATTCACGGACTCGGATTTTCCAACTTTCTAAGGGCTATTCTCGGGGGCGAGGAGAGTATCCTTATCCCGCTCTTTTCATTCAATGTCGGACTCGAAATCGGCCAGCTCGCAATTCTTCTTCTGGTCTTAACGATATCTATGGTTATCGTGCTGCTTCCCAGGGTCAGCCAACGTAACTGGGCGGTGTTTCTTTCCGTAGTCACCGGCGGCATCGCTGTTTCGATGATTATTGCCAGATCTGCCAACCTTTAACTCTGTTACTCGACTTATCCCTATCTGAAATGAAATCAACCCGATCGTTTGTCAACGTGGCATTTATCGCCGTGTTGACGCTCCTGCTCGTACCCAACGCCGTTGCACAGCGCTGGTTGAACGTCGAAGGAGATGTCAAGAGTAAGAATCACTCCATGTTTCGACCTCTCGAAGACTGGCCGGACCCTACCGTTTACAGAAATGCTGCGGGGGCGCCCGGGCGAGATTACTGGCAGCAGCGTGCCGATTATACCATTGAGGCGACTCTCGACACGCTGACCCATTCGATTTCTGGATCGGAAACGATTACGTACCACAACAATTCTCCAGACATCCTGACGTTTGTCTGGCTTCAACTCGATCAAAACGTGCGATCGATCGAACACAGCAGGACGTATCAATTGGCCGGGGCGTTACCCGAGCACATCAGTCCTCAGTTTCGTCGCTTCGTTGGAGTCGGACAATTCGATGGTGGATATTCCCTCTCCCGCGTTCAGATTCAGGACGGGAACCAGATGGTGGATGCCGATCATCTGATCCGAAATACGATCATGAAGATCAATCTACCTCGACCGCTCGAGTCGGGAGCAAGTGTCGATATTGGCATTGATTGGTCATATCCCATTCCAGATAATGGGCGCGGAGCTAAAGAAAAAGTAAACGACGGGTGGCTCTACGAAATGGCCCAGTGGTACCCGCGTATGTCGGTCTACGATGACATAAATGGCTGGGAGACGGAACAGTTCTACGGTCGTGGAGAGTTCTACCTCAATTTTGGCAACTACGATGTCAAAATGACGGTGCCGTGGAATCATATCGTCGATGGGACGGGCGTCCTTCAGAATCCTGATGTTGTGCTGACAAAGACCCAACAGGCTCGGTTCGAAAAAGCCTACCTGAGCGAAGATCCGACGTTCATCATCCGTCCAGACGAGGTCATGACGAAGTCCAGCAGGCCGAAGCACGACGGGACGCTGACCTGGCACTTCAAGGCGGAGAATGTTCGAGATTTTGCGTGGGTTTCCTCCAAGACCTATGTGTGGGACGCTGCAGGATATGACTACAAGGACGGTGGTCCGATTGTTCACGTCCATTCGATTTATCCGCGCGTCGCCATGCCGCTCTGGGACAAAGCGTCGACGCGCGCGACCATCGTGACGCTTCAGTCTTACGGTGCCATGTCACTCCGTTTTCCATACCCGAAGGCGGTCAACGCGCATGGCCCGGTGTTCGGAATGGAATATCCGATGATCGCCTTTTGCGGTGCCCGTCCCCAACCAGACGGCACGTACTCAGATGGACTGGAACGCGCGCTGATTGGTGTTACGATTCACGAGGTCGGGCACAACTGGGTTCCGATGATCATCGCCTCCGATGAACGAAAATGGACATGGATGGACGAAGGACTCAACACGTTCCTTCAGTATTACGGAGAACAGTTTTACGCCAAGAAATTTCAGGGAACGGACATCTGGACCCAGACAGACGACGGTTCGTATCCGAGCGGCCGCGGCCCGGCAAAAAACATCGTCAATTACATGAAGAATCCGAATCAGGTCCCGATTATGACTGAGTCGGATCTTATTCAGTCTAATTTCGGAAATAACGGATATGCCAAACCGGCCACGGGCCTGGTCATGCTCCGTGAACACATTCTTGGAGAAAAAGTATTCGATGATGCATTTCGGGAATATTCGAGACGGTGGGCCTTCAAGCATCCCCAGCCGACAGACTTCTTCCGCACGATGGAGGAAGCGGCGGGGGAGAATCTGAACTGGTTCTGGCGAGGGTGGTTTTATACCACCTATTCGAATGATCAGGAACTTGCCAGCGTCACTGTACAATCAGCCGACTCCCTTCTGGGTACCTCCGAAAAGGGCAAGAACTACTATCGAATAAACATAAAGAATGACGGTCAACTCATCATGCCGGTCGAGTACGAAGTCACGTTCGATGATGGATCGACGGAATTGACATCCATTCCAGCCGATGTCTGGAGAAGTAACGAGCTTGAGATCAAAAAAGGATTCTTTACGAACAAGAAGGTCGTCAAGGTCGTTTTGGATCCGAACGAGGCGTTTGCAGACATCAACAGAGATAACAATACGTGGACACCTCCCGAAGTTGAGAAGAATCAGGAAGAGACGGGAGGGAAATAGTCTGTCTCTGAAGCGTAATCTGCTACCTTCCTTTGATTTCAAAACAGGTCTCGTCGTGCTGCTGATGAGCCTGTTGGCTGTGTCCGACGGGGTCGCATCGGCGAGTACGATGCGACGCGTGTACGGGACGGTTGAACAGCAGTCGAACGTTTCGTGGCGAGTCACCCACAAATTCCACGTCAGCTACTCTCGCATGGGCGTCGAGGGCAAGACCATTCTGGTCCGAATCCGTTTTTTTACAGATGATCTTCGAGAGGCCATTCGCGCCGAGACAAAGATGACCGATTACATTCCGGAAGCGACCCCGCGAGCCGATTCGATTTTTACGGCGTATTTCAATGCGAATTTCAAGATTACGATTGCTGACTCGGTATTGATCGGGCAACTCGCCGGTAGCGGCAAGGAAGAGGAGAATGGACAGGCCATGAACTGGTATCTCATTCAGTACGCATCTGCGTCGTCCATAACAGAAGCTCGAATCGACAATACATTGCTCGCGAAGACCTTTGACGATCAAAAAAACATCCTCAAGGTCCAGCAATTTCCGTCTGAAAAGACCCAATCATTCTATTTCGAGAAAGGTTCAGATCCGATCAACATTCGCTTCGACTCCTGAATCCGGCAGGTTTGCCGGAGCCTGCTCACGGGCGACACACCGTATCCGTTTCAGACCGGGCGATACCCCATATCAACGTCCCGTTCACGGTAGCCTGTGGGGTATTCCCCTGCATCTAAGCAGGGAATGGAGACCTACCTTCCGGTGCCGGGGTAATCTCGACTAAATGTCCTCAGCGTCGATGAATCTACTGCGGTAGAGTATGACAACGGCCCCACCTATTTGGGAGCGGCTCATGGGCGAGCGGAGGAGAATGGCGATCTTGATGTCGATCATGATCAGCGCAAACCTGATCATTGCAGCCATCGTTGTAGCCGTGCTCTACCAGGCCGAGATCTCCGGGACCCGCGAGCGACTGCGCGAAACCGTTCAGAGTCAGGCCAGGCTGATCGAGTCGGTCGCCCGGTACGATGCGGCTTCGGAGACAAGTCTCAAAGATGAACATCCTGATTTCGACCCGGCGGAAGCCACCCTCTCTCAGATTGTCGCGGCTCACGAGAGCTATTCCAGATTCGGGAAGACGGGCGAGTTCACGATGGCGCGTCTCGAAGACGATTCCATGGTGTTTTTACTCAGTCACCATCTGGATACGGTAAATCGGCCGGACGCCATTCCGATTGACGCTGATCTTGCGGAGCCCATGAGACGGGCCCTCCGTGGGCAGTCCGGCACCATGATCGGTACAGACTATAAAGGAAATACCGTTGTGGCGGCCTACGAGCCGGTAGCCGTCCTTAATTACGGTCTCGTCGCCAAGATCGATCTGGCCGAGATTCGATTCAGTTTTCTCCCTGCGGAGATGTACGCCCTCTTTGCAACGCTATTTTTAACCGCCCTGGGAGCACTCCTGTTTCGACGGGTGAGCGAGCCCGTCATCGAGAAACTGGTCAGTTTCTCGGCAGATCTGGAGCGTCAGCTCGAAGTAATTCAAGTGGGGCAGGAAGATCTCAAGATGTGGGAAATAGTGTTCAAGGGCGCCGGCTGGGGACTCGTGATCGTCGACGCACACTCACACAAAATAGTATCGGCAAACCCCTCGTTTGCCGAAATGCACGGTTACGAGTTGGAAGAGGTTCAGACCATTAATCTGAGAGATGTGTTCTGCGAGGAAGAGCGACCGCTGCTTCCGGCAAGATCACGGGAAGTGCACGAAACCGGGGGCCTCGTGTACGAATCGATTCACGTGCGGAAGGATGGCACTACGTTTCCCGTACTGACAAGCGCCAGGGCTATATACGACGATGAGGGCAACGTCCGGTATCGCGCGATCAATTTTCAGGACATCTCGGAGCGCAAGAGACATGAGAGTATCGTTCATGCGCTGACGACCGATTTTAATCAGGTGGAAGGTCGCACTTTTTTTGAAGTTGTCTCCCGGTATCTTTCTAAGATACTCAATCTCGAGTGCGTATATGTCGCCGTCCCCGTTTCCGAGAAGACTAACACGGTAAAGGTTGCCGGAGGATGGTGCGAGGAGGAGTCCATCGACTTGATGGAATATTCGCTCGACGGAACACCCTGCGAAATGGTCTTCCAGGATTCATTCTGCTCTATTCCCTCCGGGGTACAGGAGCAGTTTCCACGTGATGAATACCTTCGTGAGAAGAATATCGAGGGGTACATTGGGATTCGCCTGATGAATCGT
>CAYLHF010000018.1:20665-67648 GCA_964383365.1 uncultured Rhodothermales bacterium | reverse complement strand
AGCTCAGTTGGATAGAGCGCTGGATTCCGGTTCCAGAGGCCGGGGGTTCGAATCCCTCCAAGCGTACAATCAAGGCCCCGCCACGAGTACATCGTGGTGGGGCTTTTCATGGGTGTCGTTCACTGTCTCAGAGGGTGAGACACAATGTGATATTGTGAGACATCCTGAGACAGCATGAGACACACCGCTCTGGAAAATGAGGAGATTTTCCGAAGGGAAAGCGAACCCGGCCCAGGAAGGGAGTTGCGGGTTTCCTCTGAGGGAGAGGAAACCCGCGTAGTATTCGGATACATCCCGACGCGTAATCCAGCGCGGTCACGCTGAATTCTCGCATCTGAGGGGCGGGAGGTATCCGGAGGGACTCCGTACTCTTCTGATTGACCCGATCCGGTGAGGGGTTCCGGGAGGGATCACATCAAACAAACTCAAGCCAGGGGATCAATACAGCAATGAACTGTATCGACTCTTATCGAAGATGATGCCAAACTCTGATCAGACGAACTAATCGTTGTTTCTGGCCTGTATGAGACGTTTATCTTTGTATCGCAATGATATTCAGAGACAAAACGTGTCTCAATCTTGGATTTATGCACCGGACGGGACGAAAGCAGGCGTCAGTTGCCCTTCGCTCGCCGCGACAATCGTCGCCACCGTAGCATCTCCAGTCACGTTGGTGACCGTGCGACACATATCGAGAATCCGGTCGACACCCAGAATTAGCGCTATTCCGGCGCTCGGGACGCCGACCGATTCGAGAATGATGATCAGCATAATGATGCCCGCGCCGGGTACAGCCGCCGTGCCGATCGATGCGAGTAGCGCAGTAAATACGATGGTTATCTGAGCGCCCAGATCCAGGCCCATTCCCAGCGTCTGGGCAATGAAGACAGCTGCGACTGCCTGATACAGCGCCGTTCCATCCATATTTATCGTAGCTCCCAACGGAAGTACAAACGAAGACACTTCTTCGGAAACTCCCAGATCACGCTCGGCTACCTCCATCGTCACCGGCAACGTGGCGCCACTCGACGACGTAGAAAAGGCCACGAGTTGCACCGGAATAAGCGCCTTGAAAAAATCTTTGAGACTCACCGGTGTCATGAAATGAACCAGACTGGTGTACGTAATTATCATATGCAGTATGAGTCCCAACAGGACAACGATACTGTAAAAGCCCAGTGCCGAGAGCAAGTCCACAATCTGCGACAGATTGTCTTTCGCTATCGATGTGATGACATCGGCAAGAAGAGCAAAAACGCCGACCGGCGCGGCGATCATGATGATCTCGACCATTTTGATGACCATGTCATTAATGGATTCGAAAAACTTCAGGAGCGGAGTGGCCTTGTCTCTCGGTATCATGAGGAGAGCGATACCGGCAAAAATGGCAAAGAATACCACCTGCAACATATTGCGGTTGTTCGTGGTCGCGTCGAAAATATTGGCCGGCACCATATCCACGATCGGTTGCAGAACGCCCCGTTCTTTCGCAGCTTCGGCAGCCTCCGTACGGGTCGAGGCCTGCCCCTCGTACGTCTGCTGCAGTTCGATCCTCATATCTTCCGGAAGAGAGTTCCCCGGCTGCAGGAGATTGACCAGAACCAGTCCGATGATGAGCGCTACTACCGTCGTCCCCAGGTAGATTCCGATCGTCTTGCCACCGATTCGTGAAAGCTTTTTCAGGTCTGACAATGATGCAACACCGGTAATCAACGATGCCAGCACCAGAGGCACCGCGATCAACTTGAGCAAATTCAGGAATATCGTCCCGAATGGCGAGACGAATTCTTTCGTAAATGCCCCCCACCCACTGGCAGCTGCCACAATTCCGTAGATCAGTCCGAGAACCAGGCCGATGATTATTTGCCAGTGGAGTTGCTTGTACCAGGCCATTTCAGAGGGGGGGTTGGAGGATGATTCTGATCTATGAGTCAGAGTAAATGAATGCGAATAGTACCCCTCTGTCCGAGCGTTTCAGATCAACGAACAGACGAGGTGCCCCAAGAACGCCCCAACAAGCGTACAAATCAAGTTGACAACGTCGTTATTTATCCCCGAAATCCCTTTTATCCGTTGATACGAGACAAAACCGGCCACTTTCCCGGCCTTCGTTGATGCAATAACGGGCATCGATTCCACCATCTGACCGGTGTCGGCGTCGAGGAAGCGTTCCTGAATCGTGGCTCCGGCAAGACTATCTACGAGTCCACCGAGCATCGCGCAACCGGTAAAAACCGCCATTGCCGTGGGAGCCTGATCAGACAGGAATATCCACGGATTCCCGGCCGTCGTAGGAATCATGTCAAACGCATACAGGCCCCAGATGACCAGATAGAATCCAACCACAACGACCAGCGATCCGACGATCGACGCAAGAAAACCGATCGTGCTGACTGCCCCTGACGTTCCTGCCGGCACGGGTCTCCCGGACAAGATCATCCTGGGCGTTCCTCCGGCTCGGATACCGACTTCTGTGGACCAGGTGTCTGCCGACGCCGCCGCAAATGATGTAAGCGACGCAATTATCCAGCATGGCTCCGTCGTCAGCACCCACAGCGCATAACAGACGGTCCCCGGGGCCCCGTTGACGAGTACCTGAATTGCTGACCTGCCTGCGTGTTTAGCGTCTGTACCGGCTGGATATCGGCGATCCGAGAGATCCGAGAGATCCGAGAGATCCGAGACCGGAATATCGGACGGAATCGGCGGAATTCTCAGACCGGACAGCAAGCTTGCGGGTAGAAAAAAAAGCGCTGCCGGCAGAATGCCCACTCCGCCTCCTGTCAGCAGGACCGCTGCCAGACTCAATGTGGCTATCCCACCGGAAAACGAAAGGAATCCGGCCTGGATAGTGGCAAAAACGGCAGCCGAGACGATCAGAATGTGAATGATATACAGAGCCACGGCAGGTGCGATACAAGGGGGCTGTTCACTGTTCCCGTTTCCGCCGTGTAACCTACAATCGGATACTCATTCTTGCCACCGGCACCGTTCCCTGGGAGGGACTATATGCCAGTCCGACGTTGGAGGAAATACGATCGTTGTGCAGTTTGGCACTTACGGCGGCATCTATCCCTGCGATCAGATGATTCACTACGAATAAGAGAGAGATCCTGGAGGCATCTCGGAGCAGATCTTCGGCTCGACCATGGTCGCTGGCGTATTTGAAAAAATCGTCCGAGACATTGGGTTTGGAGCCATTCGCTCCCGTCTTTTCCGGATCAATTGCTCCGGTAAAATTACCGTCCGCATCGAACCAGGACGGATAGTCGGTCCAACCTGGTGCGAACTGAAAGTATTTCCCGATCAGTTCGTAATACTGCTGGTCCCCATGCTGTGGAATCTGGTGGGAGAACGATGCCCCGGTCTCCGGGTGGAATACCTGCCGCTCGATAGCGCGTATCTGACTGAAAAACGTATTGACCGTCTGCCGATCCGAAGCCGACCAGGTCTCCGGATTCTGAAAATCTATTCCCTGCACAATCTGGACGGGGGGCGCGGTCACGTTGTTGCCGAATTCATCGTGCAGAAACACGGTGTAATCGTTGAGCCAGGTGGCATACTGAACCGGGTCCCACTGTCGATTGGCATAAGCCCGGAACGAATCCTCGGCATCCAGCCCCCTTCTCCGATAGACCAGATATCCGGTCACAATGGCCGCCTCAAGGGCCAGACCGATCACCCCTTTTTTCCACTGACCATTATACAGCTGACCCATTCCGGGAATGGCAGCAGACAGTCCGAATGCCAGCGCCGGACTCCGCATCCCACCCTTTTCCCTCCTTTCGGCCAGGTGCAACGGCGTCACGGACGAAGCGGACCAGAGAAGGGAAGCACGGATAGAGGCACGGGTGTGCAGATAGCCTTTCGATTTATGATCTCCCGGACCGTCCCCCGCTCGCGCTGTGGCCGAAATGGAAGTGATCAGCAGGAGTGACAACACCCCAGGCCTGAAAGAGCGGATCGAGATTATTTTCAGGGAATGAATCAAGGCATCACGCATCGTTACAAGTACGGCTGAATTGCCGACTCAAAAAAGTCATAGTTCCGTGCCCCCAGCAAATATCGGCGCACAATTCCGTCCCGGTCTATGACAAACGTGGACGGAAGGACGTTGAACGCGCCGGTAAACGGTATCGGAAGATCCATAAACTCGGGGACCATGGACGTTGTCGTCTGCATGGGAAGCTGACGTTCAAAATCAACGAGTAAATTCTTCGGTTCGCTCGAGATCGAAACGATGGTCAGGCCCCTCGATGCATACTTCTCCTGGAGTCGATTCAAATCCGGAATTTCCGATAGACACGGCCCACACCACGTCGCCCAGAAATTGACCAGCACCACACGGCCTTTGAAATTTGAGAAGTCACGGACTTCACCGTCGTGTACTCCCTTGAACGGAAACAGGGCGGCGGGAGTCTCCAGTCTGATGTCCTGAATACCCGGGACCTGGGTCTGATCCACATTCCCTCTCATACCGTCCTTTCCGACCGCCATAGCCATCAGCAAGACGGCGGCAAATACGAGACCTACCGATAGTACGGACCCGGCCCACTCAACGCCATCCTTCGGCAGGTGGTTCTCATTGCCCCGCAACAGTATGTACAGGAATACGATTCCCACCGTGACCATTACCAGGCCCATTCCATAAATCAGCATCGAATCCATAGCTTACCCGGGTCAGAGTTGATCGAATCCGAAGAGCACACCTACGTGCCACTGAACGTTTCGACCGTACGTCACAAAATTTCTTCCGTCGGGCGTTACGAATCCGTCGTCCAGTCTGAATTCGAATGTATCCAGACCGTAGGTCGCACTCACAAATACCGCCGTAGGAAGCAGATAGTACGATCCTAACCCGAATCGTAGTTCCATTCCCGTGTCTTTTCTTGCATTATTCAGACCCGGCCACGATCCCGACCACGCAATCGCCGCATCAGTATAGATACGCGCATATATCTTATCGACGTATGTAAACAGGAATTGCTTCCCGATCTTGGAGACGAGGGGAAACGTATAGGAAAGCTGCCCCCAGAGAGTCTCGTTTCCTCCCATCGCATAGAACGGATAACCACGTGCACCGGTCAATCCACCAACGTAATCATCATAGAAGTCGTCGACTTTCTTCCCGAGAATGCTCGATGCCCTGAAACGGATACCGATTCCGGTCGCCCCTCGTGATGATCCTGGTCCCGGGGCCTGAAACCCGATTCTACCCGAAAGCACAACCCGGTTGATCGTCGAGCGTTCGTAGACCGGTTTCAGAAACCCGTCATTGAGTGAAAATTCCTTCAGCAGGCGTCCGTTTTCCCGTTCGAATGATAATTCAATACGGGCCCCTATCGGGACAACATCGGCATTCTTGTATGGATGAAACGCCTCGTAGTAGAGTTTGACGTGTGTGGACTTCCCGATGAAGTATCGCGAGGAAGATTCTGAAATGGTCTGCTGTAATTCCTTCGAGAAGAATCGCTCCGTCGTTACCCGGTACGGGCTGATACTGAATCCTGCCTCAAGAAGAAGGGATCGACTGACCTTGCTGCGACCGGAGAGTCCTATCTCCCAGAGATTATAGGATAGATCGGTCAGCGTGGTGTCCGGGAAACAGGCGGTGCAGGGGAATTCTTCTATCGCCAGACCGTTCTCCACGTTTCTTCTGATATTGAACAGTTCGAGAGAGAATTGTGGTGACCACCGCGCGGGAATAAATCCCAGTCCTTTGTTATAGTCAAACTGAAGGAACAGGTCGCGTTCCAGCTTGAGCAAATTGGACGGCGAAATGAAGTCGCCGAACGACCCGGCCGATCTCGACCCTGGACCGATGAGCAGGCCACCAAACATGGACAGGCCATTCATGATCTCACGGGACGCCGTATACGCTCCAATTTTTGTGTTTCGCCAGAGGGTACCCAGTCTTGTCCTGTCCGAGAGTCGGACATCGGTTCGACTCCTTTTTCTCGATACATACTGGTCGAGTCTCAGTACCGGGAGAAAGCTGAAGGAGGTAAACACGTTGCTGTAGGGTCGGGGCGTTCCCATCTGGCTGGCCGAACTGTCCGGACGTTCACTGTCCTTCAGCACGTCGACGGAATACGCCCGAATAGCTGAATCATCTGCCCTGTCGAGTGTGACCTGTTCTGGCGAACGATCCCCATACGGACGTGCCTTCACAAACACAGTCGGTGGCGAGTAGACTACGGGAAGTTCGACCGAGGTCGGATGCGCGAGTTGACTGATCTTGTATCCGTCCCACTTGTAGCTCGAGTACACGACTTGTTGCTGCGGCCCAATGTCAGCCATGAAAGCACCCCCGAGCTCATTGGTGAGCTGCTCCGGGTCCGTTGGATCCACATGCGGGCCCGATAGAGAGTCGATCGGCGAACGATACAGGTTAAAAATGCCGGTCCGGTCCGAAGAGTAATACAGCCACTTTCCATCTCGATCGAAGGTGGGAGTCCGTTCGTCGTGCATCGTTCGCAAGACGGGTTCTGACCGGGTATTCTCGAGGTTCACCCGGAAGATATCCCGTCCATGCCCCTGGGTGAGACCGAAGTAAATCCATCCACCTCCCGGGTACCACGCGGGCTCCGTGACCTGAGATCCGTCTTTGTAGTCGGTCAACTGCGTTATTTTCCCTGTTTCGAGGTTCAGCACAGACAGATTCGTACTGCCGTCCCCCTGCCGGACGAAAGCCACCCGGGTTCCATTCGGGCTGTAGGCCGGACTGCTTGCGCGAAGACCGGTGGAGAGCCTTTTTTCCTTCCGGCTCTCGATCTCGAACGTATACAGGTCGGCGTAGAATTTCCCGAGCCGCGTATCTTTGGTCCGGACGTACGCAACGGCCTTTCCGTCCGGCCTCCAACTGATCGGTCCGGTAACACTGGGAACGAGTGCGTGACCCAGCGAACAGGTGAGCCCGACTGTTCCACCATAATTGCCCGCCGGGAGCTCTATTTCTGTCCGTCCTGCCACGAGGCCGGTATCGGTCGGGCCGCCGTCTGTGCTTTCGCTGTCTTCGGTCAGGTCTCCGTCAGTCAGGTCGATGACGTACAGGGACGTCCGGCTGAAATCCTGCCCTTTATTGGACAAATACGCAATTTTTCTACCGTCTGGAGAATACCGGGGATAGAAATTATTGAATCCTTCGGCTTCGATCACCTGACCCGTTCGTTCAGAGGCTCGAATTTCTCGCGTACTCAATTCGTATCCGGACCTGAGTTCCGAGATCCAGTCGGAATAAATCTGTGTTCCGGGAAGACCGAAGGCATCTTTTGCCGCCTGAGAGAAATTCCAATTGGTCCAATTGCCCAACTGCGAACTGAGCGTCCGGAGTCCGTCCTCTCCAAAACGATCAGCCAGATACTGCGTGAGGGCGAATCCGTGGTTATAGACGGACTCGCGCAGGAGGGATGTGTGTGAGTAAAATCCCCCCATATCGGCGAGGGATAACTCCTTCCCTGCCAGAATACGGGTCCTCAGGAGCATGTCCCGGTGCGAATCCCAGCGGTCGTAGTCCATCCAGATACGCTGAAACTGGGCGGTACCCTCGGCGAGCCACGCAGGGTTGTTCAGTACCGGAACGGGATAGGAGGCAATCACATTCGGAAAGCCGTAGAGCACATCGGGCCTGCGGACGTCTTCATAGTCGAGAACCTGGAGGTAATAAAAGGGAAGTTTACGCCCCCCTTTCATTGCTTTCTGGACCTGGATCATGTGTGTGAACTCGTGCGAAATCACATTCCGGAGCCAGTTATGATCTCCTCGATACGGCGTAATCAGCGCCGGGGCCCATATCTCGATCATATTATCGAAGAAATACGCAGCTCCATTCGAGTAGTCCTCAAAATCCTTCAGAATAAACGAGACCTTCGTGTCGGGCACGTGGTCGTACAGTGATGTGATGGGGCCATAAATCTGCTCGGCGATACGAGCCACCGTTCGCGCCGTTCGGTTACTCCCGTCTCCGTTCTCATCGGCGTGGAAGTGAACGAGGAAATGTTCGGTCTCTATCGTGTACCACTTCAGGTCACTTCTGACATAATCGTAGAATGCAGGAGAAACTTGTGCACGCACCGGACCGGAGACCAGCAGGACGGCAAAAAGAAGAAGAATGTACCTCTTTGTGGTCATACGGCTACTTGATTACAGCGAGTTTAACCAACGTGGTTTCTGACGCTCCGTTCGCTGCGTGAACAGTGATTCGCGCAAAGTAAACGCCACTCCCTGCCGACGTCTTCCAGGGTATTTCCACAGGAATCCCACCTACGACACCTGATCGTTCCAGTACATCGACGAGGTTTCCAGACATATCTACAATCTTGATCTGGATGTCACCCGGACTCGAGACGAGTACCCGGAAGCGTGTCATGCCTTCTCGAACGGGGTTGGGCCAATTGTACGTTTCCGCTCGATCTATCAGACCTGATTTCACCGTGGGAAGATGGATAGCGGTGAGTCGGGTGAAATTGATATTCCCCGGACCATCAGATGCCTCTCTCGAAACGGCTCCCAACGCATCAATCTGCCAGACCTTCAACGAACCGTCCGCCGAAATTCCTGCCAGACGACCGCCTTCGAGCGTTGGAGACGCATTCGCTCTTTTACCCACTGAGAGAGGAAATCCAGGAACCAGTCTCCCCATATTTTCAGTATCATATGCGTCGATACGCCCGTCTGCCGCCGAAACCAGAATCGACAGCTGGCCCGAACCGGCGACATCGGCTACGACGGGTTGCCCGACGGCTTCCCATCGCAATGGGACAGGGAATCCCGCAATCATCGCACCGGCCCGGTCGAAGGCAAGGAGATTCGGGCCGACGGTCAGGATTACGTCGAGAAGTCCGTCTGCGTCCAGATCGACGAGGACCGGCTGACCCGACAACCGGCCGGGAGCGTACGAGGACACATCAACCGTGACGACTCTACTATCCGATTCCAGCACGTTAATCAGACCCGCGTCTGGATCGGGAACGACACCGATGAGGCCGTCACGATCGACACCGAACGACGCCTGAATGGGATCGGAGGACACGAGACGCGAATAGGACCAGGATGACGTAACACCCGTGCCGGACGTTGCCACCCCCTCGATGTCCGTTCCATCATCGCGCACAAAGATCAACTCGGACGCGTCCGTAGCAGCGACCGACCGCAGTCCATCGAGCGCAAGAATGTCCAGAAGACCGTCCCGAACAGAGAGCAGAAGATCTCCTCGTAAAGCCTTGACGGCGAGGTGCACCGAACCGTCCGGAAGCGCTATAACAGGCGAGAGGGGGCTGATAATCTGGAGCGTCGACGGAAACCCGGACGAAAGAAATCCCTCCGTACCGTCGGACCGAATCGTTCTGAATCCCTCCACGGCAGCGGCGATGATCCGATCTCCCACGATGACCGGAGGTGTGGAAAGTAAATGATCGAGTCTGACATCACCACCAAGCGACGTCGGCCGCGTCAATACCGCGTGCCCGACGCCATCCGGAGACACACCGAAAACCAGGTATTCAAAGCCACCCTGACCGAAGAACCGTATGGACGCGGCCGACAGATCCGGCTTCGAAAAGGCAGGACCCACCACTGCGTCCGTCGCCGTAAAAACGGCCGACAGATCCCTCCCGAACTCAGGAAGAACAACAATGCCATCCTCTGAAATGCGCGTATACGTCACGTTCATCACCGGCCCGGGCAGGGAAAATCCGGACAGGTCTACAAAACTGGCGCCTCCTCCGTTGGATCGGCTGTCGGGTGTCGTGTCCGGGCCGAATCGATTTTCATACAATCGTATCTCACTGCCCGTGGCCGTGATTACCGAGACCGGATTATCCTGATAGTAGAAATCGAACGGCGATCCCACATCGAATGCGGGTCCGAAAAGCCCTGCACCTGGAAATCCCAGATCCTGAGCCCCGTCCGCTTCTTCAAGATCTATCGATCGGGCGTCGGGATCGGCATTAACCTGATTGTCCACAAGACCCGCTGCGAGCCGACGCTCATCGATGTGCCAGATCAGTAAACCGCCATTGAGTATCGTTCCCTGGTCATCCTTCCCTCCCGGAAGGGCAAAATCGAAGTTATCTGCATTGACCACAACCCCGCCCGGGAAACCGGACACGGTCGACGAGTTGAAGTCGTCAGCGCCGTTATCAAAATGGACATCGGTCACTATCCCTTCGTTCCAGACCTGTAACGACACACCGTCGCCCTCAGGATCACGATTTCTATTTTCGACCAGAAAATATTCTCCTGCCGAGACCGGAACGATCAACGCATCGTTCGCCAGGGCGTCGCCAGAATGCCGGAGCTCGACGGTCTCCGGGTCCAACCCTGAAAGGACAATCGTGTCTGACCAACCCAGGAAAGATTTGGTCCACGCGGAAGGTTCCGGAGGCAGCAGTCCCGAATACGCAAAAATTCCCAGTCCATCCATCACACCGAACGGACCAATTGCGCTTTTGCCTGAGATCGTGTCGAATAGATCCGGCACCCCGAGATAATTCAGGAAGCTGGCAGCGAGCATACCATTGATAGAGAATTCTGCCAGAAACCCGGTATTCTGAATGAAATCCGTCCCTCTTCGCGTCTCTGTGCGCGGAATGACGAGTGTATTGGACACGGGAAATCCGTCGATCATGACATCGAATGAACCCAGAAGGCGATCGAGCGAGCGATGGTCAAAGAATAGCGATGGAAGGTCTTCGGGTGTCTTGTCGAGTGTCGTTCCGAGCAGTTCGATATCTCGTCCGACACCTGCGTGAAACAGAATGAACGCGGTTCTTTCGGGATCGAGCCCCTCCGGAAGACTGTCCGTCACACCGCTCCAGGCTTCGGCCACAAGAGATGCGAGCTTCGCCAATTCGGCATCCGTACCTGAATCCATTCCCGTGGGGGCGTAGTGCCCCATGGTTCCCGAAACCCTGACAATAGACGGAAGGAGATGTGTTTCGATAACGGTTCTTCCATCAGAAACCCTGCCGATGTAATGCTGAAGAAATGACAGATGTGCTCTGAAATATTCGGCATCGTGGGGAAGAGGATCGATCTTGGGTGGATCTGTGTCTGCGAAGAGTGCTCCACCGAACGTTCCGTCACCACTCGAAAATCGCGACGAATCCGGTTGAAATTCGACTCTCAAGGCGACCACGTCGTACCGCGGAGCCGCGACTCTCGTGAGTCGCCCGGCACTGCTCTGGGCAACGACAGGAGCGCTTACAGTGGTCGAAAACAGCCAGAGGAGGCCGCTGACGAAAATTCCTGAATGGAGGGCCCACCCGGTACAGCGTTGTCCCTTCATGCGGATGGCACCTTCATCAAATACGCCGTATCAGCGCTGACTTACTTGGCAAAATTCAGAAGCAGCGAGAATCGCATGGTATTGGCCAGCGGCGAGTTCTCCTCGAGCGCATAAATGTACGAGAAGTCGATACCGATGATATTGTATCTCACGCCGGCTCCCAATGTCAGAAACTTTCTGTTCCCATTATTCGGATTCTCATAAAAATAACCGGTTCTGAGTGCCAGTGTGTTATCGTACCAGTACTCGAGTCCGGTCCCGATCGTAAGCTGATCGAGCACACCGAGTGTCTCAAACTCAGGAGTATCTGAGTTGAGGGCATTTCGCTGAATCTTGACCGGTGACCAGGATGAGAAGATCGCCTTGACAAAGGAATCCGCCTTCCGCGTAGTAGAGTCAGTCTGCGAGTAATGGATGAGATCCTTATTGAAGTCTGTGACCCACGTAATCGAATTGAATTCATCGAACTCAAGCTTGAAAGCGTATCCGAATCGAAGGTTTGTCGGAATGGGGTCGGCCTGGGCGTTGTCCGAGTACTGGATCTTGGGACCCATGTTGGCCAGATTAAAACCCAGGGAAAGCTGTCCCTTCATGGTCTCACCCAATCCGAATTTGGATGATTTGTACAGACCGGCGACATCAAACGCTGTCGACACTCCAGCCTTGGTCTCCTGCGCACCGACCACCTGACCCGGGGCAAGGTTGGAGTAGATGAATCGAAGGCTCGTTCCCAGAGCAAATTTCTTGGACACCTTGAACCCGTACGAAACACCCAGTGCGAGGTCATACGACTTGAAATTGCCGGTCGGATTATTCTGTGCATCTCGACCTTCGTGCTCGCCCAGAAAAAGGTAGGTCAGGTGGGCACCGAACGTTCCCCATCCAGGTACGTGATGTTTTGCGACCAGGTACTCGTAGAACAAGCCCGCATTGAATTCGGGGAGCCAGTTTGAGTGCGTTATTGCCGCCTCCGTACCTTTCTGAAACGCAAGTCCTGCAGGATTCCAGAAGATGGCACTGGCATTATCGGCGAGTGCAACGCCAGCATTGCCCATGCCGGCAGCGCGACTGTCCGGCTCGATCTTCAAAAAGACTACGGCGGAACCGCCGACTTGAGCCATGGCTGCTCCGGCAGAGAGGGCCACAGTCATGAAGAGGGCCATAACCGTTTTGAAATTCCGGGATTTCATCGAGCGTAACACACCCATACGGCGAGTTGAGAGAACGTACATATCAGTTTGACACGTGGAAGTTAGGAAAGTCTATAATAATCCGGCAATGCAAATTGCCAGGGATAAGCGCAATACTCCAATGATTGCCAATAAATCCTGTAGCGTTCAGCCTATAGTATTTCCTATCTGATAACTGCGATTTTTTCGACCCGCTCTTCGACCTTTCGGTCTCCAGCGGCAGAGTCCACTTCGACGCGTAACTTATACAAGTAGATCCCGGTAGCTACGCGATCGAAGTCCTCATCACGACCATCCCATGGAATCTGAACTACTTGCGAGTTCAGGACTCCGCCCGGCAGCGCTTCTTCCGAATCAATCGTACGTATGATTTGTCCGTTGAGGGTGTAAATCCGAACCCGAACGCTCGCCGGCGTACCCACCGGTTGATTGTGTTCAAAGACGAATCGGGTTCCCCGACTCATCGGATTCGGATAGTTATACACATTAGTAACGGAAAATACCCCATCATTTGCGATAACAAAAGACAATTCTGCGGTACTTGAATTATTCAAGACGTCCCAGGCTCTCACCGAGAGTGTATGTACACCGGGTTCACTGAGCACAATAGGCCATGTGGTCACGCCGCGTTGAAACGAATTTTTGTCGGCGATAAAACCGCTGCTGATGTCCTGTGCAGCCCCTTCCTGTCCGTCCACGACGAGCAACATTTCATGTCCGACACCGGCACCGATGGTGTTTATGCCACTCTGATCCGATAGTCTCACGAGGAGTTGCGGATTTGAAGACACACTGCCTCCGGCGACAAACGTCGTATCGTTGAGAAAGAGACTGATCGCAGGACCCAGTCGGTCATCCGGGGGATTATCAGAGGTGCCCCCGACGAGGAAGTTCTCCGAATAACCGATCGCATCTTCCGTCGCCGACGATGCATACGCCGATATTCTTCCGGGTTCGTTCGAGTAAGAAATATCTTTGGGGACGACGAAGGATGCCGTGAATAGCCCGTTGGTAACTTCGACGTCTCCCCGCCAGATCAGGTCTTCCCGAATCCGGTAGTACGGCGTCCGCATAAACCGTTGTATCAGCAGTGGAACTCTGCGGACAGCATCGAATACCGTCACGTTTAAATTGCCACTGAACGCCGTATCCGTGCTTCCGCTTACCGTCTTGACCGTACCCGAGATATCCACCCGATCGAGCGCCTTCATCTGACCCTCGGTGGTCCCCAGTGGCGTCGAATTGAGACGTTCGATGTCCACATGCTCCGTTGGCAGCCCGATTCGCATGGATGGATCTCCCAGCAAATTGAATTTCCGGCTGTTCCCCTGGAGACCCACGCGGGTATTTTTGATTTCCCGCATTACGTCACCCAGACGCTGTGGGAGACCATCCGGATCGAGAGCGAACATACTTTCATTGATCGCGCGATTGAGTCCTGCATTCAGCGACGTCAGATCTCCCGATGTATAGACCAACCGCACCGTCGTTAGCAGCGCAACCGTCCCTCCGTTCGGATTCAACAAGAGCACTTCGGCGCCACTCTGAAAATCCTCGAGATCCCACCACCCGAAGCTGCACGTGGCGGTTACAAAAATGGCCAGTCGGTCTCTGTTTCCGAGTGAAATCGCGTCTTCTGTCGTAAATATTTCTTCCTGCGACAGGCCATCGGGCCCTCCGTGGCCACTGTAGTTAAAAACGAGCGTGCCCTGACTGAGAGCTGCGTTTACCGCCTGTTTGGCACCCGGAATCCTGAATCCATTCAGAAAGACCCTGTCGAAGCTCTCTGCATAGATTTTCTTGATGTTTATTTCAGGAAACAGACCGCCTTCGATCAACGTGGTTACCTGGTCAATATTCTGAATGTGCAGGTCGGCATCATTCTGCTGTGCTGCGAGCCCGTTCGGGCCGTCGTCAGCGACAGCGGTATACAGACTCCGCCACGGCCCTAATGTCGACGGACTCTCGTATCGGATAATTTTATCTACGACTGCCTCCGCTTCGCCGGGTGTCTGAGCAGGAATTCTTCCGATTCCAATATCGACCCGCTCCTCACTCACGGCAAAAAAATTGGTGTATTTCCAAACGCCCTCGTTGTCGTCGAGCAGACCAAAATAGTCGTCTGACGTGTATGTGCCGTCCGCGAATGTCGATGTCTCGGTCTCAAACGGAAAAATCCAGTTATTCTGTTGCGACTGCAGCGCCGAGAGTCCTCTGAAGTCATAGTGACCATCACCCATCAGGAGCGCGTATCTGAGCAGACTCGCCTGATCCGGGGCCCGATCGTAAAGAAACTTGAAGTAATCGCGAATCGCTCGCATGTCGGGTACCCCACCCGAAAACTCATTGTAGATCTGATCGCGCTCTGTTACAAGAACGGAAAGGCCGTCGCCTCTTCGATGCTCTGCGAGTCGATTGGCCGCATCCAGAAACGGTGCTGCCGCGACGATGACCAGATCCGGAAACGTGGTCAAACCGTGCAGATTCTGGTTCGCTACGGCCGTGACCGCATCACTGGAGAGCGACCGGGCGGAAGACTCGGTGAAGGCAATGAACTCGTGCGGACCACCCCCGAGCGTCGCGTCATACTGTACTTCAGCGACGCCGGAAGCTATCCGTACCCCCAGGCCTGAATACAGGTCCGGCGACGTTACATCCCAGACCTGTGGCGTGGTACTGAATCCCCGAAGCTGGAAAGTCTGATTACCGGTCGATCCCGGACGAGCGGCAAATCGAAGAAAGTCGTCACTGGCCTGTAGACTCTGGTCATAAAAGACCTCTACCCAGTCCAGTGCGGCTTCCGGCTCATTGATCTGGGCCAACAGACGCATGGACAGATCCAGGGACTGCCCGGCGAGCACATTCTGCGTGAAAGAAAAGTTCGACGGTACGGCCGAATCGAATTCTGCCCCGTCTACGGTGATTCTGGGAGTCGTAATTTGACCGAGAACGACACCGCCAGATGAAAAAGCAACCGTTGCGCGCGGGTTGGATGCGATGGCCAGTCGAGTCACATATGAGACGGTACCCGACATCAGGCCGGGAAGTTGAAGTCCAGAGAAGAATTCGCGGCTTCCCCCCGAGCGAAGCGTTTGACTCATCCAGTCCTGCCCGGAACCGTGTTCCCGACTCCAGACCTGCTCCTCGATGTCCAAGGCGTATCGCCCCAGTGTACTCGATTGAATGGTAGCGTTCGGAAGGCCCGGGAATGAGACCGGAGCAATTCGTTTCCCCGCATCCGTTCCAACTTTCAGGAAATACACATTGTCATTCGAGAACGGATGGACGAAATGCTCCCATGAACCGTTTACGAATGACCACCCTTTCGGTCCGGAAGCATAAAAAAGAACAACATCGGAATCATCGAATTTCCCGTCTCCCCCGCCCCGGACAAATACAGCATTCTCATTCACGTCAGCGAATCGAAACGCGCCATTCAGCGCCGGGAGTGGCTTCCCAGCATTGCCGAATATCTGAATATTATCGGGTTCAATGCTATCCGGATTCAGTCCAATGCTCGACAGGAGGCCCCGGTCGATGCGATAAATCCCCTCCTCCGTGATCTGAATTTTAAAAACAGACCCGTCGGCGAGAGCACTTCTGTCTATGGTCACATGTGGATTCGTGCGTTGCACGAGAGCCTCCGAAAAAGCCGCTACGTCGGTAGGCCTGGATATGCGCACCTGTACGCGCTTGTACCGTCGGAGTATGCCCGTCTCGGGGTCGAGCGTGAAGATCGGTACCGATACAGATGCTGTGGGCATTTTCCTGTACATACCGATACCGTATGCCCGCGCCACAGGGACACTTCGATTCCATGGGAGGCTGGAGACGTCGACCTTCAGTTCATCATATTCGGACTGTAGGACACGTACTCCGGGTTCCTGAAGAGACCCCAATTCAATGGTTTCGGACATCTCGTCGAACCCGGCAACAAACCGGTCGAAATCATTCTCGGACCATGATTGAATACCACTAGAGTCTACAGCCTCGGTGAGAGATTGCTTCCAGTCGGCTCTGAATTCGACTACGGCCGTTACGCCGTCATCCGTTAGCGTCTGCGTACGAAGCGCCTGAGCACGACCCGTGAAAGCGGTAGCCAGAAGGGAAATCGACAGGATACCCCACCGAATCAATCGCTTGAATAGATAATTCGTTGACACTCGCATACTGGAGGAGATAATTTCCAGGCAGATTATACAGGTCCCAGGTGCTTCGATCCCGAACCGGTCACGACATACGTGCCGTTGGTTACTATAGGATCGCAGTGCGTAGCGAGTCGTCTCTATAGGCAATCAGATGGTTTCGGACCGGTCATAAAATAACCCCGGGGTGCCAAGCATAACAAGGGCAGAAGTAACCCCGGATACAAAATATCATCAATTTTATCGCGAAGGAGGATTGGATCAGCCATCTGATTCTACCATGTCGGCCAGGATATTCCGGACCGTCATGAGTCGATCGATCGAAGCGGTCAGCTGCTCAATTGCTTTATACAGATCCTGGATCGGACCGGAAAACTCTCCTTTCAGCTCCAGTACCTTCGATAACTCGTCGATTAATTGCACATTCCCGGATATAATCGACAGCGGATTATTTATATCATGATGAATTCTGGAGAGTTGAAGACGTACCTCCTGTAGAATTTCCTGCAACCGGGCCGCTTCATCTGATGTCATTGAGGCGTTCACAATCAATTACCGTTCAAGTAAGTGTATAATTCTGTTGCGTGTTACCGTGTTCCCCGAGGCCGATGAATGATGTCCATTCGATACCCGCGTTTACGATTTTCGGACCTGTGAATCCGACGTGCGTTTCCGACTCTTTCCGACAGATCGGACGATTTTCCCGGTTAAAACACCATATGTTGATCCGTCCAACGTCTTAATATCCTTTGCACGCCAACGAGTTTCGAGTTGCTTTCCCTTTTTCGTTTTAATCGAAATCCGGAATACTTTCTTTGTCGGGGTATCTGACAGCCACGATTGAAAACGCGATCGCGAATCATCATCGAACAGAACCTCTCCGAACGTCCGCAGCGTCGGAATATCCGAGGGGCTCCAACCCGTGAGTGTCGTCGCAGTATCGTTCCATAAGACGACTTTTGCCGTTTCATCCAGAACCGTCACGATCTCGTCTCCTGCGTCCAGGATCGCTCTAAGTAACTCTTGTTTCCCTTTTGTCGGCTCCGGTCTGACATCAACGAGGGCACCATCACCGGAACACTCGGTCCCGGGCTCGGCCGGAGTTCTCTCTGAAGTTCTTCGTTCTGATTCCATGACCGCTTCGCGCTCGACCGGACCGGTGCCCTCATGTTCTACAGCGACCTCCCGGTCATTTTTTTTCTCGGCGGCTCGATCCTCCGAATTGGCTTCGTCTGCCGCAACGGAATCCGTACCCGCGGTATCGTACGCGATCGGATCGACGGCCTCGACGGCAGCTTCCTTGACGATAATCAGATGGGCCGTATCTCCCTTGAATCGCATCGGAATGGCAGAGAACGATACCTTCGTCTGAAGACCGGGAGATTGTTCCGGGGTCACTTCAACATTCCGAACAGCAATTTTTTTGGATGTCGATCTGGACAGCCACTCCTCGACGACCCTGACCGGAACCAGATGTCTGAGAATATGGATGGTGTTACCGAGGGTCCACTCTCGTGACAGACCGACCCGCTGATGGAGCGTTGCGTTGATTCCGAGAATCCTGGAATCAGATGAACGAATAAATGCAAATCCGTCCAGTGCGTCAAACAGTCTGTCGAAGCGATCTTCGACCTCCCGGTTTCGCCTGGACAAATGGAGAAGTTTTCTGGCCAGATCGATTACTACATCCGCATGTCCCCCCAGAAATGGTTCTGTCTCTGCCCGGACCCGTTCCAGTGTCGAATCGGATACAACCGTCCCGCGAAGCAGATCGGTCGCTGCATCATCCAGATACTGTACGGGTCGATCGATTTGGCGCCTGAGCACGTACCAACTCAGGACACCGGTTACGACCGCCAGAATGAGACTCAAGGCGAGAATAATGAGAAGCGTCCCGATACCCGATTCGACTACTCCTGGTTGATCTGTTACCAGAACAGCCCATCGCCCCTGGTCGGGATGATACACACCAACCATTAAGAGCGATCGTGAGCCGAACGGAACGACCTCGTAGAATGTCCCACCGGAATGGCCTTCCAGGTACTTCCACCATGCCCTGTCGAGTCGATTCCCTATGTCCTGATCCCGACTGGAAGCCAGGATATCTCCGGTCGCCGACAGGATCCAAAATCTTTCAAA
Source organism: uncultured Rhodothermales bacterium (assembly GCA_964383365.1). Taxonomy (GTDB): domain Bacteria; phylum Bacteroidota; class Rhodothermia; order Rhodothermales; family UBA10348; genus CAYLHF01. The sequence continues at coordinate 48,887 of CAYLHF010000018.1, read as the reverse complement.
TCCTCTTGTGCGCCGCAAAACAGCCAATCCGTTCGTTTGTCCGTGTATGGCTGGGTGGGTGTCGTAGACCGTATTGACGGTCGAAAAAACATCCTGGAGGAGGCCCCTTTCGATCTGTCGATAGGACAAATACGACAGTAAAGCAGCGCCGGTCAGCAGGACAAAGGCAGCCGGAGCGAGAATTCGGATGACGAGGGTTTTGAGGGGAATTCCCCGTCGGGCGGCGGTGTGTACTTTCACAATATGAGGGATGGAACAACGGTTCAGTGGCGATCACGTAACACGATGCCAAATACCGTGCCGTCCTCATTCCGAGACGTCAATCGGCTCGATCGTCATCGGGAGGTGGGAAGTCCTGAAAGTGGCCGTTCGAGCTGATTTTCTTGCGAACGTGCTCTGCTGATTCCACCAGCGGAATCAGCTTTTCCAGATGAGACGCCAGATATGACAGGCGATCACCCTCCCCCGTCATCTCGAGAACTTCCTGTTTCTGACTGAGGTCGAGACCGGCATTGTGCCCGACAAAAAAGGACAGATACGCTCGATCCTGGTACATGGAGAGCGAAGGCATTCGTCCGGCGAGTTCCAGTAATTTGATATGTAGTGCTACGACGCGCTCACGAAGTGGAATATCCACGACCTGGACTTCGTCCCGGACCGAATCTACATCCGCACTCATGAAAACGTCTTCACGGTTCACCGTGAGAATTCGAAACCGGCCCGTACCCTGGACCTGAATGTCACTTCGCCCATCTTCATACGATTTTTCAATCCTCGAAATCTCGGCCATACACCCCACCTCCGCCAGTCTATCATCTCGAATAAGGACGACACCGAACGGAATGTCCTCATCCTGGCAGATCCGAATCATCCGTCGATACCGGTCCTCGAAAATATGTAACGCCAGACGTTCCTCTGGGTAGAGAACGCGTGCGAGTGGAAAAAGAGGAAGTCGTTTTTGCTTCATGCCTGAACCGGATGTAGACGCCTTCTACCCGATGACGCCGATAGTCCGTTCCCTCTGTATAAATATTTCATCAGCAGACCCGGACCGCGTAATCATCCCGAAAAATGAGTCGTAATTCCACGATTCTCAATCGGAGCGGCGTATCTTTCCTTGCAAATCAATCCGATCCATGGGTCGGACACTCCAAATCGACTCCCCGGATCGTGAAGCGATTGTTCCTATTAATCCTCCTCACCCAGGTGTTCAGGGTTCACGCTCAGGACCGGTTGTTTGGCTCAAGCGATGATCCGGCAGAGCAACCGAATCGCGCGTGGTGGCAGACGGAACACTCCGTTTCCGTGTATGGAGGTCTGTCTCTCATTGGACCCCAGTGGCGATCAGAGGGAAGAATCGATGCCCGGTTCACTACAACCCGCTTCTCGGGACAAGCCTCAGGGGCCATTCGGACCGGGTTGTACGGAACATACAATCCCGATCTGGACGAAGCGTATGACCTGCTCAGGACGGTCGATTATGTGCGCTTTCGGCCTCGTAGATCACACGTGTATCTCAGAGTGGGTACACTCGATCGAACCCGCCTCGGAACCGGTCATATCGTCGATTTTTTCAGTACCCGGACCGCCTGGGACAGGCGGACGGTGGGAGTCGAAGGTGCGACCGGCGGATCTCTTTTCCAGGTTGCTTTTTTCTCAGACAACGTTCTGATGGATGGACTGGTGGGCGGGCGCGTGTCCATGACGCCATTCGGACGCCATTCCAGCAGACGGCTTCGTTCGATCACGCTGGCTGTCAACGGTGTGACGGACCGGGATGATCGGGCCCGAACGGGGCTGCGGTTCCATGGGCATCATTTCGAATTCCAGTTCGAAGCCGTCCATTCCGGTCCATTCGTTTTCCGGCCATTTGTGAGTTTTGCCCGCACGCAGCCAGCCGGACAAGGGTTATACCTGGGGGCCGATCTGGAAAGCGACAATTTTGTGGATATCGCCCGGCTTCATTTCCGGTTGGGAGTACAGTATAACAGCAGGCGCTTCACCTCTGGATACGCCGGTTCCTTCTGGGATGTCCGTAATCCATACTCCCGGATTCTGACCACCACTCCTGAATCAGGTGCAGAAGCTGTTTTCGAAGGTACTCGATTACCCGATGTGTTTCGATCCCACGCAGTCGTATCCGAACTGAGGATTCTCATTTTTGAACGCTTCGAATTGTGGTACGAGTTCATCCGCAACTACGGAATCCAGGACCTGAGCGAGATGCACGTCCGACTCTTTCTCCAGGCGAGACGATTCCGGTTTGCGATCGCGCAAGACCGGGGGGGATTGAGCGGATTTTTCTCCCTCTTCGACGATCTGGGATCGATCAATACCCTTCGATTTGAATCTGCTTACCGAATCTCTGATATGATCTGGGTCCGGTTTGACGCCCGGTATACGTACGAATCAATTCCGTCGTCGGACTCCAATCGGTGGTTCATCGAACAGCGACGATTCGACCCACTGGTAGGCCTGAAAATTAATTTGTAATCAATCGACAAATGCGGCATCTGCCTCCATCAGACGATCGCAGCGCTCATCTCCATCATCCGCTCTATAGGCTCAAGGGCGGCAAGCCGGATTCCCTCGGCCATGACTAATTCCGGCTCTTCATGGACGAGAGCCAGATACAGTTTCTCGAGCGTATTCAGGCGCATATGGGGACATTGATTACACGCACAACCGTTTTCCGGGGGGGCAGGAATGAATGTTTTTTCAGGAGAATCTTTTTGCATCTGATGCAATATTCCTTCCTCCGTAGCCACAATGATTGTCAGAGCATCGCTCTCTACGGCGTATTTTCGAATACCGGAGGTCGATCCGATGAAGTCTGCATGGCGAAGAACCGGCTCATCACACTCGGGATGTGCAAGAACGGGGGCACCTTCGTATCGCATTTTCAACCGAACCAGTTTCTGCTCGCTGAACGTCTGATGGACAATACAGACCCCGTCCCACAACAACATCTCCCGGCCCGTCTGCTTGTTCAGATATGCTCCCAGATTCTTGTCCGGAGCAAAAATGATCGGTTGATCTTCCGGAATCTGCCGTACGATGTGTTCGGCATTGGATGACGTACAGATGATATCGCTGAGCGCTTTCGTTTCGGCCGAACAATTGATGTACGAAATAACAATATGATCCGGATGCTCCTTACGGAAGGCCTCAAATTCGGGCGCAGGACACGAATCAGCCAGCGAACACCCCGCGTTCAGATCCGGAAGGATTACTTTTTTCCCAGGGTTCAGAATTTTGGCAGTTTCCGCCATGAAATGAACGCCGGCAAACACGATCAGGTCTGCGTCCGTGTCGGCCGCCTCCCTGGAAAGTCCGAGTGAGTCGCCGATAAAATCGGCAACATCCTGAATATCCGGCTCCTGATAATAATGGGCGAGAAGAACCGCATTCTTGATCTTTTTGAGACGAAGAATCTCCTCCCTAAGATCGAGAGACGGGTCTACGACATCGTCTACGTACCCGAGTTGTGCATGGTCTTCTATTGTACTCATCCCTACCCGGCATTCCTTATTTTGTCGAACAGATATGTTGCCACCCGGTCTTTCCCGATTCGTTCCTGGGTCATCGTGTCCCGCTCACGGACCGTTACGGTACCATCTGCCATGGTTTCACCGTCGACGGTGACACAGAACGGCGTGCCGATTTCGTCCATTCTCCGATACCTTCTCCCGACGGCTCCCTTCTCGTCATAGAACGTATTGAAGTCGGCCCCGATATCACCGGCTATTGCCCGGGCAACCTCCGGCATGCCATCCTTTTTCACCAACGGAAGCACACCGACTTTAATCGGTGCAATGGACGGATTAAACTTCAAGACCGTCCGCTGCTCCCCGTTGACTTCCTCCTCCCGATATGCCTCACAGAGCAGCATCAGAACGGTTCGATCCACACCAACCGACGTCTCGACCACATACGGAGTATATCGTTCCTGCGATTGCGGATCGAAATACTCCAGTTTCTTCCCCGAGTGTTCCTGATGTCCTTTCAGGTCGAAATCGGTTCTGGAATGGATGCCTTCCAACTCCTGCCAACCGAACGGATACTCATACTGTATATCGAACGCCGCATCAGCGTAGTGAGCCAGTTTTTCGTGCCCGTGCCAGCGAAGCTTGTCATCACGTATGCCGTTGGAAAGATGCCACGCCATCCTCTTCTCGCGCCACTCCTCAAATGCATCCAGCTGCTCTCCCGGTTTGACGAAATACTGCATCTCCATCTGTTCAAATTCGCGCATCCGAAATATGAATTGTCTGGCGACGATTTCGTTTCTGAAAGCCTTTCCAATCTGGGCAATGCCGAAAGGAATCTGCTGACGTGCGGTCTCACGAACGTTGTGAAAGTTGACGAAAATGCCCTGTGCTGTCTCCGGTCTCAGATAAATTTTATTGTCCTCATCTCCGAGCGGACCCAGATACGTCGAAAACATCAAGTTGAACTGTCGAACATCCGTCCAATCGGCGACGCCTGAATCCGGCGACTTGATCTCTTCGTCGACAATGATCTGATACAGCGCCGCCGGCATATCGTCCGCATTGAGCGCCTCCACCAGCCGGGCGTACACGCCGTCGGCACGATCCGTTCGCTTCTTTTTTCGAAGCCGCTCGATATGGTTCTCGATCAACTGGTCTGCCCGATAACGCTTCTTCGACTTTTTGTCGTCAATCAGAGGGTCACTGAAGGCATCGACATGGCCCGAAGCTTTCCACACTTTGGGATGCATCAGAATCGACGCATCCAGACCGACGACATTCTCGTTCTGGTAGACCATCGAGTTCCACCAACGAGACGTGACATTGCGCTTGAGTTCGGCACCGAGTGGTCCGTAATCATACGTTGCACCCAGGCCTCCGTAAATCTCGGAGGACTGGAAAACGAATCCCCTACGCTTGGAAAGAGAGATAATTTTTTCGAATACGGCGCTCATGGATCGGGGTATTGATTACAAGTCCTATTAAAAAGGGTACCTGCGTCGGGTACCCGGAGCTGAAAGATCTGTGGAAGGTAGACCGATTCCGGGATGGCTTCAATTGGATGTGATTGAAATTCCGTCTGATTCGACCGAACAAAAGCGCAGAATAGACGCCGGCACCCCGCACCCTAGATATGGCCACGCTCGGCAAGAGACGTATACCCGTCTCCGGCAATGATGATATGGTCTCTGACCTCGACACCGATCAGTCGCCCGGCCGCCACGAGTTGGCGGGTAATTCGGAGGTCTTCGACACTCGGTTCAAGATTCCCGGAAGGATGATTATGCAGGCAGATCATGGACGCGGCGTGGCACAGGATAGCCCGCCGAAATACGATGCGAGGTTCGACGATACTCGCAGCCAGTCCCCCTTCGCTGGCAGTAAAGTCGCGGATGACTCTGGACGATGAATTGAGTAGAACGACCCGGAATATCTCCCGGTGTAAATCTCTCATCGACGGCGCATAATGTGCCGCGACGTCCGTCGGACAACGGAGAACAGGTGACTTTTCGCGGGAAGAAGCCTCGATTCGTCGACCAATCTCGAATGATGCAACAAGACGCGCTCCCCGGGCCGGTCCGACTCCCTCCGCGGCCCGAAGCTCGTCGATATCTAGTGCCGAGAGATTCCTCAGACTCCGGTGTCGCATAAGTAATTGTCGGGCAATCCCGACTGCGGAAAGAGGCCCCCGGACCGTCGTTGCTCCAGAACCCAGAATCAGGGCCAACAGTTCGGTGTCAGACAACGACTGACTTCCGTGCAGTCCGATTTTTTCGCGTGGTTGTTCGTCGCTTCGCCACGTGGGGATAGGTTGATTCTCGATGCTGGTCTCCGATCTCGTTCGCAGTGACTGACCCGAAGACCCCGATCGAAGTCAATCATAACCAGAGGGCTTCGTCAAACATGAGACGGTATGAGCAAGTCGAGCAGAGCGTCATTGGTCTCAGCCTGTTGCATATGCCGGAGCAGGGCTTGCATTGCATCGAGTGGACTCCGGCTGTTCAGCGCCCGAAACAATCGGTGATGTTGCTGAGTCCGATCGCCAAGCAGAATATCTTCGTTCCGCGTTCCACTCTTTCGAAGGTTGATTGCCGGATAAATACGTTTATCGGCCATTTCCCGATCCAGAACAATTTCTGCGTTCCCGGTTCCTTTGAACTCCTCAAAAATGACCTCGTCCATTCTAGAACCGGTCTCGATCAACGCAGTGGCAATAATCGTGAGTGATCCTCCACCCTCTATATTCCGCGCCGCACCGAAGATCTTTCTCGGAATAATCATTGCCCGGGAGTCGAGCCCTCCGGACATCGTCCGACCGCTCCCTCCTGCCGTCAGGTTGAAGTTTCGACCCAGGCGCGTCAGCGAGTCCAGGAGCAGAACGACATCGTGATCCAACTCTACCAGGCGTTTTACGTATTCGTGCGTAAGAGCCGAAACCCTCACGTGATTATCCTCCTCCCTGTCATTGGAAGAGGCGAACACTCTCGCGCTCGTACTCCGCTTGAAATCGGTCACTTCTTCGGGACGCTCGTCCACGAGTAGAGCGACCAGATCGACTTCCGGATGGTTTATTGTCAGGGCCGCCGCAATTTCCTTCAGGATATACGTCTTTCCGGTCCTCGGTGGGGCTACGATCAACGCTCGTTGCCCTTTCCCGATGGGAGCTGCAAGATCTACGACACGCATGGTAATGTTCGACGGCACCGTCGACATCTTCAGACGCTCTTCCGGATAAATGCTGTGACCCGAGTCAAAATCATAGAGTGCCTTCCATTTCTCCAGCGGGAGCCCCATCACCGTGTCAATCTGACTTACCTGAAGATCACCCTTGCGTCCCGGTCGTAATGATCCCTCCATGAGGATACCGTCTCGCAGTCGATGGCGATTGATCAGTGCCGGAGATACAAACGGGTCGCGCTTCCCTTTGGGAATATCCGGTTGAAACGTTCTGATGAAACCGAACTTCTTATCCCCGATCAATTCGAGAATTCCGGAGAATGTCTTGTCTGACATGAACTCGTGCGAGAAATGGACGTTGAGAAAAGATGGCCGCCTGCGACGTCGACGGAGTGAATCCCGGGGGATACTACTCGGTCGTTGATTATCTTGCGGAGCCGATTGCGACTAGAAACGCAGGACAGATGCTACGACGTGGAAGATAGATCGTTTCAAACCTTGCGGCAAGGACTCCGGTTCCGATGACCACAGAACTCATAGAAGTAACTGTATCTGACCAAACGTGTCGCATCTCGTGCCGCATTACGGGTAGGAGGGGCAGTCCAGCCGTTTTACTCGTGCATGGATGGGGAAGTAGTTCCGATGGAATGCAGCCCATCCAGGACTGGTTGGATGAAACTTGTTTTGTTGTCAACGTCGACCTTCCCGGACACGGTGCGACTCCTCCTCCTCCCTCCGCGTGGGGAGTAGAAGAACACGCAACGGCAGTGCGTCAGATAATCAACCACTATTTTGACGATTCATTTTCGTACGTCGGGCACTCGAACGGAGGACGAATAGGGCTTTTTCTCGCGTCCGAATCTGACCCACCGAGTGGACTGGTTCGACTCATATTGATCAGCCCGTCGGGAATTCGCAGACAGAGGACGGCAACATTCTATCTGCGTCGGGGAATTTCCTCGGCGCTTCGAGCTCCCTTTCAATTTCTTCCGAGTCGTCTTCGGGAGTTCGGTCTGGACTGGCTCCGCCACTCTCTGGTCTGGAAAGCGCTCGGCTCAACGGACTACAGAAGACTGGAAGGGGTCATGCGTGAAGTCTTCGTCCGGACCGTCAATTGTTATCTCGAGGATCGCCTGGCGAATATATCTGTACCCGTGTTGATTTTTTACGGAGCCGATGATTCGGCTGTCACGATTCTCCAGATGCAGACCCTGATAGATGACATTCAGGACGCCGGTCTGGTGGTAGTAGAAGATGCCGGACATTTCTCCCACCTCGATCGACCCGATATCGTCCGGGCCGGTCTGATTCAATTTCTGGAACCCGCATGATCATCCTCATTCTGATCGCCGTCGCTTTCAGTCTCTGGAGAATCGCGCGACGCACTCGTTTCTTTCTACACCTGATTCAACTGGAGGGGTATGATACCCACGCATTCCTCCACTGGCTCCAAAACCACGTGCACGATGCCGTCATAAGGCGGTCTCATGTGTTTGGAGCTGGTATTCTGATTGGTCTCCTCCTCAATTCGGATCGGTATGGACCGGTATTTCTGGGTAGTATCTCGATCCTCTGGGCCGTCAGTTTCGCCTCATCCCGGCGCTACAGAAGGACCCGACAGAAGAAACCGCTGATTTATACCCCCCGCCTCCTGCGGATCATTGCCCTCTCGACCATCGTGATGGCAGCGCCTTTCCTCGTGGTTTTAAGACCCGTTCAGTCTGCAGGTGATCTGGCTGTTCTCTTTTTGTCATTATATGGGGCGGACCTGCTGGCGCCATTCATCATTGTCCTGTCGTCGACTCTTCTCAGACCCGTCGAACACTCCATTCGAAACGGATTCAAGAGAAAAGCCCGTACGATCCTGGCGGGTCGACAAGACCTCGCGATCATTGCGATAACAGGCTCCTACGGAAAAACCTCGGTCAAATTCGCGACGGACCGTGTTCTCGGATACCGATTTCCAGTACTTGCCACGCCGGGTTCCTACAACACTCCGATGGGGATTTGTAAAGTCGTTAATAACCATCTGGACAGTGCGCATCGCATGCTCATACTCGAGATGGGCATTCGCCATCCGGGAGATATAGCCGAATTGTGCGACATCGCGAAACCGGATATTGCCATGATCACATCGGTGGGCGTTGCGCACATGGAGTCGATGGGAAGTATCGAGGCAATTGCTGCCGAAAAAGCATCACTGCTCGAATATGTTCGTCCCGGAGGACATGCGATTCTAAACGCTGACGACGTCCATGTTGCACGGATGGCTGATGAATTTACAGGAACGCTCTGGCGGGTTTCGACTCTGAATAACGTTGAAGCCGAAATTACCGCATCCCACATCAGCTTTGGACCGGACGGGGCCCGATTTACGGTTAGTGATGAGAATGGCGTCACCTGCGACTTCCGGACTGTTCTCCTGGGGAGACATAATGTGGGTAATATTCTCATGGCCATCGCCGCGGGTAGAATCCACGGACTCAGACTTCGACAAATGACGGCGGCCATAGAAGACATGGAGCCCGTTCCCCATCGACTTGCACTGCGCATGGAAGGAGAGATTACCGTTATCGACGATGCCTTCAACAGCAATCCGGTCGGCGCCCGGAATGCGCTGGAAATTTTGGGGCAGTTTACGGCCGGGCGCCGGGTAGTCGTCACCCCTGGAATGATCGAACTCGGCGACATTCAGGGCGAAGAAAACAGGCTTTTTGGTCTCGCCATGAAGGACCATGTGGACCACGTTATTCTTGTCGGCGAGCGACAGACTGCTCCCATCCGGGAAGGATTGGACCGCTCGGGATTTGATCCGACGGAGATCCATACAGTGGCTTCGTTATTCGAAGCACAATCCTATCTTAAGCAGTATCTGCTTCCGGGTGACACGGTTCTGTATGAAAATGACCTCCCTGACCAATTCGATGAATCGTAAGTCCCCTGACTACCAGAGTGAATACCAGCTTCTGAAGGCCGGATACTCTCGGGTCGCCGGAGTCGATGAGGCAGGGCGCGGCTGTCTGGCCGGACCGGTCGTCGCAGCTGCCGTCATCCTGGATCCGGGAGCTCGGATTACTGAGGTGCGTGACAGTAAGAAACTCTCGTCCGGGATGCGTGAACACCTTCGCTCCAGGATCTTCGAGCATGCTGTGTCGGTGGGGATCGGGATTTGTTCACCGTCTGAAATAGACGAACTGAACATCCTGTGGGCCTCCATGGAGGCTATGCGCCGAGCTCTTGAAAATCTGAATCAACCTGCGGACGTGGCACTGGTAGACGGAAATACGGAGATACCGGACTCACCCTGCCCCCAGCAGACGATAGTCTCCGGTGATGCCACGTGTGAGTCGATCGCCGCCGCCTCGATCATTGCCAAAACGGAGCGAGACGCCATCATGTTCGACTTGAGTACTGACTATGCGATGTACGGTTGGGACACGAACAAGGGGTATCCTACACGCGCACACTACGATGCGCTCGTCGAATACGGTCCGTCCCGATTCCATCGGAAATCATTTCGTCTGACTCCGCGATATGTCCATTAAAAACAATGAAACTCATATCGCGGAGAAGAACGGAATGATCGATCCGGGTGCTCCACGGGTATCCGTTGTTATCGTCTCTTACAACGGACTGGAGCTTCTTAAAACGTGTCTGCCGAGCGTCGTAGCATCGAATTATCCCAACCTCGAAATAATACTCGCTGATAATGCGTCGACGGACGGGTCAGCCGATTGGGTGGCGGCCCGGTTCCCAACTGTGATCATCGTCCGGCACCCGGAAAACTGGGCGTTTTGCAGAGGCAATAATGTGGCGGCTCGCATCGCTAGTGGCAGGTATCTCGTCCTGCTCAATAATGACGTAGAGGTCAGCTGCCGGTGGTTGGAACCCCTGGTCGATCGAATGGAATCCGAATGCGACATAGCTGCGATTCAGCCAAAAATGCTCCAGTACACTGATCGTACGCAATTCGAATACGCAGGAGGAGCGGGCGGACACCTGGACCGATACGGTTTTCCGTTCACACGGGGCCGCATTCTCTTCCACATGGAGAAAGATCACGGGCAGTATGATTCGACGTCAGACGTATTCTGGGCGACCGGAGCGGCCATTCTGATCCGAAAAAATCTCTACGACCAGTTGGGAGGCCTGGACGAAAGACTCTGGATGCACATGGAAGAGATTGATCTGTGCTGGAGGCTTCGCAGGCATGGGTATCGAATCGTGGCCGAACCGTCGAGTCGTGTCTTTCATATCGGTGGTGCTTCGTTGCCCGCGTACAGCCCGCAAAAAGCGTATCTGAACTATCGAAACAGCTTACTGGTCCTCTATAAGAACACGCCGATAAAAGAGTACCGGTCCCTGTTCCCATTTCGTTTGTTGCTGGACATTGTTGCCTTTGTGCGGAGTCTCGTACGGTTTCGATGGGCTGAAGCACACGCAATTCTTCGTGCCTACAGAGATTTCTACCGGATGCGGAGCGATTTTCGAGAACACGCAGATGTCCTCTCAGACGAGCAACAAACCCCTGTTCTCCCCGACTATCGATCGAGTATCGTGAAAGCGTACTTTCTGGAAGGGAAAAAGAGATTTTCGGACCTTCGACCTGAACGGTTTGTCGGCCTTCAGCAGGTCATCACCGAAGACGATCCACAGATCGAATCAAGTCGATATCCCGATCGATCCCCCGGCGGGCGAGCGTGAAGAAAACCAGTCCGATCAGGGGGAGGGCGAAGACCATCGATGTCGCTGAATCCGGAGTTCCAACCTGCACAAACGGTAGTACACCACCAATATATTCGCCCGCAAGAACGACCACCCACCCCACGAACAGCACCATTCTGATGGAGGATACAACCTGTCGTTGGCGCGACCGATCCTTGTAAAGAAAAATCGCCAGCAATCCTCCGGCAACCGTCAAACCATACATCCCAAGCGCCACGGGAGTGAACCATACGGACTCCACGGCAGCGGAGCCTGACCAGACCGAATCCAGACAGTAGACGGAGCCGGTGAATAGAGCGCCGAGAGCAATATAGATCGATTGAATTCGTTGAATCATTTCGAAACCGAGGACCCTCGTGGGGCACATGTGCTTGATACGTACTTATCTAAACCAGCTCTTTTACCCGGTTCGCAAGGCGGTCTGCAAACTCGCGGGTCCCGGTGCTTCCTCCCATATCTCCCGTCAGATATCTTCCCTCCGTATACAGATCCACCAGCGCGTCGTGAATGGCCTGTGAGGCCTGCTCCTCTCCCAGATGTCGTAACATCATCTGGGCACTCCTGATGAGGGCGGTCGGATTCGCCTTGTCCTGGCCGGCGATATCGGGAGCACTTCCGTGGACCGCTTCGAATACGGCGTATTCGTCTCCGATATTCGCACCGGCAACGACACCGAGACCACCCACGAGGCCCGCCGCCAGGTCCGACAGTATATCACCGAACAAGTTGGTCGTCACGATGCACCGATAGTCCTGCGGCCGGACGACGAGTTGCATACACATGTTGTCGATGATCCGGTCATTGAACTCCACATGAGGAAAGCGCTCTGCAAACTCTCTGGCAATACTCAAAAACATGCCCGACGTGAGTTTCAGAATGTTGGCCTTGTGTACGACGGTTACCGTTTCGAGACCATGCGTCTCAGCATATTCAAAACAGAAACTGATAATCCGTTCTGAGCCTTTCCTGGATATGCGTGCGATAGAGTCCGCAATATCGTGCCGCTCATCGTAGGTCTCCATCCCCGAGTACAGCCCTTCCGTGTTCTCGCGGAAGATCATCAGGTTGACGTCCTCGAACCGCGTCTCAATTCCCGGCAGAGATCGACACGGTCTGATATTAGCGTAGAGATCCAGCTTCTGTCGGAGTTGCACGTTCACGCTCTTGAACCCGGTCCCTATTGGTGTAGTGACCGGGGCCTTCAATGCTACTTTGGTCTCCCGTATTGAATCGAGGATGCTCTCCGGAAGAGGCGTACCGAATTCTTCCAGGGCCGAAGCACCGAGTTTGTCGTGCCTTACCCAATTAAACGAGAGTCCGGTCGCTTCCAGAACTGCAAGCGTCGCGTCTGATACTTCCGGGCCGATACCATCCCCGGGTAGTAATGTTATTGTATAAGACATACGTATTGATGATCGATCACTCTGAGTAAATAGAAAGCTGCTGAAACTAGGAAAGGGACAGACAAAAAAAGCCCCGCCAGAGCGGGGCTTCCCGGAATTCAGTGATGATTCACGCGGTGCGTGAATGGGGATCAGCCATAGAAAGCGTTACAACTGGACGTCTCTCTTGGTTGAAAAATTGACTCTCAAAGTTCCGGCTTCCCGTAACTCCTGTTGAACATCGAGCAAGATGCCCATCTCTGATGTTTTGTCAACTCGAAGGGAGACAATGAGTTTGGGCTGTTCTAACAATTTCCGATACATGATCTGACGGACGAAACCGACATCCTCGACCAGTGCATCATCGATCTGAACACCCGTCTCTCCGAGCCGATTATTCTCAATCTTCTTGGGGCCCATCCAGATATACGAGACCAGACGCTTTTGATCGATCTTCGTGAGCGCCTCGGCTTCCGGAAGAACCGTACGAACCTGAACGGTGGTCTCTCGGAGAACCGTCGTAACCATAAAGAAAATCAGCAACATGAAGATGATGTCCGGCAGCGATGCTGTCGGGATTTCTTCCTTCGTCTTGCTCTTCTTTTTAAAATGTCCAGCCATACCGCTATTTAGATTCTAACAGGAAAATAGTCAACGAGTATTTGCTCAATTGGCATCGGGTTCTGCGATGGAGATGGCAGCCTTGATGACCGCACGAATCGCGTTCTCGTCTCCGGATTCATCAATTGCGTCCGTGTAGGCAGAATAATCCGGGTACCCGAGTTTCCTCGCTTCTGCGTCCCACATGTCGAAGTAAGCCATCCAGACTTCATCCAATACACCGATATAGGCATCATAAGGTGTCTGTCTGGATGTCTTAATGGAGACAATCGCTTTCTTGGAGCTCTCGGCATACAACGGATCCACACCGTTATTGAGCACATGGCGCTTGACTTCGTCACGTACCAGGTTGACGGCAGACGGCTTGTCTTCCAGCAGGACCTGCCCCTGCTCGTTCACCAGAATGGAAAGCATGTTGCGCTCCTTTACCGGTGGCGGTTTAATGTCTTCCTCCAGTTTCGGCGGAAGGACCATTCCGATCCCCGTATCTACGTCGATAGTGGTCGTAACCAGGAAGAAGATCAGGAGCAGAAACGCGATATCAGCCATCGATGACGTTGGAATCATCGGCTCTTCGCGCTCTTTTTTCTTGAGCAAGCCAGCCATTTCAGAAACAGTTGAGTGTAAAACGAATCCGCCCGCGGGCGAAAATTACAATCCGAACAAACCTCTGGCGCTTGACGCCAGGAGCGCCAGCATCGTAAGCAGCGCCGTTATCACACAGGTGAGCACGGCTGCTTCGGCCCACGAATCCATTGTGAGGCCCAGTACGACCAGGATTACTGCGGGAATCGCCAATAAAGCGATGGTCGTCGGATCAGCTTTCCCATAGGCCAGGCCTCTAATTCCGTAACCCAGGACAGCGACCAGACTCAATCCGGTCAAAATCAGAGACGCCCAGATAACGTAGGGGACAATACTTTCCATTTTTATTATGTCTTCTGTCGTCCACGGACCTGTTCAGAAACCAACTGGAACAGAGACCCGTGGACAGATTTCCAGATTAATCGTTGCTGGCTACCGGCTGTCCCGCATCCAGCAATACGAGCGAATCAATCAATTCAATGGAAGCCTCTTCCATATCGATGACGATCCTGTCGACCTTGGAACTCACATAATTGTAAAACACCTGCAGGATGATGGCCGTGATCAGTCCGAAGACGGTCGTCAGAAGAGCGACCTTGATACCGTTGGCCACAAGACTCGGAGAAATGTCACCGGCCTTCTCGATGGCATCGAAGGCTGCGACCATCCCAACGACCGTTCCAAGGAAACCGAACATAGGTGCGAGAGAAATGAAGAGCGACAGCCATACCATACCACGCTCAAGAAAACTCATCTCAATGGATCCGTAAGAAACAATAGCCTTCTCTACGGCCTCGATTCCTTCGTCATGTCGGAGCAATCCAGCCTGAAAAACAGAAGCAACCGGACCACGCGTATTGGCACAGACCTCTTCGGCGGCCGAGATGCCACCCTCTTCGAGGGCACCGCGAACGCTGACGATGAATTTTCGCGTGTTTATGTCGGCTCGATTTAGCGTAATGATGCGCTCGAAAGCAATGGCAAGGCCAATGATAAGCGAGATCAGAACCGGCCACATATACTCACCGCCTTCATTGAAGCGCTGAACTAATACGTTCACCAGGCCATCATCGGCGACCACCTCCTGTGGCAAGAGAAGAAGCAAGCTGAAAAGCTTCATGGATTACATTCCTCCTAAATAGAACCAGTTAAAAAATTTGCTGTGTGGGAGCGGGAGCAGGTGGCACCCGACATTCGAAAAAGTAAAATCCTCTCACGGGGACTGAGCCGTCCGAATCCAGAGATGAACGGCGATAAAATCGAGGTTCAATGATACCCTAATCTACGGGATTTGTCAATGCGGGGAGTTGACAAGATTAATGTAACTGTCTCACGGGTCCATGACACCGCGGGCGAACGGAAGTTGCTGATGTATCCGATATGAGCCTCAATCGACGACTACCTCACTTCTGAATATGCCGCCGCCAGTTCATTCGCGGCCGACCAGAGCGTCGACGACTGGCCCAGCACGTGATCATACGTTTCGTATATCTGGTACCACGCCGCCCGGTCGAAAAGTCGGGTCGCCATCCGCCCCCGGAGCAGAATATTCACGAATTCCATGTCACGGGAAAGATCTTCTTCCGTAAATCGGGAGATCGTCTCGGCTGCGACATCGCCCGCCTTTCGGTCCCCGACGACGACGCCCTTCTGAGCAGCATAACTCAGAAATGCGCTCAACATTTCAGGGGAGACCGAGTAATCGTGAATAAATTCAGCACGCCGCGTCCCCCATTTAGCCCGGAGTTCTATCGCGTGACTATCTAACCAATTTCTAACAAATTGATTCTCGATACTCTTCCCCAGAACAGCTTTCATGAGATCAGACAGGCTGTCTGCTGCCACGATGTAATCCGGGATGATTCCGCCGCCAGAGAGCACGAGCCGACCGGCAGCCGTCTTGTATTTAAGGGAGTCGGGTACTTCGTTCAGCAACTCCCTGGCACTTCTTGCACCGTCTGACTTCCGCAAGTCCGCCTTACTCGTGTAGTAATCAGTGCGATCACCATTGTCATACGGCGTCTGAATCAGCCGACCTGACGGCGTATAGTAACGGGCCACCGTCAATCTGAGAGCGCTCCCATCGGTCAGGAGATACTGTTTCTGAACCAATCCTTTTCCAAACGTACGGCGCCCCACAACGAGGGCTCGATCATGATCTTGGAGCGCGCCCGTTACGATCTCGCTCGCCGAAGCAGTCCCCCCGTCCACGAGTATCATCACCGGACCGTTCTCCCAAAGCCCACCCGATGTTGCACGGAAAACTCCTCGAGAATCGGCGGTTTTCCCTTTTTGGGAAACGATGACCTGTTCATCGGACAGAAATTCGTCCGCGACCCGGATCGCCATTTCCATGTACCCACCGGAATTTCCTCTAAGATCCAGAACGAGCCTTTCCATGCCCCTGGACTTGAGATCCCTGAGACTCTCGTGAAACTCGTCGGATGTCGTTCTCGCGAACCGATTAAGTCGGATAAATCCGGTCTTGGAATCGAGCATATACCCGGCGTCGAGAGTAACGATCGGAATCTTGTCTCTGGTGATCCGGTAATCGATCGTCCCTGCCACACCCGGGCGTTGAATACGGATCTCCACGACAGACCCTCTCGGACCCTTCAGATTCCGACGAACATCTGCATCCTTGTAACCGATTGCCGTTGTTCCGTCGACTTCGATAATCTTATCCCCGGATCGGAGGCCGACATCTTCGCTCGGCCCGCCAGGCAAAACATTCAACACCGCCAGCGTGTCTTTTCCCTCGGGGCCCGGACGCAGTTCATACGAGATCCCGATGCCTTCGAATGCCGCATCAAAACTTTCGTTAACCGACTTCAACTCTTCGGCGTCGATAAAAATGCTGTGCGGATCCAGATCTTTCAACATCCCGGAAATGGCGCTGATCGATAACTCATCGGCATCAACTTCCTCGACATATCGTTGATTGACGAGCAGGAAGGCATTCTCCAATTTTTTGAGCGCCTTGGCCGTATCGGCCGTCGACACAGAGGCGCCGACCTTGAATCCAAGAGCGACGCCCAATACGAGAATAGCGACGCCTCCAATGATGCTGTTTTTCCTCTTCGAGTTTCTCGTCATGCGAATAATCGGTCTGATTCTGTTGTGATCGTTTTTCAGGGATGGAAACCGGTACAGTTTCCAGACCCTGTGACAATATGAATGCGTATATGATCGATCCGGGGAATTCTCTGTGCACCCTGTACCCACCTGCCTGAATGATTGATCCCAAGGGCAGAGGTACAAATTTCTGCTCTTCAGACGTGGACCGTTTTTTGAAGTGCACACTTCATTTTACGGGAGGTACCTTTGGTGACCTCAACCCGACAATTGTTGCGTTTCTGGATTGAAATAATGGTCGTACCTTCCCATCCGGTTATCTGAACACATCACAATCATTCCTGCAGATGACGAATAAAGCCATCGCAAGCGTCCTGAAAGAGACCGCCTCACTGATCGAATTGACGGGTGGCAATCCATTTCGTAGCCGAGCATTATCGAGTGCGGCCCGAACGATCGAACGGCTCGAAGATCCCGTATCGGAACGGATCAGATCGGGATCTCTGACAGAGATTCCAGGAATTGGGGCGGGCCTTGAAAATCAGATCTCCGAATTACTCGACCGAGGATCGTTCGAACTTCGAGACGACCTTCTCGGTGCGATTCCACCCGGATTACTCGATGTCCTGTCGGTAAAAGGACTGGGCGCGAAAAAGGTCCGTGTACTCTGGCGGTCACTCTCAATTCAGACGCTGGACGACCTGGAAGCTGCTGCCTCAATGGGCCGTATCGAGACCCTCGACGGTTTTGGCAAGAAAAGTCAGCATTCGATCGCAGAGAATGCCGCGGCCCTCCGACGGTATCGGAGACGCCGACACTATGCAGACACGAGGACTCGAATCAATGATATCTTGGACGGACTCGATCGACTGGATGGCGTCGAGCAGGTTCTTACAGTCGGTGAACTCGCCCGGCGGACAGAGACCATAGGACAGGCTGAATTACTTCTTTCATGCTCACACTTTCCGTCGCAGTCTGCCCTTGAAACGGTCACCGGTCCATTGGAATCGATTCCATCCGAATCAGGCACATTCTCTGGTACACTCGGGGATGGACTCCCACTTCTTCTTTTCTGCGTGTCCGATCGTTTTGCAGGCAGTGTGTCGCTAAAAAAATCGGCGTCGGCGTCTTTTCTGGAAGGATGGTGTGCTCGTTTCGGACCGATTCCGGACTCGGCAGATGAGGAGGCCATTTTCACGAGCTCCAACGTAGATTTCATTCCTCCGGAACTCCGGGAAAACGGAAATTTGTTGGATACGATCATAGAGAGCGGCGTTCCGCAACTGATAACAACCGAAGATCTTCGGGGCTCGCTACACAACCACTCGCACTACAGCGACGGAGCCCATTCGCTGCGCGAAATGACGGACGCAACACGCGCACTGGGACTGGATTATTTCGGGATCTGTGACCACAGTCAGTCACTTCGTATCGCGAATGGCATGCCCGTTGACCGGGTCCGGGAGCAGCACGACGAAATCCGGAGCCTGAATGCCGAGTATGAACGGGACTCGGGCAAACCATTCAAGGTCTTCGCCGGTATAGAGAGTGATATCCTGTCTGACGGTGCGCTCGATTACACCGACGATATACTGGCGGAATTTGACTTCGTGGTCGCGAGTGTCCACACGGGATTTAATATGTCTGAGAAAGAGGCCACAGACCGAATTATTACAGCTGTCAGAAATCCGTTCACATCGATTCTCGGTCACCCGACCGGAAGACTGCTGTTGCGTCGGGAAGGATATCCGTTGAATCACCTCGCCGTTCTGGACGCATGCGCTGCCTGCAATGTCTCCATAGAATTGAATGCCAATCCGTATCGACTCGATCTTGACTGGCGTTGGATTCGAGAAGCCCGCGATCGCGGGGTACTGATATCCATCAATCCTGATGCGCATTCGATCGAACAACTGGCGTACGTAAAATGGGGAGTTGCCGTTGCCAGAAAAGGCATGCTGACAAGGCACGGCTGCCTGAATGCACTACCGCTGGACCGTTTCGAAGCCTGGATAACCTCCCGGCTCCCTTTAACACATTGAAACTGAACGATCGTCGTGCTGACACGTCTCCTATTAGTCCTTGCTACGATAGCAGTCATTCTGACCTCTATCGGGGTCCTTTTCTGGTACCTGGCGTACGGAGCCGACTCACGCCACAGCGGAGACGTTTCCATTGATGGACTTCAGAATCAGGTCGGTATCGAATGGTTGAGTGACGATGCGGTACAGATTACTGGAACCGGACTTCCGGGATTTGCGGCCGGCCTCGGATACGCGCACGCAACGTCCCATGCGTGGGAGATACTACTCTATCGACAGGCGGCCCTCGGCCGACTCAGTGAATGGTTTGGTGCTCACGCGGAACAGGAGGATATGCTCGCACTCATGCTAGAACTCGGGGCTACTTCAGAGAAGGCTTTCCATTTGCTGAGTCGTCAGGACCAGATCCTCCTCCAACAGTATGCAAACGGCGTAAACGCCGCGTTCGAGGAGCAGAATGTTCGCAGACGCAAAGCAATTGTTCTCCTTGGATTGGCCCCGGAAGAATGGAAGCCGTGGGATTCCATCGCGGTCGAACGCCTGTGGGCCTGGTTGGGCGCTCATACCGAGTCGATTGTGCCCGGACCTACGGCCACCGGGAAAAGCATCACATCGCTTCTCCGATACGGCGATCGCCAGCTACGATCCAGATTGCATCTATTCGGCTTTGAGAATTCATTCGTAGGTACGGACGGGAAGAACCTGATCTTCCGGATGGTCACCGGAAACTCGGGACGACCACCCTATCTGGCATTCGAGTGGACGTCAGCGACCGACGAGACATTACGGGGACTTTCTGTTCCGGGTACACTCATCGTCCCGATTGGCCAGAGAAATTCTGATTCGTGGGGGTTTCTCATGACAACAAGCCTGGATTTGTCGTCAAAAGCCGGAATACCGCTGCACACGGAAACGAAGTATGACCGCATGATCACGGGAAACGGTGAGGAAAGAGAGATTCGGATCCTCCGAGCCGGCCCCAATCTTCCGCTGATCGATCCGGGAGAATCGATCAGGGAGGGAACCACCCCGTTGTTACGCTGGTCCGGGTTCGACCGGATGACTGACGCGCAAATCTGGCTCGGGCTCTTGAGAGGTGCCCGGTATCACCGGACCCTATCCAGCAGGCTGTTCGACTTTACGGGAATTGAGGTCTCTTCCTCTCAGACGGTCGAAACGTCCGGAGACGAAGAGACCCATCTGGCAATGGCGGGTGGCTGGCAACTCGTGGGACAATCAAATCTCCTCTCGGAAATCGGAATCCGAGCCACCGGGTTGACTGATTCGACTGAGGACCTCGATCCATGGATATTCCTGTCTGACAACGTGTCCGAAGAATCGAGACAGATGGTAGGACATATATTTCAGATGTTGGCCCGGGACTCCACGCTTTCGGATCGCGAACGAACGGCACTGAATTATCTGGAAAATTGGGAGTATAGATTTGATGGATCGTCTATAGCCGCTTCGATTGTCGAGACCATGGATGAACAATCGGAAGTGCCTGGTCGGTCGTCCGAAACAGATGCAGAAGTCCGACAGGTACTCCGCAGGACCATGACTGAACTATCAGGACAATTCGGATACGAAATGAGTGCATGGCGGTGGGAGGTCGTTCAGAAGCGTAGTTTCGCCTATCCTGGTTGGATTGCCAATACGGACGTCTCGACGTCTTCGCGGACCGTGCGATCTTTTTGGGAAGCGTTTCAACCGGTTTCAGTCCCGGGCACGGGTCACCCGACGACACTGCTCTGGGGTGCACGAAGATCGGCCGGGCCGACAGACCTCTACAACCGATCCGATTTTGCGACCGTGTCCATCTCCGGAGTCCTGCGAACCTCGCCTGACCGCCTGGAATTTGAAATGCCTTCGATCGATTGGTCGTCATTTCTCGGTCAATATGACGGACATCAATCATTCGTCCGGGAAACTGTACCTGCGTCAAAACGCCTCCGTTCCGGCAAGCGAATCATCCTTCGTCCAGACCGATGAATACTGACAGACCATCATGGTTCGCCGGAGCTGATATCGGAGGTACCAAAGCGGAGTTCGTGTTTCGAACAGATGCGTCTCGGGACGGAACGGTTGTCCGATTGGACGGCATCAACCTTACGGTTTCAGGCGCTGACGCCGCGGCCCACCTGATCAAAGAGGCCGTATCGACTATCCGTGCTAAGGAAGCATTGGACGGCTCGGGTGCCCTTGTATTGGGGATCGCCGGTGGCGGCGATCCACGTCGAAAAAGCCGCCTGGAATCCATCCTGCGAGACCGAATCCCTGATTGTCGAACCACTGTAATGTCGGATGCAGAGATTGCCCTCTATGGCGCCTTCGGCGATTCGTCGGGGGTCCTCATCATCGCAGGGACCGGATCGGTTGTGTTCGTCCGGGATCTCGATGGTAACCTGACTACTGCCGGGGGTCACGGACCGTTGCTGGGAGATCCCGGCAGCGGCACCAACCTCGGCAGATGTGCTCTCGCAGCCATCGCCAACAGCCTCGACGGAGGTCCAGACACGTCTCTGAATCGACGGGTTGAACCATGCCATGCTCCCCATGGAATACGCGCGTGGTTACAGGATCCCGCCATTGTCGTGGCTCGACTGGCTCCACTTGTTCTCGAAGCCGCACAGGATCAAGACGAAGTGGCCATCCGAATCGTTTCCCGGGAGATCAGGGCACTTTCGAAACAAGCCTCCTGGGCAGTCGACGCCGCGAGAGCAGCCGTTGAACCTCGCATCGCACTCGTCGGCGGATTGACGAACAATCCGTTTTACAGGGACCTGCTCCAGGTCGTTCTGATCGAGCGCCTTCCAGGATTTCGATTCGTTGACGCGGTGATGGCACCATCGTTTGCCGCTCTCAGCCTGGCCGAACGACACCGTATCGACAAACGGTGAGCGTCCGTGACTTAACCCGTCGGTGCCGCCTCTAGAACCTCCTTTGGTGATCCGTCGGCAAACTGTTCAAAGTTCGCGTTGAAGAGACCCGCCAACTTTTTGGCAGTCTCGTCGAAGCATTCCGAATCCTTCCATGTTGTTCGCGGAATGAGAAGATCAGCCGGTACATTCGGGCACGACGTGGGCACCTCCAGGCCGAAGACTGGATCTGTTACCGTTTCTATGGTCTCCAGCGCTCCGTCATGGATGGCGTCGATGATCGAACGGGTATAGGCCAGTTTCATCCTGCTACCTACTCCATACGAACCGCCGGTCAGACCCGTGTTGATCAACCAGGCATGCGAGCCGTGCAGACGCATTTTTTCTGCCAGCATGCCCGCGTATTTAGCCGGGTGCCAGACCAGAAATGCGGCACCGAAACAGGCCGAAAAAGTTGCTTCCGGTTCCGTAACACCGACTTCTGTACCGGCTACTTTCGCCGTATATCCACTCATAAAATGGTACATGGCCTGCGCCGGCGAAAGCCGACTCACCGGCGGTAGGACACCGAACGCATCATATGTCAGGAAAATGATATGATTGGGATGTCCGGCCATCGCAGGAATCTTGGCGTTATCGATAAAGAAGAGTGGATATGACGCCCGGGTATTTTCAGTAACGGATACATCGTCATAATCAACCTTTCTGGATCGATCGTCGAACATCACATTTTCCAGTACCGACCCGAAACGAATCGCTCCGAATATTTCCGGCTCCTTCGATTCTGACAGTCCAATGGCCTTCGCATAACACCCGCCTTCAATATTGAATATACCCTCGTCTGACCAGCAGTGTTCGTCGTCTCCGATCAGAGCTCTCCTGGAGTCGGCCGAAAGGGTGGTCTTCCCGGTCCCGGACAGACCAAAGAACAGAGATACATCCTTGCCCGGACCCTCGTTTGCCGAACAATGCATCGACAACACTCCCTGTTTGGGCATGATGTAGTGCATGATCGTGAAAATGCCCTTCTTCATCTCCCCGGCATATTCCGTCCCGAGAACGACGAATTCTCCAGATTCAAAATTGACGACAACACTTGTCTTCGACGTGACGTGTGGACTGTGGCTGTTCGCGGGAAACGTCCCCGCATTCAATATGACGTAGTCAGGATCCCCGAAATTGGCCAGATCGTCGTGATCCGGTCTGATCAACATGTTGTACATGAAGAGGGCGTGATATGGTCTTGTACATATTACGCGCACCTTGATCCTATACTTCGGATCCCATCCCGCATATCCATCGAATACAAAGAGGCGGTCGAACGTATTGAAATAATCGATCGCCCGCTCGCGGTTGATGTCGAAGCCCTCCTGGCCCATCCTGATATTGATGTCACCCCACCAGATATCGTCGCGGCTCTCCGGATGGTCTACGATCCTCTTGTCTCTCGGACTTCTGCCTGTTTTTTCTCCGGAGCGCAACATCAGAGCTCCTGAGGCTGCAATAGCCGCGCCCTCATCCCGAAGAACCGCCTCTTCATAAAGGTGGGACGGAGTTGCATTTCGCACGATTGTTGGTACGTCTATACCGTATTGTCTCAGATTGAAATCGGAAGCCATAGCGTGATATACCGCTGTACTGTAAACGAAAAATCGCGGCCGGATAATCCGTAGGACTATCCGGCACAAGTGCATCCACCAGACAACGATAGTACGGCGGTTTTGGACATCCTTGGATGAAATTCACCCAAAACCGGACCGGATAGAGCCGACTGATTACGCCTGGTCGGTTCGATTCTGCCGATTTGCAATCAGGTCAGTCAACACGTCCGACTCTGCAAGCGTAGACGTGTCGCCAAGATTGGTATAATCGTCGGCTGCAATTTTTCGCAGGATGCGCCTCATTATTTTTCCACTCCTGGTCTTCGGGAGTCCGGGTGCGAACTGTATCAGATCCGGAGTAGCAATAGGCCCAATTACGCTCCGAACCTGGCGACGGAGTTCCTGCCGTAAATCCTCGGACGGTTCAATTCCTGCGTTCACGGTGACGTACGCATATATTCCCTGCCCCTTGATGGCATGCGGGTAGCCGACAACGGCCGCTTCGGCAACTTTTTCGTGGGCAACGAGCGCACTCTCCACTTCGGCGGTTCCCATCCGGTGTCCCGAGATGTTAATAACGTCGTCCACTCTACCCGTAATCCAGTAGTATCCATCTTCATCGCGGCGGCAACCGTCACCCGTGAAATATCTCCCCTCGAAACTCGAAAAATAGGTCTGTACAAAACGGGCGTGATCTCCCCAGATGGTCCTCGATTGCCCCGGCCATGAGTCTTTCATGACCAGAACACCCTCTGCAGGCCCTTCCAGACAATTTCCCTCGGTATCCAGCACCTCTGGCTGAACCCCGAAGAATGGCACCGTTGCAGCTCCCGGTTTCGTAGGGATGGCACCCGGGAGAGGAGTGATCAGTATTCCACCCGTTTCCGTCTGCCACCAGGTGTCGACGATCGGGCATCGCCCCTCACCTACCACGTCGTCGTACCATCGCCACGCCTCAGGATTGATCGGTTCGCCAACCGTCCCCAGCAATCGAAGGGATGACCTGGAGGTCTTCTGGACAAACGATTCACCCTGCTGCATGAGGGCACGGATCGCAGTCGGTGCCGTATAGAACTGGGTCACCTGATGCCGATCGACTACATTCCAGAATCGGGACGCATCCGGATACGTCGGAACTCCTTCGAAAAAAACCTGGGTAGCGCCGTTCAGAAGTGGGCCATAGACGATATAGGTGTGGCCGGTAATCCAACCTACATCCGCGGTACACCAGAACACATCTCCTTCGTGATAATCGAAGACGTATTTGTGAGTCATCGATGAGTAGACCTGATATCCACCTGTAGTATGCACGACTCCCTTGGGTTGACCGGTCGACCCGCTGGTGTACAGGATAAATAGCGGATCCTCGGAATCCATCGGCTCAGGCATGCAATATTCTCCAGCCAGTGCCATTTCGTCTTCATACCACCGATCCCGACCATCCAGCATGGATGCTCCTTCGCCCGTGTTCTTTACAACAATGACCGTGTCCACGATTGGACAGCGTTCGAGTGCCTTATCCGTATTGACCTTCAGTGGTACTCTTTTACCTCCCCTCCGACCCTGATCGGCTGTGATCACCACGCGTGATTCTCCGTCCAGAATTCGATCTGCCAGAGAATCAGGTGAGAAACCGGCAAAAACTACCGAGTGGATCGCACCGATACGTGTACACGCCAGCATTACGCACGCCGTCTCCGGTATCATCGGCAGGTATATGGTCACCCTGTCTCCACGCTTGACCCCCTGATTCTTCAATACATTTGCGAACCGATTTACGTCCGCGTAGAGTTCACTGTATGAGATGTGCCTGGCGTCTGTCGTCGGATCGTCCGGCTCAAAAATCAGCGCCGTCTGATTGCCTCTGCTGGCAACATGACGATCGAGGCAGTTATAGGACATATTCGATTTGCCACCCAGAAACCATCCAATATGTACGTTATCCGAGGCGAACGAAACATCTTTGACCTGGGCAAACGGTTCAAACCAATCGATACATTCTGCCTGTTCGCGCCAGAATTCATCCGACTGTTCCACAGACCGATCATATCTTTTGCGGTAATCCGCCATCGATTTTACGAAGGCGTTAGTTACGAACGAGTCCGGTGCTGGATGTGTACCTTTCATGACGGGTCTCCTGAATCGTTTGCTCTGAACGGTAGGTCGTGTTGGTCACCCAGAATAGCAACCGCGCAATTCGGGTTCATGATAGTCAGATGAATTGACAACCCAGTTGAATCGGAAATTGAAAAATATACAGATTCTGGTTACGGGTGCAGCCAGCGGAATGGGTCGACTTCTCGTCCTCCGGTTACTGGAGGCTGGTGCGCGAGTCGCAGCCTGGGATGTCGACGTGTCCGGGTTGGAAGAATTGAAGCGATCGGCATCGAGTTGTCTACTTTCCGATGGAACCCCGATCGCAGAGACCGATCTATTCCTTCAACTGTGTGATCTCACTGATCCAGAGGCTATCGCCGACGCAGCGCACGACACCCTCGCCAGGTTTTCTCACATCGATGTTCTTGTAAATAATGCAGGAATCGTGTCCGGTGCTCCGCTGGTCGATTTGTCAAATGATCAGATCAGACGAACGTTTGAAGTCAACGCGATGGCACCCATGTATGTCACCAGGGCCTTCCTTCCCGGGATGATCGAGCGAAATCAGGGCCACATAGTAATGGTTGCTTCTGCCGGTGGACTCGTAGCGGCCCCGAGACTATCGGACTACTGCGCGAGTAAATTCGCCGCGATCGGCTTCGAAGAATCGCTCCGCCTTGAGCTGAAGGAGCAGGGATCTGCCGTTCACACCACGCTCGTCGCTCCTTTTTTCGTTGATACTGGCATGTTCGAAGGGGTACGCACCCGATTCAGCTGGTTGTTACCGATTCTCAAACCCGAGTATGTGGTGGATCGAATGATGAAAGCGATTATTGGTGCGCACCGACGAGTGATCCTTCCGTGGTTCGTCTACGTCGTTTTTCCGATCCGGCTTCTGCCCGTAGACTGGTTCGATTCTCTGATCTCGTTCTTTGGTATTCGGGATTCCATGAAGTCTTTCCGTGGCCGACGAACCGGGTAACCGGTGTGTTTACCTGGTATGGATCCGTGCCGGGCGAAAGCCACGAACAGAATTTGTTAGAATAATTTCATCCGCATCCAAGACGTCGTCACGAGATATCGAACGCTCTATAACACCCGGATGTATCCGCATATATTCCGATCGACCGATGCCTGCGAGAAGTCCGTCGGACGCGGGTGGTGTGAACCAGTCATCGTGGTGCCGCACGAATACATTATAATACGTACCCTCCGTCACGCTTCCTGATTCATTCAACAGCAGCACTTCGTCCAGACCTCTGAGTTGTACCTCCCGGCGAGCCCGGTTGAACACACTCCTTCGCGTCGACTTGATTCTCAGGAACGGGTCTGCAGAATGGACTCGACTCTTCGAGAAACCGATTTGCAAGATGCCGTCGCAGGAGTTCTCCAGCGGATCGTACTCCGTCCTGACCCGTCCTGTACAATCGAGAAGGAGGCGAATTTTAAACCCGTGCTCATTGGCGGGACCCGGTTTGTCGGAAGAGCTCCTGGCCGTCTGCTGTTTCCGGATCGATCGAATTATTTCCTGTTCAACATGACGTATCTCCCGCTCCATGGAAGCCCGGTCGAACGGATAATTCAACTGTTTCGCCGCACGTTCCAGTCTTCTCAAATGGAGATCCAGGAGGGGCACTCCGTCTCTCCACAAGATTGATTCCAGGAGCCGGGTACCCGCCTCGGTCCGCGAGCGGGAGGAGAGAAATGATGCTTTCAGTAAACACTCGTCGTGTTCCTCCGCCGGATCCGAATCCCATACGATAGCTCCTCCAGATCCCATTTCGACAGCCCCGTCTCGGTCAACAATTGTTCGAATCGCCACATTGAACGATGCTCTCTCATCCGGAGCAAAAAATCCGATAGACCCGCAATAGACTCCTCGTGGGCTGTTTTCGAGCTCATGAATTCGTCGCATCGCCCTTTTTTTTGGCGCTCCCGTGATGGAACCGCTGGGAAAAAGGGCCTCCAAAATAGCCACGTTTTTTACCCCCTCCTTCAGTCGTCCACGAACCGATGACGTCATCTGGTGTACCGTCGGATAAGACTCCACGGCATACAGATCGGCGGTCTGAACGGACCCTGGCACACAGACTCTCGAGAGATCATTTCGAATCAGATCAACAATCATCAGATTCTCGGACCGGTTCTTTTCGTCGAAATGGAGATGACGCGCGAGCCATGCGTCTTCTTCCGGTGTCTTTCCCCGATCGATGGTCCCCTTCATCGGACGCATCTCAATACGCTTCCCGTCACGGTCGAAAAATTTTTCAGGAGACAGGGATACGATCTGGTGCGATCCAAACTGTAGAAATGCTCCGTACGATACCGGTTGCCGACCCCTCAGGTCGCCGTACCAGTCTTCGGCGTTTCCATCCAGGGTCCCCCTCAGTCGCCCCGTATAATTGACCTGGTAGACATCGCCCTCACGGATAAGTGATCGTACACCACGTACACCTTCTTCATATTCCTCTTTAGAACGCTGCAGCGTCAGATCGGTACACGTCGGCGGCGATCCCGTTGTGGGAATCAGCACTGGTCGCGATCCCG
>CAYLHF010000018.1:0-20565 GCA_964383365.1 uncultured Rhodothermales bacterium | reverse complement strand
GCGATCCCGTTGTGGGAATCAGCACTGGTCGCGATCCCGGCGTCGACGTTGCGGCGAGTGCCGCGAACCCGGCATCCAGCCGATTCGCATCGAGCACCACCGGGGATTCGTAAATACCAAACCACAGGAGTGGACCGTCCATGTCACGAAGGTCCTCGCTCATGCCGACAAAGGCATATCCTGCCTCGTAGGTGAGATATCCCGCCGCGAATAGCCCGTTCTCGACGAAGTGGTCCACCTGCCCAAGAATCTCCCTGACGTGATCTGGCTCCGTGCACGTCAGAACGTGCCTGGGGGCACGAAAAAGATAGCTCTCACCTCCGGAGCCTGCTCCGTCGAGCAAGACGGTACCGGGCTGACGGAGAGCGCCACCCAGTTCGGTGTCGCTAATCTCATTCTCCGACGGAGCCGTACGTAATGTTTGTATGATTGACGGGTCCATAAATACTTCCGGGGACTCGAGTGGTACGTCCGTCGCCACAGGGTGTTTGACTGGAATCGAATACCTACCTTCAAGCGGAGTTTCGACCATCAACATTTTTGTCCATGCACTTATCTACTGTAGACTGGGTGATCATGGGGGCATTCTTTGCCGTGTCCCTCATCATCGGACTGTCCGTTTCCGGAAAATCGGGTAAGAGTTTCAGCTCTTTTTTTCTGGGTGGTCGGTCCATGCCCTGGTGGTTGCTGGGTATTTCGATGGTGGCGACGACGTTTTCGACCGACACACCCAATCTCGTCACGGACCTGGTACGGGGGCAGGGTGTCATGGGCAATTGGACCTGGTGGGCATTTCTGCTGACCGGGATGCTCACCGTATTCCTGTATGCACGTCTTTGGCGACGGTCAGGTGTTCTGACGGACGTAGAATTCTACGAACTCCGTTATTCCGGAAAAATCGCAGCGTTTCTGCGCGGATTTCGTGCCGTCTACCTCGGGATTCTATTCAATATCATCATCATGGCCTCGGTCACACTCGCAGCCATAAAGATTGGAGCGGTGATGATGAATTGGACACCCATTCAGACGGTGGTGATTGCCGCAACGATTACGATGGTCTACAGTGCTCTTGGTGGCCTCCGGGGGGTCGTGCTGACCGACCTGCTACAGTTCGCAATGGCGATGATCGGATCGATCTGGGCCACCGTCTACATTCTGAATATGCCGGAAATCGGTGGTCTTTCCGGCCTGTTGGCGAACGAAAATGTTAGAGCGTCATTGAGTTTCCTGCCATCATTTGACACCATGTCGATGGATGTGATCGTGCCCATATTTGTCATTCCACTGGCCGTCCAGTGGTGGGCCGCCTATTATCCGGGAGCCGAACCTGGCGGTGGTGGGTATATCGTACAGCGCATGCTCTCTGCCAGAGACGAGAAACACGCCGTCGGTGCGACCCTCCTTTTCAATGGTCTACACTACGCACTTCGCCCGTGGCCGTGGATACTCGTGGCACTCGCCTCCATGATCGTGTTTCCAGATCTGGCCTCCATCGGCGCACGATTTCCGGCCGTACCGGTCGAGCAGGTCAGGAATGATCTGGCCTACCCCGCGATGATGACCTACCTGCCCAGCGGCCTTCTGGGACTCGTCGTCACGTCGCTGGCCGCTGCCTATATGTCTACCATGTCCACCCAGGTAAACTGGGGTTCTTCGATCATCGTGAATGACCTGTACCATCGGTTTGTCAACCCCGATGCAACAGAAAAACAACAGGTCTGGGCTGGCCGAGTGACTACGATCGTGTTGATGATCGTTGCCTGTACGCTGGCACTGTTCCTGGAAAATGCCCTGCAAGTGTTTAATATTGTACTCCAGATTGGAGCGGGGACGGGTCTCCTATTCATACTGAGATGGTTCTGGTGGCGCATCAACGCCTGGGCGGAACTGACGGCCATGATTATCTCGTTCGGCATAGCCGTCGTGCTTACCATCGGTCACGGTTTCGGACTGGCCTCGTGGCAGCAATTGCTCGTCGGTGTTTTCGTGACAACGCTGGCCTGGGTAGTCGTGGCGTTCAGTACCGCACCGACGGACAGGGCTGTCCTGGAAGCATTCAATAATCGTATACGTGCCGGCGGCCCGGGTTGGCGTTCATTCGATTCCGGACCCGACAACCAGGCTGGAGAGGATACCAGTGTGGCATCCGAAGCTGGCTCTGACCTGCCGTTTGGCATCCTGGCAACGGTCGCAGGGGCCGTGGCCATTTATTCCTCGCTGTTTGCGACGGGTTATCTACTCTACGGTCAGACCGGTCTTTCCGTCCTGATGATGGGAATTGCGGCTCTGGGATTTGGTGCGATACGGGTTCTCTGGCCTCGTCTGAAGTTTGAGTAAGGGATCAATACCGACAACAAGAGCCCCCGGTCCGGCGTGGTCCGGAAAGAAAAAGGCACGCCGTAATCGGTCTGGATGCTTGTTGCCATATCTGGACATCCATTCGCGAATGAATGTGTGCGTGTCACCGGCCCTGACCAGAGCCCACACCGATCCTCCGAAGCCCGCTCCGAACGACGACGCGGCAACCGCACCGAGTTCCGTGGCGACTGAAGCCAGAAACCGGGTTTCAGGAACCTGATTCCCGAGATAGTCATCTGCATTTTGCTGCGATTGACGTACGGCCTCTCCGAAACCAGTCATGTCTCCCTCTCGAAGGGCCATTGTTGCGGCCGGAATAATGTCGAATACTTCTTCCTTGAACTGGCGTACGCGTTCCATGACAGCGTCTACAAGTAGCAAATCAAGACCGCCCGCCACCAGACGGGATCTCAACCGTTGCACTGAAAAATCGGGGGACGTCACGACGTCCCGAAGTGTGGCCGATTCTCCCGACCAGTGAGACTTGGCGAGGAGCGCCAAATCCACGGCCCGATTGTACTCTTTTTTTGCACCCAGTGCTTTTCTGGCCTTGACCCCGCTCGATGCGATGACGAATTCGTATCCGTCAGGAAGATGGTATTCCGCGCTCTTCCTGAGTGGCCTGTATTCATAAAGGGAAACTCGACCTGCACGGGAATACAATACGGCCGTGTGATCCTGGCTTCCCCCTTGCGTTCCGACACCTGTCACCCCTCGGAAGGCTCCGAAGTCGTTCCCGCTTTCAACGGCACCGAGAAAATCCGAAAAATCCTCCCCGCTCCGGACCACCTGTGTGAATTCAGGTCTGGAACCAAGACCCAGGATCCCATCGAGTGCCAGCCACACGGTGACTACGAAAGCGCTTGAACTACTCAGTCCCGATGCGCGGGGGATATCGCTGGAGAAAACAATGGACACGCCTCGACCGAAGGACCCGAAAATGGAGACGGCCCGACGTACAACGACAGCAGGATACAACGCCCATGACTCGGGATTCTTACCGTGGATCGACTGATACGATATAAATGATTGATTGCCGGTGGACTCATCCTCTAGTCGGAGTCCCGGCTCGTCCGTCTCGGTCGCTACGGCGGTGAAAGCTTTGGTGGACGCACACGTCAAACTGGTCCCGCCAGCATAATCGGTGTGTTTCCCAAGCATCTCTATTCTGCCGGGAACGTACAGACCTACGGCGCGCGCGGTTGACGCATTCGAATCGAGCAGACGCCTCGCCGCGCGCGCCAGCCGCAACGAAATCTCATCGGCATTCACCCCGGGTTGAATCGTCCGGATCACCGTCGAAAGACGAGACGGGTCTCCAAATTCGCCCAGTACCCATTCTCTGGTTTCACTGCTACACATGAGTTTCCTTCCATGTCCCCCGCTTGAACAACACGCCCGCCATGACTGCCATCGTCGTTTGCGCCAGGGCAATCGCCCAGAATATGCCATCCTCCCCCAGTGACATACTCGCCGCGAATATCCACGCCAGCGGAATCTGAATCACCCAGAAACTGACCAGATTAATCCAGGTCGGAGTCATCGTATCACCTGCGCCATTAAATGCCTGGACCGTCACCATTCCAAGCGCCCAGACCGGATAAAACAGCGTCACAATACGCAAACATCTGACTCCGACACGAATCACTTCCGGATCTTCCGAAAAAAACGAAACGATCAACGAAGCATCCACCCATACAAGGGCACCCAACACGGCCAGTGAGACCGCGGCGATACCGGAACAGATCCAGACCGCTTTTTCGGCTCGACCCGGTTGTAACGCTCCGAGATTCTGCCCGACCATCGTTGCGGCAGCATTGGCCATACCCCACGCCGGAAGCAACGCAAACACAATAATTCGGATGGCAATCGTATAGCCTGCCAGAGACGCACTACCGAACATTGCCATGATTCTCATCAGTGCCAGCCACGACGCGGTACCAATGAGATATTGAACCATACCTGGCCCTGAAACTCTCAATAGCGGACGCATCAACTCACGATCCAAACGGAGATGGGAAATCCGTAGTCGCACCCTGGATTTCCCGGTCGAGAGCATCCAGACCTGATACATCACTCCGATGGCTCTTCCTATCGTTGTCGCGATCGCCGCTCCCGTTACCCCCATCTCGGGAATCGGTCCGAATCCAAAAATAAACATCGGATCCAGAATAATATTCAAGATGTTTGCCAACCAGAGTGCACGCATCGCCAGACCGGGGTCGCCTGCCCCGCGAAAGACTGCGTTGAAAAGAAATAAGAGTAGAATCGTGATGTTGCCACCGATAAGGATTGCTGTATAACCGCGACCCAACTCAATGACAGTCGATGTACCACCCATCATGGACAGCAGATCACCGGAGAAAAGAACAGCGAGAAAACCAACCGGAATCGAACAGGCGATACTGGCAATGGTCGCCTGACCCGTGACACGAGCAGCAGAATCCGGATCATTTTCTCCGATTCTACGAGCAACCATCGCCGTCGCAGCGAGGCTGATTCCCAGACCCACGGCGAAAATCAGAATAATCATCGATGCAGTAAGTCCAACGGCTGCAACGGCATCTGCACTTATTCTACCAACAAAGTATATGTCTACAACCTCGAAAACCGACTGCATCAGCATCTCGAGGACCATCGGAACGGAAAGCACGATTACGGCCCGGTACAGGCTGCCGCTCGTGTAATCGTGGGGAATACCTCTGAGTGCTTCGGTAATCGACTTGAAGAAGGAAATATCCGTTCGGGAATCTGTCATCGACGCGTATATACAGAAGAATTGAGGTAGCGTCTCACGATACCGAGACAAGGCCTATGATAAGAAATTGGGGGAAGCTCCAAGGAAGTGCGATTTGGCCGTTGTCTTTACGGTATCTTTTCTTGCCGGATGCACCGGCAATGTCTAATTTGGGCGCCGGTCTCAACGAGTCCGAACCGAAATATTCCTCTCGTCTCACGATCGGAAAAATCTCTGCATGGCTGCTCAGATCGTTTTTTTCATTCTCGCCATCGTGGCAATCGCTGCCTCTCTGGGTATGCTCATCTCGAGAAATCCGGTAACGAGCGCTCTCTGGCTCATACTGAATCTGTTCTGCGTTGCAGGCCTGTATCTGACCCTGAACGCGTCGTTCATCTCCGTGGTGCAGGTTCTCGTATATGCCGGCGCAATCATGGTTCTTTTCCTGTTCGTCATCATGCTGTTGAACCTGGCCGCCCTGCCGGACATTCGCCGGATCGAATGGCGCCGCGTGTTTGGATTTGCACTCGGTATGGGAGTACTCGCTCTGCTGACGTTCTCCATCGCATCTGGCCTGGATGTACTTCCGGCACCGGTTTCACTGGAGGTCGCAGCGTCGAATGGATCGGTGGCCACGCTCTCCGACGCGCTGTTCACGCAGTATGCCATAGCCCTCGAGGTTATCGGGGTCCTGCTTCTGGCGGCCACGGTTGGAGCCGTGATAATCGCGCGAAAGAAACCTATCTGAATCCGGGTCCAAGAGAATCCCACGCAATACATGGAACTCACAATCAACTGGTACCTCACGCTTGGCGCGATCCTGTTCGTGATCGGCGTGCTCGGCGTTCTTTTCAGAAGAAATGCCATTGTCATATTGATGTCTGTCGAACTGATGCTGAATGCGGTGAATCTGACGCTGGTCTCATTCAGTCAGTCTCTGGGAGATCCTTCCGGGCAGATTCTGGTTTTTTTCGTCATGTCAGTTGCTGCAGCGGAAGCCGCTGTGGGTCTGGCAATCATCATTGCTCTTTTCCGGGGAAAGTCGACCGTCGATGTTTCCGAGTTCAATCTCTTCAAGTACTGACCGGACCGCGCCGACCTACCAAAACAGCTCTCCATCTGAAAGACAGTATACTACATGGAGCCTTCCTCTCTTGTCCTCCTTACTATCGTCCTTCCACTTGCAGGGGCTGCATTCTGCGGTTCTGTCGGACTGTTTGTGCCGAGTCTTCGTAATCGTGAAGGACTGATCGGATCTGTGGCCACGGGCGTAGTCATCCTCCCGTTTTTGGCGACGCTCTATCTGTTTCTGACCTTCACGGGAGAGCCGGTCATCGTTCACTTTTTCACATGGATGTCGGCCGGAGATCTGCGTGTCGCATTCGAGTATCGAATCGACGAATTATCGCTCTTGATGACCCTGGTAGTGACAGGGGTAGGGGGGTTGATCCACCTGTATTCCGTCGGCTACATGCGTGGTGACAATGGATTCTGGCGATTTTTTGCGTATTTGAACATCTTTATCTTCGCCATGCTGAATCTGGTGCTGGCGAATAACCTGGTCGTTTTATTTCTGGGCTGGGAAGGCGTTGGATTATGTTCGTACCTGCTCATCGGATTCTGGTATACCGATCTGAAAAACAGTGCAGCAGCGAACAAGGCCTTTATCATGAATCGTGTCGGAGACTTCGCCTTCCTGCTGGCGATGTTCTTCTTCTATCGTGAAGTGGGAAGTCTTGATTTCGATGTCCTCCTGAAACAGGGGCCCTCGATCGAGCAAGGCACCCTGTATCTGGCGGTATTTCTCATGTTTATGGGTGCCACAGGGAAGAGTGCTCAGATCCCACTTTTTACGTGGTTGCCCGATGCCATGGCCGGTCCCACGCCCGTTTCCGCGCTCATTCACGCAGCCACAATGGTCACGAGTGGCCTGTACCTGCTTGCCAGAATGTCTCCTATCGTCCTGGCAGCGGAAGGGATCATGGCATTTATCGCCGTCGTCGGAGCCCTGACGGCCATCATGGCGGCTACCATTGCCATCACCCAAAACGACATCAAGAAGGTGCTTGCCTATTCGACCGTGTCTCAGCTGGGATACATGTTCGTTGCATCCGGCGTTGGTGCTTTCTTCGTCGCGATTTTTCATGTGATGACACATGCGTTTTTCAAGGGATGCCTGTTCCTCGGGTCAGGAAGTGTCATTACCGGTATGCATGGTGTGCAGCATGAACTCGAACACGAAGGAGAGACAGAAACGTTCGATCCGCAGGACATGCGAACGATGGGTGGATTAAAAAAATTCATGCCGTCGACCCGTATCACATTTCTTCTTGCGACCCTTGCGATATCCGGAATTCCGCTCATGTCCGGCTTCTTCTCGAAAGACGAAATTCTGTTCAAAGCCTTCGAGGCATCTGGTACCAGCAATGCGGCACTGTTTGCATGGATCGTCGGTGTTATTACAGCGTTCCTTACGGCGGTGTATATGACGCGAGCATACGTTCTCACATTCGAAGGAAAACCCCGCTGGAATCATTCAGATCGGATAACGCCGAAAGAATCACCGTGGCAAATGACCGCGCCTCTCTGGGTTCTCGGTGGATTATCGGTGATCGCAGGATTTGTGGGGATCCCGGCAGTTATCCAGCATGGTGACTGGAATCTGATCCATCATTATCTGGGCGAATCCGGGGGTGGTCCGGTAGCGGAACTGGCCGAAGAGGGACATGTGTCAGCAACCCTTGAATGGGGCCTCATTCTGATGAGCTCTGTGATTGCTCTCACCGGGGTAGGACTGGCCTGGAAATGGTATGCAGAGCACGGGCTCGCTTTCGATGAAACCCTGTCAACACGTTTCGGACGGCTCTACACACTTTGGAAAAATAAATACTTCGTGGACGAAGCGTACGACCGGGCGATCGTCAAACCGCTCATTGGAAGCGCGGAACGCGGCTTTGCTCCGTTTGATAAATATGTCGTCGACGGAATCGTCAACGGTGTCGCTTTTATGACGAGAGGTGTCAGCTTCGTTCTGAAATACCTTCAGACGGGGCAGGTACAAACCTATGCTGCTGCCATCGTGTGTGGAGTAATCCTGATCCTCTCCATGATGCTTTTTGGTTAACAGACTTTCCCAGATATTTCGTTTGAACTGGAACTGATGAATATTCCACACCTGACTTCGCTTATCGTCTTCTTGCCACTGGCGGGAGCGGTACTCACCCTGCTCGCGCGCACGGCAGATCAGATTAAGTGGTCGGCGCTCGTTATAACGAGTCTTACGTTTGTGGCCTCGATCGGCCTTTACATCGGATTCGACCCCGCGATCTCAACGGCAGACGTACCCCAGATGGCGGACATGGCTGCATGGTTCCCCGGCAGTGCAGACATTAAATATTTTGTTGGAATCGACGGTCTGAACCTGTTACTGGTTCTCCTGACGACCCTGCTCGGCCCCATCGTCGTCCTTTCATCGTGGAACTATATCACCGAGCATCACAAGGCCTATTACGTACTCCTGCTTGTTTTGCAGACCGGTGTAACGGGTGTATTCACCGCCTTCGACGCATTTCTATTCTACGTTTTCTTCGAACTCACGCTCATACCGATGTATTTCGTGATCGGGATATGGGGAGGAGAAAACAGGATTTATGCCGCACTGAAATTTGTGATTTATACACTCGTTGGCTCGCTTCTTATGCTGGTTGCGCTGATCGCCCTCGGATTTCTCGCGGGAGACGCAGTTAACGGAGGAGTATTCACCACGGACTGGTTCAAACTTGTCTCGTACAACATCCCGGTTTCTACGCAAGGCTGGCTGTTCCTCTTTTTTGCGTTGGCATTCGCAATCAAAGTCCCACTCTTTCCATTTCACACGTGGCTTCCCGATGCTCACGTTCAGGCGCCCACCGGTGGATCCGTCGTACTTGCAGGGGTATTACTGAAAATGGGTACCTACGGACTGGTTCGTTTTGCCCTTCCGCTCTTTCCCAATGCAGCCCAGGACTATGCGATGTTGTTCGCGATCCTGGCCGTGATCGGAATCTTGTATGGTGCGCTCGTGTCGAGGGCTCAGGTCGATGCCAAAAAACTGGTCGCCTATTCGAGCGTCAGCCACCTCGGATTTGTGGTCCTGGGAATTTTCGCCTTTACGCCCGAGGCACTTCAGGGGGCCATGATCCAGATGGTCAATCACGGAATTTCGACCGGTGCGCTCTTCCTCTTGGTGGGCATGCTTTACGAGCGACGCCACACGAGACTTATGGCCGATTACGGAGGCATTGCCGCGTCCGTACCCGTACTATCATTCTTTATGGTTTTCACGGTCCTGGCATCGGCCGGATTGCCGGGGCTGAATGGATTCGTCGGAGAATTTCTCATCCTGATCGGATCGTTCAAGAGCAGCGTCATCGACAGCGGCATACTCGTAGCAGTTGCGACGACGGGAGTGATTCTGGCTGCCGTCTACCTCCTCTGGATGGTCTATCGCATGTTCTGGGGAGCATTGGAAAAGGAAGAGAATCGTCAGATGCCTGATCTCAGCAGGCGAGAGCTAATACTTCTCGCTCCACTGCTCGTCCTGATGGTCGTGTTGGGATTCTTCCCGAATACGTTTCTGGAAAAGAGTGAACCTGCGGTAGAGCACTTGCTGGAGGTGGTACAGCAGAAAAAATTGGCGGCAGTTCAGGAAGCTGAAGCGCTACCACTGGCCGAAGGCACCGGGATCGAAAACAATTCGAACAGAAGCTCTTTCGGACAACGAGTTGCCGAAAACGGTTCTAACGGCTATTCTACGAGCTATCACTCAGATCTTCGCCGTTAAAATCCCCAGTTCATGAATCATTCTCCCAACAGATCTGGATATGGACCATTGCTGATAGCGGGGCTGACAGCCGTCCTGCTCGGGTCCATTGTCTTTCCTGCGTCTGCGTTTGCGGGCACTCCGTTACTTATCCCGCAGGTTCAGGAGGCTTCTCATGATCGACAGGAAGTGGCCGATTCAGCACAGAATGCTCCTGTTCAGAACGGAGCCGGTGAAGGGAATCATGATGAGTCGCTCGAACATGAAGAGGGTGGCGAACACGGTCCGCTGCCTCCTACCTGGCTCGTGCTACCTTTTATCACAATTCTGTTGCTTATTGCTACCGGTCCGCTATTCTTTGCACACCACTGGCATCATCACTATCCCAAATATTCGATTGGGCTGGGACTGTTTGTGGCACTGTACTATCTGTTTGAGCTCAAGACGTTCGTCCCGATTGAACATGCCGTCACCGAATACTTCAGCTTCCTGGCCCTGGTTGCATCGTTGTTTATTGCCGCCAGCGGAGTATTTCTCTCCCTGAATCTTCGGGGCACGCCCCGCAACAATGTGATCATTCTTTTTGTCGCTTCGGTGTGTGCGAACGTGATAGCGACAACGGGTGCGGCCATGCTGTTCATTCGTTCCTACATGCGCTTGAATCAGGGTCGACTCAAGTCCTACCATATCATATTTTTCATCTTTCTGGTCGCCAATGTAGGTGGTGCGCTGACGCCCATCGGAGACCCGCCGCTATTCCTGGGCTTTCTCCGAGGGGTGCCATTCTTCTGGACGTTCGTTCATGTATGGTATATCTGGCTTCCAACAACGGCTTTGATACTGGCTGTTTTCTACGTCTTCGATCGTCGGAATAAGGATGAGAGTCAAGAACCGGTACCGGATAAACCGATTGTCTCCCTTCAGGGTGCCAAAAGCTTTTTCTGGGTTGCCATCATCATCGTGTCCGTTTTTATTGATCCGGTAATATTTCCATGGGTGCCCAATCTCAGAGAACTGATCGGTATTCCGCTGGGCATACGCGAGATTATCATGTTCTCTGTTGCCGTGGCTGCCTTTTTTACGGCAGATAAAGAGGCTCTCGAAAAGAATGCCTTCACATTCGAGCCAATCCGGGAGGTAGGCTGGTTATTTCTCGGGATATTTGCCACGATGCAGCCGGCACTCCAACTCATTGCCAATTTCGCGCAGCAGAATTCGGAAGGTCTCACCGTCGGAATGTTTTACTGGGGAACGGGAGGCCTCTCGGGTATTCTTGACAATGCTCCGACGTATCTGAACTTTCTCGCGGCCGCGATGGGAGATTTTGGAAAAAACGTAAACTCGCCGGCTGAAGTTGCCCACTTTGCCAACGGAATCATGGAGCACGGTATCTCATCGGCGGTGATGCTGCAGGCTATCTCAGTGGCTGCCGTCTTCTTCGGCGCCCTGTCGTATATCGGTAATGCCCCCAACTTCATGGTCAAGGCGATCGCGGAAGCCAACGGCGTTGAAACCCCGTCCTTTATGGGGTACATCCTCCGCTATTCGATACCCATTCTCGTTCCGATCTATTTCGTCATCTATGTGATCTTCTTCAGTGGTTGGTTACTCTAAACTGTCCTTTCAGTCAGTTATGAACTCGATCGAAATCCTTCAACCAGACCAAATTGCCAGGGTCCTCTCGGATCTTCCGGGTTGGAGACATTGCGCTGATCAACTCGAAAAAGAATTTACATTCTCGTCGTTCCGGGAAGCCGTCAGCTTTATTGTTCGGGTTTCCTTCGAGGCAGAAGAAAGGGATCACCATCCTGAAATAGTCAACGTCTACAACCGGGTTACGTTGAGGCTTGCAACGCACGATGCGGGCAACGTCGTCACGGAACGAGATATCGATCTTGCTCGAA
Source organism: uncultured Rhodothermales bacterium (assembly GCA_964383365.1). GTDB lineage: Bacteria > Bacteroidota > Rhodothermia > Rhodothermales > UBA10348 > CAYLHF01. The sequence continues at coordinate 8,765 of CAYLHF010000018.1, read as the reverse complement.
CAATAGAACATTTTTGCTGGCTATAGGACGATTTTCGTCCAAGACAATTACTGATTAACATGGAATTATCTCAGGCATTCTCAGAGCTGGGTTTAGACATGCAGCATACGCTCCCCATGCTTCTTGTCATGCTCTCGGGGCTGATCCTTGTCGTTTTCGACGCATTCAAACCCAATCATAACTCAATTCCGTCCGTCACTGCAGCTACCCTCGTCATCGCGTTTATTCTGGCCTGGACGAATCTTTCCGGTGAATCCGGGACGGCCTACCATGCACTCCTCCGATTTGGTGGAATGGCCAGTTTCGTCAATCTGATCATTCTCGGAAGCGGCCTTCTTTCGGTCATTCTTGTGCAATCTTATCTCAATCAGATCGGTGCTGGACAGGGCGAAGTGTATGCGTTGCTCCTGTTTGCGACAGTGGGCATGATGGTCCTCGGATCAGCCAATCATCTACTGATGACATTTGTCGGACTCGAGACCATGTCGATCTGCCTGTACATACTTACGGCGGTGGTCCGCGGCAATCAGGGTTCCAAGGAGAGTGCGCTCAAGTATTTTCTGCTGGGGGCATTTTCTACGGGTTTTTTCCTGTACGGTATCGCCCTCCTGTACGGTTCTACAGGAACCATGTATCTGGATCGGATGGGATCGATCGCAGTCGCCGGTAACGACCAGGTAATGTTCTGGGCAGGAGTATCCCTCCTTTTAACCGGATTTCTTTTCAAAGTCAGTGCCGCTCCTTTTCATATGTGGACACCAGATGTCTATCAAGGAGCGCCAACCCCGCTCACTGGGTTCATGTCGACGGCATCGAAAAGTGCGGCATTTGCGGCCCTGATCCTTGTTCTCTACCATGCCGTACCGACCGAACACTGGACCGGGGTTTTGGCCATCATTGCGTTGATTACCATGATTCTGGGCAACGTGGTGGCTATATCCCAACGAAATGTGAAGCGTATGCTCGCGTATTCGTCCGTAGCCCACGCCGGATATATTTTGGTAGGACTTGCGGCCGGCACACCGGAAGGCTACTCAGGCGCACTGTTCTATCTCGTGGTTTACTCGATAATGAATATCGGGGCATTTGGAGTAATCGCGCTCCTGGAGTGGGACGAAAAAGAAGGCAGCGAACAGACACTGGATTCTCTCGCTGGCGTTGGTTATAAAAAGCCGCTTCTGGCCTGGTGCATGGTATTTTTCATGTTCAGTCTTGCCGGTTTTCCTCCTTTGGGCGGCTTCTTCGGAAAAGTTGCCGTATTCGCACCGGCCATCGACGCCGGTCTGACATGGCTGGCAATCGCCGGCGTGCTGACGAGTGCAGTCTCCGCTTATTACTATCTCAGAGTACTGGTCGTCTTTTTCATGAAGGAGCCGAAAGAAAACGAATCGGCCTCCCGCTCGTTTCCTGTTCCACGTCTCTCTGCTGCGGTCCTCGTCTTCTGCGTAATCGCACTAATCGTCCTCGGTGTAGCTCCTGGATTGCTCGACATTACGAACTCGTTCTTTGTTGACGGATCCCTGGCGCTGCTACCGTAGTTACAGGGACGGACAGCTGAGTTCTTGTTCGCCTCTTTTCACGTAGCCCTTTCACACCCGAATCATATAATCCTACCTCATGGCACATTCCTTACCTGATCTCCCGTATGCTCACGACGCGCTCGAACCGCACATCGATACGAGAACCATGGAGATCCATCACGGAAAGCATCATCAGGGTTATGTCAACAAATTGAATGCCGCTCTCGATGCGCATCCCTCGCTGGCTGCCCTCTCCGTCAGGGATCTTCTGGGCTCAATGAACGACGTACCCGACGAAATTCAGACAGCCGTTCGCAATAATGGAGGCGGACACGCCAATCACAGTTTGTTCTGGTCCGTTATGTCTCCGAACGGGGGTGGATTGCCGGGCGGCACGCTGGCCGACGCAATAGACGCAACGTTTGGCTCATTTGAAGCATTCAAGGCTGCATTTGCAGCAGCGGCAGGAACCCGATTCGGCAGCGGTTGGGCGTGGTTGGTCAAATCAGCAGATGGAGGCCTGAAAGTCTATTCTACAGCGAATCAGGATAGTCCATATATGAAGGGAGATACGCCTGTTTTGGGACTTGATGTGTGGGAACACGCCTACTATCTGAATTATCAGAACCGGCGACCCGATTACGTCGGAGCGTTCTGGAATGTCGTCAACTGGGACCAGGTTGAGCGGAATTTCGACTCCGTTTAACAGTCCTCACAACTTTTTTCGGGGTATTTATCGTCTCCATGGTGATACCACCGGACATCTTTGTCCATCAGCTCGACTCGGATGCTTCCATCGCTCGGAACTGGGCCGATTTATTGTCTCGGGAAGAGATCGATAGACGGGCAGGGATGCGTAGTGAGTCCCGACGGAATCAGTTCGTCCTCGGCCGATTGGCCGTCCGTCAACTACTCGGACGGTTGTTGGATCGCCGTCCTGAAGATGTTACACTCAACGTACAGTCGAGCGGGCAGGTAGTAGCTCCCGACTCTGGTTTTAAGATCTCCATTGCGCACAGCCAGAATCGGGCAGTCGCCATCGCTTCAAAGCGAACGATCGGTGTCGACCTGGAGTACATTTCCGAAAAACCAGAGACACTGCTCAATTACATCATGAATGAACAGGAGTCGGGAGCCGTTAAACGCTTACCGCTGTCTGTTTCGGAGCAACTTTTTCTTACGTGGACGCTGAAAGAGGCCGTCCTCAAGGCAAAGGGTACCGGTCTGCGGATTTCACCCAGAAAGCTCACTGTCTGTGTGGATCTCGAGGAAAATCGCGCGACCATCAAAGACAGTGAAGAACAGATTTGGTTAGCGACGTTTTCTATTACTCCACCGTATGTACTCGTAATTGCATACCAATAGCACCTGTATGAAACCGCTTCGTCTTTCTGTCTCCGGACTGATGCTGATTTCGATATTTCTCGTTCACATCGGATTCGCCCAGACAGGGCAGGACATATCAGACGGATTCGAACTCCGACCGGGACTGTTGCGTGTCACTTTCGGTCCGGAAGTAAGCCTGCGTTCAGCGACCCGGTTCTCAGAAGAGGCGGGCTTTATTGTCTTTGGAACCGCCTACGACGCTGTCACGGTCTGGACCGGCTCCAGGAAAGGATACACGGTTTCAGAGCTTCAGGCCATCGAGGGCCGGTCAGAAATCCTCGATATTCAACAGGAAGATATGATGACCGGCCTCGTGCAGGCAGCTGAAGCTGATTCATCCATCAATGTGCGCAGGCTCCTGAATGCGGACGATTTCTACCCGTTCAATATCATTTTTTCTTTGTCACCGGAACTGACAGAAGAGCGGGCTCGGGTCCTCGCTGAATCGCTGGGTCTCGACGTTCTTTACTTGTCGAAACACTCAAATGACCTCATTTTGAAGACCCGCGTTGGCGAAGAAGTCGAAGCCGCCGCGCGGCTCGCCGAGTCGGATCTGGTGGATTCTGTCGCATATTTCAAACCGGACAGGGAACCCTGAGGCAGTCAGGTCTTATTCATTCCGTGAGAACGTCCTTCATCGTTCACGAATCACGCATGGAAGCCACTTCATATCAGCCAACCCATCAGATCCGGTTTGTAACCGCAGCCAGCCTTTTTGATGGCCATGACGCTGCGATTAACATCATGCGGAGAATATTGCAGGCCGGGGGTGCAGAGGTCATCCATCTCGGTCACAACAGGTCCGTCCTGGAAATCGTCGAAACGGCTATCGAGGAAGATGTTCAAGGAATCGCCGTCTCGTCGTATCAGGGCGGACACATGGAATTCTTCAAATACATGGTAGATCTACTGGCCGAGCGCGGCGCCGGTCACGTCCGAGTTTTTGGTGGCGGTGGAGGGGTGATCGTACCGGAAGAAATTGAGGAGCTGCAGGCCTACGGGATCACACGGATCTTCTCTCCGGAAGATGGAATGTCGATGGGACTTCGGGGCATGATCGACCTTATGCTTCGGGAGTGTGACTTCTCTACGGCCGACCTCTCCCCTGCCGAGCAACCGGACGTGTCCTTCGAGACGTCCATGCGTACGGCCCGGAGTCTCACCAGGGTAGAATCGGGCCTGAATGGTGATCTCGCCCCCGACATGGCTGCTTCTTCCGGCGATGGATCACCCGCCTCAGAAGATAAACGGAAAGCTCCTTCGATTGGCATCACAGGCACCGGAGGTGCGGGCAAGAGCACGCTCACTGACGAACTTATCCGTCGTTTTCTGGCTGACTACAAAGACATTAAGATCGCGGTCCTGTCTGTCGATCCGACCAGAAAACGGACCGGCGGTGCACTTCTGGGTGATAGGATTCGAATGAATGCTATTTACGTTGGCGGCGATCACCGGGTCTTCATGCGATCGTTTGCTACACGGCAGGCGCACCGGGCAATTTCCAGCGCCCTATCTGACAGCATTGACGTGTGCCGGGCAGCCGGCTATGACCTCGTACTTCTCGAAACGGCCGGAATCGGGCAGAGCGATACCGAAGTTGCCGAGCTGACCGATCTATCGGTCTATGTGATGACCCAGGAATTTGGTGCTCCCTCCCAATTGGAAAAGATCGGGATGCTCGACGTCGCAGACTTCGTAGCCTTGAACAAGTTCGAAAAAAGAGGATCCGACGACGCGCTTCGGGATGTCCGGAAACAACTACAACGCAACTTCGAGCGTTTTGAGACCGATGTGGAGGAGATGCCCGTTTTTCCGACCATGGCATCCCACTTTAATGATCATGGAGTAACCGTTCTTTACGAGAGTCTGTTGAGTAGACTCACGAACCATTTTGAATTCCCGGTTCCGGACGGTTCCGGACGTGACGAATCGGATACGGTCGTCGGTGAACAGGCACTCATCCCCCCCCAACGGCAGCGTTACATGGGCGATATCGCCGATGTCTCCAGAGCGTATCGTCGCCACGCCGAATCTCAGGTTGTTCATGCTAGAAAGTGGGGGCAGGCGCAGGGCGCATCCCGGCAACTCGCCAGTTGGCATCCGGATGAATCAACAAAAGTAGGGAAGGTGCTCCATGAGATGGAATCTCACTGGTGGGAACTCCTGGACAACGACTCAAGAAGGATCCTCGAAGGGTGGGATGACCTGGTCTCCCGATACCGTTCTGATAGACTATCGTATCAGATCCGTGGTACCGATATCACGGTACCTCTCACCGTAGAGACGCTCTCCGGCACTCCTGTGCCGAAGGTGGCACTACCGCGCTCAGAGGATCCGGGAGAGCGCCTCCGGTTCGCCCTGCTCGAAAATCTTCCGGGATATTTCCCGTTTACCGCAGGCGTGTTTCCGTTCAAGCGTCGCGGAGAGGACCCAACCAGAATGTTCGCCGGTGAAGGCTCTCCGGAACGGACCAATCGCCGGTTCCATCTGGTGTCAGATGGAATGCCCGCCAAGAGGCTGTCGACGGCTTTCGACTCGGTCACCCTGTATGGATTCGACCCTGATGAGCGACCCGATATCTATGGAAAGGTGGGCAATGCGGGCGTTTCCGTCTGTACGCTGGACGATATGAAAAAGCTGTATTCCGGCTTCAACCTGTGTGATCCGGCCACCAGCGTGTCCATGACGATAAACGGACCTGCACCGATGATACTCGCCATGTTCCTGAATACGGCTGTAGACCAGCAGATCGAAGCGGAATTCAGGAACAACGGAACATGGGATGCTCTCTATAACCGTATTCTCGACCATCTCGGTGAGGCCCCGGAATACGTCCCGTATGGACCAGATGGAGCAGAAGAAAGTCTCCCGCCGTCACACGACGGAACCGGTCTTGGACTTCTCGGGACGAGCGGTGCGCAGTTGGTCGACTGGGGGCTTCTGAGTCAAAACGAATACGACCGAATACGCACAGATGCCCTTTCGAGAGTTCGAGGTACGGTCCAGGCAGACATTCTGAAGGAAGACCAGGCGCAGAATACGTGTATTTTTTCAACCGAGTTTGCCCTGCGGCTGATGGGCGACATCCAGCAGTTCTTCACGGACAACGCTGTCAGAAACTTCTATTCCGTCTCGATATCCGGCTACCACATCGCCGAGGCCGGAGCCAATCCAATTACGCAGTTGGCCTTTACCCTGTCGAACGGTTTCACGTACGTGGAATACTATCTGGCGCGAGGGATGACTATTGATGACTTCGCCCCGAATTTATCGTTTTTCTTTTCAAACGGGATGGATCCTGAATACACCGTCATAGGCAGAGTTGCGAGACGCATCTGGGCGGTTGCGATGCGAGATCGATACGGAGCAAATGAGAGAAGCCAGAAACTGAAGTATCACATCCAGACATCCGGCAGAAGTCTACATGCCAAGGAGATTCAGTTCAATGATATCCGGACGACGCTCCAGGCGCTCCTGGCCGTATATGACAACTGCAACTCGCTCCACACGAATGCATATGACGAAGCCATTACGACACCCACGGAGGAGAGCGTCCGGCGTGCTATCGCGATTCAACTGATCATAAACCGGGAGTTGGGGCTGGCCACGAACGAAAATCCTCTCCAGGGATCATATATCGTCGACGAATTGACAGATCTGGTTGAAGAAGCCGTGCTTCGCGAGTTTGAGCGACTCGACGATCGTGGCGGTGTCCTCGGTGCGATGGAAACGATGTACCAACGGAGCAAGATCCAGGAAGAGAGTCTCTTTTACGAGAGAAAAAAGCATTCCGGTGAGATTCCCGTTATCGGAGTGAATACGTTTCTGCCAGCCCAGGATTCTGCCGAGGACGAACAGACACCCCAACTCATGCGTAGCACGACCGGCGAAAAAGAAAGACAGATCGCTCACATGCGAGCGTTCCGGAAGAGGAACCGTGATCAGTCGGTTGGAGCACTGGAAGAGCTGAAAAGAGCGGCTCGGTCCGGAGGAAATACGTTTGAAGCGCTCATGGAAGCAGTTCGCGTCTGTTCTCTCGGGGAGATTACCACCGCGCTATTCGATGTCGGTGGCCAATATCGCCGTAACATGTAACCCGGCGTCACTTTCTACGAACCGGCCCGTAGGACTCCCTACTTAGGAAATCAACCGGTTCACATCATGCACATCAAACCATTCTTTCTCGCGCTCACTGTCTCCGGATTGCTTCTGGGCGGATGCTCTGAGTCTCATGAGGACCGGGATGATCTGGAAATCGCCGATGATATCAGCGAGGCGCTCGAAGAAGCCCACGAGGATATGCAATCTGCTCTCGATGACGCCCGGGAAGATCTTGCAGAAGCTCGCGAGCGCGTCAGGGACGCTCGTGAAAACCTGGAAGACCGTGGTGACGATTGGGACGAGAGTGATGAACATGTCGAGGACGCACTAAAAAGCCTGGGAAATGCTATTAAGGAATTAGGAAGTGCAATCAGCGAGGACACCGGCCCCGATCCGGTCGATTACAGAAAGCTAAAGGATCTTCTTCCAGACGACGTGGCCTCCATGGAACGTTATGATTCCGAGGGATCGCGTAAAGGTGCTCTCGGGATCAAGTTGTCCCTGGTCAAAGGGCGTTATGAGGGTACGGACCGGGAGATGGAGGTCAAAATCGTTGATTTGGGGACGTTGAGTGGTATGGCAAGCTCCGGACGGGACTTTATTGATGCCGAATATGATCGATCCGATGGACATGGATTTGAACGTACCACCCGATATGAAGGACACCCGGCATTCATGCGGACGGGCCGGGACGATGGCCGTCGAATCGTCGAGGCGATCGTACTCGTCGAGGATCGTTTCGTCGTATCTGTGAAAATGCACGGTCGAAGTGTCGATCAGGATGATCTGGACGAAGTGATGGATGAAATACATCTGTCGCGCTTGAAACGCTGGGCACATCGATCATCGTCGTGATCATTCGGTCCCCGGTCGCGGACACAATCTTATGTATCGAAGGATCTCCGGGCGCACGTATCCGTAGGCACCCGGCACGAACAGTAATACACCGAATTCGGCCTGGATGTATCGGATTCCTTCTCTCATCTCTATCGGTTTTCTGACGGGTATCCTTTCGATGACGCTGGGCGTCGGAACAGTCTGCGCCCAGTATCGAATTCAAGCGCGGGTCACGCATTCCGATCCTCACCAGCCTTCAGTCGAGCGCACTGAACATTTATCTGAACAACCTGGTCCGATCCGGCGAGAAATTTCGGGGAAGAAGGCCTTCCTGTTGAGTATGATTCTACCGGGTCTCGGACACAGATACGTACGTCAGGGGCACTGGAATGGATGGGGGGCAGCATTCTCTCTGGCAGATGCCAGCCTGTGGGTCGCCTTATTCGGAGGTGAGTGGCATCAGAATCACCTCATTGATAGTTACACGAATCTCGCCGTTTCGGGTGCCGGAGCAGATGTCTCCGGTAAAAATCGGACTTTTTTCCTGAACCTGGCTTCTTTTCGTTCTTCTGACGAGTTTCTCGAAACGGTTCTCCGAAACAGAGCATGGGATCAGATCGGCTATGTGAGTGATCCGTCGTTTCAGTGGAATTGGAAATCGGAAGATGACTTCGAACGATTCCGCTCGCTTCGATCCGACGCCGAGTCCGTCGGTCGACGATCTTCCGTCCTGATCGCGGCTTTGGTGGTAAACCGACTCGTCTCGGGCCTGTTGTCATCCAGAAACGCCGGCAGAATGAGCAGGCTTCGTGTAGCGCTTGGACCACCGGAAATAGAGTCGAATATTCCGTCTGCGGCGTTGGCACTTACATTCTGAGTGTACAGACGACCAGACCGGGGCAACGGCAGAATCCGGGGCAA
>CAYLHF010000017.1:0-70793 GCA_964383365.1 uncultured Rhodothermales bacterium | reverse complement strand
ATGAGGGAACGCAGGCTAAAATGTTCGACCCGTTTTTTACCACCAAGTTCACCGGACGCGGACTCGGAATGGCCGCCATCCTCGGAATCGTACGGGGACATCGAGGTCTGATTCGTGTTTACAGCGAAGTCAACGAGGGAACGACCATCAAGGTATTGTTTCCAGCGACTGATCTGACTCCGTCTGATGAAAACGATGCCCGGGATGAAGTTGGGGTCTCAGACTGGCAGGGACACGGCACCGTCTTGATTGCCGATGACGACGAGTCCGTCCTGGCAATCAGTAAAAAACTTCTTGAACGTCTCGGATTTGACGTTCTCACGGCCAGGGACGGGCAAGAGGCCATTGACGTATTTCAGCTTCATGCCTCTGAGATCAGGTGTATATTGCTCGACATGACCATGCCGCACATGGACGGTAAAGAAGCGTTCCGGGAGATTCAACGTCTGGATCCCCGATCTGTTGTTATACTCTGCAGTGGATACAATGAACAGGATGCGACCCAGTATTTCGTCGGAAAAGGTCTGGCGGGCTTCCTGCAGAAACCATATCAACTCGCAGATCTCCGGGAAAAATTGATCGAAGTGCTGTCATAAGAATGAGCGTTCGGTTATAATCAGGTTCTCTCCAAAGACAGCTCCTCCGACCATGAAACGTCCCCTCCCGATCCTTCTCGTATTCTGTTTTCTCATCGGCTCATGTAAGACGGAGCTCCCGGAGACAGTGTATAGTCTCTATTATCTTGGAGGACAGTCCAATATGGACGGATACGGATATGTGGAGGAATTGCCAGACTCCCTTCGCGCGCCAGTCGACGGAGTCATGATATTCCATGGCAATATGGGGGAGGATGGAAAATCCGTCGATGGACGAGGAATCTGGACAACCTTGCAGTCCGGACACGGAGGTCCTTTCCGGTCTGATGGCGTCTCCAATTCGTACTCCGACCGATTTGGAGTAGAACTGACGTTTGCGCGGCGTATCCAGGCCCTGTATCCCGATGAACATATCGCATTGCTGAAGTACTCGAGAGGAGGCACGTCCCTCGACGTTGCCGGATCAGAAGGATTCGGGTCCTGGGCTCCCGAGTATGCGGGCGGAGAGAGTGACGGAAAAGGTATCAATCAGTACGACAATTTCCTCGCAGCAGCGGATTATGCACTTGGGACGGATGATATCGATGGGGATGGAATCCGTGATAGACTCGTTCCGTCAGGTATCGTCTGGATGCAGGGAGAGAGCGACGCGGTATTTACGGAAGAGATCGCCCTGAAGTATCAGAAACACCTCACTGAAATGATGGCGCTCATTCGTCAGAAACTGGGAAATGATGCTATTCCGATCGCTATCGGCAGGATCTCCGACTCCGGAAACGCCGAAGGCGGGGTTGTCTGGAAATACGGAGACATCATCCGGCAGGCTCAGGCCGATTTTGCGGCGTTAGACGGCCATGCGGCACTCGTTACGTCAACCGACGGTTACGGGTATTCAGATCCGTGGCATTATGACAGCAACGGTTTTATCGACCTGGGAATTCAGTTCGCCAATGCGCTCGATTCGATTTCCGTGAACTGATGCTGGGCCAGAAAACGTCAGCGCATCGGAACTTCGATAGAGAGTAGATCTGAGTCGGAAACAAAAGACACGTCCAGTTCAATACTGCCCTCAATTCCGACCGCATCTCGAGATCTGAGTTCCTGTCCGGCTACGCTCACCGAGCCTTCGATTATAAACAAGTAGAGACCGTTTCCGTCTTTCGCGCGCGGTAAGATCCAGATTTGAAGCAGACTCGTCGCTTCCTCTCCCCACGCGTTGTATTAAACAACTCGTTCCCAGGAGTCCAGAACCCACTCCATGACTGTAACTACCGCACCGGTTCCGTCTTCTCTCCTGATTAAACTACCCAGTTTCTCCGCCCGGGTACGAACGCCATCATCCGAGATTACGAGCCGAATCGCACTGGAAAGATTTTCTGCTGTTAATTTTTTCTGTGGGATGGGCTCGCTAGCGACGCCCAGTTCATGTAGCGTCCTGCCCCAATACGTCTGGTCGGCAATAAACGGACATATAACGGACGGGCGACCAGCTCTGAGAGCTGCGGCCGTAGTACCTGCACCGCCATGATGTACTACGGCGCTCATACGCGGAAAGAGCCACCCATGAGGCGCCGATTCGAGCACAAGAACCGAATCGGGAAGATCAACAGCCTTCAGACCGCCCCAACCAGTTACGAGAATGCCTCGTACGCCGGCAAGTTCGAGTGCCTGCAGAACGAGTCTGGTCTTCTTCTCAGGATCCCGCCCGGCCATACTCCCGAAACCCACACACACGGGCGGATCGCCGTCGTCGAGAAACCGGACAAGATCCACCGAAGGGCACCAACTCTCATCCTCGTCCAGAAACCAGTATCCGCTGATATGGGCCGAGCGTATACCACGAACCAATGCCCAGCCGAGGAAAGCCCAGCGCGGGAAAGTCCGCTGTCGGGACATATTGAGGAAATAATAGGCCTAGTACTGCGGGAATAGACAATTTTTCTGCCGCCATTGCCCCTCCGTACGCCTTGGGATGATAGAGAATCAAGTCTGGTTTGCACGTTTGAGCGGCCGTCCATATCTCATTTAGCATCTGACGCTGCATGGGCGATGCCATTTGAATCAGTTTCACGATGAATCGGATCGTTCCCACGATTCCACCCTTTCTATCGAGCACATCCCTCGCCGTATCCGAATTGATTAAGTCAACCAGACTGTCGTTCAGGAAGGCATACTCAATTCCGTGATCTCTGACAAACGATTCGAACGTGGAACTCGCACACAACGTCACACGATACCCTTCCTTGACAAGACGCTGACCGATCGCAACGAACGGCTGCACATCTCCCCGAGACCCTACCGTAACTATGAAGATGTGCTGTTGCACCTGCTGACTGATATGTGATGTACAAAAAAATACCCTTGACGGCAGCACTTTCGAGTCCTAATCTCAATCAAGTACCCGACATCCAAACTGATTGTTGCCTCTGAAAGCACTGTCACCACTCTGTTTAATAATACCCAACAGAATTGGAGACTACTATGACTGCGACCAGAAGCGGGTTAAGAATCTGCGTACTTCTCACGGTCCTGGGAACAGGATGCGACACAAACAACAATTCAGGATCCCCACAAAAATTCCTCCCTTTTGAATTGGGAAACCGGTGGGTAATGCAAGTCAGGGACACGCTGCGCGTCTATCCGGTAGATCCCGACCGGTTTGTCGCCTCCGAACGATTGGACACGTTGCAGATAGTCCGTGATTCTGTGGTGAATGGAGAGCGTTGGTTTCAATTCAAGAGCCATGATGAAGGGATGATTACACCCGGTAGACATTCCTCGGCCTGGTACACGGTTCGGGAAGACGGCCTCTGGAATCAGCGATACCGGCGCGGTGATTTTCTCGATCCTGTCCACGTCATTCGATTTCCAGCCGCGGTAGACGAACCTTATAGACTGGAACCGGCAAAAATCGACTATGCATTGGTAAGTTCAGACGCTACCTACGAAGTGCCAGACATCGGGGCTGTCCCTACTATCCGTTTTCGCCAAACCTATCCACCGGGATTTAATCTGTACCGAGGTCATCCAAATCCGACGGTCAGCGGTATGGATACGTTTACGTTCTCAGATTCGATCACCGTTATGCACGATTTTTCGCCTGAATTCGGTCTTGTTCGTATTGAGGGAATCAGAATTCTGGTAGATAGGGACGAACAACGATTGATCCCGGTCGGTTCATTCAGATGGACCCTGAAAGAGTTTATCCCAGCGAACTTACCTTAGCCCTGATTCAATCTGTGATTCGTTTTCACACCTCAGTCCATCCGTTCATCCCCATGGTGAATTCATCTTCCACATCCCGTCTTTCCCGTTGCACAGCCGTACTCGTAACAGTGTGTTTGCTTGCTCTCTCAGCATGTCAACCGCGACAGGGTACACCCCCCTTCGATGTTGTCGAAGCAACCATTGCCGACGCCCACGCAGCATTCAGGGATGGCCGTCTAACATCCCACCAATTGGTGCAGATGTATCTCGACCGAATCGCTGCCTACGAGGACACGCTCAATGCATTCGTTGTCCTGAACCCAAATGCGCTGGCAGAAGCCGACAGGTTGGACGCAGAATTCCAGGAGACGGGAGAACTCCGGCCGCTGCACGGAATTCCGGTCGTGGTGAAAGACAATTATGACACATTCGACCTACAGACGACCGGTGGTTCAGCCGCTCTTGAAGGCACTATTCCGCCGGATGATGCCTATCAAGTCAGGAAAATCCGGGAGGCCGGAGGCATCATCCTCGGAAAAACGAATATGGCAGAGTGGGCATTCAGTCCATTTCAAACAGTGAGTTCGATTGCAGGCACAACACACAATCCATATGATCCCTCCCGGGTACCCGCCGGTTCGAGCGGAGGTACTGCAGCCGCCGTGGCGGCAAATCTCGGGATGGTAGGCCTCGGAACGGATACGGGGAATTCGATCCGAGGACCATCCGGACATAATGACCTCGTCGGAATCCGGTCTACCATGGGACTCACGAGTCGCGACGGGATCATTCCGCTCTATCTACGCAACGATATCGGTGGACCTCTTTCGCGTACCGTTGAAGACGCCGCGCGCATCCTGGATGTAATTGCAGGATATGATCCCGCTGATCCCATAACGGAACGAAGTGAGGGACACGTTCCGGACTCCTATCTCGACTCACTCGATCCGGATGGACTTCAAGAAGCACGGATCGGTGTCTTCCGACGATATCTTCGGCCCGATTCTACGAACCCGGACATCTACGCCGGGATGGAGCAAGCGATTCAGGATCTCTCGGACGCCGGTGCCACCATCGTCGACCCGTTCGAAGTTCCAGGGCTCCAACTGGACGAGTCCATCTGGTGCGAAGTATTCCGTCACGACGTGGAGGAGTACTTTGCGAGTCGCGGACCCGACTTCCCGATCAAAACACTCAAGGACGTTCTCGCGTCGGGGAAGTACGATCCGTCCGTGAAAAGTGGGCTGGAATTCGCTGTTGGTTGGACAGATCCTCCCTGTCCGGACGTCTATACGTACCCGGTAAACATCGCATTCAGAGAAACCATTCTCAAGGCAATGGACGCTGTAGATGTCGACGCAATCATTTATCCAACATGGAGTTATCCGGCTCGAAAGATCGGGGATATGGACTCCCCTGCCGGGGATAACAGTCAGTATCTGTCGCCGCAATCCGGACTCCCAGCCATCCAGGTACCGATCGGGTTCACTTCGGAGGGACTACCCATGGGTATGACATTTGTCGGTCGGCTGTTCGCTGAAGAAGTCCTTATTCGGTTCGCGTATGCCTACGAAACGCACACCCTGCACAGGCAGCCGCCTTCCCTTTTCCCGGCACTGAAGTGACACCCGGTAGCCGTTTGACCGGGAGCGCGTTCATCCAGGGATGCCTTGGACGTGCGCGCTAAACAGAGCACCTACGAATCGAGGGTGTTGATTTCATCTTTCAGACCCAACCACTCCCATCGCTGGAGAGCGATCGGGACGTTCCCGTTTTCCCATACGAAATCATGAAAAGAGCGCAGGTCAAATACACGCCCCTGTTCGCTCCGCGCATCGCTCAGGAATTTTATTATCTGTGACTTTCCAATCTGATAGCTGATGGCCTGTCCTGGAGTCGATGCGAAGAAAGCCGCCTCCTGGCGAGCGGTAGTCTGATCCATCGGTACCGTCTTCTCCAGGTAATCGGCAGCCTCCGGGATGCTGAATTCTCCAATTGCCAGTTTTACATCTACTTCTACACGCAGTGCACGCAGTCGCATGTAGTTGTAAATAATCTCCCGGGTTTTCGGACTGTCATCAAAGTAGCCCGCCTGTAACATCATCTCTTCGGCGTAGAATCCGATACCTTCATTGGCGCCGGAATCGTAATAATGACGTCTTATTGGATCGTCATGTACCCACGAAAGAGCGAGCTGGAAGTAGTGACCCGGGACTCCTTCATGAACCAGAATCGGACGTGGATCTTTTGCCATCGACAGATGAAAGTAACCCAGATCGGGAGATGGAGGAAAAATGTATTTGATTGCATTCTCATCCAGGCGGGACTCGGATGTCAGATCATCGATGACACCGATGTATCCAATGGGAGCCAGGTAGCCAGGAATTGGTGCGTTACCATAATGCCCCATCCAGGCAGGTACCGTTAGCAGATCATTCGTTTCCAGAAAATCCCTGACCCCGATTTCGTAATTCAGGGTTGCGGCAATCTGCGTTTCCTGATCAGGAAACAGGGGCAGTTCCGGAATCCCCTCGTTCTTCTGGCTCTCAATCGACTCAAATGCCACGGAGCGCTCCCATTCTCTACGCGCCATCGCAACCAGTTCGTCTGCCTCAAAGGGCATCAATGCCACATTCTTGAGAAAGAAAGCGTATGCTTCTGGCCCGACAGCCGTCTCCGAGCGCATGTCGGATAACCGTACCCGGAGCCAGTCGCCATACCGGATCGTAGCATCGGCAGCCGATTCGACGGCATTGTTCAACCCGGACATTTCATCCTCCGAGAGAAATGCCTTGAGTCCATCGCTTACAGCTCGGAGTTGATCAGGTATAACCGCAACTCCCGCGATAGCGAGTTCCGCAAATGGACGAATGGGCTCCGTAAGATTCTGTTCAGCCGCCTCGAGGATGGGACTGAAATTGTTCAACCGAGCTATAAGATGCGAGACGCGTAGAGAGTCGAACGGCGGTGGTGGAAGCAAGAGATCAAAAATGGGCCCCAGCGTCTGATTGACATAGAATAGCGGATTGCGCTTCCAGGCTCCGGATAAATCGAGCTCCCACTTTATCCTGGACAAACCGGATCCCAGCAGCCGATAATCCACCTGAGCCGGAATCGACCAACCGGTGGTATCAAACCGTTCCCACTGGGTGTGCAAGACGTCGAACCTGGCATAGATTTCCGCAACAGCCTCAGGTGACCAGTCCGGGCGCCAGTCCAACGGACGTTCGAGCCGCGTGATATCATCTCCACTGGCTGGTTGTGTGCGTGCACGCCACTCCCAGAACGTATCAGAAAACCGCTGAAATTCGTCCGGAGCCATTCGTTGCTGCGCACAGGCAGGAAGAGTACAGGTCAATACAAGGAATGGAAGCGCAACAAATCGATGGATAGACGGGAGCATAGATTTGAACCGGAATGTCGTAAATGGAATCCCGCCAAGATAACGGCCTCCGACCCGGTTTGAAATGAGTCGTGTCACTCCTCGGATCTGATATTCTTGCCTCTCCTCCATTCACCCTGTATCCTCCGGCTATTAAACTGACCGACCCATGCCACATCCCGAAACGCCGAAACTCAAGAAAACCCTCCGCCTCTCGGACGGGATCGCGCTTCTTATCGGAATCACGATTGGTTCGGGTATCTACACCACTCCTTCGATTATCTCAGGCTATTTCGAGTCATACAGCGGCGTGCTGCTGACCTGGCTGATCGTCGGAGGATTCGTGATGATCGGCGGACTGATATATGCAGAACTGGGAACCCGCCTACCCGCCACCGGAGGCGAATATGTATACATCACGCGATGTTTTGGCCGGTGGGCCGGATTCATGTTCGGGTGGGCGCAACTGTTCATTATCCGAACGAGCCCGGCAGCAGGCCTCTCGATTATCGCGGCAGATTATACCGGATTTTTTATTCCTCTGACGCCGTCATATCACACCGGTATCGCTCTTGGGTACCTGTCTCTTCTGGGTATATTCAATTACGTCGGAATCGAATGGGCGAGTCTGTTTCAGAAAGTATCGACTGGTATAAAAGTCGTGGGTCTGCTCGTTTTTGCTACTGCCGGAGCGATGCTATTAAACGGCCTTCCGAATTTGCTTGGGGAACATGTCGCGACGCAAACTCCTCTTGCTCCGACAGGAAACCTGATCGCGGCGCTCATGCTCATCGTGTTCACGCACGCCGGATGGGACCGGGTCGGGTATGTGGCCGGCGAAATGAAAAATCCTCGTGACGTGATACCGCGAACGATGGTGTATGGAATGGCCATCATTCTCGTGCTATACTGGACCATCATTTCGATTTATCACTATGCGCTCGGTGTCGAGGCGATGCGACTGACGGCAACACCTGCGGCCGATGTCGCACAACTGATGATTGGTTCGAAAGGAGCCGCCGTTATCGCCCTCCTGGCGATCATTTCGGCCCTGGGGAGTATCAACGGAACCATGATGTCGTCGAGTAGGGTGTATTACGCGATGGCACGAGACGGCCTGTTCTTCAAGTCACTCGATTCAGTTCACACCAGGTTCAAAACGCCCTCCCGGGCGGTTGTCGCCCATTGTGGATGGGCCGCCGTCATCCTCGTTGTCCGCGGATCGTTCGAAACCATCGTGGCCGGAATGGTCTTCGCGATTCTGATATTCTATACGCTGACTACCTTCGCCCTCTTCAAACTACGTCGGGAAGGAGTTGGCGAACGAGATGCATTTCGTATGCCGCTGTATCCTCTTCTTCCGATAGTGTATCTCGTGGGCGTCATCGGACTCCTCTTATTCCGTCTGGTGTTCGAGTGGGAGAAGAGTATGGTGGACCTGTTATTTGTGGCGAGCGGACTTCCGATAAGTTGGTTTTGGATCAGGAGAAAAAAACATGCTTCAACAGTTTGATGAGCGCAACAAGGTGCTGTTGGTAAATATCAATGGGGATCTGATTCATCGAGACCAGGCGGGGATCAGTCCGTTTGACAGCGCCGTTCAAGGTGGAGATGCCGTCTGGGAGGGTCTTCGGCTCTACGAGGGTAAGATTTTCAGGCTGGAAGAACACCTCGATAGGCTCAGGAGATCGGCGCGGGCATTGGCCTTTGCGAAAATCCCTTCCATCGAAGAGCTAATCGCCGAAATCCGAAAGACGCTCGAGGCGAACCAGATGGTCGACGGGGTTCACATTCGCCTTACGCTGACTCGTGGCATTAAAATTACATCCGGAATGGATCCTCGTCTGAATCAGTCGGGACCTACCCTAATCGTTCTCGCTGAGTTCAAATCGCCGGTCTACCGCAAGGACGGGCTAACGTTCGTGACCAGTTCGATCCGTCGGTTTCCACCCGACTGTCTCGATCCGAATATCCACCACAATAATCTGATTCAATCTATCCTTGCAAAAATTGAGGCCAATGCGGCCGGGGCCGACTCGGCGCTCATGCTCGATCGCCAGGGATTTGTGGCCGAGGCCCACGGTACCCACATCTTTCTCGTTCGGTCCGGGACCGTTCTCACGCCAACGACAGAGGCGTGCCCGGAGGGCATCACCCGGCAAACGGTTCTGGATTTGTGTAAGGATCATGGACTGTCATACTGGGAGCAGAAGCTGTCTATGACATCAGTTTATACGGCGGACGAGATATTCTGTACCGGAACCATGGGAGAGATCGCTGCTGTCACCAGAGTCGATGGCCGCACCGTCAGTGACGGCACCGTCGGTCCAATTACGAAGAAAATGTCTGAATGGTATGCGCATGAAACGGCTTCCTCCGGGTATCCGATTCTGATGTGATCAACAAGAACGGAACGGGTTCATACACGACCCGCTACAGCAAATCTTCTCCTCCTTGATGAATACGCTAAAAAAGATTGTCCTCATCGTACTACCAGTCGTAGTCATTTTCTATCTGGCGGCGACTCGAGGATTGTATTTCTTTCCCCCGTCTCTGGCCCTGGGTCCGTGCCTTCCGGATTGGACGAGTCCCTCTACGTATCTGAACCTGGTGAGCGAAGCGGCCAGTCCAATGGGTAAGACCCGATTTGGAGTCGGCGATGCGGATATCCAGGTCTGCTACGGTCAACCCTCCGCCAGGGGTCGTCTGGTTTTCGACTCGCTACCGGGATCAGAACAAGATACTGTCTCTGGCGCACCACTGGTACCAAATGGTCGTTTATGGCGCCTTGGCGCAAACGAACCCACGCGCCTCTTCGTCAGCCGTTCCATCCGATTCGGAAACCTGACGGTACCGTCTGGACGATACGCTCTGTACGCCCGACCAGATTCTTCATGGTGGGAAATCTTCGTGACAGGTTCAACATTTCATTGGGGAAACATGATTGGACCTGACGTACGAAAGCAGGAGATTGGTTCGATCCTGGTACCTGTCTCGGCGACGCGATACCATACAGAGCGACTGACCATTGACGCTTTCTCGTCTTCCGCGGACAGCACTATTCTGGCCATTCGATGGGCCGACCGAGAACTCAAGATCCCCATCCAATCACCAGAAGATGATGTCGGTTCGTAGTGGCTTCCGTTGTGCATCTCCACCTTTGCCGATTATGCTTATTCGTACAACGCCGAACAGCAACTGTTCGATAGTGAACATAAATATCGTATCGGACCGCTCATTCGTCGTATCTGAGGCATGAATCATACATAGGCACGTTAATTGGAAGGGTGTTGGGATATTCAACACCCATTGAGGTAATCCATTCTTCGACGTTATCATGATTCTGAATTATCTCAAACTTTCGATCCGAAATATTGCCCGGCAACGTGTCTATAGCACCATAAATATCATCGGCCTCAGCGTTGGTATTGCTGCCTGTCTGATTCTTCTGAGCTATGTACGTGCCGAGTGGTCGTTCGACGAGCGCATCCCCGGAAGCAACTCCGTGTACCGGGTTGAAATAGAGACGGTTGCTCTCGACGGTGATCGAAATCAGACCGCCGGACAGCCCCTCCCTCTGGCTGCCGCTCTCGAGCAGGAGTTCGCGATCGTAGAGGCTGCCACACCCGTCAAAGCGGCAACCCTTTCAGTTCGGAAGCCCGGGGACGAATTCTACGACGAATCGGTTTATTTCGTGGGGGCCTCATTCTTCCGCGTGTTTCCGACACCGGTCTTGTCGGGCAGAAATAAAAAGCTGCTTTCGGCACCCGAAGATGTCGTTCTGACGGCATCGACGGCGAAAAATCTTTTCGGCAATGAGGATCCCGTCGGCCAGGTGATCGAAATCAGTCAGGGTGGCATGCCGACATCTTTTTCCGTCTCAGCTGTTATTCCGGACCCAGGAATGAATTCCAGCCTGGACGCGGGCATTTTGATTCGAATAGAGTCCTTCAGCGATTACCCGGGCCTCGAAGGAAGTTGGACATCCTGGGGGTCCAATACGTTCGTGCGGCTCGGCAATATTGGAGACACCGATACCGACAGGGAGTCTAAAAACGCCGAAGAGACGCTGTCTTCCGGGTTGGTTCCATTTACAGACGCCCATTACGGACCAATGATGAGGACCTGGAAAATCTTGAAGTGGATGAGCCCGGATCCCGGTTCTTTTCACCTGTATCTGAGACCGCTTCGTTCCATCCACTTTGCCAATCGGGTCCAACAGTCCCACACGGAATCAGCTGATCCCGTATACGCGTACCTGTCTACCGTCCTCGCTCTGGCCATATTGCTTCTTGCCTGTATCAATTTTACGACCCTGGCGACGGCACGAGCTCTTCAACGCGCGAAAGAGGCTGGAATGAGGAAAGTCCTGGGGGCAAGTCGAAGACAACTTATTGGACAATTTCAGGGAGAAGCGCTTCTTTTCACCGTCCTCTCTCTCCTCCTCGGCCTCGGGTTGGCTCAGTCGCTGCTTCCTGCGCTCGGTCGCTCGGCAGGTATTCACCTCGATCTGGGCCTTCTGGATCTGAACGGACTACTCTTCATCTCCATCCTCACGCTGACAACCGCATTTCTTGCGGGAATATATCCGTCGATTTTTCTATCCAGATTTTCTCCGATCGATATGATTCGCCAGTCGAATCCGCTGGGTAGGAGTCGATGGATGAAGGCGTTGGTCGTCGTCCAGTTCGCACTCACCGGTACGTTCCTGTTTGCCGCCCTCGTCATCCACGGTCAACTCTCGTTCATCGAAACCAAAAACCTGGGGTTCGATCCCCACAGACTGTTCGCGGTTAGACTGGATTATGAAAGTCCGTCGGAATCAACAGCCGCTTTCGAGCGCGTGGCGAATTCTCTTGGCGAAATGCGGGGGGTTCGCGGCGTTTCAGCTGCGTCGACAGGGTTCGATCGGTCGCTGGCATGGAATTCGTTCTCCACTCCTGACGGCGGGGCACACCTCATCTACACGAGTAGAATCACCTCCAATTATCTCGAGGAAATGGGGATTCCAATGCAGATTGGACGTGCGCTCAGCGCGGATTTCCCGGGAGATCTCACCGGATCTGTTTTGGTCAACCAGGCCCTTGTCACTGAATTTGGGTGGACCCGGCCGCTGGAACAAACGATTGAAGGATTCAACGTGATCGGTGAGAATCCCGTACGTGTAGTCGGTGTCATCGACGACTTCAATTTCAAGTCCCTGCACGAGCGAATCGAACCCATGGTTCTTTTTCTCGCCCCGCGAGATTCCTATCGATTCCTGTACTTTCGGATCGACCCGTCTGAGGTTCTGATCGCCCGTCAGTCGATTGCGGCGTTCTGGAATCGCGTGTACCCGGAAAAAGTGTTCAATGGCTTTTTTGTGGACGATGATCTCACCAGTCGATATACCTCTGAGCGAAGATGGCAGCATATGATCGCGTACGCATCGCTTCTGGCTATGCTCATTGCCTGTCTGGGCCTGTTCGGTCTGTCCACTTTCTCGGCGCAACGTCGAACGAAAGAATTGGGAATTCGAAAAGTACTGGGCGCCTCTTCGACCGGGCTGTCACGAATGCTCTCGCTCGAGTTCCTGAGGCTGATCCTGTTGGCGGAGACCGTCGCCTTGCCTGTATCGTTTCTGGTCATGAATATGTGGCTGGAAAGATTTGCTTTCAGATTCAATCCCGGCTGGTTTGAGGCCGGCGTTGTACTGTCCAGTGTACTTGCTCTCGCGCTGCTGAGCATTGGCTACCAGACCATCCGTGCCTCGGGAAGCAATCCGATCGTCAGTCTCCGATATGAATGATCGCTGGATCTTGGTGGTTATTTTCGTAACATTCCGAGAGTAACACGTCTAAGTACCGGAGTCGTCCGGCTACTTTTCCCCGGAATCGAGACACGAACCAACTGATTTCTGTCTGCGTGATATCTGCCCGGAACTATATTTTTTCGCGACTTTTGTTGACGACGTTTGTCGTCGGAAGTGTCCTTGCGCCCGCGTCCCACTATGCATTCATGCTTTTCTCGGAAGCATACGGGATGCATCTGATGATGGTGTCGGGGCGGACATCCGCTGAGTCGGAAGTCGGCGATGAATCACACACAATCCGAGTCGTTACGTATTCGGAAACCCGAGATATCAGCCATGTTGACCCGGCCGGAATGGATGGCCACGGTGGGTGTCTCTACTGGTCGCTGATCGCGTCTCTACTCCTTGCCGAACCGGCTGCTCAGCAATCTGTTCATCCGGTTGGATCACCGACTCACATCTCGATAGCTGGTAACGAAACGTCCTCCGGCAGAGCCGTATATACGTTTCCGGCGCGTGGTCCGCCGGTAGTCTGACACACGGGTTATTCATCCGTTCAGAAGCGGTGTAGTCTCACCCTTCAACTTCTTGCACTCAAAATGGGCCGGCCTCCGGTTTGCTCATTTACGTCTGATCAGTCTCATCACCAGTAGACGCGTGTAGTCCTCTGGATCGGCTGTCGATCTGCCGAGTGCCCATCGTCCTTCCCATCAGGGAGACCTCTCATTTCAACGTTGTCGTCATGTCTACTGCGAGCAAAAGGATCCTGCTGATGTGTGTTGTCCTGGGTGTCTGTGGGACTCGAATATCTATCGGCCAGGACCTTTCGGGAAGGGTTCTGGACGAGCGAAACAAACCGCTTCAGGATGTCACCGTCACCATCGAGACCCTGCAAATGGGACAGGTAACCGATCTCGACGGGAGATTTACCCTTGGTCCGCTACCGGAAGGTACGTTTCTGGTTAACTTCAGGTATGTCGGATATGTATTGGAGCGACGAACAGTTTCGATTTCTGACAGATCCGTACATCTCGACGTAACATTGTTGCCCGCTGTTATCGAGTCCGAGGGAGTTACGGTTACCGACGTCAGCGATGCCCGGGATATCCTCACCCGATCACAACAGTCTGTTTCTGTTCTCGAGGGAAAGAGACTGGACGATGTCCGCGGACAGACTCTGGGAGAGACCCTGGAAAAACTACCGGGCGTTCGATCGCTATCGACCGGACCGTCAATCTCCAAGCCGGTTATCCGTGGTCTCCACAGTCAACGTATTATCATCCTCAACGCAGGCGTCCCTCTGGAGGGACAACAGTGGGGTGGAGATCATGGTCCGGAGATCGATCCGTTTTCCCAGAGCCGGATAGAAGTTATTAAGGGGGCGGCAGGGGTTGAATATGGAGTAGGTGCTCTTGGCGGTGCCATCCGTCTCGAGGCACCCCCACTTCCAACCCGTCCGGGAGTGAGCGGAAGGCTGACGCTCAACGGGTTTTCCAACAATCTACAGGGTGCCGGGGCGCTGGCCCTCGAGGGCGGTGTTGCTGGCGTAGAGGGTTTTGGATGGCGAATACAGGGAAGTTTCAGGGAGGCACGAGATGCCAGCGCCCCGGACTACGTTATTACGAACTCTGCCTTCCGGGAATCCGATGGACGTATCTCACTCGGGTATCTTGGAGACCGTCTGGAGTTAAAAGGCGTCTTCAGTCACTACGATACCGAACTGGGTATCTACTCAGGATCCCACATTGGCAATCTATCCGGACTCCTGGATGCCATCGCTCGCGGACGCCCTCCACAGGTGGTCCGCGCCAACTACGCGATAGATGCTCCCAAGCAGGAGATTCGACATGATCTCATTTCTCTTCAGTCCATCCTACATCTCACCTCGGGAGACAGACTGGAGATTCAGTATGGCTTCCAGAACAATCGCCGAAAAGAGTTCGACGTGCCGTTTTTGCGTCGGAGCGAAGTCCGTCCCGGGTTTGACATGAAACTCCAGACGCATACACTCGAAACCAGACTGCGCTTCAGGCCGAGAGGGAGACTGTTCGGGACCATCGGCCTTAGCGGGATGAATCAGGCCAACTTTAACATCGAGCCTGGTTTTCTTATTCCCAATTTCAGAGCGGTCACCGGAAGTGGCTTCGCCCGCGGTTCCTTCGTGAACGAGGGGTTTTCCATAGAAGCCGGCCTCAGGTACGATTATCGATGGATGCGCGTGTTTCCTTTTGACAAGAAGAAGGACCGGTTTAGTCGCCGGATTCACCGCTTCAGTAACGTGTCAGGAGTGACGGGGGCGACGTATCGGTTTGCATCTTCCTGGTCCATCAGTGCAAATCTGGGTACGGGATGGAGACCGCCGGGAGTCAACGAACTCTACAGTAACGGCCTGCATCACGGGACCGCACAGGTCGAGATCGGGGACGCGTCCCTGGTGGGAGAACGAAGCCTGGACCTGAATACGACCCTCCGACACGCCGATGATCGACTGACGTTCGAACTGAGTGCCTTTAGAAATCGAATCGACAACTACCTGTATCTGATTCCAGATCCAAGTCCGACGATAACGCTTCGCGGCGTTTTTCCGACGTTTAGATATCAACAAAATGATGCCGAGTTGACTGGCCTCGACGGTTATCTGGATTTTAAGCTGACACCCCGATTATTGTTCGGTGGGCAGGCGTCCGTACTCCGGGCCGACAACCTGGTCACGAGCGAGCCGATATTTGGCATGCCGTCCGACAGAATCGTGATACATTCGCAGATCTCACTGCCGGATAGTCGTTCGTTTCAGGACTCGTTTCTCGACATTGAGGCACAATTTATCAGTAAACAGGACCGGGTTCCTGCAAACGTCGATTACGCTCCCCCACCCGATGGCTACACGATCATAAACGCGCAACTGGGCGCGGAATTGAACGTGGGGACGGCTCCTCTTCGGCTGAGCCTGTCCGTCAGAAACGTTTTCAATGAACGGTATCGGGACTTCCTCAGCCGGTTCCGCTATTTCATCGACGAACCGGGGCGAAATATCGTCCTGCGGCTTCAGATCCCGTTCGGGTCGACGCAATAAGTGGATTCACCTTTTCCAAAAGTAACGAACATAACCAATCTCATGATCATCACCAGACCGACTATCTATTCGCTCGAGTACGGTAGTACCTTCGCTCTAGGACTATTCGCCGCTTTGCTTCTATTCACCGGCTGCGATTCCACGGAACCTGACGCGGAACGACCTATCCAGCAGGAACTGGTTACGCGCCTTCAGATCTCTTTGACTCCACGGACCGGGTCTTCGGCGACACAGACGTTTACGGCCACCAGTAGCGACGCTCTCATTCAAAGCTCAAGCCTTGACATCGATACGATAACGCTTGCAGCGGGTACCACGTATGACGGAACCATCCGGTTATTCGATGATCCGAACACGCTCGAAGTAACCGAAGAAATCGCAACGGATGAAGCCAATGTGCACCAGATTTTTTACACACCGAACGACGCCATTTCAGCATCGGTCACAATAGAATATGCAGATACAGATCCCAACGGTCTTCCGATCGGAATTACCTTTACAGTCGATGTCGCGCCAGGTGCGTCCGGGGCCGGAACGATTCGAGTCGAACTGAATCATTACACCAATGTTGTAAAAAACGGTACGGTTCGCGCCGATGATCGCGAGGTCGATTTTGACTGGCCGGTAACCATATCCGGTTAGGCGACCGGGAGGCCTTTTTTCTACGAGAGACAACGATACTGGTTATTGCAACGATAATCGTGTAGGTTCACGCGTTAGGATTTCGCACAGTTAACACGTGGAGGCCCGCCATGATAACAATCTTCTCGCTGTGGATGCCGATTCTCGTCGCTGCTGTCTTCGTTTTTATTGCCAGCTCTGTCGTCTGGATGGTGTTACCCCACCATAAGTCAGACTTCGCGAAGACACCCGATGAGGATGCCCTCCGAACGGCACTCTCGGGTATTGCTCCCGGCGCTTATGTCGTTCCGCACGTCGAAAACCCGGCCCAGATGAAAGAACCTGAAAATGTAGCGAAGTATGTCGATGGCCCGGTCGGGTTTATCAATATCGTTCCGAGCGGTTCACCCACCATGGGGAAGCAGCTCACGCTGACATTCGTCTATTATATTGTCGTGGGCATATTTGTCTCCTATCTCGCGGGGCTGTCGCTCTCGGCTGGAGCCGATTATATGGTGGTTTTTCGATTTACATCGGCAACCGCATTCGTCGCATATGCCTTGAGTACTCCGGCGGCTGCCATCTGGTTTGGGATGCCCTGGTCTCAGGTCGCAAAAAATACCGTTGATGCCCTTCTGTATGCTCTCCTTACCGGGGGCGTTTTTGGATGGCTCTGGCCGTGATCATCACTTGAAATTCTCTACATCATGGGAGACCCGATTATTCATATCGAGGTTGCCGGTCAGGATGGTCCTGCCCTGGAATCATTCTATTCGGACCTCTTCGGTTGGGTAATCGATCACCGGGGAGAAGGAGACATGCAATATGGTTTTCTTGCCGAAAAAACAGCCGGCGCAATTGGTGGCGGTATCAGGCATGAACCAGGGGGAAAACCGGAGGTAGTCTTCTACGTGCAGGTCGACGATCTCTCGGTTTCTGTCCAACGGGCAGAGAATCTCGGTGGGACGGTACGACTCGGACCCACAGATGCCGGAGAATTAACATTTGCCATCGTAACCGATCCAGAGGGAAATGCTCTCGGGTTGATCCAGAAGGATCAGTCAGCCCATTAGCGAAGCGTTTTGGCGCGTCGCAGATGCTCTGCGACGCGCCATTGCCTGAATTACCAAACAGGGCATTTCCCCTCCAGGCACCGCTCTTACGTCAGGAATGCAACCGGTTCGCGAGATTCACGATCTGCAATTCGACCCGCTTGAGTTCCCTGATCGTCGCGTTCTTTTCCATCTCCATCCACGACCAGATCTTGAGACCCATGACACCCATCATGAAGAAAAAGAACGCCGCCGTCCAGCGGATCAGTTCATTCGTCTGGATCGCGTTGTAGGCCTTGATACCGGAGTAGACACCGGCCGCGAAAAAGATCACGGTAATAATTCCCATCAGTATCATCAGGTACCGATTTCGTCCGGAAAATATGCCGAGCGCCATAGAAATGACTGACTGTTCACCCAGTTCTTCGTATGACCTCGATTCATCTTCGCTGAGCGCTTCGCGGATCAGCTGGTCAATGTTTTTTTCAGTTGAGTTCATTGTTTTCCTCCAATGCCTCTCTCAGCATTTTTCGAGCGTGATATAACCTGGATTTTACGGTTCCTGCTGCGATATCGAGGGCACGACCAATCTCTTTTACGGATAGTTCTTCCAGGTAAAAAAGTGTCAGAATTATCCGCTGTGTGTCCGGAAGATCACTCAATCGCGCCCGCAGCGTCGCAACAGGGTCGTCTTTCGCCCTCTCGATGCTCTCAACGAAATCCTCGCTGGATATCTCTTTTTCGAGTCGCTGACTGACAGAGCGTCGAACCTGTTTTGATCTGATCCAGTCCGTCGATTTATTACCCGTGATCCGGTATATCCATCCCTTGAATTTCACAGGATCCCTCAGTCGTCGAATGCCTTTGGAGACAGCAATCCACACCTCTTGCATGACATCTTCTGCCCCGTCCCGATCTCCAGTAAGCTTCACTGCGTGAGCGAATAATCTGGGATGCCAATATCGAATCAGAATCTCAAGAGACTTACTCTCTCCCCGGACGGCCCCCAAAACAGCCATCTCAGTCAATATGTCGGATCCTCTCTTCACAATCTCCGGTGCCGTTGGCCAGATGTATTCTCTTGTCACACCTAAGTCGGCTCCATGACCACATCGGTTCAATTCGGTCGAATAATGCCGTAGAGAGAAGGTATGGTACCTCTGTAAAGGTTCACAGTACCTGTTCATGACAACGCGGGTCCATGGGATGCTACATTTTGTATCTTTGGATCTCATCGCCCGACCACAGGGATTAAGAAAGTATACCTCTTCATTCGCGCCTCACCAACAATGATCCAGTGCTCGTGGAATCGACTTGCCCCGTACCGGAGCCCGGCACTTCTTGTGACCGCCATCCTGGCCTTCGCGCAACCACAACTCAAAGCAATCGCTCAGGTCTCACAGGCAGAACTAGTGAACCGACGTGCGAAAATTCTCGAGCAAATTCCCGATGGCATTCTCCTTCTTAAAGCCCGGACATCGGGTAAATCAATGCAGGAACCCGGATGGAATCAGGATCCCAGTTTTTTCTACTTCACTGGTCTGGACCACCAACCGGCAGCCATTCTGGCGCTGGACGGAGTCGCCATGGAGACGCATCTTTTTGTCCCTCCCGACCCGCGTTCATTTGGCGTCCCGGTCGAGGGCCTGAGCCTTCGTCCACTGCCGTCCGAGGCCACAAGGCTTGGGTATTCGACCGTCCAGGACTGGGAGTTCTTCCAGGGATTCATCCGAAGCAGACTCTCGGACGGTGTCGACACAATCTACCTCGAAACTCCGAGGCGTCCGGAGGGTGTTGGTGTCCCATCGGATATGCTTGCTGTCTCGGGCGATATGACGCTCTGGCATCAGAGCCTCCGAACAGCCTTTCCCATCGCCGTCTTCAAGCAGGCCACGGACGCCATAAGGCTCATGAGGTGGAATAAATCTGAAGCCGAAGTGGCGATTCTGAGACACAACGCAGCATTGACTGCAAGCGCTCTCCTGGAGGGCATCAAGCGGATCAGGCCCGGCGCTATGCAACGTGAAGCCGAGGCAGGATTCGTTTCCGGATGTCTCGATAACGGAGGGGAAGGTCCATCGTTCTGGCCGTGGATGATGTCTGGACCCAACACGGGAATACACAACCTCGTTCGGTCGTTTTTTGATTACTCGTCAATGAATCGAAAAATGATAGACGGTGAACTGGTCCGCGTTGACACCGGGTGCGGTAGTAGAGGGTACGGTGGCGATGTGGGGCGCACGATTCCTGTCTCAGGAACGTTCTCGAAGGAACAGGCCGGCGTCTGGGATCTACTCATCACCGGTTACCTGGCCGGAATCAAAAAAATGCAATCCGGCATCTCCCGAGACGAAGTACGCGAGGAAAGCAGAAAAGCTATACTTGAGTACACCCGTCATCACGCGAAAGAGGGTCTCGATGACATCGCCAGGGCCATGATCACCGGTGAGAATGCCGTCAACTGGCATATTCATGGGGTCGGAATCGAGAGTGGCGAGGAGGCCGTCGACGTGTTCGCTCCCCGGACGGTGATCGCGTATGAACCCATGTTTTCGTGGCAGGGCCAGACCTATTATCTCGAAGACATGATACTTGTGTCAGAAGACGGCGCCGAAGTGCTCAGTGCAAACCTTCCATACTGGTCAGCCGACATTTCGGCACTCATGCACAAGAGGAATCACCCGTGATTCGATCGGTATTCCCTTCGCTGTCCACATTGAGGCCCGTGGTCACCGGGGGGCTTGTTCTGTGTATGGGTTTTTTCGTTTCTGCGGGTCTCATCGGATGTAGATCACCAGAAAAGAATGAGAAGGCGTCCGGCAAGTGGCCTGCGTCTGCAGCCATTGCTGCCAGGACGCTCTCGGAGTGGAATTTTGACTGTCTCGCCGAAGGGCGTGAACGCTATCCATCGCACTACTCGTGTACCCACATGGATGAATCCAGATCGGGTTCTGTGGTTCTCTACGCAGATGATAGAAATGAATTGCTCGGAATTCGGGTTTTCGCACCCGCTCCTGAATCGATCCTTTTCAAAATAGGTTTTACGCTGGCCTTCGGGGACGGGTGGCAGAATCTCATCGACTCAGACTGGGCATCAGCCGAAACACACCGTACGATCGATGATATTCTCGTCGAAACGGGTCGTGATCCGAGCGGCCTCTTCATTCGTCTGACCCCGGTATCCCGGATCCAATAGTTCAGGTCCGGATGCTTTCCAGTGTCAATTCGTCTTCTTCAAACAGTGCATCCGGGCGCACTACTGCCCGTCGGATACTCCCGGGGTAGCGCCGGTGCACGTTACGCACCGCCTTCAAGACGACCGGACGTTCATCAAACAACCCCATTTGTTCTACAGAAGGTGTTCTCAGCGAATCCAGTCGAACGCCAAGTTCAGCGACTTCCATACCATACCTGAGCATACCATCCAGGAGTGGAACGGCCAGCCGGTACAACGTCCCTGAGACTCCCCGGGGCGCAGAGAGAACACGTCCCGACCATTCCGGGAGCCGTGCTCCCGGTAGCTGAAGGCCGACACGTATACGCTGACACCGGTAGCCTCCCAGTTGTTCAGTTGCACGCATGACAAGATCCAGAAGTGCCGGATAGAGCATACCGGGTTCACCCCCGACATCATCTTCGAACGGAAGCCAACATTCAACAGCGCGAGGTGGGACGTAGAGCGGCAACGAACGGGCTTTATCGGGATGCAGCATGTCGTACAGGTAGCGCCCATCTTCTCCGAATTGGGCGTTGATCTGTCGCTCACTGAGTCGATATACACCGCCGAGTGTTCGGTACCCGAAAAGCGCCAGTTGTTCGAGCATGTCAACTGAAAACGCCAGTTCTGCGAGGCGTCCCACCTCAAATCGATTCAGGAAAGAGATCCAGCGGTTCTGCTCGAGACGAAGAACATGCCCGGGAGCGGATCGGATGGCGGCCAACCGAGCGGCCGAAGGATGCCATGCAGCGCCTATCTGGACCTTCATCCGCTGCGCAAGTAAACGAACACGCTCGGGCGCAACGTCTGAAAAAAACACACAGGGGGGGCCTGCGTCGTCAATAAACGGAGTCTCCGCATTGACCTCGCCCAGCAATTCTTCCCAGCAGGCCTGTTCCACCTGCACATCTTGCACGCGTATTATTGCCTCCGGGCACAGGCGCTCAACGCGTTCCAACCGATCACCGATCTGAATGCCGCGAAGTCTCTGCGTATGATTTCTGGATACAACTCGTCCACCTGACGCTACTACGACCGGTTTCGCGCCTGAAATAACCCGCTCAAAGGCCCAGGCCGGGTATTCTGATACATACAAGCAATACACATACATCACACATTATTATACCCAATCATTATAACATATAATAAACATATAATTAAGATTTGTTTCTTGCTATCTCGCGAACAAATTCGTTGAAACAAGCCCTTGGCGTTGATCCCTTCCGGGTAAAAAAATGTCCTGATGTGCACGTGAAAATGCGTCGCTGTACTACATTGACTTCTCACAACACGATACAAGCGCTGCCATGAGTTGGATCCGGACTATCCCGTATGAAAAAGCAGAAGGACGACTGAAGTCGATATACGATCGAATCGTAGGACGGAACGGGTATATCGACAACATTCTCGTCCTCCACAGTCTGAGACCCCATACGCTTCAGGGTCACATGAAACTGTATAAAGGCGTACTGCATCACAGTGGGAATACACTCGATAAATCTCTCCTGGAGACGATCGGGGTATATGTCAGTATGCTGAACCGGTGTGCCTACTGCGTTGAGCATCACTTCAACGGACTTCGCAGACTGCTCGACGATGACTCCCGCGCCTATGCCATTCACGACGCACTGGGAGCCGAGGAATTTGATATCGTTTTTTCTGCCCGGGAAAAAGCTATTCTCTTGTATGTGAAAGTGTTGACCCTCACTCCCAGAGACACCACAGAAGAACACATCCTTGCGCTGAAAAGCTCAGGACTGACCGACGGCCAGATTCTTGAGGTCAATCAGGTCAGCGCCTATTTCGCGTACGCGAATCGAACGGTACTCGGTCTCGGTTGCAGCACGGAAGGAGACATACTGGGTCTCTCCCCCGGTGATGAAGACGAAGAAGAGAACTGGCACCACAGCTAACCGATAACTGACGAGAAATCGCAACGAAAACACGAATAATGAACAGCATTATAGTACTGGGAGCCGGACTGGTAGGACGTGCCATGGCATTGGATCTTGCATCGGATGATACCAACCGGGTCACATCCATCGACCGGAACAGCAAGGCACTGGCGGCCTTGCCCGAAGAGATCGAAACCAGAAAGATGGATGTCGGCGATTCCAAAGCACTGACAAATGCCATTGCAGGGGCCGATCTCGTTGTCTGTGCCGTACCGGGATTCATGGGATACCGTACGCTGCGAACGATTATTGAATCGGGATGTAATGTGGTCGACATTTCGTTTTTTCCTGAAAATGCACTCGATCTCGAGGAAATCGCGCAGGCAAACAATGTCATCGCTGTCGTCGACTGTGGTGTCGCCCCGGGACTGAGTAATATCCTTGCCGGCCATGTTTCCACGATTCTAGACGAGACCACTGCCTATACGTGTTATGTCGGTGGGCTACCGGTGGTAAGGACCTGGCCTTACGAATATCGGGCCGTCTTCTCTCCCATCGACGTGATTGAAGAATACACGCGCCCCGCACGATTCGTTCGAAACGGTCAGGTAATAACGAAAGAAGCGTTATCCGATATTGAACTACACGAATTCCCGTCGGTCGGCACGTTGGAATCGTTCAATTCAGACGGTCTCCGGTCGCTTATTTTTACCATGGATATTCCAGATATGATCGAAAAAACACTCCGATATCCGGGTCATGCAAATCTCATGAGAACATATCGCGAGTCGGGTTTCTTCGACGAAAAACCACTCCTGATAGACGGAACGATGGTCCGACCGATTGATGTAACGTCCCATCTCCTGTTCAAAGAGTGGAAACTCCCTGACGGAGAGGCCGACATGACGGTTATGCGAGTGATCGTCGACGGATTCGTAAACGGGAAGCAAGTACGCTACACGTATGATCTTCTTGACTATCTCGATGAACAGACGGGAATTCACTCGATGGCCAGGACGACCGGATACACGGCAACACTTGTTGCACGCATGGTCCTCGACGGAACGTTCAGCCGCGTGGGGATTAACCCGCCGGAATATGTTGGGAAAACATCCGGATGTATGGACAAACTTCTGGAAGGATACTCTGAAAGAGACATCTCCGTCTCGTCCTCCGTTACTGCGCTGGAGTAGGCGTATTCACTGATTCACCGGTCGCGGTCATGAACCGTCACCCGGTCCGATCTGCACGGACCAGTTCCCGTGTTACACTTCCGAGCCGATAGCCCTCTTGATATAACGGTCAGAAGTGACTTTACTGCACATCAGGTATCGGTGGTTTCACCCATGTGACATTACTTTGTCATACCCTGGGTAGTATGTTCTGAACGGACATTGAATCAGATCAGAGAAAACGGTTTACGGCTATGCAATCCATCGGACAACCAACATCGGCTCAAGAGATACTGAAGCGCATTCTCTCGAAACCATTCGGAATAGACGTGAGCGGCCCGGTTCCGGTCGTCAGGTCGAGAACAGATCTTCATACCCTGTCACTAGATTCAGTATCGTCTGCAGGGATGCTCCTTCTCGAGGCCCGATCTCGGGAGCAGTATGTTCAAGCCGTTCTCACGAATGACGATTCCGTTGAGGAACTACGGGGCACGCTATTTTTCCTCGCTGGTGAAGTGGCAAGACGAAATCAACGACTCCGGAAAACGTCGCGCGAAACACCGATCAAACCGGCTCATCGGAACCGTCCAGTCCATCGAACGTCGACTCCGCCCGTCGTCGCCGCGTAAATACGGGTTCCGACGTACCTACGCTACCGGAACCGACTCGGAGAACGATAATCTGAGCTGTTCTTCGACCGGATCATCTTTTAACGAATGCAGTCTCGATACGGAGACACCGAGCAAACGAATGGCCCGTTCGTTTTCACTTACCAGTCGATCCAATAGCACTCCTACGATGTCAAAAAGCTCATCTGCCGAACGGACGTACCGATCACTTGTGGTCTGCCTTGAACGCACGACAAAATCGTGATATTTGATCTTGAGTGTGACCGTTTTTCCGATGACCTTCGCTTTTCCCATTCTAGCGGCCACTGCCTCTGCGATCGGTCGCAGCCGTCTTTGTAGTTCGACTCGATCAGACACGTCCTCTTCGAATGTTCGCTCCGCCCCGACCGATTTTCGAGTCCGATTGGGATGGACCTGACGATTATCCTGACAGCGGACAATTCGATAGTAATATCCTCCGGCTTTCCCGAACCGCTCCCTCATTTCTATTTCAGATAACCGTAGCAGGTCCTTCCCTTTGAAGATGCCCATTTTATGCATCCTTGCGGCCGTAACAGGACCGACGCCATAAAACTTCTCGACGAGTAGATCGGATAAAAAATCTGGAGCCATCTCTGGTGTGATGACAGTGATCCCATCGGGTTTGTTCACATCGGATCCGACCTTGGCCAGAAACTTGTTGAATGACACTCCGGCGGAGGCCGTGAGACCCGTCTCAGAAAAAATTGCCACACGGATCTCCTCAGCGATAAGCGTTGCGGACCGCGGTCCCCTTAAGGGATCTGTTACATCGAGGTAGGCTTCGTCGAGAGATAGAGGCTCGACCAGTGGTGTATACCGTCTGAATATGGCCCGGATTTCTCTGGATACTTGTCTGTACACGTCGAATCGAGTCTTC
This sequence comes from uncultured Rhodothermales bacterium, assembly GCA_964383365.1. GTDB lineage: Bacteria > Bacteroidota > Rhodothermia > Rhodothermales > UBA10348 > CAYLHF01. Next base: position 45,260 of record CAYLHF010000017.1, on the reverse strand, counting down.
ACGAAAATCAGACCGGGACATTTTCGGGCAGCCACAACCGACGACATGGCAGAGCGTACGCCAAATTTCCGGGCCTCATAGCTGGCCGTCGTCACAACACCTCGTTTTGAAGAGCCGCCCACGGCGACCGGCTTTCCTCTCAATTCCGGATTGTCCCGCTGCTCTACCGACGCATAAAACGCGTCCATGTCGATATGGATGATTTTTCTCATTGGGCCTGATGAGGAGCAATCGATCTGACGGCCTCCTCCCGAAGACGTTCCGAGTCAGACCAACCCGGTACTGGCCAACAGGTCCCTGTCGTGATCGGGTAACGAAATACGTTATCTACGGGGGAGCTACTTAATAAAATCACCATCAGGAAGGTTCGGAGGTGCATAATTCGTCCGCGGTACGATTCCGACTGTTTCTTTTGGCTGTTTGCGGTCAACTCTGGGCGTGTACGCCTTCGATAGCCCCGTACAGCGTAACCGCGTATACATACGCGATAGATCTTAAAGTCGATTCTGTAAAGCTGATGGAACGTGCCGAAGAGCCGTATTCAACATACAGGAAGAACATAACGTCTCTAAAGATCAAGCTGGAAAAAGCATTCGAATTTGCGAAGGGTCGACCGAGAAACGAATATTCAGCCCGCCAGTGGCAGATTCTACTGGACCCATCTCAACATTTACTGGGTGGATTCCTGAAGCGATGGGAGCGTTCCGGTACGCAGTCAGCTCCGTTTATTCAAGAGTCGATTGGTATCGTCTCGAAAGCCTTTGACACCATCATTGGTCTGGAGAGCGGAAAAATAAAAGTCGGATACAGAGGGGAGGGAAAATGACGAGTAGGGAGCGAGATTCATTTCTGGATGCCGTGTTGGCACAATTTTCGGGTGAGATCAAGAGTAGTCTCCCCGCAGCTCGTGAGGCAATTATCGCGTCGGGGAAATCTTTCCTGATCGACACGCGGAGAGACCTGGTGAGATGGACGACATTGCTCGGAGCAGGAGAACTGTCTCGGGAAGAATTTGAGTGGTTGGTTCAGGCGCGCGTTCATCTCGCGAGAATGGAATCTCTGAAGCAGGCCGGATTGACGCTGAGTCGAATTGATGAACTTCGCATTTCGCTCACGCGATCGATTCTCGGAGCCGCACTTACCACCGTCGGAATCTGAAGCACGGACGGAAACATCCGACTATATTGACATGTACCGATCGGTCGACGACTGTCGGTTCCAAACGCACCACCCGAGCGAAACATGTCAGATCAATCCTATCTGGTCACGGCCAGAAAATATCGGCCGCAGGTGTTCAGCGATGTGGTCTCTCAAGAGCACGTATCCGAGACCCTCAAGAATGCCGTGAAGCTGGACCGATTGGCTCACGCCTATCTCTTCTCGGGTCCGAGAGGAGTTGGAAAAACAACCGCAGCTCGGATTCTTGCGAAAGCGATTAATTGTGAAACGCCCCTGAAGGAGCGCGTTGACGGAGCCGAGCCGTGTCGATCCTGTGATTCCTGCCACTCATTTGAAGAGGGCAGAAATTTAAACATCATAGAAATCGATGCGGCATCAAATAACCGCGTGGACGACGTCAGAGACCTGAGAGAGACGGTCCGCATTCCTCCCCAGGGAGCGAGAATGAAAGTGTACATCATCGATGAGGTACACATGCTCTCGAATGCAGCGTTCAACGCACTCTTGAAAACATTGGAGGAGCCACCTCCACACGCCCTTTTTATATTCGCCACGACCGAGCCACACAAAGTTCTGGCAACGATACAATCGCGTTGCCAGCGGTTTGATTTCCGACGAATTGCAATCCCTGAAATTATTTCGCGCCTGACCGAAATCTGTACCGAAGAGTCTATCGACGCGGATGAAGCCTCGTTGATGCTCATCGCGCGTCGAGGAGATGGGGCCCTGAGAGATGCCCTGTCCGTGTTCGACCAGGCGGTTTCGCTCTGCGGCGCTCGTCTGGACTACCAGGAGTTGATCGGAGCGCTGGGAGTCGTAGACTCGGACGTGTTCTTCGAGGTGACTAAAGCCGCCGTAGAAGGCCAATCCGGAGCCATGATTCAGATCGTCGACAGAGTTGTCGGACGGGGATATGATCTCCAGGAATTTCTCGACGGACTGGCCGAACACTTCAGAAATTTACTCGTGGTCAAGACCGTAGATGACACGTCTCTGCTTGAGGTCACCAGTCAGGATCGAGTCAGATATCAGACCGAAGCCGATTCGATGACTGAATCGCGTCTCCTGCACTGTATTCATCTCGTAGGAGAGACCGCCGATACGCTCAGAACAACTCGCCAGCCCAGGCTTAGACTGGAAATGGCACTCGTACGCATGGCGACGTTACCGGAAGCCATCGATATGAGGAAGGCGCTCGACACACTGGACCGTCTGGAATCACTGGCTCTGAAAGGAGGATTCAAGGCATCGGTATCGAGCCCGACGACACCGGCCCAGGCCCCACCTGTGCCGACGCAGACGCCAACAGAGACCGAGGCATCCACCCTACCCCCTCTCGCGACAGTTAAACGACCAACACCTGCGCCACCCCCTACTGCAGCAGTTGAACCACCAACACCTGCGCTACCCCCTCCTGCAACAGTTAAGCCACCGACACCTGAACCATCCCGTCCTGAGCCCATTCCCTCGCCCTCCTACCCGTCAGTCGTCGAATCTGCTCTCCCGACTCCCGACTCTCCCGTTTCTGCGTCATCAAAAACCGTCGCTCCGGGAGTGCCCCTTGGTCTGGCCCCTCCTGCCTTGAAACGATCCTCGTCGCAGGTGAAAGCCACGCCCTCCAATCGGGTTTCAGTGCCAGAAACGGACGTTCTCGTGGCACCGCCCCCGGATACCAATGATGACCCCGATTCCATGATGGAACGGACCTCCAAAGCGTGGGAAACACTGGTCAGTTCAGTTAGCGAGACCCGAGTCCGGCTCGGTTCGCTTCTGAGTCAGACGAGTGTGTTGTCCGCCTCCGGTGGCATCGTCCGCATCGGTGTCCCGGATGATTTTCATAAACGCATGCTTAGAGATGAACAGAAAGAACTATCTCGCAAACTCGCCGCAGATGCCGGATTTGCTCAGATCGATATTCGACTGGTCGTTTCAGAAGAATTGCTACGGGGGACCGAGGAGGAACATGAAGCGTTTGATGCCCGAGCATTCCTGAAAAATAAATGTGAAGAGAATCCCGCAGTCAAATCGCTCGTGGAGCGTTTTGGTGGTGAGATCGTATGGTGATCGCCTGATCTCTTCTTGACTCACTCCAGTCGAATCGCCGCTTAAAAAAACATACTTATGCCTGACAAACTGAATATGGCTGACATGGTCAGCAAAATGATGGACATGCAACGGACGATGAGTGCCACGCAGGACACGCTTGCTGCCAAATCGGTAACCGCCGAAGCCGGCGGTGGCATGGTAAAGGTGACCGCCAACGGCCAGCAGCGCGTCACGGCCATTTCGATCGAGAAAGAAGTAGTCGACCGTGAAGATGTGGAATTGCTTGAGGATCTGATTATTGCCGGAGTAAATAAGGCTCTGGAGGAAGCCGCTCAGGTTGCGAAGGATGAAATGTCCAAAGCAGCCGGCGGATTCCTACCTCCTGGCATGGACATGAGTAAATTCGGACTGTAGCACATCGCCCATGCAATTCACTTCCGAGTCCGTCGAAGCGCTCGTTGAACAGTTTTCGAGGCTTCCCACCATCGGTAGAAAGACCGCTCAGCGTCTGGCATCGTATATCCTGAAAATGTCCAGGGATGACGTCGCCAGGCTGTCCAGTGCTCTTCTGGACGTAAAAGACAACGTAGTCGACTGCTCTGTGTGTTTCTCGGTCACGGACAACGATCCGTGTCCCATCTGCAGTTCTCCGAAAAGAGACGCCGGGGTGATTTGTGTCGTAGAAGAGTCAAATGATGTGCTGGCCATCGAAAAAACGCATGGCTTCCAGGGGATCTATCATGTGCTGGGGGGGGTCATTTCTCCACTCGACGGAGTGGGACCCGACGACCTGAGAATCAGAGAGCTGATCAAAAGACTGGATCCCGAATCCAGTGCCCTCATCGAACCGACGCCCGTCAGAGAGATCATACTGGCTGTGAACCCCAATGTCGAAGGAGATACCACTGCCTATTATATCACCCAACTTCTGAAACCTTTTGATGTGGCTATCTCCCGACTTGCCCGGGGTATTCCGATCGGAGGTAATCTGGAATTTGCGGATGAGGCGACATTGACCCGAGCCATCGAAAGCCGGGTGAATGTCTAAGAGATGCAGCGATGCCCGAATTTCGTCTTCATAGGCTTGTAACCCGTTCCCATACCCGGTTTTTGTGGTTCTCAGGCCGGACCGAATGGATGGCGCTTCTGGGAATCGCTCTGATTCTCGGCGGATATGTGCTGTATCCGAGCCTGACCGTAATCGCCGAAGGCATCAGGCCGGAAAATCTGAGCCGAGTATTTTCCTCACTTGCGTCGGCAAACGTCCGGGCACTCTGGAATTCCGTCTGGATTTCTTTCTGGTCCGTGGTCGGATCTGCGATGGTCGGAATCGGTCTGGCGTATGTTTTCTTCAGATACAGCTTTCCACTAAAGAAAGCCCTCTCCGGGATTGTCGCCCTTCCGCTAGCGCTTCCTCCGCTCGTAGGAGTCCTTGCATTTCTGTTTCTCTACGGCGAGAGCGGAATATTACCTCGCGCCATCCAATCCTTCTTCGACCTGGAAACAGTACCGTTTTCATTCGGTGGTCTGTGGGCGGTTTTGCTGGTCCACGTCTATTCGATGTACGTCTTCTTCTATCTCTTTTGTTCATCGGCCCTGAGCGAATTCGATGGCTCGTTGATGGATGCGTCCGAGGATCTTGGAGCTGGAACGTTCTATACCTTTCGCCGGATCATTCTACCCCATCTACGTCCAGCTATCGTGAGTGCATCGTTGCTTGTTTTTATGATATCGATGGCATCCTTTACGGCTCCGCTCCTGTTTGCCGGTTCCGACAATTTTCTGACACTCCAGATTTATAATTACAAAATGAATGGGAATATGGCCCATTCATCAACAGTTTCGACGATTCTGACAGCCATCTGCATCTTTTTTCTAATTCTGATTGAGATTCGGAATCGATCCGGAAAGGCAAGGGCCTCCAAAGGAGCGACTGTTAGGCGCACATCCATATCGAGTGGCATAGGCCGGGCCATTATGCTGTTTGGCGGAGTGATCGCTCTTGTCCTTCTGCTACTCCCCATTGCAACGGTAGCCCTGATCTCCTTCGTACAGGAAGGAAGTTGGACCTATCAGGTTTTCCCTGAGCACTTTACGCTGCGAAATTATGTCGACCTGGTCGTCCAACCCGATGTTTTCGAACCCGTATGGAATAGTATCAGAATGGCTACCATAGCTACAATCGGAAATATCCTGTTCGGCGTCAGCGCTGCCCTCTTCATCGTCAAGGGTAGTATACCGGGCCGATTCCTTCTTCGTGGCCTGGCTATTCTCCCATTTGCGATCCCGGGCACGGTCATCGCTGTCAATCTGATCGCAACGTTCAACGAACCGTCGACGCTAACACTGGGACGTGTGTTGGTGGGTTCTTTCTGGATGCTGCCGTTAGCTTATTTCATCAGACACATCCCTCTGGTATTTCGATCTACGGTTGCCGCTCTCGAGAACTTTGACGACCGACTGACCGAGGCGTCCGTGGATCTGGGGGCATCTCGTTTTCATACACTCAGGCGGGTGGTACTCCCGACAATAGCACCCGGTATCGCTGCGGGATCTCTTCTGACATTCGTAGCGGCGCTTGGAGAATTTGTATCCTCCATCATGTTGTATGTCTTCCAGAACAGACCCATCAGCGTCGAAATCCTTTCACAACTCCGTCTGTATGACTTCGGGGGTGCTGCCGCCTACAGTGTCTTTCTGATGATACTGATCGCCCTCTCGACGATCATTATCCGAAGACTCGTCCCGGACGAACGAGGGATACTCCAGGTCTGAGTTGAAGCCGCGGTGCGCACCTGCGGACAGCCTCCCAACTCAGATATCACTTGTCATGATAAACGTCGGTCTTCGATTGAAGGAATGGTAATACGGACGAAGCCTGTCCGTATTGTAATACTTGCTCACGTCAACCACTTTTTTAGTACCGGTAATAACGTCTATCGGTACGTTATCGTATGTCCCGCTCCGGAGACTTACGAGTCGCCCCGATTTATTGGCCAGCACGAGGTCAAAAGCCAGATTCCCGAATGCCATCGGCACGATGGAGTCGAGTGCATCCGGATCTCCACATCGAACCAGATACCCGAGTCTCTGACTGACGATATTTACCCTCTTCCCATTATTGTATTTCGGAGACAGTCGTTTCAGATCTGCCGCTACCCGATCACCAATCCCGCCCAATTTTCTGTGTCCGTATTGATCTGCCTCGTGCCCCTTGAACTGATGATCTTCCTGACCAATCATTTTTGCCCCTTCGGAGACCAGTACAACGGCGTATTTGGATGGATTTCGACTACGATCATGCGAGAGTAGTTCGGTCAGGTGTTCCGGGTCAAAATGATGTTCTGGGATGACACATCGATCGGCAGCTCCGGCCATGGTAGGAAGGAGTGCGGTATAGCCTGCGTATCTTCCGAAAACTTCGATGACAAGGAATCGCTCGTGTGATCCGGCGGAAGTCCGGAGCGTGTGGGTCAACTCGATGGTCCTGGTAACACAGGTACCAAAGCCAATGCAGTAGTCTGTACCCGGTACGTCATTGTCCATTGTCTTCGGAATGGCCACAACCTTGACCCCTTCTTCGTGAAGACGATGGGCGTAGCTGAGCGTATCGTCTCCACCGATGGGAATCAAAAAATTGAGTCCAAGAAATTCAATTGACTTGAGAACGTCTGGCGTCACGTCATTGATTTCATCCGTGTACCGGTCTGCAAGATGCGGAGGAACCTGTGACTTTGGTAGATGGCTCGGTCTCGTTCGTGACGAGTGGATAAACGTACCTCCTGTACGCCCGGCCCGATTGACCACTTCCTCGGTTAGCTCCTGGAAAGCGTGACCGTTCTCCGCATCCTTCTCCGGGACGAGATCGACCAGACCTGCCCATCCTCTCCGGATACCGATAACCCGATACCCCTCCCGGATGGCTCGAATGGTCACTGCCCGAATGGCTGGATTCAGGCCCGGCACGTCCCCTCCGCCCGTCAAGATCCCGATCGTTCCTCTCTTTCTTCCCATGATCTTACATTTACTGGTGGTATCAGGTTGTCAAACAGTACCGACCTTCTACGCAGAGAAGACTGATACAGTCTCATTTCACTAAAAATAGTAGACATCCGTCCTAATTTGTAACTAAGTCTGGTCCGGAGTATGAAGATCACGATTATCGGAGCCGGTCACATGGGGTCGGCCATAGCTTGCGACCTGGTAAAAAGAGATCATATCTCGATTGTTCAGGTCTGTGATGCACACCGTAGAAGTCTGAACTCGATTGAGTCAAGGGTGGACAGTCCTAAACTCAGACTCTTCCACATGGATGCCCGCGATGCCACTTCCTTGACCCCCATCCTCGCAGGAAGCGACTGCGTTATTGGGGCCAGTACCCCGAGTCTCAACCCGGATATTGCCCGCTCGTGCATATCCATCGGTAGCCCTTTCTGCGACCTGGGTGGCGGATACGATGATGGTTTTTCGGATCCGAATCTGGCCAGGGACGCCAGAACACGTGGCCTCTGGATCATCCCGAACTGTGGCCTCGATCCCGGCCTCGTGAACATCCTCTGTTTATATGGAATCGAGCAATTCGACCGGGCAGAGAGTGCCCAAATTCTCATTGGGAACGTCCCGTTGCATCCGGAACCACCATTTAATTTTCGTATCGCCTGGTCTGCCGAAAAGTTGGTATCAGATTACACAACCCGGGCGTACGTAGCCAGAGACGGTAAGCTCGTCCCGAAAGAGCCTCTCGAAGAATGCGAGCCCATCTCGTTCGGTGACTCATTTCCGAACCTGGAGGCTTTTCTAACGTCGAGCACTCTCACCGACCAGTGGTCTGAGCTCGGGCTGGGACTCGATCGCTTCGACCACAAGGCCATTCGATGGCCTGGTCACGCCGAACAGATGCGCCTGCTTCTGGCCCTGGGATTCGGCGAGCAAAAAAATCTGGATATAAGAACCCACCTCACCTATCGGGACGTTTTCGTACGTCGGCTAAAGCAACGTCTCGGAGGTTCATATAAAGACGTCGTGTTACTCCGTGTAGAAATCTGTGGTGAACTCGACGGCACATCCAGGAAGCTCACGTTCGAGTTGGTAGAACACTACAATGAAGAAACGGAAATGACGGCCATGAGAACGTGTACGGCGCTCTCGGCTGCGACGGTAGCCGTGATGCTCGCTCGAAAGAAGATCCCGGGCGGAGGCCTCCTGCCACCGGAACAGGTATTGCCAAAGGATGAATTTGTAAGAAAACTTGTGAACGCAGGACTCGATATTCGACAGACCTGGGATGAGGACTTGGCATGACCATTTACCCGGGCCGATTCTTGGGTGTACGTACGATTTGACGCGTACTATTGACAGACTTCCACCCACACGATGCTCCCCTTGATTCTGGCAGGGAAACGTGAGAATAAACAGAACAAAAGAAATAGATTCTTGTATGGAGACCGTTATTTCTTGCGGCTCAGGCATCATCGGTCAGCACACATCACAATAGTTGTATTTATAGACACATCGCATATAGGCAACTCCAGCTACTATTTTCCCTCCTTGTTTGTTATTCATGATTTCAGTTCGGCAGGCCTGAGGGCCGTCAGCCGATTGTTGCCTGTAATCCGTGTCCGATTCAACTACAGACATTTATTTCCTCGATACTGATCGCCCGGAAGGGCAGTACGCAGGTAGACTCCTTTTAAGTCTCCTTGTCGGTGCTTTGTGTGTTTCCGTAGTTCTCGTAGGAAGTGCGCGAACGGATTCGCACCTGGCTGATCGGACGTACGAGAGTTTTCCGTTTGCTCGCGCCGACACCGATTCCGTATCGATCAGTAAGGATTCGCTCCGCGTTCTACTCGCGGCGGATTCGCTGCTCGCTGACTCCCTTGCTCCTCCCGATACCGGTAGAGCATCGCGCTATATGCCCCGATTGAGGAGAGATGATTGGAGCGCCAGAATCTTCCCCAGGGCGATTCGTCCGTTCTCGACAGAATTCGGGCAATACTGGACGTATCGAATCGAATACGACACCAGCCGTACCACGTACACGACTCATGAGGAAGTGGGAAAGTCGGATATTCGAATTCCGCGCAGACTTACCTATGACGACTACAAGAAGGCGAGACTCGACCGTGATCTCGACAAAAACTGGCGCGAAATAGTAGTCCAGCGGGCGCGGGAGGTTGCGCAACGGCGCCGCGGAGGTCTCGGATTCAATATTGTCGTACCCGGTGGTCGTCAGAGTGCCTTTACCTCCATTTTTGGGAAGCCGTCGGTCGACCTGAGTGTTAACGGTCAGGCCGACATCACGGCCGGTTTTGACTACCGAAAAAGCGATCAACAGGTTTCGATTACGGGTTCACCCACTCAATTGGATCCCAATTTCAAACAGGATCTGCGACTCGGGATCAAGGGAACGATCGGAGACAAACTCCAGATCGATGTTCAATACGATTCCAAGAATCAGTTTGACTACCAAAATCAGCTCAAACTCCAATACACGGGATACGAAGACGAGATCATCCAGAAGATCGAAGCCGGTAATGTCTTCCTTCAGACCCCGTCGACACTCATTCGAGGCGGCCAGAGCCTGTTCGGGATAAAGAGCGAATTGAAACTCGGCGGTGTCACGCTCACGACGGTGGCGAGTCAGCAGGAGGGTCAGTCAAACAGCCTGAATATTGAAGGTGGATCTGAGGCCTCGGAGTTTGATCTGAAACCAACGGATTACTCTGACGCAACGCATTTCTTTCTTTCGTATTACTTCAGGAATCGATGGGAAGAAGCCATGAGCGACCCTCCGACGATTCGATTGGCCAACGGATTTGAGCGCATCACAGAATTCGAAATCTGGAGACTCGAACCGACTCAGCCGGAGGAGTTGAACGTACGACAGGTCGTTGCCATGGTAGACCTGGGAGAATCAGAACGGATGTTGGAGCTGGCCTCTGGCTATACCGACCAGTTACTCCCGAACGATGGACTCGATCAGTATGACCACAACCCGGGAGGCGAAATCGACCAGGAATTGAGGCGGGGAAGTGCTGCCCCTGGATCGTATCTGGAATCGAAAGGACTGGGTGCGTCCGACTTTCAGGTCGGTAAGTTCAAACGACTCGAGCGAGGTCGCGATTATGACGTGGACGAGGTGCTGGGGTATGTAACCATGCGACAGCGACTCCAGGAGACAGAAGCGCTGGCTGTTGCCTATCGCTATCGCGCGAACGGGCGCACCTTTCAGGTAGGCGATTTTTCGACGGACACGGGTGGATCCGATGGTGGGCAAAACGAAGATAAACTGGTCCTGAAACTTGTCCGGCCGGTTCAACTTCGTCAGCCTGCACCGGAGTCCAATTTCAATCCGGCCGCGTGGTATCTGGAGATGCGAAACATCTACCGTTTGCCCAATCGAGGTATCCAACCTACTGATTTTGAGTTACAAATCTTTTACGAACCACCGGGAAAGACCGCCTCGAAGACCCTACCCGGCGTCGGCGGTACGCAGACGCTCCTCCAGCTGCTGAAATTGGACCGGGTCAACGAAGATCAGGCGCTGCAACCCGATGATCTCTTCGATTTCCTGGTCAATTACTCCATCGTTCCCGGAGACGGTACCCTCCTCTTCCCCGTTCTCGAGCCTTTTGGACAGCATCTCTCGACTCTGATCGATGCCGGAGGCGGTACCGAAGACGCGCGCCAGCAGCTCAAAGATCTGTACGTATACAAGGCACTCTACTTACAGAAAAAGGCCAATGCCCGCAGAGACTCCCAGCACGACGTGTTTCAGATTCGAGGCTCATCGAAGGGTACAGTCAAGAGTTTCTACAACCTGAACGCATTCGCCGGTCTTGTCCAGGGGTCCGTTCGGGTCACCTCCGGAGGAACGCCACTTCAGGAGGGCACCGACTTCATCGTGGACTACACGGGGGCGACCGTCAACATCATTAATCCGGCGTTCCTCACGTCGGGTAGAGAGATTGCCATCGACTACGAGCAGAATTCCCTGTTCACTCTTCAGAAGAAGACGCTCCTCGGACTTCGTCTGGATTACAGTCCCAGCGAACGGATTGCGTTCGGGGCGACCATGATGAAGATGAATCAGAAGTCTCCGATCGACAAGTTTCGTATCGGTGAAGAGCCCATTTCGAATACCATCTGGGGGGTGGATGGAAACGTTAAGTTGCAGCCTCGATGGCTGACGCAGGCCATTGATGCCATTCCTCTCCTGCAGACCCGTGAACCGAGCCAGATAGCGCTGACCGGCGAATTCGCCCAGCTTCGGCCCAATACGGTACAGACCATTGCCTTTGATCGCACACGTAGCGATCTCAAGAAGCAGGGTCGCGACTTTGCAACCGACGAATTGAAAGGCACGTCGTACATCGATGATTTCGAAGGCTTCGAAAATACGTTCTCTCTGATGCAGCCGGGAACGTGGGGGCTCAGCGCCCCCCCGGACTCCATCGGCATCGTCGATCGTCTCGGCATTCGGCCGGGGTCGGAAGCCGATTCGCTTCGGACGAACTGGAGAAGCTCGTTTGCATGGTACCGAATCAATGCCAACATGCTCAGAGAAATCCCCACCGTGGCATTTAGCGGTGAGTCGATCAAGATTTTCCGAATCGACGAAGTCTTCCCTAATCGAGATGCGAGCGGAGAGTTGGATCCATCGCTCGAAACGTTCGACCTGTTTTTCGACCCGGCGGCTCGCGGGCCCTACAATTATACCCGAGACCTGAGAGGATTCCTGGATGATCCGCAGGAGACGTGGGGCGGCATGACGCAGCGCCTGCCGGAAGGGTTTACTGATTTCAGTCTGAAAAACATCGATTTCGTGGAGTTTGTCTTCCGTCCATTCGCTGAAAATGCGGAGCAGGATGCCGGTCGTAGTGCAAAACTTTATGTAGATCTGGGGTCCATTTCAGAGGATGTCGTCCCGGACGAGAAGCTGAATAATGAAGATGGCCTCTCGATGGCAACGATAGGCGAGTCCAGCGTCCTTACGTGGGGTCGTACCCCGAACGCTACGCAAAACAGTGTGGTCGATGTAGATGACGCGACACAACGTACTGAAGATCTCGGACTCGACGGTCTTGCATCGTACGGAGGAGACTACCCCCCATTTGCGACCGAACAGGATCACTTCGCCGATTTCCTGAATTCCCTGGACGCCGGTTCCGGCGATCCGAAGTACCGAGCAGAAATGGCAAAGGCCCTGGCAGATCCGTCCGGCGATGACTACCACTATTTTGCAAACGAACAGTTCTACGGGAATGCCGAACTCTTCCCGAATACGGCCACCTTTCAGCAGCACTTCACCCACTATTTTGCCGGTCACGAACTGAATGCGTTCGAGACGCAAAACAAGCTGGCGAATAACACGTCGATCCGTCGCGGTAATTCACGTTTCCCGGACTCGGAAGATCGAAATCTGAACTCCACAGTCGATACGGAAAACAGTTATTTCCAGTATGAATTACCTCTGAGCAAGAGCGCCCTTGACTCTCTTGCGGCACCAGATATGGTCGACGATTTTGTGGTCGGTGAAATTACAGATCGGGACGGGAGAGGCACAGGTTGGTTTCAGGTGCGCATTCCGGTACAGCGATTTACACGCCAGGTAGGCACTATCCAGGATTTCAGTCTCATCGAATCGATGCGTATCTGGACAACCGGACACAAAGTGCCCATCACGATGCGATTTGCGACGCTGGAGCTCGTAGGAAGCCAGTGGCAGAAAGCTCCACAGGTCGCTTCCGAACGCGAAAATGCGTTCGAAACGGCAGCTGAAGACACGAAACTCACGATCTCCAGCATCAATAATGAGGAGAATGCCGACACCTACATTCCTCCGGCCGGGGCAGTCGTAAGCCAGACGCGACTCGCCAACGGCGGGATCCAGAATGCGCGAGAACAGGCCCTTGTGCTTCGAGTGGAAAACCTGAAACCGGGTAGACAGCGGGCCATTTTCAAGACCCAGAATCAGGGTCTCGATCTGCTCAAGTACTCGAACCTCAGAATGTTCGCCCACCTGTCGGGCAAAACCATGGACGGGGTGGATATCTCCTCCCTCCCACCGGAGGTGGCACGAGGCAAAGTAAAACTTTTTGTCCGGCTGGGTGCAAACCAGACCAATGACTATTACGAGTACGAACAGCCGCTCTCTCCCTCCTCTGAAACGTCCGGTTCTTCCGACGAATTATGGCAGACCAACGTGCCGTTCAATGAGGTTATCCAGGATCTGAATTCGATGAATATTGAACTCAGTGCCCTGAATAAACTCAAAGTAGCCCGGGACCGACTGGCATTCCCTACCGACAGTGTATTTGTCAATGTGATCGCGGATACTCTCCGCACGCCCGATGCTCCCGACGCCGAGACGTTTGCACCACCGGGAACGAGACTTTCCATACGCGGGACTCCGTCTCTGGGCCGAGTCAACAGCATCGTGATCGGGATCCGGAATGCAGCAGACTCAACCAGTACGGCGTTTGAAGACGTTCTTGAAGATGTAACGGTTTGGGTCAACGAACTTCGGGTAGCCGGCTACGACGAGACTAACGGCTGGGCTGCCCTATTCAACGCCGACATCAAACTGGCAGATGTAGCGAGGATAAAAACCAATATTCGGACCCAGACAGATGGCTTCGGGTCACTCGCGAGCAGTCTTGGAGACAGAGAGCAGAATAATATCGATAACTGGAGTGTGACATCGGAGTTCAACGCGGACAAATTGATTCCGGAACGCTACAATTGGAAAATTCCGCTCTCTGTTCAGATCCAGTCGAATACGACGACCCCACGCTTTTCGCCTACCCGTGGGGATGTCCGACTCGAAGAACTGCTTTCACAAATTGATGAACGAACTGACCTGGAGCCTGCAGAAAAGGAGGCGGCAAAACTGGAAGCCACCCAGTCGGCACAGACGCATTCTTTCACCCGCTCGATCACGGGTCGAATCGGGAAGAGTAACTCCCGGTCACGCATTCTCCGAAATACCATCGACGGTATTGGCCTTACCTACTCACATTCCAATTCCGAGTCCCGTAGCCCGACTCAGCTTCAGAATGATTCATGGCGTTGGTCCTCAACCCTCAGTTATCGATTCGCGTCCAGAAAAACCCGCACGCTGAGCCCGTTCTGGTTCCTTCGTTCCATACCTCTCCTTGGAGGGACCCTTGGCAGTCTTCAATTCAACTACATGCCGAAGTCTTTTACTTCGTCGGCAACGTTCACACGAAACTTCTCCGAAACGCGGGAGCGCCCGATCCTTGCGCCGGGAGATACGTCGACAGTCCCTCTCTCGGTGCGTTTTCCTGCACGAGAGAAACACACGTTTTCGCATTCCAGGAATTTCGCTTTTCAGTACAGCCCGTTTGTCTTCCTCAATCTCGGGTTCGACCTGAATACGTCCCAGAGCCTCAACGCGGCCGGTGTCGATACTCTTTTTTCAGTTGTGACACCGGATACGCTTCTCGCCGGTGTCTCGCTGGCCCAGGCTCAGGATCAAGGCTTACTTAGCGAAGAGCAACTGGCAAATGCATTCGAACAGTCAGCGCTGCAGGTCCGGTCAGCCAACAACGTAATCAGCGATTTTCTTTCCGAACGAGGGATTGCCAGGGCAGAGAAAAGTGACCAGCGATTCACGGCTTCATTTCGACCGCGCTTGAACCGGATCAAGGCGCTGAATTGGATTCAGCTTCAGGACATCAGTTATCAGGCCATCTTCAACTGGCAAAACGGACCCATAGGTAGAAATACCGGCGCCAATATTCGAAATCAGGTCTCCTTCCGAGCTGGAATGTCTGTACGCGTACAGGAGTTCTGGAGAAAATTTGGCTTCTACAAGTCTATCGAGAAAAAGCAAAAGAAGTACGAATCCGATCGAGACCGGGAGCGAAAGGTTCGGGATGCAGAGAAGAAGAGGCGAAAGGCCGCCAGAGAGGCCGAAAAACAGGAAGAGAGAATGAGGAAGGAAGCCGAAGAGGCCCTCAAGAAGAAGGAGGAAGAAAATGCGGAGGACGGTAAAAAAGAGGAGACGGCATCAGAGGACGTGAAGGACAAAGACGACTCAGTTACGAATGACCCGGAAGTGTCAGGCGAGCAAGACGACGTTGAAGACGCTCCTGAAAAAGAGGTAGAGCCCCCGAAAAATCCAGGTATAAATGATGCCCGGGGAATAGGGGCTGCCAAGGAAGAAGAATCATCGTCTGGTGGCGGATTCAGGCTTCCGTTTCCAAATTTCGGTTCTCTCGCCCGGCAGTTGATACTGGCCGCGACAGGAATCAGGGATTTCACGCTGTCGTATGACGGCACAAGAGGTGCATCGTCGACGAATGTGGGTACGCCAATCCTGAACGACGATGGCACGGTGTCTGATGTGGAGACTCACTTCTCCCTCATCGACGCGTTTAACGGACACGGCGCGTCTCCCGCCTATCGGTTCGGGCTCGACAGAACATTCGATATTACAGATCGGCTTATCGACCCCTCCCTGCAGGTGGCAGACATCCTGAACAACGGCAACAAGTTTCAGGGCCGGACGACCCTCAATCCATCCAAGTCCCTCTCGATCAATCTGAACTGGAATCTCGATTTCCAACAGGACAAAAATTTTACTTTCCGACCCGCACTCGATCTGGACCAGAATATTATCGGGATAGACACGACGCTTACCCAATCAGGTACGAATAAATCGTCTGTCTGGGCCTTCGGGGCATCATACATAGACCTGTTTCAGGCCCAGTTGGCGACGTATACGGAAGACCTCGCGGCATCTCCGGAGGACGACCCTGAACGACTGGGGGACGAGAATCGAGACGGTAGAGTGGTTCTGACCAACGAATCGGTCACCGACGATTTCCGCAGTAATTTTGTCGGTGGGGGCAACACGCTTGACAGTAGAAACTTACTCCCGTTTCCGAAGCCCAGTTGGACGGTAAATTACACCGGCCTGTCAAAGTGGCCTATTATTCGCGCTCTGGTCAAGAATCTTACTCTAAAACACGGATACAACGCTGATTACAGCGCAGACTACAGCACAAATACCCAGTTCGGTGATAACGATTCGCTGCGTACACTCGATCTGGGATCGCGCCAGATAGAATTCCCTGTCCGCGAATTCCAGACCGGAAACGTGAGAATCAATGAGCGGTATTCTCCTCTGATTGGGATGGATATAACGTGGAAGGGGCAATTTCAGACCAATCTGTCGTGGTCCAGGAGTAACTCATTTTCGCTTAGTACGAGTAATTTTGAGGTCAGCGAGAATCGAACCAACGAATTCTCCCTGAACATGACGTGGCAGAAAACGGGACTCCGGTTGCCGCTGTTCGGTGGAAAGAAATTGAACAACCGGATCAGCTTCAGCCTCACGCTGGCCAGGGCGACGACCAGGGATCAGCGACTTCGACTTCGGAGAGCGCTGCAGAGCGCAATATCAGACCCGGACTTTGTGACGGCGGACGCACTGACAGGAGACAATATTTCCCTCGTCACGGCTCACGTTCGAACGACCATCCAACCCAGAATCGCGTATCAATTCAGTAACCGGGTATCGGCAGACTTTACGCTGAAGTACGAAAAATTCGACAGTGAAGACAGCCGCCAGCCGTCGGCCACCATGATCCAGGGAAACTTTAATATTCGCGTCTCGATAGCGAATTAGGTGCCGTGTCCGATTCACGTCAACATATAGTGACCTGTCATATGGGGGTCATGCAGTATGAACCTGCCTGGACACTGCAACGAAAAATACAATCTCGTCTGGTTTCCGCCAAAAGAGCTCGTCCATCCCGGGCTATCGATCACGTGCTCCTCTTGTGCCAGCATCCGCCCGTATTCACGTTGGGAAAAAGTGGTGACCGGAAGAATCTCCTTGCCAGCAACGAGAGACTGGAAGCCGAAGGAGCTTCATTTGTCCCAATCGATCGTGGAGGTGATATCACCTATCACGGACCGGGGCAAATTGTAGGCTATCCCATTCTGGATCTCGACAGGTTCTACACGGATATCCATAGATATTTACGTGATCTGGAAGAAGTCATCATTCGAACTTGTTCAGATTACGGCGTGCAGACCACTCGCGTCGAAGGACGAACCGGGGTGTGGATTCCTGCCGATTCGAGAGGACCCGAAAGAAAGATCTCCGCCATGGGAATTCGATGTAGTCGCTGGGTCACCATGCACGGATTCGCACTCAACGTGAACACGAATCTGGACCATTTTGACATGATCGTCCCCTGTGGTATCGCAGACCGAGGGGTGACTTCGCTCCAGAAAGAGCTCAGGGAGACCGTATCGGAAGTTATCGTTGAAGAAAAACTCGCGGTCCATTTCGCCGATGTGTTCGATTCGAAAACGACGAATCTTGACCGGAAGGAAGCAGATGCGTTTCTTCAGGTGTATCTTTCGGACACAGCGGCCTCATAGTTCGGTCGTTGGTATTCCGTGTCCGTCAATCAGTCCAGTGTTTCCCGGAGGTTCGTGATGGGTACTATCGGTGCAGATGATTTCACCCAGCGACTCATTGCAGAGACGCTATTCTACGACGATGAATACGAAGCACTCGGAAATCTGAGTCTTATCGATGCGGACCGCTCCCAGGAACGCTACATCGGCTCTTACGTCCCTGAAGATCACATTTTTGTCGTCGAAGAAGGAGTCGAATGGGAGGAGTATACACCCGGCCAGGACGATGATATCGGTTACGCCCTGGCCGTGGACAGTAAGGAAGTCGGCAGCTACGATACAGCAGAAGAAACGGCTGCCGTTCTACTTATGTTGGCGAAAGAGCATTCCCTTTTGCCGAGTGTCACGCTCCTCTTTGAGGAGGAGGAAGTTTCCTGATCAGGCCGTTTCGCTTTCTGTAGCGTGGCCTACTGTCGGTTGCCTCTGATCACGGAAACCGCAAGTGTCAGCCACCCGAGAATAAATGCGATTCCACCGATTGGTGCTACGGCTCCGAGCAATCGGATACCTGTAAGACCCAGAGCCACGAGGCTCCCGCTGAACGTCGCCATGCCCAGGATGAAGAAATATCCACTGGATCGTCGCCATCCTGGTGAAAGCCGATCGTCTGCCAGGGATCCGCAGAGGATCAGCCCCAGGGAATGAAACATCAAATATCGAATGCCTGTCTGAAAGACCTCCAACCGGTCCGGCGCGAGAATATTTTTCAGCGCATGAGCGGCAAATGCACCCAGGGCGACAGATAATGCTGCTGCGAGAGCGCCTATGATGATGAAGGATCGATTCATTCTGTGTACTCGATCAAAAATAATGAAACTGATGGCCCGCGATCCGTAAGGTAGTGCACGCTCATTTGAAATAGCGATCGGGTCCGACAGCATAGAGATGGGATCGAATCGTGCCCACCACCGGAAGCTATCGGACGACGTAGCGTTCGCTTTGTATTAGGAAGAGGCATCTGCTATCTTTCCGGTCCGAGACCTGATGCTTTGAGCGAATATTGTTTGTAAAAATAGGATAGAAGGTTAGAATGGCGTTCTCATTCTCGGATGCAGATATCGAACGTATCGAAAGTGTACTCGGTGTATCATCGACGAGACATGGTGATATGTCCCGATTCGAATTGTCGCATAAAAAAAGCGGAAGGCGAATTACGTTGGAGATCCATTCTCATGTCGAAGTACCGGTAGAGATTGATGTGAGTGGATATGCAAATCTGATCTCTGTCTATGCTGCGAGTTCGTTCCTTCAACTCCAGATGTGTACGGGTTTTCTTGCGAGCAAGGAGTTGGGAGAGGTGATTTTCGTAGCAAAAACCGGTACCGCTGCTAATGGACTGGTCGTTGAAAGGGAGGCCGGCTGTTCCCTGTATGCGAACGTAGATACGCGACTGTTTTCTACTGATTTCACGCAACTCCCGCCGGAATTGATTATGAGTAGCGTAGCACTCTCGGTTACAGAGGAATTGTTCGACGACCTTGGCTAGGTCAATTCACCGAAACCTGCTGTCAGGTTCGAGGTCGGGGCCTTCGATATGGATTCCAGTCGCTGTGATATTTCAGTCTCTATCGATGCATGCTACGAGGACAACGAAATCGAACTCGATGAAGACGATCTGCTACAACTGTCTGAACGTGTCCTGACGGGCGAGAACATCGCGGGGTCGTCTGTCGGAATCGTTCTCACCTGCCATGAACGGCTTCGTTCACTGAATGTTGAATTTCTGGGCCACGACTATAATACCGATGTTCTCTCCTTCCTGTTGGATAGTTCAGAAAAAGGAATCGAGGGAGAGGTATATGTAGATATGGAGACCGCTCGGGAGCGATGTCAGGAATTCAACGTGACCGCCGAAGAAGAAGTAGCCCGTTACGTAGTCCACGGTCTCCTTCATCTTGCCGGGTACGACGACGATACAGCAGAAAAAAGAGCGGTGATGAGACGACTCGAAGATCGTTACCTGAATGAGCTGTAGTGGCCATTCATTCCGCAGCAACTGGGACACCCTCCAAGAGGAAAACACGCAAAGCGTCAGGCTATTTTCCGCAGGTGGCTCACGACATCTGACACAAATGTCGGGTTCTGGAGGATATAGAAGTGGAGATTTTTTACCCCGCTTCCCAGCAGTTCTTCGCTCTGTTTCCGCGCCCACTCCACTCCGATAGCGGCGACCTGATCATCTGACGCAGCATCAACTTCTGCTGCGAGAGCCTCCGGAATCTGGACGTGAAAACGGCTCGGCAACATCTGAAGTTGCCGGCGATTAGTCATTACTTTGATGCCCGGGATAATCGGAACCGTGATTCCTACCTCCCTACACCTATCGACGAACGCAAAATAGTGCGCGTTCTCGAAAAACATCTGTGTCGTTATATAACCTGCTCCGGCATCGACCTTTCTCTTCAAGTTCAGAATATCCCAGGTCAGGTTTGGGGCCTCGAAATGCTTTTCGGGATATCCGGCCACTCCGACGCAGAAATCAGTAGACTCCGCGTCCATCAGATCTTCCAGGTAGGAGCCCGCGTTCATGGCACTAATCTGCCTGACCAGATCTATGGCATACTCGTTGGTGGTCCGTTCTCCACGTAAAGGTTTTCTATATCCGGAATCATCTCCGCGTAGCGCCATCACGTTCTGAAGACCGAGATAATTCAGTTCTATGAGCGCATCTTCGCTCTCCTCCCGGGTGAATCCTTTGCAGAGCAAGTGCGGAACCGCTTCGATTCCGAACCGGCTCTTGATGGCCGCACACATGCCGAGGGTTCCGGGACGTTTTCTCTTTACGTGTCGTCGCCAACTTCCATCGCTCTGTTCCTCGTAGTAAATCTGGGCAGAATGAGACGTTACGTCGATATAGGAAGGCTCGTACTCTATCAACGCCTCGACAATTTCCATAATCTGACGAACCGAGCCTCCGCGTTTGGGCGGAATAATCTCATAGCTGATCTGCGGATTCTTCGTAGATTCCAATAACTCGGTAATTTTCATACCGTCGCATACAATGGTTTTTCTGACGTATTATGGCGCCTCCTCAGGTGCCGTGCGGTCGCGTAAGATAACTCATCACTCAACCGAAATTCTAATTCATGATCGGGATTGTCTTTTCTACACAGGAAGAAGCCCTTCCATTTTTACAGGCGTACGAACGCGGACGGTTTAACGGACTCTCTGAGGGCGAGGAACAGCATGATGGACAGTGCCTGATTTCGATCATTGGCATCGGGAAAATCAAGGCCACGCTCCGAACGGAACGACTTGCGCGAACTCATCGATTCTCCAAACTTCTTCATGTCGGGACGTGCACGTCCCTGGTCGAAACGCTGTCAGTAGGAACGCTCGTAGCTGCAACCCAGGTATTCGAGGGCGACCGGATAGAACTGGCCGCACCGACCTATCCCAGGATGCCGCTGTCGGCACCTTTCCCGAAACTGGAGTCGGTCACACTCGTGACCCAGGACCACACCGTTCACGGCGCTACGGAACTCAGTTACTGGCAGCGCATCGCTGACGTGAGTGACATGACGGGATATGCCGTCGCGTACGTCGCCGCTACGCACGGCGTCGGGTGCCACGTACTGAAAGTGGTCAGCGGTCACATGGGCGTTGAGGATAAGAATCTCAGGAAAACGTTGGCCGCTTCCAATAAGAAACTGGCAGGCTATCTTTCCAAGAACGTCTCGAAGCTGTTTTCAGATTGAGCCTCGGCACTGGTTCCTTCTCTGTTTCAGCTCATCGAAGCAGGGTTTTATCTTTGCCTGCTTCTCGGTACGATTGTGACCATAGGGGTTGCGACGGGGAATCCGGTTTGCCTGAGACACTACCGAGCGTGCTGAGAATCCGGTTTGTCCCAGACGCTACCGAGCGTGCTGAGAATCCGGTTTGTCCCAGACGCTACCGAGCGTGCTGAGAAGCCGGTGCCTGCTGCTCCATAATCGTTCCTTCAGTCGTACTCGGTAGATCGCCCCGGAACGCCGTATCAAAGAGTGTAAACGCGAGAAAAACGACCACGAATATTGCTCCCATGGCGAAGATAAGTGCGTTCACCCGGTTGTCATGACGAAGTCCCATAAAGATCAAAACCACCAGCGTAGCCTTGATTCCGGCAATGAGAAGCGCCATCGGAACGTGCAGTATACCAAGGTCTACCTGGGCCATGATCACGGTCAGAATAGTCAGAAAAGCCAGCGCAACGATGACCTGGACCAGTGTCTTAATGGGTGTAATATGATGTTCGGCGTGTGACATCGAATAGAGTGTCTTTCGGATCCCGGAGAGCCGGTAACCCGCGTACTAGATGAGATACAGGAGCGGAAAAAGAAATATCCAGATGATATCGACCAGGTGCCAGTACAGGCCGGTCAACTCCACGGGCGTATAATATTCGGGCGAAAAATCTCCCCGAAAGGCCCTGAAGACGAGCCATAAGAACAGTCCCATTCCGATCAGGACGTGAAATCCGTGGATCCCCGTCATAACGAAATAAATGCTGAAAAATTGAGCAGCGAACGGGATGTCAAAATCAGCATAATTGTGACCGCTCGCAACCCCATGAGGAGCAAAGGCTGCCCCCGGATACACACCATGCGCCCACTTTCCAGTGTACTCGAAGTACTTCACCGTCATGAATATTGCGGCGAACAGGATCGTCAGCACGATGTTGATAATCAGTCCCTTCCGGTTTCCAACCTGGACAAAATGTATTCCCAGTGCAACGGTAAAAGAAGATGCCAGGAGAACCAGCGTATTCAGACCGCCGAGTCGCCAGTCCAGTAATTCCGCCGAATGCTCGAATACCTCGGGATGCCAGACCCGAAATACCGTATACGTGACGAACATCCCGCTGAAAAGTAGAATTTCCGTAATAAGAAAGAGCCACATGCCCATCTTTGACGCATCGAACTGTTGGTCGGATGTGACAAAATGATGCTGAAGATGGGAAGCATGATCGCTATGACTCGCAGTCGAAGATGCCATGAGTTACTGAGCGTCTGTAAGTAGAATGATGTTTAACACTTAAACGGGACTGGATTCGATCGGGGGCGTGACTCGAGGATGTCCATCGCCACTGTTGACATCCTGGAAAATCTCCGGAGCCAGGTGATAATCGTACGGACCACGAGTGACAATCGGTGTCTCTTCAAAATTATGCGGATGCGGCATAACAGAAGTGTGTGTCCACTCCAGCGTCAACGATTTCCACGGGTTGGTGGACGCCTTTTTTCCATTGACGAGAGAGGAAAGCAAATAACCGGCAATCAGTAGAAGACCGGCAGCGAGCACCCAGGACCCATACGTGGACAACTTCATCATGGACTCGAATTCCGGAAGATAGTCGTAGTACCGTCTCGGCATTCCCTGCGTCCCGGCAATAAACTGTGGAAAGAACGTCAGGTTAAAACCAACGAAAACCAGGAATGCTGCTACTTTGCCCAGCATCTCGCTGTACATCTTTCCGGTCATCTTGGGCCACCAGTAATGCAACCCACCGAGGGCGGCAATTACGTTGCCTCCCATCATCACATAGTGGAAATGAGCGACCACGAAATATGTGTCGTGCAGATGCACATCCACAGCCAATACGCCCAGCATAATTCCCGTAAATCCACCGATGCTGAATGTGAATAGAAACATCAGCGCATACAACATGGGTGTTTTGAATGAAATAGACCCCTTGTGTAGCGTTGAAACCCAATTAATCACCTTGATTCCGGTGGGAATTCCGATCAGATAGGTAATCAGAGAAAATATGGTAGACGACAGGGCGCTCTGCCCGGAGACGAACATATGATGTCCCCAGACCAGGAATCCGAGAAAGGCGATAGCGATCGACGAGAGAGCAATGAACTTATACCCGACGACGCGATGCCGCGAGAACGTTCCGACAATTTCTGATATAATACCGAAAGCCGGCAGAATCATGATGTATACAGCCGGATGCGAATAAAACCAGAAGAAGTGCTGGAACAGCACGGGATCTCCACCGAGTGCGGGATCGAAAATGCCAATGGCCATCGCACGCTCCAGAAAGAGCAAGACCATCGTAATACCAATTACCGGCGTAGCCAGCACCTGAACGATCCCGGTTGCATAAAGCGCCCAGACGAATAGCGGAAGGCGAGTCCACGTAAGCCCCGGAGTCCTCATTTTGTGGACCGTGACGATAAAATTCAGTCCCGTCAATATCGACGAAAATCCCATCACGAATACGCCGGTTGTGACGAACAATATGCTGTCTCCAACCCGTTCCGAGTATGGAGCATAAAACGTCCAACCGCCATCGATTCTACCGACGAGCAGCGCACTCAACGCAATGACCGCTCCAATCAGATAAATATAGAAGCTGGCCAGATTAAGCCGCGGAAAGGCAACGTCCTTCGCCCCCAACTGCATCGGAAGGACAAAATTACCCATCGCTGCCGGAATGGCGGGGATGATAAACGCGAAAATCATCAGAACCGCGTGAATGGTGAACGCCTGATTGTATGAATCGGCACTCATGATCGTCTCACCCGGGCCCAGTAACTCAAGGCGGACCAGAACAGCCAGAATTCCTCCCGCAAGGAATGCCAGACTGACCGCGATAAGATACATGATCCCGATCCGCTTGTGATCTTTCGTCCCCAACCACGACATGATGGACTTATCGTGGTTCAGATAGTTGATTGCTCCTCCGCTCGGAGACGCTATGACACTCATTTCACTCACTTCTATTAACCAGTTTAACAAGACACGGACGTGACAACCTGCCCGTGAAAATCACTCCATTGACTTGATATAAGCGATCAGTCCATCCACCTCTTTCGGGGAGAGGGATGCACCGAAGGTTGCAGGCATGGCATTGGGGTACGTGGCTACAATCTTGGCACTCGGCGAGACGATGGACTCGTGGAGATAATCGTCATCGACTGTGCCGGTAGAACCGTCATCGAATGTCCTTTCCTGACCAAATATTCCATTTAGCGGAGGACCGACTATGCGAATGCCAGCCGTCGAATGGCAGACACTGCACTGTGCAAAAAGCCGTTCTCCCAGCTCAACTGGCGGGAGATCCTGATTCTGGGAATCCAACCACGTATCGAACTCCGTTTGCGTAACGACATGAATCGTCGCCAACATACCCGAGTGCTGTGTACCGCAATACTCCGTACAATAGACCTGAAAATCGCCCTGGTCAATTGCCTCAAACCAGACCGATGTATACCGGTTGGGGAGTACATCCTGTTTGATCCGGAAGTCAGGGACGAAAAAACTGTGTATGACGTCCGTGCTGCTCATATTGAGCTTCACCGGTGTCCCGACCGGAACGTACAGTTCGTTAGTAGAGGAAGCCCCGTTGGGATATTCAAAATTCCACGCCCACTGCTGAGCCCGGACGGTAATCTGATATGCATCCGGTGGTGGCGTACTCAACCGGACGAATACCTTGAATCCCCACGTGAACACAATCATCGTAAGAATGGTCGGGAGTACAATCCAGGTCATCTCCAGAAGACGATTCTCCGGTTCCGGAATCGGAACGAAGGCTTCGCTTTTCCTCCGATATCGAACCATGAAATAGACCATGGCAGCGATGACCGCAATGAAAATGATCGTACTCGCCCAGACGACGAAGTAAAAAAGAGAGTCGACTTCGGGTGCCAGTGTAGACATGGCGTCAGGAAGCCAGAATGATCCGCTCTCGCCCATTGTGCGGTGGATAGAGTCTATTGTAAAAAATTAGGAATCATGAGTGGGCAGCAGATGTTGCCACCTGCCTGTGTCTTTCCCTGCGCCAGAACAAGAATAATCCTGTGACGACGACGAGAAGTGTTAGAAAACCACCGAGCCTCATTAATCTCGTGGCCTGTAATACGTACGAGTTAGCCGTTACGTCGTACCGGTAACAGAAGAGAAAAATCTGATCGACCGTCGATCCGACCCGACCCTCTGATGCTTCAACAATTGCTCTTCGAACATCTTGCTTCGGAAAGCTCATACCGTGAATGTAGCGCGTAATGGTACCTGAATCAGAAAGAAATATGAGCGCCGCTGGATGCGCAAACTCGCGCGTCTCCTCAACGTACCGGAAACGAAATCCTACCGACGCGGCCAACTTTTTGATATTTTCGTCCCTCCCGGTAAGGAAATGCCATCCGTCCGCGGCCCCGTCCCGATCAAGGATATCGAGATAGCGTTCTTTCTGCCGCATGGCCAGATCAGGAGTCTCGATCGCTGAAAAGCTGACCGTCAGTATGTCGAATTCCGAACCCGGTGAAAATTCCATGTCACGAACCGTCTTCGTAAAACTCTCCAACATGATGTTGCAGAGCATCGGACAATTGTGATAGACCAGATTCAGAATGACCGGTCTGTCGCCGGTGAAATAATCTCCGATGTGAATGGCCGATCCGTTCTCATCGTAAAACTCGAGATCCATTGGAATCATCCCGCCAAGTTTCTCGTCGATTCCTACGCCATCGAATACAGGGGGGAGATCGGACGCTGCTGAATCGTCCTGAGCCGAGGCGCTCCGGGTGACGAGCCCGACAGCCAGGATCATCCAGAAGAAAAACCCGAGACTCCGCGTACGAGCGGAAGTTCGATTCATTACTATGCGGCTACCTGTCGGCATTCTTTTTCGTCCAAAACCTAGTTTCTGGTACCGGCTTCCTTAGCTGCATCCTGAACGACCAACTCCATGGCACGGTCGATGGGAATCTGATAGATACCACCATCCCGATCTATGGGCACGTAGCCGGATAGACGAGCGGCAGATGCAGCACGCGTTTCTCTGAGTAGAGGATAGCCAGAAATGGTTGTAGCCTCTGTCTTGGCATCTTCAAATTTGATTCTTGCGACCTGGAGTACCACCGCCAGTATGATCGCGATGAATACAAAAACCCCCAGTACCATACGCAGAACTGCATTCGCACTGACCGACTCGGATTCGAATCCTACCGATGTTGACTTATCCATAATCTACCTGCGAGAATCAGGAATTAGTAAATGAGAGGGATTGCGACAGCCGAGGATCTTGCTCCGGTACCAGACTGTGCCGACTCAGGCGAAACATCAGCGAGCCAAAAAATATTCCAGACAACCCGATCCACGCGGTTAAATCGACCAGGTGGAATGCTGCGTCTTCGTGTAACACCGGCATCGCGAGCCAGTAAAAATCGAACCAGTGCATGACAAGCATCCAGATACACATCGAAGCGAGTACCGGAAGGACTCTCTTTGCTGTTCTTGAGAGCAACACGAGAAACGGGATGATAAAGTGGGCAATGAGTAAAACGGCACTGACGATCTGCCAGCCATTCTCCAGCCTCTCGCGATAAAAAATCGTCTCCTCCGGAAGGTTTCCGTACCAGATCAGCATGTATTGACTAAAGGCGATGTATGCCCAGAACACAATGAATCCGAATAAAAATTTACCGAGATCCTGGTAATGTTCGGTAGTGACGACTGACGACAACATGCCTTTCTGTTGCAGAATCATGGCTACCAGTGCCATGACGGCCATGACGCTCATGAAAGAACCACCAAAAAAATAGATGCCGAAAATGGTCGAAAACCAGTGGGGAGACAACGACATCAGTATATCGAACGACGCGAACGAGGTGGTCACAGCGGTGATCGCGAGTCCCCACGAACTCACACTACGCTGACGGGCCGGAATATCCGTACCACCATCTACGTCCTGCCTGATGCTCAACGTATAGAGACGAAACGAGATAAACGTCCATACGAGGAAGTAGAATATCATTCGTCCCAGAAAAAATGGGACATTGAGATACGAACTCTTCCCGGCAAGTACCTCATCAAAAGACGTGCTCGTGGGATCGATTACTTCTGCATGTGACCAGTGATACAGATCGTGCATCCCGAAAAGAATTGGCAGACCAAGAATGACCAGCAGAGGAAAGGACCAGATCAGCGCTTCCGATATCCGCCGGATGACCACACTCCAATAGGCTTTGGTGAGATGCTGAATCAAAACGAAGAAGAGAGCACCGACCGTCAGAGACAGGCAGAACGACCATCCAATTAGATAGGAAAAATAAAACTGCTCGGGATCCGTGAGCCAGGTTACTGAACTCATTGTCAGGCCAGCTATTCCCAGACCGAGCGGTAGCATCCATGCGACCGGAGACCACTTGAATCGGTACATCTCGCTCGCACGATCGGCAGTAGATTGAACGGGGTCAATCAACCAGACGAAAGGATTGCTTCGCTTCACTGTATTCGACATAAATCCTGTTCCTTTCAATCGCAGGTCTCAGACCTGACTTCTGTTCAAATAAATTGTCACCGGTCTATCGTTCTTCTGCCGGTACATCGTTCGTTCCCGCGTGTTGACTCCGCTGTAATGCCCGGATATAGGCAACAATCGCCCATCGGTCAGCAACCGGAACCTGAGCAGCGTACGGTGGCATCGTCCGGATACCGCGCGTCATCGCATCGAAGAAAAACCCGTCTGGTCGTGCCCGTCGCTCGTCTGTATGAAAGTCCGGAGCCGGAACATATCCATAGTTGCCAGTCATGATAATACCTCTACCATCACCGGCAGAACCGTGACACACCGAGCAGAATATTTCGAAGCGCGCACGCCCTCTCCCCATCAACTCGGTCGTCAAACGCACGGGCATCTTCTTCACGAAGGTCCCATCGGCGTTCTTTCCGGTGTACAACATCGGATCATCGTTGAGATGTCCACGCGCTACCACACCCTCTACGGGCGGACGCATGGCCATATCGTCTTTAAAAAAAGGATTTGCCTCCTGTGCCTCGAATTTCTCCTGAAAGTCCATGTTCGGTACGATATGGATCGGAGGCTTATCCGAAATTGATCCCTGGCAACCACCGAGAACAAGGGCCGTCAGCAAAGCCAGGCCAAGTCGGGCAGAATAAGGCGTTGTTGTTGCGTATTTCATTTTTAGCGTATAGCCACTAATCGTTCGGTTCATTTTTCGGCATCACCGTAATCATGAATGACTTCTACATCGGTTGCTCCGAGCCCGCTCAGAAAGTGCCTCGTCGCATCGAGATCAAATCGGGCGTCCCTGGCCGCAATATGGAGAAAGAAGGCATCGTCGGTTACTCTCGCGAACGACTTGGAATAAAACAGCGGATTGTAATGTCTCGGCAGACCATTAAGTCCGAACATCCCGAGAACGGTCGCAATCGCCGCGAAGAGAATAGTCAGTTCGAACATGATAGGTATCGATGGTTCGATGGCAAAGAACGGTTTGCCACTGATATTGATCGGATAGTCCACCGCACCCATCCACCATTGCATCCATGTGGCCAGCGCCAGACCCGTAGCTGCTCCGCCTGCCGTGATAAAACCCACTTTGGAATTTCCCATACCCATGGCACCGTCCATACCGTGAATGGGGAACGGACTGTGGGTGTCAAACTTGCTGTAACCGGCTTCACTGGTCGCCCGTGCCGCCCGATACAGGGCTGCCGGATCCGCAAACTCTGCGAGTAGACCGTACGTGTTGTCCGTCGCGGGCTCGTAGATACCCATCGTAGCCTTGATCTCTCTGAATAATTCTTTAATCATAGTATCTATCCGTCATGTTCGTCGTCTGCAAATGCTTCAATCTGCTGACTGATTACATTGTGGAATCGGAAGTTGCGACCTGGTGATCGGCGCTATGCCCATCGCCTGCATATTCATAAAAGTGAGGATCTGCCTGCGGAAGCACGCTCTTTATTTCCGCCGCCGCAATCATCGGAAGGAAACGGAGGAATAAAAGGAACAACGTGAAGAACAGGCCGAACGAGCCAATAAGCGTCAGCATATCGACCAGCGTCGGCGAGTAATAATCCCACGAACTCGGGAGGTAGTCTCGATGAAGTGATATCACTGTGATAACGAACCGCTCGAACCACATCCCGATGTTGACGAAAATGGAGATGACGAACATGAATCCGATGCTGCGTCGAAGTTTTTTTATCCAGAAAAACTGCGGAAAGACCAGATTGCAACTCATCATGGTCCAGTATGCCCACGCGTAGGGACCAAATGCCCGATTGATGAAGGCATACTGCTCGTACGGTACGCCGGAGTACCAGGCCATGAAAAACTCCGTGATATAGGCGAATCCAACCATGCTCCCGGTCATCAGGATGACGAGGTTCATCTTCTCGAGGTGATTCACCGTGATGATATTTTCCATTCCGAATACTTTCCGGGCGACAACCATCAGGGTAACAACCATGGCGAACCCTGAAAAAATGGCTCCTGCGACGAAGTATGGTGGAAAAATGGTGGAATGCCAGCCCGGTACGATGGACACGGCAAAGTCGAACGACACAACCGAGTGAACAGACAAAACGAGTGGCGTTGCCAGAGCTGCCAGAAGTAGATAGGCCTTCTCATAATTACGCCAGTGACGATTGGAGCCGGTCCATCCCATCGAAAACAGACCCAGTATCCTGCGCCTCAATTTCTTGCTGGTTCTGTCTCGCAATGTCGCCAGATCCGGGATGAGACCGACATACCAGAACATCAGAGAGACCGTAAAATAGACAGAAACGGCAAACACGTCCCAGAGGAGAGGGCTCTTGAACTGCGGCCACATATCCATCTGGTTCGGAATCGGCATGGACCAGAAAATGACCCAAACCCGTCCGACGTGGATAGTCGGGAAGAGTAACGCGCAGATGACGGCAAAAATAGTCATCGCCTCCGCCGTTCGATTGATGGCTGTCCGCCACTTCTGCCTGAACAGGAATAGAATCGCAGAAATGAGCGTTCCGGCATGACCGATACCGACCCAGAACACAAAATTTACGATGGCCCATCCCCATCCTACAGGATTATTGAGTCCCCAGACCCCTATCCCGTTCCAGAACAGGTAGGCGACCGTGATTCCAAGAACCATCAGTCCAATAACTGCCACAGAGAACGAGGCATACCATGCCAAAGGCGTTTTTTTCTCCGTGTGGTGGGAGACCAGTTCCGTAATGTCGTGGAAAGAAAGATTGCCGTGAACGAGCGGTTCCTCCGCGTGGAAGTCCACTTCTTCAAGGCTCAGTTCTTTCTGCGTGTCTGCCATGCTCACGGGCGTCACACTTTGTTGTCGGTGATTGATACTGTATCCGGGGAAAAACTCATCAGGCTTCCCCTCCTAAATCAGGGTTGGGATTCATGATGCGTCCCAGATAACTGGTGCGGGGTTTGACAGCGAGTTCCGCAAGCATGTCATACCGTCGCGGGTCTGATTTCTGCTCCATGATGGTACTCTCTGCCACGTTCATGTCCCCGAAAGAGATGGCCTTGGCGGGACAAGCCTGCTGACACGCCACAACAATTTCACCGTCACGAATTGGTCGTTTTTCGATGTTGGTTTTCTTGTTTACTTCGCGTATCCGCTGGATACAGAATGAACACTTTTCCATCACGCCGCGCGACCGCACCGTGACATTAGGATTCTGTGCCATCTGAACGGTCTGTGGTATCGTCTTCGACCAGTTGAAGAAGTTGAATCGCCGAACCTTGTACGGACAGTTATTGGCACAGTACCGCGTTCCAATACAGCGATTGTAAATCATCTGATTGGTTCCATCTGGTGAGTGAACCGTCGCTGCAACCGGACAAACTTCTTCGCACGGGGCATTTTCACAATGCATACAGGGAACGGGCTGGAGTACCATTCGGGGCTGTTCCGTGGCTCCGTCCCCTTCACTCACGAAATAGCGATCCAGTCGGATCCAGTGCATTTCGCGCCCACGACTGACCTCTTCCTTTCCGACTACCTGGATATTATTCTCGGCCTGACAGGCGACTACGCATGAGTTACATCCTGTACAGGTATTCAGATCGATGACCATTCCCCACTGATTCTGGAAGTAGTCATTGTGCTGAAATTCAGGCTTAACCGTAGGATGATCCTCCTGCCAGAGAGTCGGGTAGTTTTTCCACTCTTCCCGAATTGGCTCCGGCTCTCCTTCAGCCACGAATCTCGGATTGGCCCGATATTCCTCCAGCGTGGCCATCCGGAAGAGTCCCCGCTTTTTGACCTCTTCGCCTTCTTCTGGAAGTGCTCCGTGATCCTGCGTCGACGCGACCAGATAATCCGATCCAGATACGACTGCGGTGATTCCAGTCACTACATGTGCTCCGAACGCCCCTCGGATCGGAGCAACGTTTTCTCCGACAGCTGTCGAGATCGCACCGTGACCGTAAATATCCGTGTAGTCATCCAGGTCGAAAATACTCGTATGCCGCTCCGACCGGTTGGACGATATCTCTCGACCGTATCCGGTGGCGACCGATATTGAATCATCTGCCATCCCAGGCTGGATCCAAATCGGCAGGTCAATTGTCCCGGCATCAGACGTCAAGGCAATACGGTCGACGAAGTACTTTCCCTTTCGCAAATCCATCGCGACCCCCAGATTTGAGGCGGTAGCGGGACTCATCAATGCCACGTTATCCCAGACGACTTTCGTGGTGGACTCGGGTAGTTCCTGGAGCCACGCGCTGTTGGAAAACGCTCCACCGAGTACCTTGGCGTCCATCCGAACCACCAACTCCAGACCTTCCGGGGCATCGGCGATCGTACCCGGGAGAGCGCGACGATTTACTCGCGATGTTACCCTGGCATATCCCTTCCCGGGATGAATTCCATCGTGGAGGACTTTTTTCCATCCGCTCTCGAAGTCCCCCGGGATGATCGACTTCCACGTAGTTCGGACGAGATCATATCCTGATGCACCGGAAGTTTTTCCGATGGTATCGAGCAATTCAATACTCGAGTGTGCCTCGTCGTAGAGCGGAGCTATCAGTGGCTGAATAACCGCCTGATACCCGCCAAATGAGCGACCATCCCCCCAGGCTTCCAAATAATGTGTTGCCGGAAGGTGCCATGTAGATCCTGCAGCAGTCTCGTCA
Source organism: uncultured Rhodothermales bacterium (assembly GCA_964383365.1). GTDB lineage: Bacteria > Bacteroidota > Rhodothermia > Rhodothermales > UBA10348 > CAYLHF01. The sequence continues at coordinate 12,688 of CAYLHF010000017.1, read as the reverse complement.
GCGTATAGTCCGAGATGAATCGTGTTCTTCTGACTGGCAAAGGCCTCTTTGAACCCGATCTCCGAAGGAGCATCATAGACCGGATTCACGTTCAGTAAAACAACGGCATCGAGTGTTCCAGATTTCATCGACTCGACGACGGATCGAAGCCCTTCCAACCGCCGGGCGCCGTCGGTTCCGGCGTCGATATATTCGACCACCGTTCTCGGACTGCCGAGCGCATCATTAATCGCTATACACAAGGCGTGGACCTCGGCAGGTTGATTCTCCCCGGCAAGAATTACTCCTTCATTTCGCGCGGACCGGAGATCCCTGACCATCGCGCTGACCCAGGCGTCCTCATCATACGACTCACCACCGGCCACATCGATACCAAGTCGTCTCGCAATCGACGCTGCCAGCGCAGGAATTTCGCTGGATTTCATGCGAAGACGATTATCGGACACGCCTCCGGTGATGGAATAGCCACTCTCGACCGTATATAACCGGCTCATTTCGGCTCCTTCAGCGACCGACCGGCCACGCGCGAATGCGGCCGTGTTAAGGAGAAACGCAGGATCCGTCGGACTGAGAGGATCTGCGTCGAGCGCGACGATGACCTTCGCATCCTCGAAATGGATTCGCTGACGTAGTTCCCTGCCAAAAACGTCCAGCGTCGCTTTTGCAAACGGATCATCTCCCGTCGAACTGTACTCTACCCACTGTACGTTCCCGAATCTCTTTTCAAACTCGGCCCGAAGTCGAGCGCGCGTCAGTGAGGAGCCCGGTTCTTCGATTACAGCTATCCGGGCGTCGCGGCCGAAATCTGCAGCTACGGACTGGAACGCTGACCAGGTACTGCGTTTACCATTCTTCAGGACAAATTCGGAGCGATCCGGATCGTACAGGGAAAGAACGGAGGCCTGTTCAAAAACGCCACTGGACCCATTGTATTCCGGATGATCCGGCCGCCCCTCGACCTTGGTCGGACGACCATCCGAGCTCTCCACGACAAGTGGAACGAGACTCCCGCGAAAAGGCATGGATGTGGCATACTCCATCGGCACGCCAGGAATCATTTCCTCCGGTTTGTGAGAAAACGGGAGAATGTTCTCCACCGGACGGCGACACGCAGACAGGCCGGCCATGGCCATGGATGCACCCATTATCTGCAAAAACTGTCTCCGGGATGATCCGCCTGGACCATCGCTGGCGCCAGGAAAAAACTCTTCAGCCTCGATTGTCTGCAAATCAGCATGGTCTTTCAACTGGCTGATACTACGCCAATAGTGTGAGTGCGAAGACTTTCTCTTCTGATTCTGGGCTGTGATGACGGGAAGTTCAATCATGAGTGTTTAGGGACGGCTGTTTGTTGGTACCGCTCGTGCGAGCGAGCTGACCGTTTACAGGCTTTCTGGTCTTTACTCAATAATGGCAAGCAGAACAATTGGTTGGAGGACGAATATCCTCGTCCCTCATGCGCTGCAAATTCTTTTCAACAAAACCAGCGGGTTGGACAAAGCCCATGGTCGTCACCTCGTCGTTCGGACGAAGGTTTACCTCCGGGTTCCGATGACATTTCAGACACCATCCCATTGAGAGTGGCTCTGCTTGATGAATGGTCTCCATCTGATCGACACGTCCATGACAGGTCTCGCAACCGACCCCGTTATTAACATGGACCTTGTGACTGAAATGAGCATAATCGGGTAGATGGTGAACCTTGATCCACTGAATGGGCTCACCGGTCGCCCAACTCTCTCTCACGGGAAGTAGTTTGGGGGAATCTGTCCGAATCTGACTATGGCAGTTCATGCAGGTTTGCGTCGGCGGAATGTTCGAATGGTCAGCAGACGCCACGTTGGTGTGACAGTACTGGCAGTCGATAGCGAGCTGTCCGGCATGAAACCGATGACTGTACTGAACCGGTTGTTCGGGCGCGTACCCGACATCGGTGTATCTCGGAGAGAAATAGTACCAGACAAACAGGATCACAAAAACAGACCCGGCTACGGAGGCAAAAAGTGATACAGTGGGTATCAGATTTGCTTTCTTGGAGAATATCTGCGGCATTCAGTCGCTGAGATTGGGTGAGTAGCGGGAATTATATAGGTACAGAACTTAAACGTACCTAATCTTCTGCAAGGATTCTGTCAGGGATCATTGAATTTCGTTCAAAGAGACGATGAGTAAGACGGAAAAAACGACTGGTCAGTAATATGGCGGCCGAGGCAAGACCGATGACCAATCCCGACCACAATCCTGATTCGTTCAATCCGAGGGGAAATGCCAGCATCCAGGCTGCAACCATCCCGATCGGCCAGTACGCCGTGATCGCAAGTAGCATCGGTGTTCTGGTATCCTTCAGACCTCTGAGGGCCCCCATCGATGAGACCTGAATGCCGTCGAATACCTGGAAGACCGCCGCAAAAGCGAGCAGTCTCACCGCGATCCTGACGACGTCCGTATTCGCAGGATTATTAAGATCCAGATAGAGCGAGATTACGCTCCGGGGTACCAACCAGAACAGCAGCGCCGCGATTGACATGAATGATACCGAGAGGACGATCCCGACCACCCCGGCCCTTTTCACTCCGTGTACATCGCGCGCACCTGCCGCCTGCCCTACCCGCACGGATGTTGCCATTCCAATTCCCAGGGGTACCATGAACGTGAATGCGGCACATTGTATGGCCACCTGATGGGCAGCCAACTGCGACGTTCCTATCCATCCCATCATCATCACTGCAGTCATGAAGAGACTCATCTCGACACCCATCGAAGATCCAATTGGCCACCCGATTCTGAACAACTCCCTGAAATAATGGGGATCGGGTCTCGACAGGCGTGAATAGATATGATAACGCGCATAGTCCTTCTTGACGATGGTATACAGAACCATCGTCAGAAACAGCGTCCAGAACACAATAGCACTCGCCCAACCGGTTCCGACGAGACCGAGTGCCGGTGCGCCGAATTTTCCGAACATGAGCACGTAATTCAGTGTGACGTTGCATACAACGCCGCCCAGTGTAATGACCGTCACTACGCGCGGCCGCGAAATAGCTTCAGAAAAGCTGCGCAGCGCTGTGAATCCCAGAAATGGAAATATGCCCCAGCCTATCGCACGCAGGTACGCGGCCGCGCGGGCCCTCGTCTCCGGCCGTTGCCCCAGAAATGTCAGTACAGATTCCGCATTCCACACAAATAACATGGCTGGAATCGCCAGAAGCCCCGCCAGCCATAAACCCTGTCGAACGCTCCGGCCGATTGGATCGATTTCTCCGGCTCCGAACGCCTGCGAGACCATCGGGCCGACGGCCATCACAACCCCCATGCAGAATATGGTCGCTGTATAAAAGAGCGTATTGCCAAGAGCAACACCGGCCAGGGCTCCGGGCCCCAGACGTCCGACCATGACCGTATCCACAAAGCCCATCGAAATATGGGCTACCTGCGTAACGACTACCGGGCCGGCGAGAACGAGCGTCGCCCTAATTTCTTTTCTGTATCGGTATGAATCGGTGTTCAACGGAACAATCGGAGACGAATGACGATGGATCGGGGTTGAAAAGGCGCAGCTGGTGGCGAAGGCTCCCATGATACGCGGTTCGGACAATCGTCGCGTTAAGACGCCTTCAATTCCGGAAGTCGTATCTTCCGCCCGCCATGAATTTGAACGAATCACCCATATCTGATACACCCAACCCTTCGGTCGAGACTCCCGTGGTGAGTGTCGTCATCGTGAATTACAATGTGTGCGAGTTCCTGGCGCAGGCGATTCACAGCGTGAACGGGGCAGCGAAAAACCTTCCTGTGGAGATAATTGTCGTAGACAATAACTCCGTCGACGGATCGGTTGCGATGCTCGAGACGGACTTCCCAGACGTGAAGGTTATCACGAACCACGAAAACGTTGGTTTCGGGAAGGCCAACAACATGGCCATCCGACAGGCGATGGGAGACTACGTACTAATCTTGAATCCGGACACCATTCTCCAGGAAGACACACTGTCGGAAATGATCGGCTTTTCTCAGGCTCACCCGGATGCGGGGGCCGTCGGTTGTCAAATATTGAACCCCGACGGATCATTTGCTCGCGAGAGCCGACGATCATTTCCGACCCCGGACGTGGCCTTTTACAGAATCATCGGCCTCAGCAGGCTGTTTCCGCGTTCCCGACGATTCGGTAGGTACAACATGACCTATCTGCCAATCGACGAAGACGCCGAAGTGGACGCACTCAGCGGCTCGTGTATGATGATCCGGAGAAAGGCACTCTACGAGAACTTCCGGACACCCGATGATGTCGACTCGAGCGAAATGGCGGCGGATGCCTTCACTCCCGAGCAACGCCCAACCTCCGATGTCGCCGATCCAGACCCACGCTCACCCGGTGCAGGTCTCTTTGATGAAGCGTTTTTTATGTATGGTGAAGACCTCGACCTGTGCTTTCGGATTCAACAGGCAGGGTGGAAAATTTACTACACGCCCCGAACACAGATCGTCCACTACAAGGGCGAATCAACGAAAAAAGGAGATTTGAAATATGTTCGCCTGTTCTACGGAGCGATGCTTCTGTTCAGCGAAAAACATATCGCGGGTTCGCGTTCAACCTTACTGACTGGCCTGCTTAGGGCGGGAATCATGTTCCGAGCCGTCTTGTCCGTGGTTAACAGGGCTGCTCGCAGAATAACCAACATCCTGTTCGATTTCCTCATCGTCTATCTCACGGTCACAGCTCTTGGCTACACGCGCGCCGTATTGGCCGACAACGAGTTGGTCTCCCTCTTCTTTCTGACGGTCTCTCCTGCCTATGCGCTCGGGACCATCATAGGGATCGGTTCGCTCGGAGGATACCGAAGACACGGCAGACATCCCCTCCAGACGGTCGTGTTTGGCACGTTCATCGGTTTCATATTGATGGCGACCCTCTCCTATTTCATCCCACAGATTGCCTTTTCAAGAATCGTCGTCATCCTGAGCCTTCCGATAACCATTGCTCTGCTGCTTCTCAGCAGGAGGTTTCGACCCGGAACCAGAAAAACCGAACGACTGGCGATCCTTGTCGGTGACCCGCAAGAAGCTTCACGTTTGAACCGTATGCTCGGGTTGCATCCGAGACCTCCGTTTAACCTGGTGGGGTATGTGGCTACCGATTCGAAGAACGAATCACGATCGGCGCCAGCCGGGCATGACTCCGTCTCACAACTGGGACAAATCAGACACCTTCGAGACCTGGTACGCCTCCGACAGATTGACGACGTGGTTTTTGCGGCCAGATCGCTCTCGAATCAAACCATTTTTTCGACCATTCGGGCCATTTCAGATCTGGATGTACAATTCCGAATGCTACATCCAGGCAGCCAACACGTAATAGGGAAGTCCTCGGTTAATCAACTCGCACTGGGTGCCGTCGTGACCCGTTTGCCTGAAGTCTTGTCATTGCGTTCGGAGGCGAGTCGGCGCGTGCTGGATTGGGCTATATGCCTGACGGGTTTTGCCATGTATCCGGCCGTTTTCACGGCTACCCACGTTTTTAAATCCCGTTCCGCGGCGATTCTGTCGTCCTTTCTGAAGGAGTTCCCCGCCGTCCTTACGGGAAAAAAGTCGCTCGTCGGCTTCCTCCCGGACCACAAATCGCTCATTTCAGACGGATGGCAATTAAAGCCAGGCGTTTTTTCCATCACGAACACGTTGGCAGCTCAGGAGTTGGATGACGACGATTTATCCCGCGCCTACTGGTACTATGTGACGCATCAGACTCCTGGACTCGATATGGACATCATTCTGAAGTCACTGAGAGTGAATCGTCACCGACACGTTGTTTGATCCAAATACGTCAACGAAACTGATCTGGAATGTCTGCGAATCCAAATCTGCATCTCCTCGACTTTGAGAAGCCCCTTTTTGAGCTTGAACAGAAGCTCGAAGAAATGCGTCTGCATGATGAAGATGCTGAATCGGATCTTACGACTGCCATCGAAGATCTTGAGAGTAGAATTTCGGAGTTACGCGATTCCATCTATCGTAATCTTACGCGATGGCAGCGGGTCCAGATTGCCCGACACCCGCAACGACCCTATTCGCTGGATCATATCGAGGCCCTCACCACGGGATTCATGGAATTGCACGGAGATCGACTCTACGGAGACGATCCTGCGATAGTCGGAGGATTTGCCACGTTTTGCGGATCAAAATTTGGCGATACAGACCGTACGGTAATGATCATCGGTCATCAGAAAGGGCGCGACACCAAATCGAGGAAATACCGCCGGTTTGGCATGCCGAATCCTGAGGGATATCGGAAGGCACTTCGCCTGATGAAACTCGCAGCCAAATTCGGGAAACCGGTGATTACCCTTCTGGATACTCCCGGTGCATATCCAGGAATGGAGGCCGAAGAAAGGGGCCAGGCACAGGCAATAGCAGTAAATCTGCTTGAAATGGCGAGACTTCCGGTCCCGATCGTCGTAAATATTATCGGTGAAGGGGCCTCCGGAGGGGCGCTGGGAATCGGAATCGGCGACCGCATCCTGATGCTCGAAAACTCGTGGTATTCTGTTATCTCTCCCGAGAGTTGTTCATCTATTCTGTGGCGATCCTGGGATTACAAGGAAGAAGCAGCCCGGGCATTGAAGTTGACCGCGCCAGATCTCATCGAGGCGGGCATCGTCGATGAAATCGTGTCGGAACCGATAGGTGGAGCCCATCGTGATCCTGCAGGTACATTCGAGGTGCTCGGAAAATCCATCGCCCGAAATCTCTCTGAACTGGCCGATATGAAACCTTCAGAGTTGATCAGGGAACGGGCTGCCAAATTTGATTCAATGGGCGCTTTCGAGGAGAAATAAGTGCATAAGCAGCCACTATTCGAGTTTTCGCATCAACACCGCGTCCGGTACCGTGAATGTGATCCTATGGGTATCGTATATCACACGCATTACATCGATTATTTCGAGGTCGCGAGAACCGAAGCGCTGCGCGCTTTCGGATACTCCTACAAGAAGATGGAAGATAGGGGCATCAATATGCCCGTTGTGAACCTCTCTGTTTCGTATCGGAAGGGCGCACGTTACGATGACTTGCTCGATATCCGGACGGTAATGACACTTTCTCCGAGTCAGACCAGGGTTCGATTCGATTATCACATAACGCGCGTTCAGGAATCAGAGGTACTCGTCTCTGGAGAGGTTACCCTGTGTTTTTTCGATGTAGCGCGTGGACGACCCGTGCGAGCACCCGAAGAGGTTCAGAATCTGGTGAAGAGACTGTCGATCGACCGTTCACATGACTGAACTCCCTTCCTACATCACACCGGACGATCTCGTGACGATAGTCAGGACCGCTCTTGATGAGGACGTCGGGAGCGGAGATGTGACGACCCTGTGGACAGTCGATTCCGAAACTCGAACATCCGCTCATTTCGTAGTACGTGAACCGGGTGTCATCGCCGGACTCACGCCAGCCGGACTCACCTTCAAGGAGATCGACGCCGATCTGACCGTGAATTGGGCGTTCGATGATGGTGACTCGGTCCGCCCCGGCGATCGCATTGGGACCGTTTCGGGACGGGCACGTTCACTGCTGATTGCCGAACGCGTGTCTCTGAATCTGATTCAGAGAATGTCCGGCATCGCCTCGCTGACAGCAAAATTTGTTTCAGAAATTTCGTTTTCAGGGGCGACTATCCTGGATACCCGCAAGACGGCGCCGGGTCTTCGACGTCTGGATAAATGGGCCGTTTTGCTCGGTGGGGGACAGAATCACCGGGTCGGGTTGTTCGACCGCGTGTTGATAAAGGAAAACCACATCCGGGCATCTGGTGGCATAGCGTCGGCGATAACCAGGATCAGACTACACAACACGAGTCATCTTCCCGTCGAAATTGAGACCCGGACGCTCGATGAGGTCCAACAGGTGCTGTCAGCGGGTGGAGTGGATCGCATCCTGCTTGATAACATGGTACATCTGGAAGATGGACGAGCCGATACCTCGAAACTGAGAGAAGCCCTCTCCCTCATTGATGGCCGTTATGAAACCGAAGCCTCAGGAAATGTTGACCTCGAGACGGTCGGTCAGATTGCGGCAGCAGGAGTAGACTACATTTCAAGTGGTGCCCTCACACACTCCGTCCGTGTTCTCGACGTTTCGCTCCTCTTTGAAGAGTAGCTTCGGGATTCCGGAGCCATCAGGGGTCCGAGAGCAATCGATACGATCGAAAGTGGGATAACGATTCCGAACCCAAAACCTTCATCACGGCTACGGACGGAACGGCGACCAGTAGACCGATGAATCCAAACAGCTGCCCTCCGGCGATCACTGAGAGTGCAACTACGAGAGGATGCAGTTGGACATTCCTTGCGATGACCAGTGGCTGGATCAGCAGATTATCGATCATCTGAATTACTCCAAAAAGGACGACGATCAACACAACCGTGGTGATCGTCCCCCCAGACATCAGCGTAATGAGAATCGCTGCAATACTCCCCGCAAGTGGGCCGAGATAGGGAATTACATTGGCAAGTCCTGCAAATATACCAACCGGAAGGAAGTACGGGATGTCCAGCGTCCACAGAACAAAAATGGAAAGTACCCCGACGATCAACGCCTCGATCAACTGACCCCTCAGATAATTACCCAGTTGCCTGTCCATTTTGTAGAGGAGGCTGAGCGTCAGTTCAAAATATTTGTTGGGAATGATTGACACGCATCCTTTCTTGAATGAACGGCCATCTTTGAGAAGAAAAAAGACGATGAATGGTAGTAACAACAGATTCCCGACGAGAGAAAGGGCGTTTGGTACGATACTCAGGAAATCGGGAACATGGCCGGTGATATAGCTCTGAAAAAGAGCCAGCAGATTGACCTGTTCCAGTCCGACTGTCGACAGCCACTGATCGACTCGCTGGTTTACACCGTCCAGATACCGGGTCGTGGCGGTCATATCGAGAGATCGCAATCCTTCCAACTGCTGGAAAACCGGGGGGACGATCAGTAACACCATTCCCGTAAGAATTGCCGACAGAATCAGGAAAACACTGACCGTGGCCGTCGCTCGGGCCAGACCAGACCGCTCGAAGTACTGGACGGCGGGATCCAGCAGATAGGCGATCAGCATCCCGAGGATGATGACGCGTACCAACTGGGGTAGCAAGAAACTGACGGCCAGAATAGTCAGTCCTGCAAGCAGAAGGAGACTCTTGAATCCCCAATCGGATCTGTCTTGCGCTGACGGTTTCATACCAGGTCGCACGAAGGATAGTTGACACTGACAGCCCGCAGTTCTTCGTCGAGTGTGAGGAGCCGCTTACCCGCAATCTGCGCCAGGGGTAGCAATATTTTAACCCCCAGTCGAGGTTTTCTCTCCAGGAGGTCGATCAGTTCGGGGTGAAAAAAACCCCACAGCGTACACGCTCCGATAGCTGTCGCATTGGCCGTCCGCGGAATTTCATTCAGAAGAGCGACTTCACCGAAAAAAGCACCGGGGTCCAATTCTGCGAGAACGGTCTTCTCCGGCCCCATATCGATTCGCACCCGGCCATCCGCGATGATATACATCCCGACACCAGGATCACCCTGAAGGAATATTTTTTCTCCCGCCTCATACATTCTGCGGTAGAGAATACGCTCGACATTACGCAATTCGCGACGCGACAGAGAAGAAAAAATCGGGACCGAAGAGAGGATATCGAGATCGGAGATCGATTCCGAATCAGAAGGGAAAAACCTGGAGAACAATCGACCCATCACGTAGATTTTTCTTGAAAGATGACGAATATCAGCCAGTTTTACAACGCTGACGACGCGCACCGACCCGCGAGTACTTATCTTGCGTCAAACGACTGTCCCATCCACCTTCACGCTCCCAGCCTGACAGAACGGGTACCGCACATTCCGTTAACCGAGCAATTCTTCCTCGATGCTTCAGGAGCAGAGTCGTCTTTTTCAGCGCCTTCTATTTGTTCTCGACGCTATTATCGTTTCGTGCGGATGGCTGCTCGCATATTACACGCGATTTGATCTTTTCCCGGCGATAGGTTTTCTCATTTTGCCGGAATGGCTTCCCGTCACAAAGTACGTAGAATTCATTCCCTGGGTTTTGATTGTATCCATGTCCGTCTTCTGGGCATCCGGCCTCTACGTGCCGGATCGCGCACAGCGCCTGACATCTCTGATCTATGCCGTCGCTCGTGCGATCATCATCGGTATGTTTGTGCTGGCAGCGTCCCTCTCCTTCTACAGCGAGTTCAACGTGTCCCGGGTCCACATGGCCCTGTTTGGACTCTTTGCCCCGCTATTGATGGCGTCGACCCGGGTGGTATTGTATTCGATTTTGCGGCATGGGCGCCGACAGGGAAAATACCTGCGGCGCGTGCTCATTATCGGCGCCGGGGATGTCGGAAGACGACTGATCGATGCTTTCGAAGCATATCCGTGGATGGGATTCGAACTGGTGGGTGTTCTGGACGATTTCAAAACGGATGTCCCCGGACGACTCGGGGGCACATCCGACGTCGCTTCCATTTTGGACCGTGCGGAAGCGACCGGTTCCCCGATAGATTTTGTGTATATCGCCCTTCCTATCACCGCAGCTGAACAGATCAAGCATATCGTCAATGAACTATCTACACGGCTCGCCCACGTCTGTTTTGTACCCGATCTGTTTCAGTTCGACATACTGAATGGACGAGTTACCAATATCGACGGTTTGCCGGTCATTCATCTCATGGATGAGGCGCCGATGGAGTTTCGGCGGGCCGTCAAGCGCGGAATCGATCTCCTCTTCTCCGGACTTTTTCTTTTAATCCTGTCTCCGCTACTCCTCGTTATCGCCCTCTCCGTAAAACTCTCGTCGCGGGGTCCCGTTTTTTACCGGCAGGAACGGATGGGGCTTAACGGCAAGAAGTTCAATATGTTGAAATTCCGGTCCATGCCCGTCGGGACAGAAAAAATGACCGGTGCTGTGTGGGCGCATGCCGGCGAAAACAGGGCGACCCCGATCGGCTCGTTTCTTCGTAAAACGTCTCTGGACGAAATTCCGCAATTCATTAACGTACTCAAAGGAGACATGTCTGTAGTCGGCCCTCGCCCTGAGCGCCCGGTGTTCATCGAACAGTTCCGCGGTAAAGTGCCCCGCTACATGCTGCGACACAAAATGAAAGCCGGGATCACCGGATGGGCACAGGTAAACGGGTGGCGCGGTGACACATCGATCGAGAAGAGAATAGAATTCGATTTGTTTTACATCCAACAGTGGTCTCTCAGACTCGACCTTAAAATTATGCTGATGACAATCTGGAAAGGGTTTGTCAGCGAAAACGCCTATTGATTTCGGCACCTGTGCCGGTCCCCTCTGCCCTTCAAAGCCATCATTCAGATAAACAACATATCCGTCTCCTTCGGGGGCAAGACCGTACTGCAGCGAATCCGGTGGTCTCTCGCCGGAAAACGGAGAATCGGACTCGTGGGCCCGAACGGTGCCGGGAAAACCACACTTCTGCGCCTGATTTCCGGTGAGATTACGCCCGACGAGGGCTCGATCAGTACCGGAGGAGAGACGATCGGATATCTCCGACAGGAAACACAGGAGAAAGACGAAGGAAGATCGGTCCTGGATGAAGCGTTGACGGCGTTCGAGAGCGTTCAGGCGCTCGAAAGACGTGAGGCTGATCTCCTGACGGCGCTTGAAGAGCATCCGGACCCAACGGATGCCGACCATGACAGACTGATCGATGAACTCGCTCATCTTCATGATCGTTTGGCCGGACATGAGTCCCATCTCATGGTTCCGCGAACGGAGTCCGTCCTGACGGGGCTCGGTTTTGATGCAGGGGACCTGACGCGGCCGCTGGCCAGCTTCTCCGGAGGTTGGAGGATGCGCGTGGCCCTCGCCCGGTTACTCCTGAGTGATCCGGATGTGTTGCTTCTTGACGAGCCCACCAACCATCTTGATATCGACAGCATCGACTGGTTGGAGAATCATCTTCGGACATGGAACGGATCGGTGGTCATCGTATCGCATGATCGATATTTCCTCGATCGGATGGTAACAGGTATTGTTGAGCTATCTGGTGGTCAACTAACAGATTACGCCGGAAATTATGCCTTTTATCTGGAGGATCGTGTAGCCCGTCGCGAAATTTACCGCGCTTCGTACGAGAATCAGCAGCGCATGATTCTGGAGACGGAACGATTTATCACCAGGTTCAGGGCCAAGGCATCCAAGGCGCGACAGGTCCAAAGCCGGGTGAAACAACTCGACACCCTGGAACGAATTCCTCCGCCTCCCGCTGAAGGCGCGTCGATCAGTTTTCGATTTCCTGAGCCCCCCCGCTCGGGACGAGTCGTTCTGGAACTCTCTTCCTTCTCAAAAACGTATCGGTCAGACGAAGGCATCGTGGAGGTTTTCAAGGATGCACCACCGCTGAAAATCGAACGTGGTGAACACATCGCTTTGATCGGCCAGAATGGAGCCGGAAAATCCACGCTGGCAAGGATTCTCCTGGGAACGGAACCTTTCGTAGGTGAACGGACCGAGGGCTTCAAAGTCGAAATGTCTTTCTTCGCCCAGCACCAGGCTGAATCGCTACCGCAGGACTGGACAGTCTTCGAATTGATGAGAGAACACGCTCAGAACAAATCGGATACCTGGATACGGACACTTTTGGGCGCCTTTCTTTTTCACGGGGATGACGTGTTCAAACCC
>CAYLHF010000016.1:45230-73317 GCA_964383365.1 uncultured Rhodothermales bacterium | reverse complement strand
AGTCGTCTCATGTTTATCGGTCGGCAGAAGTAAATAGAGTACACGACGTAAGATAGAGAATACCAAGACAGCTCTCCCCTTATGCCAAAAGTGCGGATTTCGACGGGGGTGTCAAAGATTGCTGATGCCAGCACCGTTCCACCTTACTCGGTCACTCAGTGCGTTGCGCTTGGAGCATACTCAAAAGCAATCAGAGTGACATCATCGTCGTTCTTGGTCCCGCCCGCAAACACTTCCATATGGTCGACCAGGTCTGAGAGAAGACCTTCGACATCGCGGCTCCTGTGCGCCCTCAGAAACTCACAGAGGCCCTCCAGTTCAAACATGACGCCGTCAGAGTCAAGTCTTTCCGTTATTCCGTCGGTGTAGAGTAGCCCTTTGTCGCCCGGGCTCAATTGGTACGCCACCTCGTCAATTTCAAAGATCGGCTTCGGAAAGACCCCCAGAATCGTACTGTCTGTTGAGAGTCGAACGAGTCCACTGCCATCGGCAGGAATGATGATAACAGGGGGATGCGCAGCGATAGCGGCTTTCGCGCCTCCATCGCGGCAGATGCAGAGGTGGGCAGCCGTAATGAACCGTCCGTCTTGGAGGTGTTTCAGAAGCTGCTCGTTCATGTGGTCCAAAACGTCAGATGGTCTGGCTTCTTCCACCTGGCTGAGAAGAATATGTGCCATGACGGTCGTAAGAGCAGCCGTTACGCCGTGCCCCGTACTGTCTCCGAGAAACAGATTGAAGCTATCGTCGCCTGCAGGATATAGTCTAAAAATATCTCCAGAAACGTGTGTGTAGGGCAGATAACGGGTAGCAATTCGGAGATAAGAAGGAGCCGAATAACCGTGGAACAACTGCTTCTGGATGCCTTCAGCCGTCCTGAGATCCACTTCGATTTCTTCGTGGGTCATTTGCAGTACTCGATGCTGCTCTTCGATTCGGGCTGACAACTCCTCCAGGAGGCAGTTTTTTTCATAGAGTTCCCGGAGGGCTTTCTCAGCGATATGTTCAGCCGATTTACGTCCTTTTCTTTCCCGATCGCTGCGCTTGCGAAGTCTTGACTGCTCTTCCATTGTCAGGCTGCCATTGAGAGACTGAATCGTACGTGAGTATCAGGCTCATCGGAGAGGTTCTGGCGCTCTACCTGGACGCTTTCATTGAAATAGCTGATGCATCCTCTGATGAGTCCCTCCGCGAGATCACCGAAAGGACGAGTCGAATGATAGTTCATGATGAGCATTCCTGGCTCCAAACTCTCACAGACGAACGTGGGGAGTTCGGCATCCGGATACAATTTTTTGACCTCAACATGAACATAATCGTGCACTCTTCGGAAGAACTCAAACGAGCTATCGACATCCTTGAAGAACTCCGGATACAACTCGGCAAACCTCTGGAAAAGATGTTTCCCGAACCTGGAAATGAGGTCAGGAACAGGAATGTTCGTCCGTTCACTCAGACGCTTTACCAGAAGGACAATCTCTGCATGGTCGTAAGTCCCGAGTGATGTGTACGTTCCCTCCGATGGAAGGTCGGTCTCTTCAATAATCTGATCGACGAGATCAGGCGACATTTTATCCTCGATCATTTCGAGGAATTCGGTAAAGACGATACCCTTCATGGTATTCACCCTGACTATGCGGGACCGGAACATTTAGCGCTTCGGATCTCCAGATTGCAGTAATAACTCTCGAAAAACCAGGGTCCTTTTTCCGAGTCTGCCCTCAGGCATTGACGAAGGTATCGACGCAATTCACGGGCTGATAAACTTAATGGACTTCGGCACGCCGTGCGTGCTGTTCCTCTTTAGTGTGGAGCTAAGGAGATTCGAACTCCTGACCTCCTGGGTGCGATCCAGGCACTCTACCAACTGAGCTATAGCCCCATAGCGGGGCGAAGAACGATGGTCAAAATGCCGGGTTCCTATGTTTCATTCTATTTTCACCCATCGTCACGTTCGAAGGCCCTTTTGTCAACCCCGTAAGCGAACAAAACGTCGTCGTATGGCGTATATAAGAGGCTTTTTGAATATCAATGATCGACGGATTCTGACCCCTATGAGTACCCCTTCTCCTGCTAGATTATCCGATCCTTTCGGAGCTGCCACCCCCTTCGATACCGGAAGTGGACAGGCTCGCCTCTACAGCCTGGATGCCTTGACATCTACATATCCCAATGTCGCGCGTCTTCCCTATTCCATCAAGATCCTTCTCGAATGTGCTCTGAGGAACTGCGATGGCTATACGGTGACGAAGGAAGATGTCGAAAAGCTTGCCAACTACGATCCCGCCTCTCCAGATAGGGTAGAAATTCCGTTCATGCCGGCTCGTGTCCTGCTGCAGGATTTCACGGGCGTACCGGCCGTCGTTGACCTTGCGGCCATGCGATCGGCTATGGCCCGCCTAGGAGGAAACCCGGATGAGATTAATCCTCGCGTGCCCGTTCATCTTGTCATCGACCATTCGGTTCAGGTCGACGCCTTCGGGTCCATGGAAGCCGTCAAGATCAATTCAAATCGAGAATTCGAACGGAATGCCGAACGCTACGAATTTCTGAGGTGGGGCAAGCAGGCGTTCGACAATTTTTCGGTCATCCCGCCGTCGAGTGGTATTTGTCATCAGGTAAATCTGGAATACATCGCCCGCGGCGTCTGGTCTAAACCCGATACAGACGGCGTACCGGTCGTTTATCCGGATTCGCTGATCGGTACCGACAGTCATACGACAATGATCGACGGCCTGGGAGTCGTCGGGTGGGGCGTAGGCGGAATCGAAGCGGAGGCCGTCATGCTGGGGCAACCCGTGTACATGCTCATGCCGGAAGTAATCGGGTTCAAACTGACCGGACGGCTTCCGGAAGGGGCAACGGCGACGGATCTGGTCTTGACGGTTACAGAGAAGCTCCGCTCGTACGGCGTCGTGGGTAAATTCGTAGAGTTTTTCGGACCCGGACTGAGTCATATGACCGTGCCCGACCGGGCAACGATTGCCAATATGTCTCCAGAATACGGCGCCACGATGGGGTTCTTTCCGATAGACGAAGAGACGCTCAGCTTCCTGGCCAGAACCGGACGCAGCCCCGAACTCGTCGAAACGGTAAAACGATATACACAGACACAGGGTCTCTTCCGTACGGACGACGGCCCGGACCCGGATTATCTGGATGTGCTCGAACTGGACCTCGGCACGGTGGTCCCCAGCCTCTCCGGCCCGAAGCGCCCCCAGGACAGGATCGTACTCCCTGACATGCAGAGTGAATTCAGGAAATCACTCCAGACTCCAGCCGGTCCGCAGGGATTTGGAATCGGCGACGCTCGACTCAACAGCACCGGTGTACTCAAGAACGACGACGGAACGGAGTCCACCCTTCGTCATGGCGACGTGGCCATCGCCGCCATCACAAGTTGTACCAACACCAGCAATCCGTCCGTCATGATCGGGGCCGGTCTCGTCGCCAAAAAAGCGGTAGAAAGAGGTCTTCGTGTCAAACCATACGTGAAGACAAGCCTCGCCCCGGGATCCAAAGTGGTCACAGACTATCTGGAAGAAGCCGGACTCTGGCCGTATCTGAACACCATCGGATTCGATCTGGTGGGATATGGATGTACAACGTGCATCGGGAATTCGGGCCCACTCCCGGAGGCCACCGCGGCGGCGGTTCGTGAGGGAGACCTGATCGTCTCCGGTGTACTGTCGGGAAATCGCAATTTTGAAGGTAGAATCCACCAGCTGGTTCAGGCCAATTACCTCGCATCTCCGCCACTGGTCGTTGCCTACGCACTGGCGGGTACGGTCGACATCGACCTCACGAAGGATCCACTCGGACAGGATTCCGATGGGCAGGATGTCTACCTCGGGGACATCTGGCCGACCAGCGAAGAAGTCAGACAGCTGGTCGCCTCATGCGTGACACCCGAGATGTTCTCGAAAGAATACGATGGCATCGAAGAGTCCAACGCGACCTGGAATGCGATTGACGTCCCTGAGGGGTCCATTTATGAATGGAAAGATGCGTCAACATACGTGCAGGAACCTCCGTTTTTTTTCGACCTGACCCCGGAAACTCCAGTCATCACTCCGGTTAATGACGCCCGCGTTCTCGTCAAGGTCGGCGACTCCACGACTACGGATCATATCTCTCCGGCCGGAGCCATTGCTCCCGAAGGACCGGCAGCCAATTATCTGCTCGACCGTCAGGTTCCCTATCTGGAATTCAATTCGTTTGGATCGCGGCGAGGGAATCATGAGGTCATGATGCGAGGTACGTTTGCCAACATCCGGATCAAGAATCAACTCGTTCCCGGTACGGAAGGAGGTGTCACGGTTCACTTCGGATCCGGAGAGACCCTGCCGATCTACGATGCCTCGATGCGTTACCAGGACGAAAAGACGTCGTTGATTGTGCTCGCGGGTAAAGATTACGGGATGGGATCAAGCAGAGACTGGGCCGCCAAAGGCACGCTCTTGCTCGGCGTTTCCGCCGTCATCGCGGAAAGTTACGAGCGCATCCACCGATCCAATCTCATTGGAATGGGTGTCTTACCACTCGAATACATGGATGGCCAAACGGCCGAATCTCTAGGCCTCGACGGTACCGAGACGTACTCAATTCCGGTTACCGATACTGTTTCAGCCGGTGATATAGTCGGAGTCGAGGCCCGTAAAACCGATGGCGCCACCATACATTTTGACACCCGATGCCGACTCGATACGCCCGTCGAAGTCGATTATTATCGCAACGGAGGCATACTCCACTTCGTACTGAGAGAGTTTCTGAACGAGTCGACTGTCGACGCATGACCTGAGGTGCATAATGCCTATTCTCCTTAATCGCGGCCCGTGGTTATCCGTGCTGCTGATCGTTCTCGTCGGCTGCTCGCCGAGTCCCATTTTGGCCCAGGTCGATACGTACGATTCGGGTGGGCCCCTGATGGCAGAGCAGGCCGCCTACGATGTCTCTTTTTACGAGATGACACTCGCTGTCCATCCGGCAGACAGTACCATCAGTGGTAAAGTCCGAACCATCGCCTCGGTCCATGATCCGTTACCATTTTTCGTCCTCGACCTCGATCAGATTCTGGCCGTCGGTGCCATCTATGGAGGAACGGACCCTGAAGCAACCCTGAGTTTCGAGAGAAAAGGAGGGAAGATCTGGATCAAAATGCCGTTTACAAGGCAACCCGGGGAAACGGTAGATGTCACGGTCGAGTATTCGGGTAAACCACGAATCGCCCCGAATCCACCATGGTCGGGTGGGTTCACGTGGACCACAACCGAAAGCGGGGCTCCCTGGATCGCCACCACGTGCCAGCAGGAAGGCGCAGATATCTGGTGGCCGGTCAAAGAACACGTCTCTGATGAACCGGATTCAATGAAACTGCACATCACAGTTCCCGATCCACTCATCGTCGCAACAAACGGCCGGATGCGCGACGTCACAAACCATTCGAACGGAACATCGACCTATCACTGGGACATCTCGAATCCGATCAACACCTACAACGTTGCGCTGAATATCGCGCCGTACCGGGTGATCGAAGACACGTTCGACAGCGTGGCTGGAGATTCTTTTCCGGTCCAGTTTTTTGTCCTCCCGGAGGACTACGAAAACGGACAAAATCTCTTTCCGGAGATCCTGAATCAGCTTCGATACTTTGAGAGTGTGCTCGGACCGTATCCATTTCGATCAGACAAATACGGGGCGGTACAGACCCCCCATCTGGGGATGGAGCACCAGACCATCATTGCGTACGGAGCGAATTTCTCGAACCGCTCGATGACACGCGGCAGTGACTGGGGCTTTGACGCGCTGCTCCAGCACGAGTCTTCCCATGAGTGGTGGGGGAATCTGGTCACGAACGTTGGCTGGAACGATATGTGGCTGCACGAAGGGTTCGGTTCGTATATGCAGCCACTTTACGAAGAATATCTCTACGGTCCGGAGCGATATCATGATTACATGAACAGCCAGAGGAAAGGAATTACCAATCGACTGGCTGTCGCGCCGAGGAAAAACCTGTCGTCGAAAGAGATCTACAACGGTGACATCTACTCGAAAGGATCGTGGGTACTTCATTCCATGCGGTACCTGCTCGGTGATGACGTCTTTTTCAAGGTTCTGAGACGTATGGCCTATCCTGATCCGGGCAAGGAAAAAGTCACCGATGGCTCTCAAACCCGTTTCGCCGTGACGGATGATTTTCTGGATCTTGCTCAGGAAATCAGTGGAGAAGAATTGAGCTGGTTCTTCGAGGTGTACCTGAGGCAGCCCGAATTGCCGGCCGTTCACGTGTCCAGGGATGGGCCGACTGTTTCCCTCACGTGGAGTACACCCGAAAACCTCCCGTTTCCGATGCCTCTGGACGTCTCCGTCGATGGCGAGATACGCCGGATAGACATGTCGGATGGATCGGCCACTTTTCAGGCGTCAGAGAACGCACGGGTGACGGTTGATCCCGATAACCGGGTACTCAGAGCAGGGAACTAAGCAAATGGCGCTATGAGCGTGGCCAGTAGGACCTGGTATTACCGAACCAGTTCGAGAAGCAGCATCCCGGTATCTCCTACGCGCATCGATAACTGACCAAACGACACAATACCGATCGTGCCGGTCAGTGCGTCCTTCACCACTGAATCGTCTGGCAGCACGCGGGAAACGGTCAGTCGAATGCGACCGGGTGTCCCCATTACGATGAGGACTTCATCCATCCGTCCGGAAATTTTCGCACTGCGGAAGAACGCATAGGGGGTGTCGCTGATACGCACATGAGATCCCGCAGCGACAGCCGGGTGTCGCGCCCTGAACGATCCCAATTTTTTCCAGATTTCAAGATCGATGTCCGGTAGTCCGTCTGCCTCTCCGCTACTGCTGTCTGACAACAACCGGACGCTTCCCGGAGCCATCAGCAACGCTGCTACAGACGACATCGAGCTCTCCAAGTTATTCGGCTCTGGATCTGAGAACGAAATAGAAGACAGGATATTAAATGTCGGATCCGAATTGATCGCCGCAGCAAACGCCGTGTAAATCTCGTCGAGTGTCTTTCCGGCATGCATCGATGCCAGTAAATGATCACTCGCGAGAGCGTTGTATCCCCGATCGAAAGCAGGTCCTCTTTCGAGTGCCTGGGCCGGGCCTGAACCGGCCATCCAGAACGAAGAATCGTCCAATGTCTGTTCGGGATGCAGACTTTTCCAGAGCGTCAATGCTCTCTGAGACTGGCTTCTGAGCGCCAGTGAAACGGCCGGGTCTACATTCTCAACGTCCAGTACATAAAACCCGTCGATACCATAGAGTCGAATCCAATCGACCAGCCACTTGACCTGGGCGAACGGTTTTGTTTCAGGTAGTGACGTCCGTTGAAAATAAGCACTCAATTCTGATTCTTCCCTCGACACCTTCTCGCCACTCCAGGCGTCGTGAAGCGACGAACCAATGATCGCCGTCGTATCCGCACCCACGTCACCGGATCCGGGTCGGGTCACATCCGGCGACGTTCCGAGTCGTATCCGAATCAATACGCGTAGCCCGGCCAGGTGGGCAGCGGTTACCAGATCCCCAAAATCCGCCGGTGAACCAAACGATGCATTCGGCACCGTGTAATCGATGGACCCGGATGAATTGGAAGCATCGCTGCCTGTCGCATCCTTGTCTCCCGCCTGAACGGGGCCGTAAGGTTCCGAAAGAAGAATCGTATTGACACCCAACTCACGGAAATACCCGGACGCTACGGTATCTGTAATCCCGGTAAAACCGCCTGTATTTCGATCGATGGAAATTGAATAGACGGCGGCCTGATCCCAGGTAAACGGAAATGCCTGGGCGTGAACATTCGCGGGCAAATACGCGGCAAAAATGATGGCCGCAACAGAAAATAAACCTGGAACGGATCGACGGATTCCGTGCATCACGTACAGTGTTGGTCATGAGTGACCGCCGAAGTTAAGACTTTACGGTTCCTCATGCAGCAGGACGCGCGACGACTCCTTTCTGCCTGTGGATTCCTAGACGATTTACGTGCCCGACATACCTTCCCAGCACCCGAACCTCTTCAAAGACATCAGGGCGGATATGAATATCGGCGTACTCCTCATTGGCCGCCTCCAGCCTGAGTCCCAACTCGTCGTAGAATACCTTCTTGAGTGTCGTTTCCCCGTCATAGAGGACGGCTCCGATCCCGCCGTTGGGGATGTCGTCGTCCATCAACAGGACATAATCGCCATCTTCAATCTCTTCACCCACCATGGAATTCCCGGAAACGCGGATGGCAAAAATGCGGTCAATCTGTGGAAAGAGGGTCTCCAGCGTAATTGTACCGAGATTTTCCTCCACGGCTTCCTGCAATCTACCGGCTGTAATAATTCCTCGAACCGGTATACCTCTCTCGAATGGATGCTCACCATGACTACCGGGAAACTTGAATCCGTCTTCGTCGCGTTCGAGAAAGCCTTTCTTCCAGAGAGCGAGTAAATTCTGCGTCACACTATTGGGCGATCTGAACTCAAAATGCTCTGTGATCTCCCGATACGTTGGCCAGACTCCTTTCTCGGTAGAATAATCCTTTATATAGGTCAGAAATGATCGCTGTTTTTCTGTCAAGTGCTTCCGAGACATGGCTTTGTAGCGTGCTGGTGGTCTTTCTACTCATATGTTTTATATATATTCCAAAATACACGAGTAGTTCCTCTCATGCAACGGTCAACGCTGAATCTGTGAATAGACACGTGCCGTTCTCTTCGGATAGGCTTCTTCGAGATGATGCTTCAGATAGTCCGTCACCATCATGGTAGCCTCTGATCGGATATCGGATTGGAGATTCATCCGGAGCACGTGCCGGATTGATGCCCTGCTGAGAACGGCAAAAGCCCGGAGTGAGGATCGAGACGCTTTTCTGAACGGCCCGTCTGTGGGTGAAGTATCGATCTCACCGGTCTGGAGGAATAAAAATCCTCCTTCATCCGGAAGTGCTTCGACCGATTCTTTCTTAAACGTCGGGGAGAATCCGAGTAGATCCGCAAGCCGCAGTTGAAAGTACGGAAACAGATTCTCGAACCGTTCTTCGGAGTGATCGAGCGCCGACAAGACCGTTACGAGAAGTGCAAAAAGGTCCTTATTCACATGGCCCACCTCCTGTACCGCATTCACGAGTTCCAGGCAACGGAGTCCGGCCTCCGTCCTGTGTAGGGATGATCGGATGGCTGGAAACGTCTGCACGTGTGATGTTTCCGAGAGGGAATGCAGGTCCCTGGACGGCTTGACATACAGGACGGCTTCGATATGCGAAAGGGGTTCGAGCGACGACCCATATCGGGACTTCGCACTCCTCGCTCCGCGTGCCATGACACCCGCTTTCCCGCGATCGAGTGTAAACAGGGTTACAATCCGACTGGTCTCCCCGAAATCGATGCCTCGCAGAACGATGGCCTCCGTTCGGATTATTTCGGGTTTCTCTCTCATCCCATCGAGGGTATGCTTTCGGTGTGCCGGTGTCTAAAGATACATTCAATAGAGAGGGGAGATCATGAAGACACTACGGGATAGCTTTGCTCACGGCAAATTTATCATCCAGTGCCAGTTAGGACTGAATGAATCTGAGTTCAAAGCAACGATGCTTATTGGTGCTCTGCTTCTCGCTGGAGCGGGCATCCGACTGACCCGAAAAGCCGCTGAGCCCTACAATCAGGATTACTACGCGGTATTCGATTCGACTTTTCAGGCTCTGACCGCTCGTGCAGACAGTATCGATGCCGTACTTCTTTCCGGCAACGGGTTCACCGGCCAGGAAACGCCACCGGAGGGTGCCGACGCAGAATCGGTGGTGACTGAAATTCCGGACTCGTCCCGGGTAGATTTGAACACCGCCACGTCTGCCGAACTCATGACGATCAAAGGTGTGGGACCTTCCGTAGCACGACGAATCCTGGACATGCGACTTCGGCTCGGACGCTTCGAGACGGAGACAGATTTATTGCTCGTGTCCGGTATCGGGAAGAAAACGCTCGAGCGAATCAGGCCCTTCGTTCGGGTGAACGATACGCATCGTTGACATCATGAGTCGGAATCAGCAGCTCTCGCCGATTCGCGCTCCGAATAGAGTACTTCATTCATGGCCTCGCCGGCGGCGTCTTCCTTTTTCAGGAAGAGATAAATAGGGACCAGAAGCACTGCTGCGAGCGCTACAAAACCCAGAAACGCCAGAATAATTACGACCGAGTACTGGTCCATGACCGTAGCCGAAGAGTGACCGGATCAACCCCTCCGGAAAACCCTGTGGATTCAGGTTCGTTCCATCACCTGCTGAACTTCCTGCCGGGCTGCGATAAAGACAAAAATGGCCACAAAAGGAAGCGTCCAGTTACCGGAGTAAATCCCGTAGATCCCGAACAGGACTGCAATTGCCTGCCCGATGAGGGACGCGACGTGAGTTGCGTTTCGGTAGTCCATTTGCGAGGCGAGAGCCGCTCTGAGTACGCGTCCTCCGTCCATGGGGAACGCCGGGATCAGGTTGAAAACGACCAGACTGAGATTGATCCACATCAACATACCCAGGATGTTCGACTGGACATGAAGTGCCGATTCCAGAGAGGCGCTCCCGCCGGCACCGGCATTCACCACGTACAGCAGGACCGCGATAGCCAAATTGACCGCCGGACCCGCAATGGCGATCAGAAATTCTTCCATGGGTGCCTTTGGCATCCGCTGGAGTCGGGCGATTCCTCCGATGGGATACATGGTAATATCGAGCGTGGGAATCCCGAATCGACGCGCCATGAATGCGTGACCGAGTTCGTGAAGTACCACGCAGCCAAACACAACGCTGACCAGAACCACCCCAAGAAAGGCGGCAGATGGCGTAAGTCCCTGGTACAGATAGAAAATGAACAAGCCGGCCAACATGACCAGAAACGTCCAGTGGACGAAAATTCCGATTTTACTTACCGCACCTATTCGGACAGATGATTTCAACGACGATCTCCCTCTGTTTGACTCGGGTTTGACGGGCTGATTGTGCTACGTCAACTTGCGACTTGTGTTACGACCATGACATCGTAAAGTGCGTGCGTCCACGCAGCGATTGCAAACCCGCGGGTCAGATACAGGAAATTGAGTGCCAATCCGAACAGGAATCGAAACACAAACGACGGAAGCTCGAACGAGTCTCCCATCGATCCCATATAGTGGACAGCACTGAACGCCATCGCCCCCAGGATGGCGGCCAGAACGTATGCCCCCGTTTTCCCTTCCAGAACGAGTTGAAAAAAGTAAAACAAACCGCCGACCAGAACGACTCTGAAAATCAATTCTTCGTACAGGCCGGCACCGATGGACAGGACAATCATGCGCATCGTGGACATCTCCTGCACGCCCGACCCGACGGCCGTCGTCGGAAGAAGTGTCAATCCCATCGAGAAAATCATTCCTACCAGGGAGGAAATCACGAAGGCTACGACCACGGCGTAAAGCAGACTCTCGGCTATGATTCCTCCGAAGTACGCCGGACGCAACGGAATATGCTTTTTCCGCTCTGCGACGAAAACGGCCAGTCCGATGACAAGAACCAGGATGCCGAGAGAAAACAGACCCGTGCCGCCGAAAGATGCCAGTACATCCTTCACCCATACATCTGCCCCGACCCGGATCTGAGCCACTTCGCCTTCATTTAGTAAGAAAATCAAGGTTTCGTAGGCAGCGAATAGCGGTAGTGCCGCCAGAAATCCGTATGTAGCGGTTCGCGTAAGAGCGAAATAGCTCAGATTGTCCACCGGTTTCGGTTCCATGTCTTACCTGTCTAGTCGGTCCTGTACGTTGCCGGACGGACGCGTCGATGCGTTTATCCGGCCCTCCGATCAGTGTACCAATCGAATGTCGATTGATGCCGGAATGCCGGCCGATATGCCGAGCACATCTGCAACCGAACCCGAAAGATCAATGATCGGTGGATCGGAGACGAATCCCCGGTCTGTCACCTCAGCAAACGTATGCTTATCCGTTCCGGTTGCACTGACGTAAACGATGACTCCAATCGGCAGGGTCGGGTGAGATATGGTAAGTCGCTCCGGATCATAGGTACTACCATTGGCAACAATGCGGCCGTTGAATGTATCCGGATAGACCACACCGGTACCCGTTGTGGTCACCCCGGGGATCAAGGCCTCGTCACCGCCGGCATGCATACCCTGGCCTGGGATCATAAGCGTCTGTCCGGCGCGAAGGCTGGAGGTCTTCATATTGTTGGCCGATCGTATAGCAGAGGCGCTGACGGAAAAACGATTCGCGATTCCAAACAACGTGTCCCCGCGCTTTATCCGATACGCCCTCGAGAGCTTTTCTTCTGGAACGAAAAGAAGGGTTCGTCTGGAAAAGAATTCCGGAGCTTCTGGATTCATATGCTCCAGGGAATCCACAGAAATAGACATTCGGGCAGCAAGACTGTAAAACGTATCGCCATCTTCGGTCCGGAACGGAGCCGTGCCCTCTGGAGGTGGACTAATGCCAACAGGAGCTGGTGTCTCAGGGGAGTCCGGTATATCCGAGGCACGGTGGATCATACTATCGGTAGCAGCCGCTTCTGCAGAATCAGGGGCAGCAGTCGCGTCCACAGAGTCCCGGGCGACGGCCGACGATTCAACCCCCAGGGTCAACGAATCCGGGATCGCCCGTACCGGATCGACGACCGCTTTCTCCGCCAGCTCCTCCGGGTTTCGATCCGTTACATCTCCGGAGGGCCGGGTCCAGCCGGAGACCGGTTCCTTCTCGCGGATTCGAAGGCGCTGTCCCACCCTGATTCGATCAGAGGGCAGGTCGTTCATGGTCCGAAGCCTGGCTACCGTCAGACCGTGCGACCGTGCAATTCTGAAAAGGGTATCCCCCTTCTGAACGACGTAGTATCCGTTGTCCTGTCCTGCGACGGTCCCGACAACAGAGAGCATAGAGAGTAGCGTGATCGACACCAATATATACCGGTATCTACCGCCTCCCGTCATCATCCGTTTGACTTTCATCGTGTCTCGTTCTGGTTGAGACCGGCGGCCTGTCCACTGGCCTCCGGGTCCGTACTTCGCGCTATTCAAATCCAAATCCTTCTGCTTCCATCAATGCGGACTGCAACTCCGCGCGAGCGTGATGTTCTCTGAGTTCGCCTGCCCGATCGATGCCCGTTCGGTATATCTCAATCGCGTCATTCACGTGGTCCATCTGTTCAAGGAGCTTCCCCAGATGATAGTACGTCCCAATATAATCAGGAGCATCGGTGACGAGGTCACTGAATATAGCGAGAGCATCCTCAAACTGACCTCTGTTGCTCAATTCGGAACCCAGTGCGAAACGAATAAACGGATCATCCGGATCCTCAAGAAGGAAGGCACGCAGGGATTCCAATCGATCAGCAGACATGGATCGCAAATTTTTATTTTTTGTTCGTACCCACTCGTGTGACAGTCTGCTAACACACCGCCCAGAGTTAAAGCACTCCATGAAAATCGGTACTATTCCTGGTGTTCCGGTTTCGCTCTCCAATAGATGTCGCATCGATGAGAGCGGACTCTTCTTTTCCCGTATTCAGCTGAAGACTGATCGGCTGGAATTGGCCTCATGGTCATTTTCAGGACGTTTCAGAAGAACCATTCATCTCGGCGAAGTAAGAGAAACGATCTGGTGGACTGGTGCGGATCATACCAATCTCGCCATCCACCTGCACGATGGCGATGTCATCGGTGTCCGGATTCGAGGGGCTGGATTGTGGAAATACGAGATTGACCGTTATCGTCTGCTTTCAATGGACGACCAGACGCGCCGTTCCCATATGCACAACGCCGTGTTACCGGCCGAGGATACAGGGACGTCTTCCGTAGACCGATCCGAAAAAAAGCACCGTCCGCAAATCTCTCAGCAGGCGAAAGAACTCGCGACGACCGCTTTTCTGGGGCACTCGGTCACCAATATCAAGGTCGCCAGCGGAGACTCTTTACCCGGCCCCGTAACCGTAAGCCCTCATTGATTCAGGTGGTTATCTGACGAGCCGGCCCTACCAGCTTCCTCCTGCACCGCCGCCACCAAAGCTTCCTCCTCCCCCACCGAAGCCTCCCCCACCGAAGCCGCCGCCACCGAAGCCGCTGCGACCTCCGCCACCGAGCGCACTCCAGAGAATAATGGGCAGGAGACTGTCGTTGCGTCGGTGACCACGCCCGCGCCCCCCATGTTTGCCACGAGAGGCAATGATTGAGTATATGATAAACCCGATCATGATCAGAAATGACAGCGGAATCGTTCCTCCACTGTCCTGATCAGCCGGAAGATCTTCCGCTTCGAACTCGCCCGAAGCTGCCATAATGACCGCTGAGACTCCATCTCTGAGACCCTCGAAGAACTGCCCTTCCCGGAATCGGGGAATCATGAGAGATCGTATGATTTTTCCGGAGAGTGCATCCGTGATGGCTCCCTCCATGCCATATCCTGTCGAAATGTATACATCCCGTTCAGCTCGGGAAAGGAGAACTACGATGCCGTTGTCCTTTCCCTCCTGACCAATCTTCCATTTCCGCCCGAGTGAGACCGCATAATCCGACGCACTCGCCCCTTGCAGGTCCTTCAACGTTACAATCACGATCTGTGTGGACGTTGAATCCGCATAACCTGATAGCATCCGGGATAGTATCCGCTCCTGGCCGGTAGAGAGAAAATCTCCCTCATCCGTCACCCATTTCCCGGTCGGTTCGAGAACGTTGACGCGTTGACCGAACACACCCGGAACGACGAAGAGAACGGAGAAGAGAAGGAATACGATCTTGCGCATGAAATTCGAATCAGCTCAGTTAAAATCAACCTGTGGAGCCTTTTCAGCACCGGCCTGTGCCTCGAACGGCGTCCGACGTTCGAATCCGGCGAACGATGCGACGAGCGAGCCCGGGAATCGTCGAACCTTGCTGTTGTAGTTCTGCACCGCATCGTTGTAATCCCGTCTGGCGACATTGATTCTGTTTTCGGTCCCTTCCAATTGATCCTGGAGCTGACGGAATGATTCCGTGGCCTGCAAAGTCGGATAATTCTCTGATACCACCAGCAGACGTCCCAGCGCCCCGGACAGCGAATTCTGAGCGGACATGAATGCTTCCATCTTGGAAGGATCGGAGAGATCTCCGGGCGAGACGGTTACCGACGTTGCACGGGCGCGTGCTGAGATCACCGCATCCAGCGTTTCTTTTTCAAAGTCTGCGGCACCCTTCACGGTGTTTACCAGATTCGGAATCAAATCAGCACGACGCTGATATTGGGTCTCGACATCTGCCCAACTGCGAGTTACGTTTTCATCCCGGTCAACAAGACCATTGTAAGCCGGAATAGCCGACATGAGAATCAGGACGATGAGTAGAAGGAGGCCTCCCAGGCCGATCAGGGCTGCTTTCATGGAATCGTGCGTCTGTGTTGACTCGAAGTACAGAAAATGGGTGAATCACCCGCCAGTGGTTACAGAGCGAGCATACGAGTCGAATGGATTCCTGTTTCTAGAGCCGATTCAAAAATCCTGACAGAGTCTCGGAGTACGCATTCGTCGCTGATTACCAGTCTCTCAGACCTTCCAGGTCGAATTTTTCACCGATGCGCCCAATCTGTTCGGGATCGATGTTGCCTACGATGTTGAGATAGACGCTTTCTCCCTCATCTACCGTCACGGAGAGTACCGTCAGGCCGACTATTTCTTCGGCGCGCATCCGGATGAGCATATGCACATCCTCTCCGTCATTCCTGACACTGACGGCGCTTTCCCAGCCCTTTCGCTTCAGTCGTTTTGCCATCATCTCGTTGTGCCGCATGACTTTTCGGTACTCCGACCTGCGCAGGTGAAAACCAACAACGTAAATCGCCCTGACGTCGCCGAGCATGTCGGCCAACTCCGGATCCGAAATACGCGAGGACTCGGCGACGAGTCTTAGAAGCACTCCGTGAAGATTGACTTCCAGCGATGGATCTCGATCGAAAACGGATGAAAGATCGCCGAAGCTTGCAAATCCCGGATCATCTTCGATATCCGACTGAGCGACAGCCGGACGGATGATCACCCCGAACAGTACGACCAGCAAAACTATCCTCATCGTCATGATTGTATCTGTTAATTTCGCCATTATTCGTCCTCACCGTTCTCACTCAACAGCCGGACCGCATCGGATACAGGGCCCACTACCAGCGGTTGAATTGCCTTCCTCCTCACAGCGGAACCTGTTCGACGGCTTACTCTGGACAGGTACGCCAGTGTCCACTCGACTTCCTGCCTGGCCGACTCTACGCCCGACACCTCCGGCGTCGGTGTGCTTCTTCCCAGAAGTGCCGCTGACAGGACGACGGCAAGAAGGCTGGCCATGGCGACGATGGGTTGGAGTTTGGGTCGCATCCTCTCTCGGTAGACGATTTTCAACCATGCGGCTACGTCTCCGGTAAGATCGTTTCGAATAGTACGCCGAACGTCTTTCGTCACACGCTCCGGAATTTCCGGGGCATCCATAGAGTGGAGACCGACGAGGATCGATCGGGCAAGGTCGGTTTCACGCCGGATCCAATCATCTTGCCGTATCAAGTCCTCGAACGCCCTGCGGTCAGCAGCATTCATATCGCCATCCAGGAACCGCTCAATGGGTGTTTCTCTCGATATGTTACCTCGGTCATTCGACATATTCGTACCTCAGAGCCTCGCTCAATTCTTTCCGAAGCGCCCGGCGCGCTCTGTGCAAATAGACCTTCACGGTATTGAGTGGAAGGTCCAACGCATCACTTATTTCCTCGTACTTAAATTCTTCTATTTCACGGAGCATAAGGATGCTCCTGTGGGGTTCGCCCAGTGTCTTGAGCGCCGTCTGCAGACGCTCGTTAAATAAACTCCCGGCCGCAATGGAGTCTGGCATCGGTCGCCGATCACCGTGGTCGTCAATTCCGTCTGAATCTGTACTGATATATCGTAATCTGGTCGTTTTTTTCCGGTAGGCATCCACACACAGGTTCCGTGTGACCCGCAACAACCACCCCGTGAGACGGTCCGCCTCGATGGATCGGCGATTCCGCCACAACCGGATAAAGACTTCCTGTGTAACATCAGCAGCATCATCTTCATTACCCAGATAGTGAAACGCGAAGCCGAATACCCGCTGTCTGTGTAGCCTGAACAGATTATCGTATTGTATGGGACTCACGTGGCGCGATAATTATCCAGTCTGCTTACGGTAACTGACCCACGGTCAAAACGGATGCCTACCATAAAAGGTTACACCAAGAGAATAGACAAAATCAGGTCGTTCCGTCGAAACAAAAACGAAACCAGATCGAATCAGACTCGTGCGAATGGCAAGCCAATTTCCCGAAATCAGTTCCGTCATGATTAAGCAGTATCAACGATTCATCGTTCCCGGTGTTTTACTCCTCCTTATCGGCGGGTTCTTCGGCATCCGGGCCGCCGAAGTCATCGGATCGGATGACACGTATGAGCAACTTCGCAAGCTCGAAGATGCCTTTCTGCTCATCGACAGGCAATACGTGGACGAAGTCACATCCGGTAAGATGACTGATTCTGCAATCCGTGCCATGCTCGAACAACTCGATCCGCATTCGGTCTACATCGATGTCGATCACGTCCGTAATGTCCAGGAAGAATATACCGGGGCATTCGGGGGCATTGGAATATGGTTTGAAGTTCCAGCGGAAGACACCGCCCGCGTCACGTCTACTTTCCCGAACGGTCCGAGCGAGGGCGTAGGAATCATGGCCGGAGACAGGCTACTTCAAGTCGGAGAGGAGAGCATCGTCGGCGCGGGATCCCTGGAGATTCAGAAACAGTTGAAGGGACCGATCGGAACGCATGTTTCTCTCACCATCGGCCGGCCTGGAGTAACTGAGCCGATTACGTTCGATATCACACGGGCGAAGATTCCACTCTACAGCGTCGACGCCAGTTATATGGTGGACGATCAGACCGGCTACGTCAGGATCGGTCGTTTCGCCATGACGACGCATGACGAATTCATTACCCACGTCGACCGCCTGAAAAAGGCCGGAATGAGGCAATTGGTTCTGGACCTGCGAGGTAATCCGGGTGGAATAAAGAAGGCCGCGATAGACGTCGCCGACGAGTTCCTGGATGGTCAGGGTACCATCGTCTTCACGCGGGGTCGCGTTGCGGCTGAGAATGAGGTCGATCCGGTAACGCCAGGGGGAATTTTGGCCTCCGAACCGGTCATTGTACTCGTTGATGAGAATTCGGCCTCCGGGAGTGAGATCGTCGCCGGGGCCCTTCAGGATCATGACCGCGCGCTGATTGTCGGGAGAAGGACATTCGGAAAAGGCCTGGTCCAGCGACCGTTCCAACTCAGGGACGGGAGTATCCTTCAAATCACGGTCGCTCGATATTTTATGCCGTCGGGACGCCTCATTCAGACGCCCTATGAAAACGGAGACGTCGAGGCATATTACAAGGAGAAATTTGCCACCTATGATCAGGCAACGCTCCATCCTGCCGAGTATTTGAGTGACATCCCGGATTCACTCAAGTTCGAAACGCTCCACGGCCGGACGGTGTACGGAGGGGGAGGTGTCATGCCGGATGTTGTCGTAGCCCCCGACAGTCTTTCTCCCCTGGCAGATGGTCTCTTCCGCCGGGTCCTGGCGCGAGGATCCGCATTTCTTTTCATTCGAGATCGATTCGCATCCAACGGCGAGGCCATTCATGATCGGTGGAAGGACAACAAGAACGACTTTCTTGCATCGTTCACGGTGAATCCCGAATTATGGACAGACTTTGTGTCCTATCTCAAGAACCAGGGTTATCTTTTTCTTCCGGCAGGGGCGGGAGGTTCTGGCGAAGCTGCCGGACAGACTGCCTCCGGTAAGACGGGAGCCGAGGATACGTTCACCGTATCCGACCTCAAGAGGGCCCGTTCGGGACTTGAAACGATCCTGAAAGCCCGTCTTGCCCAGCGACTCTTCCGGAGTGAGGCCTGGTGGCCGGTCTTTAACACCATCGACCCGACGTTTCAGTCGGCACTCGGATTGTGGCCGAACGCAGCATCGCTGAGTATGCTACCTGACGAGCTTTCGAAGACACATTCTGAGGAGCAGTAGCGCCGGTTCATGGATATTGAAGGTGTTGGTATGGGTTTTCAACTACCTACGCAGACTACCCTTGTCCCCGGTGCACGAAAAAGGGCTCCGGAACTCGCTGACCGGTTTTCGTGGGACAGCATTCTGCTCGTTACCGATCCCGGAATAAGCGAAACTTCCTGGCCCGGCGAACTGGAGGCACTGCTGGATCGGGTGGCAGAAAAAGTCTTCGTATTCACGGACGTAGAGCCGAACCCGGGTGTTGAGACGGTAGATCGCGTGGCCGAACTCGTACGATCTATCGATGCGGATGTAGTGTTCGGCATCGGAGGCGGGAGTACACTGGACACGGCCAAGTGCGCGGCAATGCTCGGCAGAAACGAAGGAAGTTGTATCGATTTCGAGGGTATGAACCGCTTTTCGAATCCGTCGCTGCCGTTTGTGGCCCTCCCGTCGACCTGTGGAACGGGATCCGAAGTAACCTGGGTATCCGTCATCAGCGATCACACGGCCCTTCGGAAGTTCAGCGTGAAGGGAGATGGGATGTTTCCGTTTGCAGCGCTCGTTGACGCCGATCTTATCGAGACGCTTCCCCCACCATTGATTGCATCGACCGGCATGGATGCCCTGACACACGCCGTAGAGGCGTATATATCGAATGTGGCCAATCCGGTTTCGGATATACTCGCCATTGAAGCGATCCGACTTCTGTTTGACCACCTGGTTCCTTGCTATCAGGACCCAGGCGAACCGATGCAGAGAGAACGGGTCATTCGAGCCTCCACGCTCGCAGGGATGGCGTTCGGAAACGCGGATGTCGGAGCCGTCCATTGTCTGTCCGAGAGTATCGGAGGACAGTGCAATCTCCCACACGGACTGTTGAATGCAGTCCTGCTCCGACCCGTTCTGGCGTACCAGATGGCCGCCATCTCGGATCGATTGAACGATCTAAACGACCGGCTACCACACTATCCTCACGGACTGATCGAAAGGATCTCAGATCTGGCTGAACGACTCGAATTGCCCCATCCTGACGAACTCGGGGTGCCAGCCGGTCTGTTTCCGGAAATTGCGCGTCTATCCGAATCCAATAATTCGAATATTGCCAACAGAAAGCGTATGCAGGCCAAGGACTACCTGGCTCTGCTGAATCAGCTTTTTTAGCGTCGGATCACACCCCTATCTGATGCTCCGGCGCCTGACCAGACATCTGCCGGACAGGTAGCTATCAGAGTGAGATGACTTCTCCCGTCGACGGCGCGTAGACGGGCAGATCGGGAAAGAAAAACTGCAAATTATCTTTCATCCACTCCCGCGCTCCTGTTTCCCCATGAACCAGAATGACCCGGTTCGGGTTCATTTTCTCGACGAGTTTAATCAGATCCCGTCGGTGACTGTGCCCACTGAAATGGAAGCGATCAACCGAGCAATTGACGGGTTGTGGTCCGACCAGACGGTCGATCACCGCCTCGGTACCGGGTCCGTCTCGAAAGGCGTCCAGAATACTCCTTGCAGGCGAATCCTCCCGGGCATATCCGACCAGAAAGACCCCGTTTTTCTCCTGTCCGACGACACGCTGAGCGAGGCGGTTTGAAATGGTCCGCTCGAACATCATCCCACTCCCGACCACGTAGATACCCGACTCCGACAAGGCATTGGACAGGGCCGCCTGGCTCCGCGGGAGTCTTCGCTGCCTGACACCAAATACCTGAAAATCTTCGTTCAGGCGCGGTGTGTACGAGCGCGTCCGGTCGTATACGTCCGAGATCGCGCGCATGAGTCCGGCGGTGTAGATGGGGACGTCTTCAGGAATGATCCCTCGTTTTTTATACCGATCGAGCAGGGCTATAATTTCCTGTCCCCGGCCGAGTGCAAATACCGGAAGGAGTACACTTCCTCCTCTCACAAGCACTTCAGCAATGGATTCGCCGAGACGGATTTCCTCGCTGCGGCGGGAAATCAATTCCGACTCAGCGTCTGCTCCCAATGTGGTCTCGAGAAGCAAAACATCGATCGGCTGATCCGGATACGTGGCTCCGGGAATGATGGTCTGTGATCTCATCCCCGTATCGCTCGTATAAAATATCCGACGACGCTTCCCGTCTTCCTCACCCTCTATCAGGACTCCGCATGCTCCCAGAACATGACCGGAGTCCAGCAGGCTGGCCCGAACGGGGTGATGACTCCGAACCCCGGTCACATCGAACCACGTGTCGAGTTCGTGTGCCATATAGAGATAGCTGCAGGCTTCGACGTCCTCTTCCTGAAAAAGAGGTTCGGAAGCGGTCGTCCCTTCCCTCAGTTTGCGCGCCTGTAACCGGGCGGAAGCGGGTAAAAGGATATCCGTCAGTTGCCGGGTCGCACGGGTCATATGGACGAGCATGTGAGGAAATTCACGTAGCGCGACCGGTACGGATCCGATATGGTCATGATGAGCATGCGTGACAAACGCGTGATCAACCCACCAATCCGAGTTGGCATGAAGCAGGTCCAGATCCGGGACGCTTTCGTCTCCTTCCTGCTCCGGATCAGAGCCCAGGTCAAGGAGTAATCCCGTACCGTCCAACTTGAGATAATGGCAACTCGCCCCGATTTCGTCAGACGCCCCGAGAGCTGTATAGATCATGCGTTTTCAGATGTGGTCGCGTTCGGACATCGATCGAAGTTGGCGATCAGGTATTGACATCACGCGTCGACGCCATTCTGCGCGACCGATGCCTCGTAGGCCCTCCAATCGCTCAAGAAACGCTCGAGTCCCCGGTCGGTCAGCGGGTGCTGGATCAGCTTGCCGATGACATTGAACGGGATCGTCGCCACGTGCGCTCCCGCCAGCGCCGACTCCACGACATGCATGGGGTGACGGATGGAGGCGGCGAGTACCTGAGTCTCATATCCGTAATTGTCATAGATCTGGATGATCTGCTCGATCAACTCCATTCCGGACGTAGATATATCGTCGAGACGACCGATGAAAGGACTGATGTAGGTTGCACCTGCTTTCGCCGCCACGAGCGCCTGGGTTGGAGAAAAACACAGGGTACAATTGGTCTTGATCCCTTCGTCCGAAAACGTGCGAATAGCCTTGATCCCCTCGGCTATCAGGGGGACCTTGACCACTACATTGGGGTGCAGACCCGCCAGCATTCGACCCTCGGAAAGCATTCCGTCAAAGTCGGTCGCTATTACTTCCGCTGAAACATCGCCGTCTACCTCTTCACAGATGGCCTGAATATGGGTATGAAAATCAGATCCACCGGCCTTCCGCATCAACGATGGATTAGTCGTCACTCCATCGAGGACACCCATGGCGTTGGCTTCCCGGATTTCGTTCAAATCTGCTGTATCAATGAAAAACTTCATCTCTAATAGGTGCTAATGAAAGGTCTGGAATGTGCCAGGTCCGACTGAGAATCAGCGAATGATCAGCGTCGATAGAGGCTCGACGTCTGTCGTGCACCTAAGGTAACGGACGTGCCGGATCGACCCAAGAGCGACATCCGATATTTTCGGTGAATGCGTCTACCGTATACGGTACTAACTCACCTGACCAAGGATCGCCATAAGAAGAGCCAGGCCCAAAATTATCGCGCCGGCCGTCATCATCTGACGTTTCAGTTTTCTATTCAAGGTTGTTTCCTCATCCTCTGGCAACATCCATACGAGGGAAGTTCCTGACAGGAAACACAATAACAGGAGGAAATGCAACTCATCCGGGCGATTTAACCCGCGTACCCGACTGACCGATCATATTTTTCAGCCGCAGCAACACACGAGATACCTGGACCACCAGCGTCGCGAAATCTTCTCTCGTAACGTCGGAGTCATCCAGGCAGAGCTTTACTTCATCATCCAGTTCTGCATACCAGACTCTCAGGGACTCTATTTCAACTTGCAGGCGTTCCTGGTCCTGCGGTGTCATCGGCGGTTTCATCCAGTCTGTGTGTTCTCAGTTCGGGCGGCTGGGTGCGGTCAAGACTGCCCGGGAGAAGCGGGGCAGAAGACCCGATAAGTATCGACCCTCCAGAATCTCGAATTAAGTATGGCAGCCACTTTCGCATCTCATCTTCCACGCCGTAACCATTTCAATATGGTGTCGTAACCCCGGTTTCTTGAGGGAGAAAAACACATCGCTATTCTTCTTCGACCTGTATCCATTTTCACTCGACCAGGTCGTCGCATCATGCACTATTTCTACAATGGTGTCCGAAATTCATTATTTCTGGCACTCGTCCTCGTTACAGCCGTTCCCGTCTTCGCCCAGTCCGGTCCCGAAGAACGCTCGGCGTCACCGAACGAACCGTTTGCTCCAAATATCCAACCGTCGCTCGATATTCCGAGAACGGAGGATGACGTACACATTGATGGGCGATTGGACGAAGCATTCTGGCAGAATGCGGCTGTAGCAACCAATTTTTCAGAAAATTTTCCCGACGAGTTGGCCCGGCCCCCAATCGACATGAAGACTCTTGTCGCGTACGACGAAAAAAATCTGTACGTCGCTTACGTGATCAACGACGATCCGGCACAGATCAGATCCAATTTCAGTGATCGGGACCGCATCTGGCAGGATGACTATGCGGGGATGCTTCTCGATACCAATGGTGACGGTCAACGGGTCTATTTCATCGCGGCCAATCCTCTCGGCATTCAGGGAGATACGTTCAGTTCGAACGGACGCGAGGATGTTTCATTTGATCTTATTTTTTCTTCGGCGGGACAGGTAACCGCTACGGGATATCAGGTCGAGATGGCCATTCCATTTCGCAGCCTAAGATTTCCGAAAGCTGACGTTCAGAATTGGCGGGCCACTTTCTGGATCACCCACCCCAGAGACAGTAGAAATACGTATTCCTGGGCGGGAATCAACCAGAATGATCCGTGCATGAGTTGTCAATTTGGTCTTCTCGGCGGAATGAGGGGCGTCCAGTCAGGAAAGAATCTGGAAATCTTACCCACACTGACGGGCAGTCAGTCGGGTAGACTGGCGGATTTCAACGATCCGAAAGGAGCCTTTCTGAACGACCGCGCCGCCGTTGATCCGTCCCTGAATATCAAGTACGGAATCACGTCGGATCTGACCGCAGACCTGACTCTGAACCCGGATTTCAGTCAGATTGAGGCCGATGCTGCGCGAATAGACGTCAACTCTACGTTCGCCCTGTTCTTCCCGGAGCGCAGGACGTTTTTTCAGGAAGGATCGGACATGTTCAGAACCGAGTTGCAGACCGTCTACACGAGATCAATCAACGACCCGATTGTGGCAAATAAATTGACGGGACGTTTCGGAAATACCAGTGTCGCGTATATCGGGGCGAGGGATAACGAGTCGCCCCTCCTGTTGCCGTTCGAAGAAAGCTCTCGTCTCGTTTCGGGTGGAAAATCAGTGTCCAATATTCTTCGGGTTCGTCAGAGTTTTACGAACAACTCATTCATCGGCGGACTCGTCACCGATAGACGGCTCGACGCCGGAGGCTCAGGATCTACGTTCGCGATTGACGGACTAGTACGCTTCTTGACCAACTACTCGGTCAGTTTTCAGGCGGTTGCAAGCCACACCGCAGAACCGGATGACGAAGCACTCTCTGCGGATTTTTCGAATATCACGTTTGACGGCGACCGGCGCACGGCTGCATTCGATGGCGAAAACTTCTGGGGAAGTGCCCTGACAACGTCGGTAGGTCGCAGTGGGCGTCACTATAATTTCGATTTTACGTACCGCCAGCTCAGTCCGACGTTCAGAGCCGACAACGGTTTTATCACACAAAACAATAATCGTCGGCTGATGAGTTTCCACGGATATACATTTTATCCGTCCATCAGCTTTATCGATCGCATAACGCCCCGAATCTTTGGATGGAGAACGTGGAATTTTGATGGGCAGAGAAAGAACGAGTCCATCTCTCCTGCCGTCAATATTCAGTTCAAGCGGCAGACGAATGTCAATATTCAATTTCGATTTGCCCGGGAACTCTTCAACGGTAGAGACTTCGGCGGATTGAATTCCTTCCGACTCGGAGTCTTCAGTAATTTCAGCGAGAAAATTCAATTCAATCTGAATGCCAACTTCGGCAAGTCCATCGCACGCAATGTCGAAGACCCGTTCATCGGCGACAGCCAGGATCTGAGTGTTGGTGCGACGCTTCGACCTACGTCCAGGCTCGTCCTGCAACCGCAGATCAACTATTCCGAATTGAAGAATCCGACTACAGGAGACGACGTGTTCAGCGGATACATTGCACGAACGCGATTCAATTACCAGTTCACAGGCGCCCTCCTGGCGCGGGTGATCGTACAGTTCAACGATTTCAGTCAGAGCCTCGAGGTGGATCCGCTCGTCACGTATCGGGTGAATCCGTTCACGGTCGCGCATTTCGGATCCAGTCACCGTTATGACACGTTAAGCGATCCAACCGGGAACGGGGGGACCGTTTTTGCCCAGTCAGATCGTCAGATCTTCTTTAAGTTGCAGTATCTGTTCCGGCAGTAACCCGATCGTTTTTTTCCTCACCCAGAGTGGATCCGATGGCAGGTTCAGGACTATTTGTGAGACGTTTCGGGTGCGCCAGCGAGCGCCCGTATTACGCCGTGATCATTCTAACCCTTCTTCTGGGTCTGTGGACCGCGGAAGCCAGCGCTCGGGAGACGGGTGCTCGAATTCCCGCCGACCCCGATCCTCCGACGGTTCCGATCCCACGCCTCGATTCCTATGCGGTGATAGACGGAGTTCTGAACGAAAATGAATGGTCCCTGGCGGCCAGTCTGGAAGATTTTTTCCAGTTTCTACCGGTTGACGGACGCGCGTCCGAAGATTCAACCGTGGTCCTGGTCTGGTACGCCCCGACCGGCATTCATTTTGGTATTCGGGCCTACGAGACGCACGACGCCGTCCGGGCGACTCTCGCCGATCGTGACAAGGTCGGTTCCGATGATTATGTACAGATTCTACTCGACACGTTTGATGACCAACGCCAGGCCGTCGTTATCGGAGTCAATCCGTTCGGCATACAGTCAGACGGAGTCCTCAGAGACGTTGCCCAGCAGAGCGGCAGTTTCTTCGGAGGCGGTTCGGCACCTTATCGCGTAGATCTGAACCCTGATTATGTATACCAGTCGAAGGGCAGACTGACTCCTTTCGGCTACGAGGTAGAAGTATTCGTGCCATTCAAGAGTCTTCGTTACCAGTCGGCAGATGTACAGGACTGGGGAATCAATATCATTCGCCGGGTTCAACATTCGGGCTACACCCATACGTGGACACCGGCGCTTCAGGCCAACGCCTCGTTTCTGTCTCAAAGTGGTAAGCTGACCGGACTGCACCATTTGAATCGCGGACTGGTGCTCGATCTGAGTCCGGAAACGACCTCTTCCGTGAACGGTATTCCCGATGGAAGCGGTTGGAATTATCGACGAACCGATCCTCAATTGGGGGGCAACCTGCGCTGGGGTATTACCAACAATCTGATCCTGAATGCGACGGCAAATCCGGATTTTTCGCAGATCGAGGCCGATGTCGCACAGTTCCAGTTTGACCCCCGACAGGCGCTGTTTTTTCCGGAAAAACGACCGTTCTTCCTCGACGGAATCGAACTGTTTCAGTCACCCCAGAATTTGATTTTCACGCGGAACCTGGCCAATCCGATCGGTGCGTTGAAATTGACAGGAAAATTGTCAGGTACGCAGATCGGACTGTTGTCCGGGATCGATCGCAAATCGACCTCGTTGACAGGAAATGACCATCGTATCTTTAACGCCATCCGACTCCGGCGTGATTTGAGCGGACAATCTTCCATTGGTATCGCCTACACGGACAAGGTCGATGGTGATCATTCAAACAGAGTCGGATCCGTGTTCGGGCGCATGGTGTTCAACAAACTGTATACGGTCGAGTACCAGTTGGCCGAAAGTTTTACCTCCGACGGGAATGGCGTGACGAGTGCGCCGTTATGGTTGATCAATGTATCGAGATCGGGACGCCGGTTTGGCATCACTTCGCGTTTTTCGGGCATCCACGGTGATTTCAGGGCGGAAACCGGATTCATTGGTAGAACAAACGTCGCCAGAGCCAATATTTCGCCGAGACTGACGGTGTTCGGAAAAGAAGGATCTCTCGTAGAATCCTGGAATAACAGTATCAGTCTCGACGGAACGTGGGATTATGATCGCTTCACGGACGGGAAAGAACCGAACGACGCCAAGCTGCATATCAACACGCGAGCCGGACTCCGGGGTGGTTGGTCGGTCGGCGCTTCGGTACTGATCGAGAGCTTCAAGTACCCCTCTCAGCTGTATCAGAATTTCTTTGTCGAACGAACCGTAGATGGAGCTGTTGTTGATACCGTCGCCTACACCGGGACCGATCGATTGAATAATCTCGATTACGTGGTGAACTTCAGTACCCCCAGATTCGACACATTTTCGCTGAGTGGGTTTGTTCTCTACGGCCAGGATGAGAATTTTTTTGAATGGTCATCGGCAGACATCCTGGTCCTCACGATGAATCTGAACTGGACGCCAACCGATCAGATTCGGGTTAATCTACTGTACAACCACCAGCAGTTTTTCCGGAAGACGGATCGGAGCATCGTTCAGATTCGACGCACGCCGCGTCTGAAGGTTGAATATCAGTTGACCCGGTCGATATTTGTCCGGCTGGTGGGCCAGTATGATGCCAATCTGGTGGACAAACTGCGAGACGACTCGCGGACCAACGACGATATCCTGATCCAGGCAGGAGACGGCTCCTTTATCCGACCGAATCGCCGAAGAACAAACAACTTCCGCGTGGATGGACTGTTTTCATACCGTCCGACACCGGGTACTGTACTCTTTTTGGGCTATGGAAGCAGCCTTCAGGAACCGGACAGTTTCAAATTCAGCGGCCTGGACCGGATCTCTGACGGCTTCTTCATGAAATTCAGTTACCTGTTCCGGGTCTGACTCGCCAGCTCCGGCGCGATATTGGTCGCTCCGGCAGAGGGTGGCCTCCGGTGCGTATGCTCTCCGGCGCTCAGCGGCC
>CAYLHF010000016.1:21586-45130 GCA_964383365.1 uncultured Rhodothermales bacterium | reverse complement strand
CTCCGGCGCTCA
The DNA here is from genome assembly GCA_964383365.1 of uncultured Rhodothermales bacterium. Taxonomy (GTDB): domain Bacteria; phylum Bacteroidota; class Rhodothermia; order Rhodothermales; family UBA10348; genus CAYLHF01. The sequence goes on along the minus strand of CAYLHF010000016.1, from coordinate 45,118 downwards.
GCGGCCTCCGAATTCAGGATTCCGGGTGGACCGGAGCAACGGCATCCAGCGCTTTCCTGGCCCGCTCGCGAACACCCGACACATTCGATTTTCCCGGAAATCCGACATTTCGATATGCGTCATTCATAGGCCGTTCGGCCGCTTTCACCCACGCATCCTTGTCCTTCGCCACGTCCCGGTACGCATCCCGGAACGATGCTCCCTTTTCGACAGCTTCGAGCGCTGCTGCTGTCGCGTACAACTCAGACGTCACTGCTTCTCCGATTCGGTCCGGGTTGAACCGGATACCGGGAATAATGGCGGTGACTGCTTCCATCAATTCATCCGTCTTGACGACGGCCCGCATGACCGCTTCTTTCGTCAGTTGCAGATCCCGATGGTAACCCGAGGGCAGGTTGGTTGAGAGTGTCATCAGAAGCTGCATCTCGGCGCTTATCCGGTGAACCGTTGCCCGACAGAGCTCGAACACATCTGGATTCTTTTTCTGAGGCATAATGCTCGATCCGGTACAGAACTCGTCGGGTAGATTCACAAATCCGTACTCGCGCGAATTGTACAGAACCAGATCGGATGCCAAACGGTTTACGGTCGTCGCCAGCTGAACGAGGGCATGTACAACGTGCGTCTCCTGCTTACCGCGCGAGAGCTGGACGGCGGTAACGTGCTCCTGGATGCTGTCGAAACCCAACTCGTCCGATACACCCTCCCGATCCAGTTCCATGTATGGGACTCCGTATCCGGCAGCACTGCCGAGAGGAGATCGGTTGATCTGACTTCGGGCATGACCGAGTGCACGAATGTCGTCTATAAACAACTCGGCATAGCCCATGGCCCAGAGAGCGACCGTGCTCGGCATGGCCCGCTGAAAGTGGGTATATCCCGGAATGACGAGATCGCCGTCACGGTCTGCCAGATCGCAGAGGTCATTGATTACCCGGTGGGCGGCCTCTGCTATTCTATCGAGGGCATCCCGGAGGAACAGGCGAATGGAGGCGAGAACCTGATCATTCCTGGACCGTCCGGTCTGCAATTTTTTGCCAAGCGAACCCGCATGTTCGGTCACGAACGCCTCGATGACCGTATGGCTGTCCTCATCCGCTGGTTGAACCGTGATACGACCGTAATCGACAGCCTGAGCGAGTCCTTCAAGAGCAAGGGAGATCGCCTCGAATTCCTTCTCTGTAAGCAGACCTGCCGTCTCGAGTCCACGCGCATGTGCCCTCGTTGCTTCGATATCATACGGGAGCAGAATGGTGTCCCACAGGTAATCGTCCCCCACAGTGAACCGGGTCACCCACGAATCGGCTGCGGTGCCCTTGAACCAGATCGGTCGGGGCGTTTCTTTTTGGTCTGTCCTGGTCACGATAGTCTCGGTGTATAGATGTCGACCGCTCCATGGGAACCGTCGTCGGGTGGTTCTGAGTTTATTTCCGCGTTTCCTGCGATTCAAAATACGATTTGATCGCATTCCGGTAGATGACCACGGCCTCGCCGAGTTCCCTGATGGGAATACTCTCTTCCGGCGTGTGGGAGAGAAAACTGTCTCCCGGGCCCATTTTTACTGTTGGAATGTCTCGCACGTAAATCCAGTCGGATACGGTGGGCGAACCGAACGGCTTCGCGCCCGGGTGTGCCGCGAGGCATGCCTTGACGATGGTTTCCTCCGGATCTGTGCCGGCGGGAAGCATCCGGTCGCTGTGGATCGAAATATCGGATTCGACGGCGGCGCTCACGAGCGAGGTCAATTCCTCGTGCGTATAGGATGGGGTCGACCGGATGTCGAGGTACACCACGCATCGATCGGGAACGACGTTGCGGGCAGTTCCGCCTTCGATGGTCGTGGGCGTCAGGGTGATCGGACCGAGATACGGATGCACGCGGCCGAAAGTGAGGTCGCTGAGTCGTTGCAGGTCTCGGGCAGCCATTTCGATGGCGTTGATTCCGAGGTGAGCCCGTGCCGCGTGCGACGTCTTCCCGGAGGCGGTCATTTTCAGAATCAACAATCCTTTCTGCGCCACGCAGGGTTGCATCTCCGTAGGCTCACCTACGATGGCGGCGGTAGGGGCGGGCAACAGCCCAAGCGTAGACTCGAGACCATTGTCGGATCCTCCCAGCTCTTCACACGTCGTCAGAGCGAGTACCACCTGTCCTGATGGAGGTGCCCAACGCTCCCTCTGAAGTGAAATCAGTGCCATTGTCATGGCCGCCACGGAAGCCTTGGCATCGACCGTACCCCGACCGAACACCCGCCCATCCCGGACCGTAGGTGTGAAGGGATCGAACGGATGATCTGATGAGGCGGGTACTACATCCAGATGGGAGTTCAGCAGAAGCGTCGGTATCGGACCATTTGAACCGAGCATCATGACGACATTGTCGCCATACCGTTGATACTCCAGTCCTTCCGACGTTGCGAGTGCACACAACAGATCGGCCACCGGTGCCTCCTCCCGGCTCAGTGCGGGAATAGCGACCAACTCTGAGTGAAGCGTCCGTACGTCGTTCATACAGCCATTTCCTCCAGACAGAGCTCAGTCGCATTCGTCTTTGCGTCCAGATCATTCAGACCCGCAATCCATACCGATCCGATGCCGCGTTCCAGCGCCTGCATCCCGACATACGTCTTGACCTGCATCCCCGAGTGAATCCAACCGTCGGCTACCGCTTTGCGGGCACTCGCCGCCGTGACAAGAGGAAGCACACAGCCGGTCTCCGGATGTGTAATTCCGGACGAACCGGTAACGAGTATGAGTTGAGAAGCGCCCGTTGCCACGGCTATTTCCAGCGCGATCGTATCGGCGTTCACGTTGTACAGATTTCCGTCGCTGTCGATGCCCGGTGGAGACACGACGGGAAGGAAGCCTGCATGCACCATTGTATGTAGGACCCGGGGCATTATTTCCGCGATGTCGCCGACGTATCCAAAATCGACCTCCTCGTCGTCGATGGACCAGGGTGGTCTCCGGGTAACGCGAATCAGATTACCGTCCGCGCCGGTGAGTCCGACCGAACGGAGGCCCGCTGCCGTAGCCCCGGCCACCAGCCGCGTGTTGAGCTGACCCGCCATCGTCATCAGGAGTATTTCGAGATCGATTTTCTCCGTAACTCTCCGTCCCTGGATGATCCGTGGCGTATGACCGAGTTGATTTGCGAGTTTCGTCGCCTGCAGTCCCCCTCCATGAACCAGAATCACGGGCGCGGTGTCACGAATGCATGCCACCTGATCCCAGAACGAAGACAGATTACCCTCGAGGAGTGCGCCCCCCAGTTTTATGACGATCGGCGGCCCGGTCCGATAATTGGTTTTATCATCCATGACAGGCCTCCGTCACCGACGTACCTGCTGTCGACCCGGCTTCCGCGCCGAGATTCAGATCCCAGACATGCGCGAGTATGGCTTTCTGGGCATGAATCCTGTATTCCGCCTGATCCAGATGAAGGGCTCGCGGACCACCTAACACACCATCGTCCACCACCACATTCCGCCGCACGGGAAGACAGTGCATGAATCCCGCTTCGTTAGTCGTGTCCATCAGGACTGAATCGATCTTCCAGTCAGCATTCGACATTCGAATCATCTCCTCTCTATCGGGTTCGTCGTACCCCATCGATCCTCCCCAGGCCTTGGCATAAATGATATCAGCACCATCGGCTGCGGCATTCTGATCATCCGTCTCACATACGTTTACACCGTACGACCGCGCCATCTCGACCACGTCTGCGTCGAGTCGATGCGTCTTCGGAGAGGCTACCGTCACGTCCATTCCAAGCCGGGCGGCTGCCAGTAGTGCCGAATTGGGTACGGCCATCGGCAGAGCCCTGGGATGCGGTGCCCACGACAAGACAAATTTTTTCTGCGCGATCCGATCACCGAATCTGGCCGTCATCACGGCAGCATCGGCCAGGGCCTGACACGGATGGAAGCGGGCAGATTCAAGATTGATGACCGGTACGCCCGCTGCTTGGACTATCTGCGTGAGCCGCGAATCGGACCTGTCGCTTTCTCGATCCGTCATCGACGCAAAAAGGCGCACTCCCAGCGCGTCGTAATACCTCGACAACACCCCTATTGCCTCCTGAATATGTTCCGATTCTGCTCCGTCCATTCGAACCCCACGTTCCCAGGCAAAATTCCAGACACCCTGACCGGGAGTGAGTGTGGTTGGATGCGCTCCCAGTTCGGCGGCAGCCAGTTCCATCGACGTGCGTGTTCTGAGCGACGGGTTGAAAAAGAGCATTCCAAGGGAGTGTCCGGTAGCCACTCCACGTCCAATCGCGCGGTCATGTCCGCACCGAAGAGCTGTTTCCAGACACGATTCCCAGGATTCTTTCGGGAGGGCATCCCAATTCAGGACATGATTCATTCGCTTATACCGGCTCCAGTACATCTGCAAGAATGGATTCAAACGTGGTCGAGAACCGGTCGATCTCATCGTCGGTCGTGACTATCGGGGGCATGAGTCGGATTACATTTGGATCGGCCGAACCACCGGCCAGAATGCCGAATTCCCGAAGTAACGTGAGTATCGGTCTTGCGGCGCACGGTAGCTTCACACCGATGAGACACCCCGCACCCGTCACCGGTACGGACAGACCGGCTTTGATTCGATCGAAAATGACGGGGGCTCGCGCCATCAACTCCTCGTCAACGAGCGTGGTAAGTGTCGCCTCAACGGCGGCCATCGCAATCATCCCGCCCCCGAACGTCGTGCCCTGATCGCCGGGCCTTACTTCAGAGGCGATCGCATCGTCAATCAGGACGGCCCCGACCGGTACGCCTGAGCCGAGGCTCTTGGCGAGTGTGATGATGTCTGGTTTGATTGAAAAACCGGTAGAGATAGAGAATGAGCCCGTTCTCCCGACCCCCGTTTGAACCTCGTCGAAAATCAGGACGACACCATGCGTGTCACACAACGAGCGAACACCCTGAAAATACACTGCATCCGCGGTCACCACGCCGGCCATACTCTGTATTGGCTCAACAATGACGGCAGCCACGTCCGGATGGTTTCGCAGCGCAGTGTCGAGCGCTTTCAAATCGGAAAAATCGACAAAATATGTACGTGGAAGGGCATACGCGTAAGGTTCTCGATAGGCCGGATTCCACGTCGTAGCCAGGCTTCCAAGCGTCCGTCCGTGAAAGTCTCCCACCATTGCAATGACATCGTTTCTGCCGGTAAAGGAGCGTGCCAGCTTAAGGGCCGTCTCGTTGGCTTCCGTCCCGGAGTTGCAGAAAAAAACATTCTGGAGACCTTCCGGGGCAAGATTAGCCAGTTTCTCGGTGGCAGCTGCACGAACGGGGCTGTAGACTGCATTTGAATAGAACAGAAGTTCGTCGGCCTGTGCTTTGATCGCCGCCACGACCGCGGGATGCCGGTGCCCAAGCAGTGTCACGCAGTGCCCGCCGTAGTAATCCAGGTACGACTTCCCGTCGGCATCGGTGACCGTTGCGCCCTCTCCATGGACCAGAGCCAATGGCATTTTTGAGTAGGTTGGGATCTGGAATTTGTCCTCCAGAGCCATCACTTGATCGGTGTTCATTGATTGGTACATGGGATCTGTTCGGGTAGAAGTCCGGTGGTTTCGGGAAGACCGGTTATCAGGTTCATGTTCTGAATCGCCTGCGACGCAGCGCCCTTGAGGAGGTTATCGAGTGCAAACCCGATCACCGTTTGGTCATCTTTCCCGATCCATCCGATATCGCAAAATGGCGTCCCGAGGGAAAAACGAAGCTCCGGGAGGACACCGGGCCAGAGACGCACAAACGGTTTGTCGCCGTAGGCCGATTCGAATAATCTACTCAGGTCTCCGGAATCCATGCGTCCTCCCGTAGACTGAAAGTGAATTGTCCCCCAGATGCCCCTCGTCCAGGGTCCTGACACGGGCACGAAGGAAACCGAGATAGCATCTCCTACAAACTGATCGACTTCGGCCAGATGTCTGTGGTTGAATATCCGGTATGCCCGGACGTTTCCATCTCGCGTGGGATAGTGTGTCGTCGGACTCGGCCGGTTACCGGATCCTGATGCGCCCGTCAGGGCCGTAACATGGGCGGTGCCGGAACATCCGGCCCGTGCCAGCGGCGTGAGCGCAAGGGAGAGTCCGGTGGCAAAACACCCCGGATTCGCCACCAGTCGGTGAAGAGGTGTTACCGCCGTCAATTCCGGTAGGCCGTAGACCGCATCGTCAAGTAGAGTTGGAATCGGGTGCTCGACTCCATACGTCACCTCATAGGTATTCACGCTTTTCAGCCTGAAATCGGCACTCATGTCGATAATTTTGCCCGCGTACCCCCCGGTATGTAGCTCTTTCACGGCCGTCGCACCCTTGCCATGACCGGCAGCGATAAAGACCACGTCGAGACCGTCTGCGTTGTCGTACGAATCTGTGAACATCAGTGACGTCCGCCCCGTCAGAGACGGATGCACAGACGCGAGCGACTGACCAGCCTGAGACGTGCTCGTGACTACGTCAAGCGTAACGAATGGATGCGCAAGGAGAAGCTGGATCAGTTCCGCACCGACATAGCCTGCCCCGTGCAGGACACCCGCTCGTATGATTCTTTCTGGTGTCATTTTTTTTGCTGACTAGACGGCGACCTGGAATGCCTTTCCCGGAAGCCGAACGTACTGAACTTCATCGTGAACGGCCCCTGCGACCAGATCGGCGAGTTCCTGGTTGTCCGTCCGCGCATTCATCGCGGGAATTCCCATGACCTGCCGGATATACTGCTTGCCGACCAGATTGTCCGTTACGGGACCGGCTACGACCGAAATGGGTGCCTTGTACCTCTTCTTGAAGAGCTCATCGGCCGCCCAGACCCCGGCGAGGTCGGTTGCCGTCAGGACATGAGCCACGGTAAACTGCTGTAACTCTTTATCCTGCAACAACTCATCTACGCCGTAATATCCGATCAGACCGTCCCCCAATTCGATCACGATGACGTCCGGATGAAACGTATTCAGGTGCCGGATCAACCCTTTCGCGTAGTGCGACATCGCCTTTCCGGTTGACGAAACCACCCCGGCATCCGTAAACGTGGCTGTCGCGACGGCGCCGTGCTCGGCCATATTTCTGGCGTCTCGTTTGAGCGAGGCACCGGTCGCCTTGCACGCAGCAACCCGCAACCCGTGGGCGGTCAGACCGGAAATGATTTCGCATGCAGCCCACGTCTTGCCCGTATTCATCGCCGTCCCGCTCACCATCACGATCGGTGTTGAATGGACCAGACATTCGGCCGGCGGCAGCGCAGCATCCTGAATCCGCGCGTGGACGAGCCGATCGGTGTGCTCCGTCATCGCGGCTCCGATAACCTCCACCCGAAGCGCCCGTCCGAGGTCTGGGTGGTCGGAGGAACATACTCCCAGAATCCCACCCATATTCAGTACGTTGAGCTGATCACCCGGCTGAATATGTCTTGGAATCCCCCCGCTATATCCCTTGAGGGCTTTCCGCTCGCCAAGGACACCGACGAACACGTCTCCCTCCTTGATGGTCTGAAACTGACCGTCGGTGCATTCGAGCTGATTGTAGATTTGTTTTTCCTCTTTCGCCCGGACGACGACACAGTACCCCTCTTCCGCGACGATATAGTCGGATGTGAGGACGCCGTGTTCGAGTTCGCAGTTGGATGCGGTCGATGCGATGTGATCTACGGTGGTAAGGGAAGTATTCATGATCTTGGGTCGTGTATTACACCTGTTCCGAGTGTTCGGATGCGTTAGCCTCCATGTGAGGCGATTCAGATTATCAGAGTGACGATGAGAGTTCGGGTTCCTTTCTTGCCTGCGCTGACAGATAGGATTGAAGTCCGACAATTCGGGTAAATCCCCTGGCGTCGCGCCCATCCCAGAGGGTATTGGATTCTCCATACGTGGCGACGGCAGCATCAAACATGGAGAATGGACTCTCGCATCCCTGAATGCTTACGTGACCCTTGAAAAGGCTCACGCTAACGGATCCCGTGACCACCTTCTGGGATGAATCCAACAGAGCCTCGACGTCTCGCATGACGGGATCGAAATACTGACCCTCGTGCAGCAGCATGCCGTAGAAATCGGCCAGGTGATCCTTCTGAAACCGTTGCCATTTGGAGAGGACGATCTTCTCGAGTTCCCGGTGAGCAGGCAGCAGGACCGAAGCGGCAGGAGCCTCGAAGGCCACCCGCCCCTTGATACCAAGAATGGTGTCTCCGACGTGAATATCCCTTCCGACCCCCGAGGCAGCCGCGCGTTCATTCAGTGTTTCGACGAGATCGACCGGATCCATCGACACACCGTCAATGGCAACTGGCAGGCCCTTCTCGAAGGAGAGAACGAATTCATCCTTGAAATCAGGGGCACTCGATGGAGAGCAGGTCGTCGGGTATGCGGCATCCGGTAGTGGGCGAGCCGTCGAAAGCGTCTCATTACCGCCAATGGTCGTTCCCCAGAGCCCCGCATTGACCGAGTACGTCGTTGTCGACGTATCCACAGTAATCCCCCGTTCCTCCAGATATGCGGTCGTATCGGAACGCGAAAGTCCCTCGTCCCGAATGGGCGTGATGATCTGAAGATCTTCGGCCAGTACCCGAAGGGCCACATCGAATCGGACCTGGTCATTCCCTGCCCCCGTGGATCCGTGCGCTACCGCGTGGGCACCCAGTTCTTTCGCTTTTGCGACGATGTGCTTTGCCTGAACGACCCGCTCCGATCCCACGCACAACGGATAGACCCCTCCGCGCAGAACGTTACCCTTGATGAGCCACGACAGATGGGACTCAAACAGATCCGCGCGGGCATCGATCGTGTAATGAGCGTCGGCACCGAGTTTCAACGCGTGCGCTTCAATCGCCTCGGCATCTTCCTTTGAAAGTCCGCCGGTATTGACCGTAACGGTAATGACCGGAACGTCGTACTTCTCTTTCAGGAATGGCACACAAAAACTGGTGTCGAGGCCGCCACTGAATGCGAGTATGATAGACATGGGATATACATATTGGGATAAAAAGAAAGGGCGCTGATCCGGATGGATCAGCGCCCTGAAATCTGTCGGTGTGTACCCTCTTACGATTCCATACGGCAAATGCTCACCACCCGTGTGTCACAATCGGACACCGGTCGGACGCGTCGGATACGTCGTCGCAGGGAGCTTGCTATGAGGGTCGCCGTAATCATGGTCGGCGATGATACGGCATAGAAACCCACTGGATCAAGTCTAAACACACTTTCGTGACAATAAATGACTACTGGAAGCGCTTTTCTTCATGCTTTAGCAATCGTCTGACGTCATCGTATCACCCGTGAATGAGGACCCCATACAACAATGCGGCCAGAAGACCACCAACAATCGGCCCGATTACGGGAATCCAGGCATAGCCCCAATCGCTGTCCCGTTTGCCGGGAATGGGAAGGAGGGCGTGCATGATACGGGGACCCAGATCCCGGGCAGGATTGATCGCGTAACCGGTTGGTCCTCCCAGTGAGAGCCCGATGGCGAGGACAAGCAGGGCGACGGGAAGGGCATCGAGCGATCCCAGTCCCGTGTCCGGCGCTGCGAGACTCAGGACTCCAAAAACGAGCACAAACGTGCCGATTACTTCGGTGACGAAGTTCCAGAGCGTACTCCGGATTTCCGGTCCCGTCGAAAACACCGCCAGTTTGAGATCAGGATCTTCTGATACGTCGAAATGTCGTTTGTAATGTAGCCACACCAGCAGCGCTCCGAGGGCTGCTCCGATGAATTGCGCTGACACGTACATCGGAACGAGCGACCAGGAGAACTTTCCGGCGGCAGCCAGTCCGATCGTTACCGCCGGGTTAATATGGGCTCCGCTGTAGGCGGCCACCGTATACACGCCGACAAAAACACCAAGCCCCCATCCCCACGTAATCACGATCCACCCCGAACCGTTGCCCTTGGTACGAGCGAGAACCACGTTTGCGACGACGCCGTCTCCGAGCAAGATCAGAAGGGCGGTACCGATGATTTCAGCGATGAAGGGTGTCATGATGGGTCCGGGTCTGTTAAAGATTCGTCTTCGATCCATGCCAGCGACCGGGCCACGGCCCGGGACCAGCCTTTTCTGAGACCGCTTACTTCGCTCTTCTCCATCGAGGCGTCAAAGCGATGGTCGAGTTGCCAGTGGTCGGCAAGTTCGGATGTCCCGCTCCAGAATCCCACCGCGAGGCCTGCCAGATACGCCGCACCCAGAGCCGTTGACTCCAGAATTTCAGGACGAAGCACCGGCACACCCAGCATATCCGCCTGGAACTGCATCAGCAAATTGTTCTCGGCAGCCCCTCCGTCCACTCGCAATTCCAGCAGTTCAAGGCCGGAGTCTTTCTCCATGGCCCCGATCACATCGGCGACCTGAAAGGCGATGCTTTCGAGAGAGGCGCGCGCGAAATGTGCGGCCGTCGATCCCCGGGTTAGCCCGTGTATGGACCCGCGTGCGTACGGATCCCAGTGCGGAGCGCCCATACCCGTAAAGGCGGGAACGATGTACACACCCTCGCTCGATTCCACCTTGAGAGCCAGGGCCTCGACGTCAGATGCCGACTCGATGAGTTCCAGACCGTCACGAAGCCACTGCACGACGGCTCCGCCCACGAATACACTTCCTTCCAGGGCATAGGATACCTGCCCGTCGACCTTCCATGCCACGGTTGTGAGCAGATTATTCTTTGAGCGAACGATCTCCTGCCCGGTATTCATGAGCATGAAACATCCCGTTCCGTACGTGTTCTTGACCATCCCGGGCCTCGTACACACCTGACCGAAAAGGGCGGCCTGTTGATCTCCAGCCATTCCTCCAATCGGTATCGCTTCTCCGAAGATAGAAGCATCCGTATGGGCCACGATCTCACTCGATGCCCTGACTTCGGGAAGGACTGATGCGGGTATACCGAACAGATCCAGCAGATCTTCGTCCCAGGAACACGTTTCGATATTGAAGAGCAGCGTCCTCGAGGCATTGGTCACGTCCGTGACGTGCGTTTTTCCGCCGGTCAGGTTCCATATCAACCAACTGTCGATCGTTCCAAAGGCAAGATGACCAGCCTCGGCCGTTAACCGCGCGCCCTCGACGTTATCCAGAATCCAGCGGACCTTCGTACCACTGAAGTAGGGATCGAGCAGGAGTCCTGTTTTCTCCCGAACGACAGGCTCATATCCATCACGCTTGAGTTGCTCGCAAAAAGCAGCCGTCCGTCGATCCTGCCAGACGATGGCCTGGTAGATGGGCTCACCTGTGCGCCGGTCCCAGATCACGGTGGTCTCGCGCTGATTCGTGATGCCGATTGCCGCGATGTCTCCCGCAGAGACCCCTTCCTTCTCCAGCGCCGACCGGGCTACCGCGAGCTGTGTGTTCCAGATCTCGCAGGCATCGTGTTCGACCCACCCCGGCCGAGGAAAAAGCTGTTCGAATTCTTGCTGATCGGTGCTTACAATGGTACCGGAATGATCAAACAGAATCGCCCGGGAGCTCGTCGTCCCCTGGTCGAGTGCAAGGATATATTTCACTGTAATCGCCGTCTTATTACTGGAGATGGAATGACTCCGCCTCTGGAATGCGTAAGGACGGACGAACTACTTCATAAATCCGGCCTGACGCGCGTAGGCGAACACGTTTCCGGCTTTCAGAATCGCCGCTACGTCTCCCAGTGGATTCAGAAGATACTCTTCGCCAGTCGTTTCATTCAAAAGCCTCGAAGAAGTGGCCTCCAGGCACAGTGTATCTCCCGTTCGAACACGGTCGATCAGGCGCTCGCGCGTCTCGTACGGTGTCAGAAAGCCCGCATCCACGGCATTCCGGTAGAATATCCTCGCGTAACTTTCGGCGACAACGATATCTATGCCCGCCTCGCGGAGAGCGAAGGGAGCGTGTTCGCGCGACGACCCGCATCCGAAGTTGGTGCCTGCGATGATGAATCGAAATCGGCTCTGGTACTCACCTGGTGGGGTCAGGGGGGTATGCCCTCCCGGAAGCCCCTGACCCGCCGGGGGTACAGCGCTCATGGCATACCGACCGTACTCTTTGCGTTCCTCCGGATCGGTCATCGAATAGACCAGGTGGGACGCGGGAATGATCTGATCGGTATCCACCGAATCGCCTACGACGTAGGCCTCTCCGATAACGGCTTCTGGTGTATTGTGTGACATGGACTACGTAAAAAAAATCAAACGAGTACTTCCCGTGGGTCTGTTATTGCTCCGTGGATCGCGGACGCCGCTACCGTCAGGGGTGACGCCAGGTAGACAGCCGATTGTTTGGATCCCATTCGACCCGGAAAATTCCGGTTCGTTGTAGAGATCACCACCTCCGTTCCCTCCGTCCTGCCAAACGTATCCACCGGCCCACCCAGGCAGGCGCCGCAACTGGCATGCCCCATGTGACAGCCGGCATTGACGAAAATATCCCAGAGCGGAATACCATCGATCAAACGAGTGCGCATCCGCTCGGAGACTTCCGTACTCGCCGGAACGACGTACGTGGCCACACGTACTTCGTGTCCCTTCAGAATCCGGGCTGCGGCCTCGAAATCTTCAAGCTTGCCGCCGGTACAACTTCCAATGTAGGCTCGATCGAGGGCGGTCCCGCTAACCTCGCGGACCGTTGCCCGGTTATCTGGACGGTGCGGTTTGGCCACGACGGGCTCCATTGTCGAGACATCGTAGTGGTAATCAGAATGATACCGGGCATCGGCGTCTGCCGTGACGACCTCGAAGGGGTCGTCGGTCCGCTCGCGGACATAGTCGCAGGTTTTTTCATCGGCAGGAATGATTCCATTTTTTCCACCGGCCTCGATCGCCATGTTGGTGAGCGTCATCCGCTCCTGCATGGATAGATCGTAGACCGCTTCGCCCCCGAACTCCAGCGTTCGGTAGGTACCCCCTTCAAATCCGATATCGCCAATCACGGACAGAATCAGGTCCTTGGCCATCAGATACGGTGGCAACGATCCATCGAACGTGAACCGCATGGTCTCCGGAACACGAACCCAGATCTTGCCCGTTCCCATGATAAGCGCGGCATCGGTGTTTCCTACGCCCGTCGAGAAGAGACCGAACGCTCCCGACGTACATGTATGGCTGTCGGTCCCGAAAAGAACACTCCCAGGCCGGTTGAATCCTTCTTCGGCGAGGGCCACGTGGCACACGCCCTTGTACCTGGAAGAGCCTACATCGTAGTAGTGAGGCAGGTCATGCTTGCGGGCGAAAGAGCGCAGGATCTCTATATTTCGCCGGGCATGCGGATCCGATGTGAAAATGTAGTGGTCGGGGAGAATGACGAGTCGCTGCGGATTCCAGATTTTTGCGTCCTCACCGAACTCTCTCTGGAAGATCTCGATCGTCGGTGGACCGCACACGTCGTGCGTCATCAGGATGTCGACATCTACCCAGATATTTTCTCCGGGCACAACGCGGTCCCGGCCCGCATGTGTGGCCAGGATTTTTTCAGTAAGAGTCATGCCCGTCGGGACGTGGTAATGGGTGGTACACGAAAACTACTCTCAGGCCATTCCTCCCTGAAATGCCTGAATGATCCCGTCATTGACGAACTGGATCGATTCCTCGTCGGCACGGAAGGCAGCCAGACTGTTGAGGGCATGAAGATACGCCTCAGCTGACGCCGCAACGACATCAGTACTGCTCGCCTTGCCCGCAAAACAGGGGCCGCCGATCGAAATCAGAACAGAGACCTCTCCGAATGCGTCCGCCCCTTCCGAAATAGAACGAATGGAATAATTGACGAGGTCATGGGCCTGGTTGACCGCATGGTCGATCGCCCGGTACAACGCGTCGATGGGACCGTCTCCTGTGGCAAATTTTTCCTCCATATGACCCGTTCTGAGGTGGTGTATCCGAACTCTCGCCTCGGGTTTTCGATCGGTTCCAACGGATACCTCCATGTGGTCGATCTTGTAGTGCGGCGTGTTCATCGTGCTGGAATGTTCGTTAATAAGGTTATAAAGGTCGATATCGTTGATCTCTTTCTTGCGATCGGCGAGTTTCACAAAATCGTTGTAGACCGAAGCGCGTGAATCTTCAGGTACGACGATACCGAGTTTATCCAGTCTACTGAAAAGACCGTGCCGTCCCGAGTGTCGACCCAGTCGAATGGCTTCCGAATCCTGGCCAACGTCCTCGGCGCGCATGATTTCGTAGGTTTCGCGGGCTTTTAAGACACCGTCCTGATGGATGCCTGCCTCGTGGCTGAACGCGTTCTTTCCCACGATAGCTTTGTTCGGTTGAACGACGAATCCGCAGAACGTCGATACCATCTTACTCGTCTGCATCAGGAGTGCATGCTCGATCCCTGTAGTCAGGTTCATTCTGTCACGACGCACTTCGAGAGCCATCGCCAGTTCTTCGAGTGCCGCATTGCCGGCGCGTTCTCCGATACCATTGATCGTGCACTCGATCTGGCGGGCACCACCGTCGAGACCGGCGATGGAATTGGCAACGGCGAGACCCAGATCGTCATGGCAATGAGTGGACAAAACAACGTTCTGAGGAATCGTACAACCCTTGCGGACCGTCTCAAATATGGCCCGGTATTCCGACGGCATGCAATAGCCGGTCGTGTCGGGTAGATTTACGGTAGTGGCACCGGCATCGATTACCGCTTGCACAATATCACAGAGAAAATCAGTGCCCGTTCGACCGGCATCTTCTGCACTGAATTCTACATCGGTCGTGTATGTCAGGGCCTGTTTGACTGCATCTACCGCCATTTTCTTTACGGTCTGCCTCTTTTCCGGGAGGTCAGCGCCGTATCGATCATCCGAAAACTTACTCTGTAGATGAATGTCGGATGTCGCAATGAAGGTGTGAATCCGGGTATTCGTGCCCGCCGACAGGGCATCTCCTGCCGCCTCGATGTCTTTAGGAGTGGCTCGAGCCAACGCACAGATCACGGGCCCTTCTACCTCCACGCAGATACGCCGGACGGCTTCTTCCTGCCCTGGCGACGAAATCGGAAAGCCCGCTTCGATCACATCCACGCCCAGTCGCGCAAGCTGATGGGCAATCTGAATTTTTTCAGGGACCGTCATCGCGGCTCCCGGGGCCTGTTCTCCGTCGCGCAGCGAAGTGTCAAAAATGATAACCCGATCAGAAAAAGTAGTTTCTCGTTCGTCAGACATGATGTGATTGTCGATCAGACAGAAAGATTTAGTGACTTGGGATGAGGGCATTCGAGTTCCCTGACGCGAGCACTGATGGCGTCGGCCATCGAACTCGTACCAACACCGACCGTACCGTTTCGATGCAGATCCGCTGTACGCAGTCCACGCTTCAAGACGTGATCCACGGCATCTCTAACTCGTTGGGCTGCTGTGACTTCGTTCAGGTCATCCAGCATCAGGGCGACACTCAGAATGGTTGCAATTGGGTTGGCCATGTCGCGGCCTGCCAGATCCGGGGCACTCCCATGGACCGGTTCGTAAAGACCTACCGTTCCTCCGATACTTGACGAGGGCAAGAGTCCCAATGAGCCCGGAAGTGTGGCGGAAAGATCCGAGAGAATATCGCCGAAGAGGTTGCCCGTCAGAATAACGTCGAACTGGCGGGGGGATCGGACGATCTGCATGGCGGCGTTATCGACATACATGTGGTCGAGCGCAACATCTGAATAATCCGTGGACTGGACCCGGCCGACCGTGTCTCGCCAGAGCTGGGAGACCTCGAGCACGTTGGCCTTGTCGACCGACGTGACGCGCGCGCTCCTTTTCCGTGCTTCTGCAAAAGCAATCCGGGCAATCCGCTCGATCTCTTCAGATGTATACGTCATCGAACTGACCGCAGCCGTTTCCGAGCGGCGACTCGGCTTCCCGAAATAGATCCCGCCGGTCAATTCGCGCACGACGAGGAGATCGGTTCCCCGCACGACATCTTCCCTGAGGGGCGACTCCCCCACCATCGCATCTGCGACACGCACGGGTCTCAAATTGGCAAAGACACCCAGGCCTTCTCTGAGCGCGAGGAGCCCCGACTCGGGACGTATTTCCCGGTCCACACCGTCCCACGCAGGACCTCCGACGGCTCCCAGGAGAACGGCGTCTGCATTTCGGCAGGCATCCAGGGTCGAATCCGGAAGCGGAACCCCTGCATCGTCTATGGCCGCACCTCCAATCCCGTACGCCTCCGAGGCATACTCGAACTCGGTTGTGTCGGCGACAGCATCCAGGACCCGGGTAGCCGCCCCGACGACCTCCGGGCCAATCCCGTCTCCCGGCAACAATACGATGCGATGCATAGCCATAGTGGCTCTCGGATCAGGAGGCGACAACCTCGTTTTCAACGGGTGATCCAACGGTATCTGAATCCGTCGTCGTTCGTAACCAGGACATCATCTTCCTGAGCTTCTTCCCGACCCGTTCGATGGCATGTGTTTCTGAGGCTTCACGAAGTGGCGTCATGTTCGGCCAGCCGGCATCACACTCGGCGATCCACTCTTCGGCAAACTGTCCCGACTGCACTTCGGAGAGAATCTTCTTCATTTCTGCCTTCACGTTTTTTCCTATAACCCGTGCTCCACGCGAGTACCCACCGTACTCGGCGGTATCGCTCACGGAATAGTTCATGTATTCGAGGCCTCCCTCGTAATACAGATCGACGATCAATTTCAGTTCGTGAAGACATTCGAAGTACGCCAGCTCTTCCGGGTAACCTGCCTCAACCAGCGTCTCAAACCCGGCCTTGATTAGCGCTTCGGACCCACCACACAGGACGGCCTGTTCGCCAAAAAGATCGGTTTCAGTCTCATCCTTGAAGTTGGTCTCGATGACACCGGCTCGCATGCCCCCGATTCCCTTCGCGTATGAGAGCGCCAGATCCATTGCCGAGCCCGACGCATCGAGCGCGACGGCCACGAGACAGGGCGTTCCTTTCCCTTCTTCATATGTCCGACGGACCAGATGACCCGGAGCCTTGGGCGCCACCATGAAGACATCCACGTTCGGGGGCGGAGTAATCTGACCGTAGTGAATATTGAATCCATGTCCGAATCCGAGTGCCTTCCCGGACGTCACGAATCGCTCGATACTCTCCTGATAGACTCGCTTCTGGTGTTGGTCCGGAACGAGAATCATGATGACGTCAGCCCACTCAGACACGTCTTCAATCGACCCGGTTACGAGTCCCTTCTGTGCTGCCTTGTCCGCTGATGCAGATCCCGCTCGGAGTCCGACTCGAACATTGGCGCCACTCTCAAGCAGATTCAGTGCATGAGCATGACCCTGACTGCCGTATCCGATGACGGCTACTTTCTTGTTCTGAATGATGCCCAGATCGGCATCGTAATGCATTTTCATCGTATTGTCTCGATGGGTTTATGGTTGATCCGTCGGCGATTCGAAGACCATACTCCGCCGCATGGCCACCCGTCCGCTTCGGGCGATCTCCAGAATGGGATAGTCTCCCATCATGCCTACGAACGCATTGATCTTCGTCGTCGGACCGGTGAGTTCGAACGTCATGGAGTCCGGTGTAATGTTGATAATCTTGCCCCGAAATATTTCGGCGATGTCCATCAGAACCGGCCTGGTTTCTATCGTATAGCCTACTTTCAGGAGACATAGTTCGCGTTCCACGTAATCCTCGTCGCTCACATCGTCCACGACCAGCGTGTCAATCAGATTGTCGAGTTGGCGAAGAACCTGCCCGATGATTCGATCATTTCCGGTCGTTACGATCGTCATCCGGGAGATGGACGGATTATCGGTCTCCCCGACGCTTACGCTCTCAAGATTGAATCCGCGTGCAGAAAAGAGATTGGCTACCCGATTGAGCGCCCCCATCGAGTTCTCCAGGAGAACGGTGATTACATGGCGATGGACCGTGTCTTCCAGACCGGGCTCCAGAGCCTCGCCCGATGCCTGTTTTCTAAATAGTTGCTGGGGTGTCAGTGTGGTTGATTCCATGTTCGTTAATATTGCAGTCATGCACAATTTTCGGGACGAAATCGCTCGACCAACATATCGTCGGTGGCGGCTCCTGCCGGAACCATCGGAAAAACAAGTTCCTCGGTAATTACCTGAAACTCCATCAACACCGGACGATCGTTGATCTCGAAGGCCCGATCTATCGTCGCCTGAATATCTTCGGGGCGGGTGCACCGCAAGCCCACGCAGTGATACGCCTCGGCCAGTTTCACGAAATCGGGATTGGTATCGGTGAGATCCGTATGGCTGTAGCGCTCATCGTGGAAGAGTTCCTGCCATTGCCTGACCATTCCGAGAAAACTATTATTGAGGACGACCACTTTTATGGGTAGATGATGAGCGGCCGCGACAGCGAGTTCCTGGGCGTTCATCATGAACCCGCCATCACCGTTGACGGATATCACCGGGAGGCCGGTGTCTCTGACACCGAACGCGGCTCCCATGGCCGCTGGAACCGAAAATCCCATCGTGCCCAGTCCTCCCGAGGTAATGTGCGATCGGGGCTCAACATAGGTAAAGAACTGAGCACCCCACATCTGATTCTGGCCTACATCGGTGACCACGATGGCGTGACCGTCCGTTTTATCCCGTAGCGCGCGGATGATCTGCTGGGGGCGCAAGGCACCATCGTCTCCAACATCCAGTGGACAGTCTTCTTTCCACCCGTCGATGGAAGAGAGCCACTTCCCGGTGTCCTTGGGACCGACGAGCGGGTCGAGTTGCTCAAGCACACACGTAACATCACCAACGATAGGACAATCCACGGGGACGTTTTTTGAAATACACGCCGGATTGATATCGATGTGGATAATTCGAGCGTGCGGGGCCCATGCGTCCAGCTTTCCCGTCACCCGATCATCGAATCGGGCACCCACAGCGATCAGCAAGTCCGTATTCTGGACGGCCTGATTCGCGTAGTATGTGCCGTGCATTCCAAGCATACCAACCGACAAGCGATCATTTTCCGGGAAGGATCCGAGACCATGAAGCGTTGTCGTTACCGGAATGCGGGTTTTACGGGCCAGCGCGGTGAGCTGTTCACCGGCTCCAGCACTGATCGTGCCGCCTCCGACGTAAAAAAGTGGCTTCTCTGATTCAGCGATCATGGCAGCAGCCAGTTCGACCTGCCTGAAGTCAGCCCGGGACGCAAAAGAATATCCGCGGAGAAATACTTCCTCCGGGTAATTAAACGTGGTTTTCGCAGCCAGGATATCTTTGGGGAGATCTACCACAACCGGACCCGGACGTCCCGTTCTTGCGATGTAATAAGCGGCCTTTACCGTTTCGGCAAGTTTTGTGACGTCTCGAACCAGAAAATTATGCTTCGTAATGCTACGTGTCACTCCGATCGTATCGCACTCCTGAAACGCGTCGTTCCCGATCATGCTGGTCGGAACCTGCCCTGTGAACACGACAATTGGAATGGAGTCCATATACGCGTCCGCGATTCCGGTCACGCAGTTGGTGGCCCCCGGTCCGCTCGTTACCAGAACGGTTCCCACCTTACCCGTCGCCTTGGCGTATCCCTCTGCCGCGTGGGTTCCACCCTGCTCGTGACGAACCAGAATGTGTTCGAACGCCGGCTTCATCTGGTGCATCGCATCATAGATCCCGATGACCGCTCCTCCGGGATGGCCAAAGACGAACTCGACGTTCTCCTCCTCCATACTCTTGAGCAGAATCTCAGCACCCGAAAACAGCCTGTCGTCACGAAGAGGGGTGTTTTTCGTTTGGTCCGATCGCTCCTTCCCGGTCGGGTGCCTGTGTCCCGTTTGAGACCGCGATGTGGCTATGACTGCCGTGTCAGTGTTCATGGGTTTGGTCTTTTAAAACCGATCGTTACTGAGGGGTGAGATGGCTATCCGGTTCCGGCTTTTCCATGCCCGGTATTTTGAGTACCGCGCCGTCGGAGGCACTCGTCACGAAATAGGTATAGCGTTCGAGGTAGCCACCCTTGATCTTTGGCTCAAATGCGGGAAGACGATTCAGACGCGCACGGATCTCCTCATCCGATACGCAGAGTTCAATCCGATTCGAAGGAATGTCGATACGGATTGTATCGCCCGGCTCAACGGCTCCGATCGGCCCTCCTGACGCGGCTTCCGGGGAACAGTGTCCGAGCGAAAGACCTCGCGTTCCCCCGGAAAAGCGACCGTCTGTAATCATGGCGACACACGTATCGAGACCCATTCCGGCCAGCGCCGAGGTCGGTTGCAACATCTCCGGCATCCCGGGTCCGCCTTTTGGTCCCTCGTATCTGATCACAACGACATCGCCGGCCTCGACGACTCCGGATAATATTCCGTCGACGGCTTCCTGCTGGCTCTCAAAAATTCTAGCGCTTCCCTCGAATACCAGCATGTCGTCGGTCACCGCTCCGGTTTTCACGACGCACCCTTCCGGAGCCAGATTGCCGAAGAGAATGCTGAGTCCACCGGTCTGTCTGAACGCCGTCTCCCGATTTCGAATGACACGCTCATTGGTCCTGGATACCCCGACGAGATTTTCAGCAAGGGTGTTTCCGGTCACCGTCGGTCGATCGGCATTCAGGAGGTTGAGTGCGTGAAGCTCTCCGAGAATCGCCGGTATACCGCCAGCCGCATCCACATCCTCCATATGAACGTCCGGTACGGCCGGAGAGACCTTGCACACATGAGGAACGCGGTCAGAAATCTCATTGATACGGTGCAGATCGAACGGTATTTCGGCCTCGCTGGCAGCTGCCAGCAGGTGCAGGATCGTATTCGTGGATCCCCCCATGGCCATATCCAGTGCGAAAGCATCACAGAGTGCCTCTTCGGTCAGGATGTCCCGAGCCTTCAGATCCGTTTCGACGAGGTCGATGATGCGCGCTCCCGCCAAGCGAGCCAACTCTTCCCGCCTTGAATCCGTTGCCAGAATGGTGCCGTTGCCCGGAAGCGCGAGTCCGAGAGCCTCCATGATGCAATTCATCGAGTTGGCCGTGAACATCCCTGCACACGAACCGCAGCTCGGACATCCAAACTGTTCGAGTTCCATCAGCCTCGAGGCATCGATATCGCCTTTACTGAACTTCCCGACTCCCTCAAATACCGAGATCAGATCTATTTTTTCACCGGACGGTGTCCTGCCAGCCGACATCGGTCCCCCTGAAATGAACACGGTCGGAATGTTGAGCCGGAGCGCTGCCATGAGCATCCCCGGCACAATCTTGTCACAGTTCGGAATACAGACCAGCCCGTCCAACCAGTGGGCAGCGGCGACCGTCTCAACCGAGTCAGCGATCAGTTCCCGTGACGGCAGGGAGTACCGCATCCCGATGTGCCCCATAGCGATACCATCGTCGACTCCGATCGTGTTGAATTCGAACGGGATACCGCCTGCTGCACGTACCGCCTCCTTGACGACCGCACCGAACGCCTGTAAATGCACGTGTCCCGGTATCAGGTCGATGTAGGAATTGCACACCCCGATGAACGGCTTACTGAAATCCGACTCGTTTTGAATGGCCCCGGTAGCACGCAACAGACTCCTGTGAGGAGCTCTTTCGAATCCTTTCTTGACCGTGTCACTTCTGAATGTTCGCGATTCCGACATAGGGTGTCTCGGGTGGGGTTTCGATCAACCCCTTATTCCGAATTCGGATATGCGCGCTCAGGCGTGTATGAGGGATTGATCGGTTATTCAGCCAATAATCAGGCTTAGTACCAGAATGGTGACGAACACGAGGGCCAATAGGTCCACGTCAAGTCGAACATCAAGACTGCGACGATCGAATCCCTCCGGAGAGGAAGAAGCCAACACGGCTACGTGCGATCCCGAACGGGACCCGCTTACAGTAGATATGGAATAACCGCGATTGAACATGCGGGCCGTGTGTTGAGCTAAATTTCGACAAAAGTACCCCCATCTTCGCTGTATTGTCAACGAATTCCAATTTCGAATTTTTTGGAAGCGCTACCAAGAAGACCTCCGTCCATCCTATTCTCATGTGTTGTCATTAATGAGTGCAAACTTTTTTCAATCTCCACGGAACCGGATTCATTTCGTCAGGTAGACGGCTGCACTTTGACATTGTGCTCATCTAGAAGGACGGAGGGTTCAGGCCCTGAGAAGTCCTGGCAACCCCTGCACTACTCCCTAAGGGTGCAGGTCCGGTGCCAACTCCTGCCTCGGCGACGATCGAGGAAAGATGAGCGGGAGAATGTTGTCCAGTTGGACAACCTGTTGACCTCTTCCGCTGCACTTGTCGGGAGAGGTTTTTTTGTAGACCTCTTTCCGCGCGGCGAAATACAGGTCTGCGACCCGCCCCGAACCTGACCGGGCTTCGGATGGGCACACGAACCAAGAATGATTCGATGTGCCATGCGAAAAGAGATTCTTCTCGATGATCTGCACCTGGAAAGCGGGGGTATACTTCGTGCTCCGACTGTCGCTTTCCACTCCTGGGGAACCCTGAACGAACAGGGAGACAACGCCATTGTCGTATGCCATTCCTTGACGAGCAATTCGGACGCGGCGTCCTGGTGGGCAGCGCTTATCGGACCGGGAAGAGTGCTGGACACGAATAAATGGTTTGTGATCTGTCTGAACTGCCTCGGTTCCCCGTACGGGTCCGCTTCTCCCGTCTCGATTAACCCGGCAACCGGAAAACCGTATGGGGCGTCGTTCCCTGAGGTCACGATTCGGGATACGGTACGCGCCCATCGCGAAACACTGCGCAGACTGGGCATACAGCGCGTCTTTGCAGCCATCGGAGGTTCGATGGGGGGTATGCAGGTGCTGGAATGGGGGGTGTACGGGGAGTTTGTGGGTGCACTCATCCCGATCGCTGTCGGAGCCGCCCATTCTCCATGGGGAATCGCGTGGACTGAGGCCCAACGTCAGAGTATTTATGCCGATCCTCTCTGGAAAGACGGTGCCTACACGGTAGACGCCCCACCCTCCGCCGGACTCGCTGCCGCCCGACGAATCGCCATGATTTCGTATCGATCTGCGGCAGAATTCGATGCGCGGTTCGCTCGATCAGGTGCACCGACGGGCCGCGGCTTTGCTGTAGAGTCCTGGCTGGGGCATCACGGTGATAAACTCGTAGATCGATTCGACGCCAACTGTTATGTCCACCTGACGCGGCAGATGAACTCGCACGACGTGGCCCGCGGACGCGGGCCACTCAGGAACGTGCTGCATGCCATGATGCAACCGGCGCTCGTGATCGGAATCACGAGCGACCTGCTGTATCCGATCGGGGAGCAGGTCGAACTCGACGCACTCCTGTGCAACAGTCGTCTCCATGTGCTGGACGCTCCATTCGGTCACGACAGCTTTCTGATCGAAGCCGAAGAAATCGCGGTCCAGGTACGAGCCTTCTTTTCCGATCTGACGGTGGCATCTCCCGTCTCCATCCGAGCGGACGCATGAACTCTCCAGATAAAAAATTCCGCGTACTCAAGTTCGGTGGAACGTCCGTCGGATCTTCCCGGGCAATTCGCCGAACAGCCGAGATAGTCGAACAGTCCTGCGAGGAGTGCCGACCCGTAGTCGTGGTTTCAGCGCTTGCGACCGTCACAGACCGCCTCGAAGCACTCATCGACTCGGCCGCCGATTGGCCATCCCTCGAAACCGC
>CAYLHF010000016.1:0-21486 GCA_964383365.1 uncultured Rhodothermales bacterium | reverse complement strand
ACCGCCTCGAAGCACTCATCGACTCGGCCGCCGATTGGCCATCCCTCGAAACCGCCGCTTCGCCATCCCTCGAAGCCGCCGCTTCGCCGTCCCTCGAAACCGCTTCACTCGCTGATGCCGACCAAACCGCCATCGGCAACGACTGGGTAGACACGCTGCAACAGCTAATTCGCCTGCATCTTCACACCGGATCCGAGCTCCTGAAGACGACGTCTCTTACGTCGTACAAACGCATTGTCAGGTATGAGGTTGGTCAATTGATACCACCTCTGAGACGCCTGGTGGGGCGACTCGGCACCCGGTTTGACCGGGAACAGATTCGCGCCGCAGGAGAGCGTATGTCCACCCCTCTGGTCGCCGCGTATCTGGCCGATCGTGGAACCGATTCCCGGGTCGTGGACGCATCCAGTCTTGTACGCATGAGCGATGACCGGGTAGTCGACACCCATCAAACGAGTGTATTCGTTCGATCGTGGGCCTCAACCCTCTCTTCATCGGTCGTCCCCGTAATTGCCGGATTCATCGGTGGAACCGCCTGCGGGAATACGCTCACACTCGGACGCGGGGGTAGCGACTTGACGGCTGCTCTTCTGGCATCCGCACTGGACGCCGATCGAATGGAACGGTGGACCGACGTAGACGGACTGTATACGTCTGATCCCCGTCTGAATCCGACCGCCCGGCCATTCGATGTCATGCTCATGGAAGATGCGGCGCTTCTCAACAGTGCGAATCGACTGGGTATGCATCGTCACACCCTCGAACCGTTACTGACTACGCGAACTCCGCTGCGGGTTCGATCCCTGAATGGAACCGGTCTCGGTACGCTCGTCATCCCTTCGGGACGACGTCGCGGCTCGACCGATGGATAGAACAAACTTAATCTGACCCTTTTTATTCCTCATAGACTCCTGATTACCATGAATCGCCAGACCCGCCTCACACTCTCGGGACAACAGACCGATCGCTGTTACAACAGCGTCGTCCCGCCCATTTATCAGTCGGCCATTTTTCGCTTTGACGATGTCGGAAAATCGGCAGGATACGACTATACCCGTTCCGGAAACCCGACCCGTAATGCGCTCGAGGAGACGCTCGCCGATCTGGATGGCGGTGTCGGAGCCGTTGCAACCACATCCGGCATGGGAGCGGTTTCGACGGTGCTGGCAACGCTTCCGGCCGGAGCTCATGTCATCTGTAGCCACGATTGTTATGGAGGAACTGAACGGTTGCTCCATCACCTGGAAACACAGGGTAAACTATCGGTCTCGTTCGTCGATCTATCTTCGCCGGACACACTCTCCGAACACATCACCGATGAGAGTTCTCTCCTCTGGATTGAAACCCCCTCCAATCCGCTGCTTCGCGTCTATGACGTCCGAGCACTTTGCGATCGCGCACACCAGCGCGGACTAACCGTGGTCGTCGACAATACCTTTCTGTCGCCGATATTTCAGCAATCGATTGCCCTCGGTGCCGACTACGTCGTGTATTCGACCACCAAGTACATCAACGGTCATTCGGATGTGGTCGGCGGCGCCATCGTTGCCGCAACGCAGGAGCGGAACGAAGCCATTCAGTTCGCCGCAAATGCGTTCGGTACCGTAGCCCAACCGTTCGACTGCTGGCTCGTACTTCGCGGTCTGAAGACGCTCCCGATCCGGCTTCGTCAGCATGAAGAGAATGCCCACGCGGTAGCCCGTTTCCTCGCGTCTCACCCGGGCGTTCGTCAGGTGTTTTATCCCGGTCTCGAATCGCATCCCGGACATGAACTCGCCGTCAGACAACAGTCCGGGTTCGGAGGAATGGTTTCCTTCGAAGTCGACGGTGATTTTGACGATGTCTGTACGGTCTTGCGGAATACGGCCGTCTTTACGCTGGCCGAATCACTCGGTGGCGTCGAGTCCCTGATTGAACATCCGTGGTCCATGAGTCATGCCTCCATGCGGGAGGAGCAGCGCCTGAAGGCCGGGATCACTCAACAGATCGTCCGACTTTCCGTCGGGATCGAAGACGCTTCGGATCTGATTGAAGATCTGCGAAGCGCACTCGATGCGCATCGTGCTCCGGAGACAATCCATGATGCTCCCGCCGTGAGCATACCCTCCAGTCACCGCGTTCGCTCGTCCTGTACGACACCCGTCTGAGGGCATAAATAGCGCAGCGTACAATCAATACAGGATGGTTTTTTAGCTTTACATACCGCTCGCCCATGAAGAATGAGTGCGTGACTGATAAATATCCACTCGTTCCGGGGAACGTGCTCCATCAGGTCTCTTTCGATCTTGACAGGATCGGTTTTCGTCGTCATTCCGAGCCGGTTGGATAGACGCCGAACGTGGGTGTCAACCACAACACCTTCGGCCTTCCCGAAAAACGTACCCAATACTACGTTCGCCGTCTTTCGCGCAACGCCAGGTAGTCGGAGCAACTCCTCCATCGTGTCGGGCACCTGTCCACCATATTCCTCCAGTATCATGGTGGCCGCTCCAAGGACCGAGCGAGTCTTGTTACGAAAAAAACCGGTGGATCTGATTTCCTGTTCGAAGACCTCCGGATCCGCAGCAGCGAACGCGGCGATGGTCCGGTATTTACGGAATAATACCTGCGTTACGCGGTTGACGTTCACGTCGGTGGTCTGCGCCGACATGATGGTCGCAAAAAGGAGCTCATGGGCTGCCCCATGATCGAGCGCACAGTCTGCGTCGGGATATAATCGGTGCAATTCGGCGAGTATCTTCTGGGATTCTGGCATAGGCCCCTATTTTGCATACCCATCGAACCATCCAACAGGGTATTCGTTCTTCGGGAGCCACCCAGCAAACAACCATGGATCCCATTCTCTCACAAAAGCTTGCGGCACTCCCGAAGCGGCCCGGAGTCTATCAGCACAAGGATGCTGAGGGAAACGTCCTCTATGTGGGAAAGGCCAAGAACCTGCGCTCGCGCGTCAATTCCTATTTTCACGACAGCCGCAACAGAGAGGGTCGACTCCGCATTCTGGTTTCGAAAATATGTGATGTAGAAGTCATTGTCACCGATACAGAAGCCGAAGCGTTGATACTGGAGAATAATCTGATTAAACAGCTTCGTCCCCGGTACAATATCAATCTCCGCGACGATAAGACCTACCCGTACATCTGCATCAAGAACGAGCCGTTCCCCAGAATATTTCCGACGCGAAAGCTTCGTAAAGATGGCTCGAAATACTTCGGACCCTATACGAGCGCAAGGAGCATGAATATCATGCTCGATACGATCCGGTCCATTTTCAGGCTCCGGACATGCTCACTCAATCTTGCCGAAGCGCCTATCGCTGCGGGAAAGTATGAAGTGTGCCTCCAGTATCACATCAAGAAGTGTGATGCCCCGTGCGTGGGTTATCAGACCCGCGCCCATTACGATGGAGTCATCAGGCAAATCGAACGTCTTCTCAACGGAAAAACAGGCACACTCATCGAATTACTCACCGACGAAATGACGCGCGTCTCCGAGGCCCAGGATTTCGAGGAAGCCGCCAATCTGCGCGATCAAATTGAAGCGCTCGAACGGTACGCAGAAAAACAGAAGATCGTGAGTCAGGATTTCGTAGACCGGGACCTGTTCGCCGTTTCGGTGGATCGCACGGAAAACGTAGCATGCGGGGTCGTATTCCAGGTCCGGGAAGGAAAGATTATCGGTCGCCAGCACAAATATCTACATCGGATCGAAGACCAGTCAGACGAGCGGCTGATGCAGGCCCTGCTGGAGCGCTATTATACAGAGTCGAATTTCTATCCGGACGAAATCGGCCTGTCGAATCCGTGCGAGGATATGGGTCCGCTCCTCGATTTTATTCAGCACCGGCGTGGGAAAAAGGTCATCGTCAAGCAGCCTCAGCGGGGTGAGAAAGCAGCACTTGCCCGGCTTGTCGCGACAAATGCCGACATGATGTTGCAGGAGTATCTGCTCCAACTCGAACGTAAAAACGAGGGCCGGATTCCCTTTGTGGTGACCGAACTGAAGAAAGATTTACACCTGCCGCGCCTCCCCCGGAGAATCGAATGTTTCGATATCTCGCATCTGGGAGGAACTGGCGTAGTGGCCTCGTGCGTGGTCTTTATCGACGGGAAACCACGGAAATCGGAATACCGAACATTCAAGGTCCGATCTGTCGGGGGCGGTATATCGGACGATTTTCAGTCCATGCGGGAAGTCATTTCCCGCCGGTATGCAAAAATTGTGGAGGAAAACGGCCCCTGGCCGGACCTCGTTGTCATCGACGGCGGCAAAGGGCAGCTCTCGAGCGCTATAGAAGCGTTGGAAGGGGTAGAGGCATATGGTAAATTCCCGGTAACTGGCCTTGCAAAGAGACTCGAAGAGGTCTTTTTTCCGGGCGACACCGATCCGGTGTTCATACCGAAAGCCAGCGCCTCGCTTCAGCTACTCCAACGCATCCGGAACGAAGCCCACCGTTTCGCCATCACGTTCCAGCGTAAACAGCGTTCCAAACATACCCTGCACAGTGAACTGCTTGATATTGAGGGTATTGGACCTGCTACCGTCCGGAAATTGATCAAGTCCTTCGGTTCCGTAAAACGTATTCGAGAAACCGACTCGAGCAAACTCGAGGCCGTTGTCGGTCCGGCCGCAGCACGCCGCATTGGCGATTATTTCAGGCCGTCCAAATAGAATATCGTTCAGAACGCCTATCCTACGTCCCAGAATAAAACGATTCCTCAACACCGGTTCCTCTCGATGAACAATCCCTACGTCACTCCCGATCTCTTTCAGTTTTTGCGGGACCTGAGCGAACACAATGATAGAGACTGGTTTGCCTCAAACAAGCACCGATATGTAGATCACGTTAAAGATCCTTTGCTTCAGTTCATCGAGGAGTTCGCTCCCCTACTCTCGTCAATCAGCCCACATTACCGGGCGATTCCGAAAGCCAACGGCGGGTCACTTTTCCGGATCTACCGGGATATTCGTTTCTCGAAAAACAAGGATCCGTATAAAACGCATGCAGGCATTCACTTCCGCCACGAGCTGGGAAAGAGCGCCCATGCTCCCGGTTACTACCTCCACATTCAACCAGACAAAGTTTTTGTCGCGCTGGGCGTCTGGCAACCGGAGCGGGATGCGCTACTTCGAATTCGAACGGCTATTGATGAGAACCAGGAGAGATGGAATACTCTTGTCGGAGAGGGTGATTTTTCGGGCAACTTTTCGCTTGCAGGGAGCGCACTCAAGCGAGCTCCCAAGGGATTCGATCCGGATCATCCTCTGATTGAAGATCTCAAACGCAAGGATTTCTTCGGGGTCTGCCAGCTATCAGAAGAGGCTGTGCTTGCTCCCGATCTGCTCCCACATCTGGCAGAAATATGGGATTCAGGGCGTGAATTCATGCGCTTCATTTCAAATGCCATCGGAGTCGCGTTCTGACACGCTATTCCAAGGCTTCCAGCTCGTTTTCGAGGATTGAAAGACGACCTTGATCAAATCCGCGCGGAGCATAGCCAGATCGTGGATATCTTTCCACAACGAGTCGGATCTCCTGTTTCGGATAGGCATTTCACCCGAACACTCTTTCTTGTAAGAACCCGATGCTCCTGACGTTTTTCAGGGGTCTCCCCACCGAATTGATTTGTATGACCGACACCATCATGCCCGAAGCTGGCTCGCCGGCACCTGACTTCTGTGGAATCGCCCAGAATGGCGACGAAATCTCGCTCAAGGATTTCTCCGGTCGGAAACTCGTCCTGTACTTTTACCCCCGCGACAATACACCCGGATGCACCCGACAGGCTTGTAATTTGAGAGATAATTATGACATCCTCCAGGATGCCGGAATAGCCATAATCGGCGTTTCAGACGATCCAGAGTCGAAACATGACCGGTTTATTGCAAAATACGATCTCCCATTTCCACTGATTGCGGACACGGAAAAAACCATCATGACTGCGTACGGGGCCTATGGGAAGAAAAACATGTACGGCAGGATATTCATGGGGACCAAACGAACCACATTCCTGATCGATGAGACCGGTACCATCAAGCACGTCATCAAGAAACCGAAGGTCGGACAACATGCTGAAGAAATTATGAAATGGTTTCAATCGTGATCTTTTTTTTCAGCAGATTTTTTTATCGATTGGACAAAAATAGCCCCTCAGAATCACTCAGTGCCCCTTCTTTTTTCTCCACATCGCCGGTGTGGATAACAAGTGAGTTGTGTGGAAAAAAAGAGAGTGTTTTCGACTTGCCCTGAGTACTATTCCCGACCTACCATGCAGTCACAGTTTGCTCTCCCACCCACCTTTTTCAAGCTGTTTATACTCGATGGAAATTCGGCCCGATCGGCTCTGGAAGCAGTGCAAGAAAACATTACGGACGCAGATCCCGTCGCAGCCATTTAATACCTGGATTCGACCGGTCGAGCTGGTAGAATTCTCCGAAGCGGATGACGCCCCGACTCTCACTCTTGGCGTCAGAGATGATTTTCACCGAGACTGGTTCGACCGTCACTATGGCAAGCTCCTTCGGGACACGGTGACCGGTGTGGCCGGAAGCCCGGCGTCGGTTCGGTACCGAATCGTCGGATCGAAGCATCAGGACAAGGAGCCGACACTCTTCTCGCAGGTAGATACGGACGCGGAAGCGCGACCGGGATCGCCTTCACCCTCAGACCATTCAGCGACTTCGGCCGTTGATTCTCGTTCGCACGTACAGAACCGGACGGCCGGGAGTCGGGGATCCGCCGCTGATGCTCAGGGTGGAGTTTCTCCGATTTCCGTCCGGCGCGAGCGGGTTGCTGACGGATTACCGTCGACACTCAATCCGAGGTATCGATTCGATGCCTTCATCGAAGCCGATTGCAACCGTCTGGCCAGAAGCGCGGGCGTCGCGGTGGCAGAACGTCCCGGGGCCACCAGCTTCAATCCTTTCCTCATCTATGGAAAAGTAGGCCTGGGAAAAACGCACCTCGCCCACGCGATCGGTAATCATATTATCGAGAACAATCCGACGGCACGCGTGCTCTATATGACGAGCGAGGCCTTTACCAACTTTTTTGTTCTTGCCATCAAGAACAATACACTGTCGACGTTTACCCAGACATTTCGCCAGATAGATACACTCATCGTCGACGATATCCAGTTTTTCGGTGGGAAGGAAAAGACACAGGAGCAGTTCTTTCATCTCTTCAATGATCTCCACCAACGGGGAAAACAGATCGTGTTATGCGCCGACCGTAGCCCGGCCGAAATCGCTGGGATCGAAGATCGACTCCTGTCGCGTTTCCGGTGGGGACTCTCGGCCGACGTGCAGCCGCCCGATCTGGAGACTCGGATCGCCATTCTGAACAATCACGCAGCTCGCCACGGTCTCGACCTGCCCGCCGATGTTGTAGATTTTATTGCCTATAACGTCAAAGACAACATTCGCATACTGGAGGGTGCGTTCAACCGTCTCCTCGCTCTCCGGCAGATAACGAAACGACCCATCGATCTGGCATTCGTTCAGGAAGCATTGCACGAGGTGATAGACACCCGATACAGGAAAGCGATTTCTGCTTCCGGGATTCGGGACATCGTAGCCGAGAGCTTCGAGGTTGAGCCGGAACTCCTGATCGGGAAATCCCGAAAACGACCCATTGTGGATGCGCGGCAGGTCGCCATGTTTTTCTGCAAGCAGATGACGCAGCTATCGCTCGAAGCCATTGGAGGTCGATTCGGGGGCCGAGATCACTCGACGGTCATTCATGCATGCCGGGCGGTTCAGGCTCGTCTGGATACCGACCCCAAGTTCCGCGAGCACATGCAGCTCATCGCCCAGCGCCTTCAGACCCGTGTCCCGGGACTGGACTAGACCCTGCAACCACCAGGTCTGATCACTCCATGAGCGAAAAGCCTCCCATCGGTTCCATAGGATGGTTCGATTTAACCGTCGACGACGCAGATGATATTCGCGATTTCTATACGGATGTGATCGGTTGGAAGGCCGAGCCTGTTTCGATGGGTGACTACGACGACTACAGCATGAATACCCCCGCATCCGGCGATTCAACAGCGGGCGTATGTCATGCGCGGGGTGGAAACGCCCACATACCGCCGGTCTGGATGATCTACGTGAACGTAGAGAACCTGGATGAATCCCTTGCGCGGTGTACAAAATGGGGCGGAAAAGCGATTGGAGAGATTCGCTCGATGGGCTCTCTCGGCAGATATTGCGCCATCCAGGATCCGGCCGGTGCCGTTCTCACCCTGTTCGAGCCCGCATGAGTTCTATGTTAGGCGAATCGATCGATTCTGCGGACTCTTTTTCCTCTATTTCGGCCATTTTTTCCGCCCGGTCAGAATAAAACCGGCCAAAAAAGCTCATTTTGAGACAAAACGGAATTGGACCACCCTTTGGTATATCGTCCAGTGCCAGAACACCGTTTCCGCATGTGAACGCCCCGTAAGGCTTTCCGAGGACACGTCGTACCCGGCCCCGCAAAACGGGCCGGGTTTTTTTTGACGTGTCGAGATTCCAGAGATTCAACCATTCGTGCGCACCCGCTCAAACACGCTCAGTGCGCCCTTACGTACGTCACCGTGGATGCCGTAAAATCGTCCGGTCTAAGCAGGTCGGTCTCTGGAGACCCGGGCTCGGCATCGAATCGGAAGGTATTGTCGTCGTCGAAACTCAGAATGCCGTACAGCACCTTACCCTTCAGCGGCCCATCTGTAAATCCGGACAGGTCGAGCCTGAAGGGTACGCTGTCGTGACTCAGGCTGTATGTGATACCAGAAACGACGGTATCCTCCCCGTAGCTGATTCTCCAGGTCGCTTTTCCCTTTCTGGAAAACGTAAATGTCTGTATACCCCCTCGGGAATCAACACCGGTCCACGTTCCCGTGATGCTCGGCGGCGCCTTTTCTGCCAAAGCGGCAAGTGCCTGAAGAGTCTCTACCTGTTGCCGCTGCATGTCAGACTTCATGAACGGCAGCAGCGAACGCATGTACCAGCTGGATCCGATCATACTGTTCGAGGCCCTGATCGTGGTTTCTCCCGACTCTTCAGAAAATGAAAACATCGTGTCGTTCGTAAAGAAGCCGGCATCCATCAAGAACCCGTACGCCTTGCCCTCCTCAAATGTCTTCAGTTCTTCTGTAAACTCGATTTCCGTACCATCGTCGTTAAAACGCACCCGAAATTTGGAACCGATTTCTTCTGGCTCTCCGCTCAGTATCTCTATGGACTCGAAACCCTCGAGCCACTGATCCATCAGATCGACGTTCGTAAACACATCGAACGTGACATCGACCGATCTGGATGCACGAACGGTTGTCGTGAAATTCAATTCGGGAATCATGAATCCGACCAGAACAAAGGCAACTACCAGTCCGGAGACCAGTCCCAGGATTATCTTCAGTGCTTTCATGGCGTTGAACCTGTTGTCAGACCAGGGAGAGGTTTGCACGAAACGTATGACATAACCGTTGGAATCGAAAGCCCGAGTTCTTATTATCGACGCGTTCGAAGGGGTACTGGCAGCCGCAGAAACGGCCTTTCTGAGACCCGAAACTAAGTCGTCCAGATTCGTTCGAACAGGTGTCCGGAGCCTTTTTTTCCAGCGCTCGCTTTCATGGGTCTGTTCAGTTTTTCCACCGACGTGGCTATCGATCTTGGCACTGCCAATACCCTGATTTACATCAAGGGTCGGGGGATTGTGCTCAATGAGCCGTCGATCGTTGCCCTCCACCGCTCTACTCGTCGCGTCATTGCCGTGGGATATGAAGCCCAGCAGATGCATGAACGAACCCATAAGGAAATTGAGACCATTCGTCCGCTCAAAGACGGGGTGATTGCGGATTTTGAGGTAGCGGAACAGCTCATTCGACAGCTGATAAGGAAAATCCAGACAAACTGGCTTTCGGCAATTCGGCGCATGGTCGTGTGCGTACCGAGCGGCATCACGGAAGTGGAAAAGCGTGCCGTCAGGGACTCGGCCGAGCACGCCGGTGCGCGTCAGGTCTACCTTATTGACGAACCAATGGCCGCCGCCATCGGCATCGGCCTCAACGTGTCAGAACCGATCGGCAATATGGTGGTCGATGTTGGAGGGGGGACGACGGAGATCGCCGTCATTGCCCTGTCGGGAATTGTGATCGACGAGTCCATTCGCGTCGGCGGCGACGAAATTGACAACGCGATTGTTCAGTACTTCAAACGCAATCACAACCTGCTCATCGGTCACCGTACGGCAGAACGTATCAAGAAGGAAGTCGGCAGCGCAGTCGAACTGGATCCGGAGCTCGAACTGTCGGTCAAGGGACGTGACCTCGTGAGTGGCATCCCGAAAGTTCGGGTCATCTCATCCGAGGATGTTCGGGAGGCGCTCAGAGACCCCGTCGCTCAAATTGCAGCCGCTGTGATCAGGTGTCTCGAGCGAACGCCGCCCGAACTCGGCGCCGATATACTGGAACGGGGAATCATGCTTACCGGTGGCGGTTCGATGCTCAAAGGACTCGATGAACTGATCCGGGGCCGCGTTGATCTTCCCGTCTATGTAGCCGAAGACCCGCTTACCGCAGTTGTCCGGGGAACCGGTTCTGTCCTGGAGGACATCGACGGATTCAAGAAAGTATTGACGTAACCGCGTGCATGACCGGTGCGTTATTGAGACCCGGAGGTCCCGCACACACCGAAGGCTATACCGGAAGAATCTGTCGAAACGTCAGATTGATACGCGGTCCGACGGGCTTTTTTGTCCTGGGTACAGAGTGGACATATTCCTCCTGACACCGTCGGCGCATGATGAGCAGAGATCCCGGTTCGAGGTCGAGTGCCCGCGACGTCCCACGGCTCTTTTTTGGCTTGATCAGAAAGCGGCGAACCGATCCCAGTGACAGCGACGCAATAACCGGGTGAATACCCAACTCGGGCTCATCATCAGCATGCCAACCCATCGCATCACTCCCATCTCGGTACAGATTCAACAGGACGCTATTGAAGGTTTCATCCGTCTCCGTTTTGACGCGCTCAAGCAGTGAATTCAGCAGTGGAGTGAACGGCCGAGGCGTCAGATCTTGTCCGGAATACGAGTACGTCGCCTCCGGAATCCCGTACCAGGCCGACAGGCGCGGACACGGGTGCTGTTTTCCGAAGATCCGGACGAAATGTTGCTCCCAGATCGTCTGGTCCCGGAGCGTAGAAAACAACGAGTGCTCTTCGTTACGGCTGATAAAACCAGAGGAATAGGAGATCAGGCCCGGAATCACCGCTATTCGAGTTATCAACAGGTTATCCACGATGTATTTTTCGGTTGGAAGATGCGAATTCTCTGAAATAGACTCGAGGGTACGCGTACAAGGATGATCTATGTTGTTGTTTATAAAGATTATATATCATTATAGATATTGATTTGACATCATCTGCTTCCGGCGCCCTATCGAGATTCAGGTTATCCACGTGTCATCCACATCTGTTTTTTTGCTCACGGTGCCAGTTCTGCACGTCGAAAACACGTGATTACGTGGTCGTTTACCATCCCGGTGGCCTGCATGAAGGCGTAGACGATCGTCGGACCCACAAATCGAAATCCTCGTCGTTTCAGATCCTTCGAAATTTCCTTCGCGAGTGGGGTTTCAGCCGGTATGTCTGTTGTCGATTCCGGAGCGTTCTGAACGGGTCTGCCACCGACATAGCCCCAGATGTACGCGTTAAAACTTCCAAACTCGTTTTGCACATCAATGAATGCCCGGGCATTGGACACCGTCGAAGATATTTTGAGTCGATTTCGGACGATCGCTGGGTTCTGCCTGAGACGGTCCTCGTCTTCAGGTGTCATCGCAGCGACTCGCTGCACGTCAAATTGATGGAAGGCCTCGCGGTATCCCGCCTGTTTGCGCAGGATCGTGATCCAACTCAACCCGGCCTGGGCGCCTTCGAGCGTCAGAAATTCGAACAGTGTCCGATCATCATGGACCGGTACGCCCCACACCTCGTCGTGGTAGCGGATGTAAATCGGATCGTCTCCGCACCAGGAACATCTAGATTTCGTCTCCGGAATCATTTGTATCGGATTGGTTAAGATGAAACGTACGCTGTACCGGATCGAACGTCCAGCGATTACTTTTTCGAAGATGTACACCACCCATCCATCGGGATGCCGGATAGTACGACACCGCTTCGATCGGAATTCTCCGGCTCGCCGGAGAAACGGGGCCGTCGCCCGAGACATTCGTCACCCGGTCCAGGATGATCCAGAAGGAGGCATCACCCAGGAACTCGGCCTCCTCCCGGGACTGGACGCTATGGAATAGTTCTGTACCCGTATGCGGCCTGTCGGACAACAGGTCGAGAATCGTCCGTTCGGTTCTCGTGAGCCCGTCCTTCGGGTGGGGAAATTCTTCGCACCATCGCAAGATGGCCGCCGGAAGAAAACGAAATACTCCCTCGCCGATCAGCACGGGCAGGTATTCCAACAGCGACCGTGGATCGTGATTCCGAAAGAGATCCCAGCAATCAGATCCCACCCGCATATCCTCTTTCGTGAGGACCGTCCGGTTCCTGAAATCGTCCCGGAGGGTATCCGGATCAGAGAACCCGATAAAATGGTCATAGCAAACCAGCGATATGCTCGGAGATTCTTTTCCGGAAGGATATCCACTGTCTCGAAGCACCTCCCCCAGGTTGGAAAGCGCCTGTAGAAGTTGGAGCTGATCATAGAGATCATGTTCAAACCAGAGGACGATTTCGTTGAACGATAATGCGCGAGAGACGATCTCGTCGCGATCTGCGAGATGTTTCCTGATTTCGGGATACGTACCCCAACCGCACTCTGAGAGAAAACGTGCCCGAACGGTCGATAATTCCTCGATCGGAAGTCCTCCAGGAACCGGCCCGTCGTGGAGTACGTCGTCCCATGGTTCAATATGACCCGCGATTCCGCTTTCGCGTATCAGGTGTGCCGCCGACGATCCGTTGGTTATGATGAGTCTATTCATGATCGGCCTACCGCTTCGACAATTTTCACTTTACGGTCGCGCCCGCCACCCATCGACGGGTGCCCCTCGTACCCTCCGAGGATGCCGTTGAGTGGCCAGGCGTACTGGACGACCAGTCCGCGCCAGTTGCCCATGACCTGGAGGCGACCCCGCACGATGAGGGAGGACCGGGAGAATACGTGATCCAGGGCTTCGAGGACAGTCGTGTAGATGACACACTGGATGAATCCTGTCTCGTCTTCGAGGGTCAGAAACATGACTCCGTTGGCGGTCCGGGGTCGTTGGCGTAACATCGCGATCCCTGCCACCGTCACGGATGGGCCATCACGACCGTTACTCCGGGCTACGGAGGCATACCGCATTGAACCGTCGGCATCGGTTTTCGCCGCATGGCCCGGAGGCGTACCTGCATAACGCCCGTCCGCTCCCCCCACAGCACGCCCCAACCCGTAGCACGTCGAAATGGGACGAATTTCGAATTCGGCGAGGGTGCGCCGGACGAGAGACATCGGGTGAACGCGGGCGGCGTCGTGTGTCTGGTAGTCCCAACTCAGACGTTCATCCGCCGTCAGGACGGGAAGATCCGGAATGTCTTCCGCGGTAAAGGGGGGAAGATCAAAAAGCGCGGCCTCAGGGCGACAACCGGACTCGCCGATGCTTCGTCGCAGGAGGCCCACCTCCCAGAGAGCGCGACGGCTGTCCCCGACAAAAGCGTCCAGGGCCCCCGACCGGGCAAGGTTCCGATACAGGTCGATCGGCATGGCCACACGCTCATACAGATCCCGGATATCGAGATAGGGACCGTTGCGCCGCTCCCAGACGATGGCCTTCGCCTGCTCAGACGAAATTCCCTGGATGGAAGTCAGGGGCTTACGAATGGCAAAAACCGGCGCGGTCCCGGCTTCACCCACATCCGCCGAACGAGGCGCATCCGCCGAACGCCTCCGGGATGCCTGGCGCTCTACATCCGCCGAACGAGGCGCAGCCCCGGTTCTCTCCACAAGTTCGATGTCATACCGGAACCCGGAGCGATTGATATCAGGAAGCAGGATCGGCGCGCCGAAACGGCGCGCCTCTTCCTCGAGTGTCATCAGGTTGTACATCCCCGGGCGGTGCTGCATGAATGCCGCGAGAAAGGCTGCCGAATGATGCCGCTTGAGATAGGCCGACTGGTAAACAGTCTTCGCAAATGCTGCCGCGTGGCTGCGACAGAACCCGTAACCGACAAAGTTGGCGACGTTCTCGAAGACTTTCGTGGCGATTTCGAGGGAGACACCGTTCTTCATCGCCCCGGAAATAAAGCGGTCCCGCATCCCTTCCATCTGCCCGGGATCCCGAAACTTCGACATGAGGCGCCGGAACTCGTCGGCCTCTTCGAGCGACATACCCGCAAATTTGTGTGCCACTTCGAGTACCTGCTCCTGGTAGACGATTACCCCGTATGTGCTCCGAAGCATGGGTTCGAGCAGCGGGTGATCGTACTGCACGCGCTCCTGTCCGCGCCGACGGCGCACGAATGGATGCACCATTCCACTCTGCAGTGGCCCGGGGCGGAAGAGGGCAATCTCGTTGATGAGGTCGTCGAAGTCCTCGGGCTGATGCTGGGCGAGCAGGTGAAGCTGCCCCTGTGATTCGATCTGAAAGACCCCGAGGGTCTGGCTGGCGCGCATCATGTTGAACGTCGCTGTATCGTCGAGTGAGAGTTCGTCGATGTCAATGGGACCCATCCTGTGGCGGTGAATCAGTTCGTCAGCCTCGCTCAGGGTTGCCAACATCCTCAGGCCCAGCACATCGAACTTGACGAGACCCAGGGCCTCGACATCGTCTTTATCGAACTGCAGGACCTTGACTCCATTGGCCGAGACCTGCACCGGACTGAAATGGTAGAGGGCTTTTCGCGAGAGGACCATGCCCCCCGAGTGCAGACCCAGGTGACGTGGTGCCCCGAGCAGGTCGGATGTCATTTCTAGAAGCTTGTCCAGGAGCGGAGACGTGCCACAGATGCGCTCGAGCCGCACCCGGTATTCGGTCAGGCTTCGCCCGCTGTAGGGAGGCACAGCCTTGGAAAACCGATTCACGATTTCCATCGGCCAGCCGAGCGCCTTGGCCGTATCCCGGATAGCAGACCGGACGCGATAGGTGGTCACCGTCGCGGTCATCGCGGTCTGCTCGATCCCGAAGCGTTCCTCCATCCAGGCGATTATTTCACTCCGGCGTTCTGAATCGAAGTCAACGTCGATGTCGGGGGTACCCCGCCGACCGGCATGCAGAAAACGCTCGAAGAGCAGATCGTGGGCGATGGGATCAACTCCCGTGATGCCGAGCAGATAGGCCACGATCGAATTGGCCGCCGACCCCCGTCCCGCGCACCGAATACCAAGTTCACGCGCTTTTTCGACGATCTCGTGGACGACGAGAAAGAACTCATCGAGATCGAGCCGGGCGATGACACCAAGTTCTTTTCTGAGCTGCGCCGCAGCCTGTCGCCGCACGGCCGATGGGTCCGATGCGTTGCGCAGGGGATCGACGAGCGGTTGCGGGCGGAGCGCAGAACTGCCATTTTGCGGGTACCGCGCACTGTAGCGTGATCGACGACCGGGTTTAAATGCCACGCGGGAGGCCGCTACGGCTCCCGGGTGGGTCTGCAAGCCCCGATCGCCCAGAGGAGCTATCCCTCCATCCCTCTTTTTGAGTTCCGTTGCGTACCCCGGAAACCCGTCTGGATCTGCCGTAATGGCAGATTCAGATTGATCACCCCCACCGGTTGAACAACCGTTCCCGTCAAAAACATGGGCATCCCCGACATACGCAGCGCCACGAGTCCCCTCACTATTCGGGTACCGGCGCTCGAAGGCCTCCCTGCATCGGGCGTGCAGATACTGACGGGATGAGTGCGGCGGCGGCACCGCCGCCGCCGGTGGCGTAATGAACCCTGGAATAAGATCAAGGGTACACGCCTCGGCGATTTCAGCCGCACGTGCGAAGGCCTTCGGATACGGAATCAGTTTCTGAAGGCCCTCCTGCGAGCGCAGATGGGCCTCGGCGTTTCGGGGCCGCTCCGGATGATCATCGAAGACATTGATCCCCAACCGAATGCAGGTCATGAGATCGTATCGTCGGTATTCCTCGGCCCTCGCATAGCGCACATCTCCCGTAGCCACGAGCGGCACGTAAGTCTCGCGAGAGAGCCTTTCGAGCGCCCCCATTCGCCGGCGATCCCCCCGGTTAAGGTGCGTCGTAATCTCGATCGAGAGCCGCTCGCCAAACATACACCGAAGGTGCTGTACCCAGAGGAACGCGGCCTCCGATCGGTGCGAATCGACCAGTTCCCAAAGCCTTGACCCGTACGTGCCCGTCAGACAGAACAGCCCCGATGTATGCTCCATCAACTCGATCAGTGCCGACTGCGGATTGCCCCGATCCCGTTGGTGAGCGAACGTCAGCAACCGGTTCAAGTTAGCCAGCCCCTCTTCGTCCGAGGCAATCAGCACCAGGGGAGCCCCCTCCACACTCACCTCGGCACCGAAAACAGGCTTGATGTCCAGCATCCGACACGCTTTCTGGAACCGGACGATGCCGTAAATCCCATTGATGTCGGTCAATGCGAGGGCTTTTATGCCCTGAAGATGGGCATGGGCGGCGAGGGCCTCGGGCCCCGAGCCGCCGGAAAGAAACGAAAACCAGCTGCGGCAGTGAAGATGAGCAAACATATAATAAACATATATTCTTTCCTGCCGTCCGTCAATATGTGTAGCGAAAGAAATCTCCCGGCGTTTACATTGATACGTGCGCAGACCGATCTTGGCTGTATGCTCCGGTGAAACCGCACCCCGGAAAACGACCTGATGACAGACCGACAACCGGCGCACCGGAAACGCCTCCATCTAGACTCTCAAGAAACGCCGTGGAACAGCGACCGAAACCCTCCAGTTACCCGCTTCCCCTCTCGAGAACCGGTTTCCCCCGGCTGCTCTTCATGGTCGCCATCGTCTTCATGGCGATCCATACGACACTGGCCTATTACCACTACCAGATCGACGAACTGCCCTGGCTCCTGCGCCAACTCTTCGACCTCGATGAGGAGAACAACCTGCCGACCTGGTTTTCCGGATTCATTCTGCTCGTGAACGCCATACTCCTCTGGGCCTGCGCCCGCGAAAAGAAAACCCGGGATGATCGATGGTACCGGCACTGGTATGCGCTTGCCATCGGATTCCTTGTCCTCTCTATCGATGAAATCGCCGGGGTCCACGAGACGATCAATTCCTCGATCGACATGATCTGGGCAATACCCGGCGGCATCCTGGCCGTCATTCTGGGAGCGGCTTTCATTCCGTTCCTTCTACACCTGCCCCGGAAGACCGCCCTCCTCTTCGGGCTCGCCGGCCTCATCTACATCGGAGGTGCAATAGGTATGGAAATCGTTGGCGACCCCCTTGAAGCCGACTCTTTCATCTACTACATGAGCACCCTCGCCGAGGAGGGCATGGAAATGCTGGGCGTCATCTTCTTCATCCGGACGCTGATGCAGTACATGGCTGGTAGCGGATCCAGTATCAAACTGGACCTAAACGTCGCCGAATAAACGCGCTCAATTTTATACGGTACATCTTCGCAATTTTCCAAGCAGATTGCGCGTACTAAGACATTTATACGGTACAAGATGAACGTTCTTACGATCGAGTCGCTGCACAAAAGTTACGGTATCAAACCTCTCCTGGACGAGGTTACGTTCTCTCTGTCCGACGACGAGAAGATGGGATTGATAGGCGCCAACGGATCTGGCAAAACCACGCTGATGCGCATTATCGCCGGACTCGAACCATCAGACGGTGGTCGCGTGAGTATCCCGTCTCGTACGCGTGTATCCTTCTTGCCGCAAAATCCTGAATTCGATGCAGAACAGTCGGTACTCAGCGCGGTATTCGAC
This sequence comes from uncultured Rhodothermales bacterium, assembly GCA_964383365.1. Taxonomy (GTDB): domain Bacteria; phylum Bacteroidota; class Rhodothermia; order Rhodothermales; family UBA10348; genus CAYLHF01. The sequence goes on along the minus strand of CAYLHF010000016.1, from coordinate 3,582 downwards.
CAGGGTGACGCAACGCTGCGTCTGCTTCACGATTACGAGGAAGCATCGCACGCGCTCTCTGGTACCGACGAAGCAGATGAGGGGCTACTGGCTCGCGTCTCCGACCTGAGTCATCAGCTTGACGTAACTGGAAGCTGGGATCGGGAAGCCAGTGCACACGCGATCCTGGATCGACTTGGCATCAACGATACCGACGCGATTGTTGGTACACTTTCTGGCGGACAACGCAAGCGAGTCGCACTGGCGCGCGCACTCTTGCTGCAGCCCGAGCTTCTTCTTCTCGACGAGCCCACCAACCACCTCGATACAGAGACCATTGCCTGGCTGGAAGCGTATCTGGCTCGCTATTCAGGAGCACTTCTGTTGGTAACACACGATCGCTATTTCCTCGATCGCGTTACAAACCGTATGCTGGAGGTCGAACCAGGCGGTGTAGTGAAGTATGAAGGGAATTACACGCGGTACCTGGAATTAAAAGAGGAGAAGAATCGTTTGGCCGAGGCAACGGAGCGAACCCGCCAGAACCTGGCACGTCGCGAACTGGCCTGGCTACGACGGGGAGCGAAGGCACGCACCTCGAAGGCAAAGTACCGCGTAGAACGCGCGAAAGCGCTTCAGGAGGCAGGTCGTACCGGACCTGACTCAACCCTCGAATTGACGGCAGCATCTACGCGACTCGGAAGGAAGGTAATCGAACTCGAGGGCGTGACGAAGTCGTATGGCGACCTGCATCTCATCCAGAATTATTCGCGGAACCTGACCAGGGACGATCGGATCGGAATAATCGGACCCAATGGCTCAGGCAAGACTACATTCCTTGAGATGATCGCAGGCAAGGTCGCACCTGACTCAGGCTCAATCGAAATCGGTCCGACGGCTGTAATTGGTTACTTCGATCAGGAGGACCATCCACTGGACGATTCGCTGCGCGTCATTGACACCGTCTCCAGAGTGGCAGAAAACGTACGTACCGCAGACGGGACGCTGATCTCAGCCAGTCAGATGCTTGAGCGGTTTCTGTTTCCACCCGCCGTCCAGTTTACACCCGTTGCGAAACTGTCCGGAGGTGAGCGCCGCCGCCTCCACCTCCTTCTTGTACTTATGCAGGCGCCAAACGTACTCCTCCTCGACGAGCCGACAAATGATCTCGACATTCCGACACTTGCGGCTCTGGAAGAATACCTGGACACCTTTTCTGGCGTGCTTATCACTGTTTCGCATGACCGATGGTTTCTTGATCGAACGATCGACACTATTGTCTGCCTCGAGGGCGATGGCGACATTCGCAGTTTCCCCGGCAATTTCAGCGCCTATCTGGAACATCATGCTCGAGAGGAAGCGGTCCGCGCGACTGCAGAACGTACCACTACCGCTCGATCCCGGGTGAAAGCCAAGGAGCGCCCCAGGGAAACCTCAGGGAAGCTATCCTTCAAGGAGAAACGTGAACTCTCTGAGTTGGAGACACAGATCGAATATGCAGAGATACGAAAAGACGAAATCGAGCTGGCGTTGACTGCCAATCCGAGTGATTTCGAGTCGGTGGCCCATCTCTCGAACGAACTCGGTGAGCTTATGACGATCATGGAAAGAGACGTCGAACGCTGGGCAGAATTGGCGGAGAGGGCATAGACAAACAATGATGAGCGGTCAGAATCGCGCTTGGTATCCGCTTTCCGATCTCGTTCTCTTCGGGGGTTCCATCATCCTGGTGGGGCTTCCCATATTCAGCCCGAACCGCACGCTCTGGCTTGTGACAGTTGTCGTGAATGTTGTCCTCGTCGGATCGTCGGTCTGATCATGAGAACAAGCATGAGGTAACACACCACGCTGGATCGACAGAACATGCCGTCGATTCTGTGGTGGACTCAGACATGCGACCCGAGGCCAGTTGTATAAAAACGAGATTAGCATCCTATACGACCATGGTCGTTATTGCCTCTCTGTTTTTCACCCGGAATCAGTCAAATCATGAAAATCTTTACTGCTTTATGTGCAATAATCCTGATGGCAGGGTTCCACACAAATGCATATGCTCAAACGGGTGTCACCGTACCCGAAATGAACAATGTCGATCAGGTGTTTTCCAAATTCATGAATGATTGGAACCTGCCAGGTGGTTCCATTGCGATAGAACGATTCGGACGACTGGTATATGCCCGAGGGTTCGGGCTGGCCGATCAGGAATCGGTTACACCCGTTGAGCCCCATCATCTGTTCAGGATTGCCAGTGTCTCCAAACCGATTACATCTATCGCCATTATGAAGCTCATCGATGATGGACAGCTCAACGTCGATGATTCTGTTTTCGGTGCAGGAGGCATACTTGCGGGGCCGGACTATGACACAATCCTGGACGCACGAGTCACTGACATCACTGTGCGGCAACTGCTTCATCACACCTCCGGTTGGGGGGAGATAACCGGGCAGGGGGACCCAATGTTCAGAAATTCTTTCATCGCCCAGCAGCTGGGAGAAACATCGCCGGTCGGCCCCGTTTCCATCATCCGATTCATGCTGACCAACCAGACTTTGGACACAGATCCCGGATCTGTTTATCAGTATTCCAATTTCGGATACGTGATTCTGGGAAGGGTGATCGAACAGGTGTCCGGACAGAGCTATGAGGGCTACGTACAGTCCGCACTCCTCGCTCCCCTGGGCATCACCGGCATGAAACTGGGCAAGAATCGACTGGAAGACAGAGATCCGGATGAAGTCAGATATTATGACTTTCCTGGAGCATCCTTGGTACCCACAGTCTACGGTGGAAGTGGGACAGTCCCGTGGCCGTACGGCGGATTCAACATCGAAGCAATGGATTCACATGGAGGATGGATTGCCTCTCCGACTGACCTGGTTCGACTCCTCGTTGCGGCTGACGGATTTACCAGTAATCCGGACATTCTGAGTTCGTCGTCGATCCAACTGATGACCACGGCGTCCACAGCCAACACCAATTACGCTCTGGGGTGGGCAGTGAACCGATTTCGTAACTGGTGGGGAACCGGAAGCCTGCCCGGCACATCGTCCATCATCGTCCGAACGAACGGAGATTTAGGGTGGGCCGTGATGTTCAATACCAGACCCCCAAACTGGCGGGAATTCATCGCACCCATGGATAACATGGTCTGGGAGGCCATTGGAGGGGTTTCGTCGTGGCCAACCCATGATTTGTTCGAGCAGGCAACGTCAATTGACAACGAGAAACCGGCGGTCCTGACCTCCTTGAAGCTTGATCCTGTTTTTCCCAATCCTTTTGAATCGTCGACGCAGATTTCGTACGAACTTGCAAAAGACGTGTACGTGGATCTGAGCGTCTTCGACCTTCTGGGACAAAAACTCATGTCACTCGTCCATACCAGACAGCCTGCCGGACGCTATCATCTGACATGGGACGGGAGATCGGATTCTAGACTACCCATATCAAATGGAGTGTTTTTACTGCGTCTGAAAACTGGTTCCACAGCGACTTATCGAACCATAATACGAGTTCATTGATGGCTCGAGCGTTGCCTGATTCAAATCGTTCTCAACACTGAACAATTTCTGATCCACCTGTGTACCCACCTGAGCCTGCACCTC
>CAYLHF010000015.1:25644-77765 GCA_964383365.1 uncultured Rhodothermales bacterium | reverse complement strand
CTTCCGATCTCCTTTGAGTTCGCTCAGCGGAATGCCACATTATCACCGAATACCGGTATCCCTGTCGGCCGCCCTCGAGACCGATCATCTTGCCGTCATCGCCGAGATCAAGAAAGCCTCTCCGTCACGAGGACTCATCCGGGCGTCGTTCGACCCCATCGAGATAGCACAATCCTATGCCAACGCCGGTGCTGAGGCGATTTCCGTTCTGACCGAACCCGAGCGGTTCCAGGGTTCGCTAAACTATCTCTCGGATGTACGCGACGTCACACACCTTCCGCTTCTGCGAAAAGACTTCATCGTCGATACGTATCAGGTGGCGGAATCCCTCGCTTTCGGTGCGGATGCCATCCTACTCCTTGCCAGCGTCCTCGATCGATCACATCTGGACGAACTGATTCAGTGTGCGCACGAACTCGGGCTATCTTGCCTTGTCGAGTTGTATGACGAATCGGAACTGGATCGCGTCGAATTCGATGCGGTCGACGTTCTGGGGGCGAACAACCGCGATTTAAGGACGTTTGAGGTTGATACCAGGCGGGCATCACGAATCCTCCGTCTCGCCCCGTCGTCGGTCGTTACCGTTGTTGAAAGCGGACTGAAGACGTCTGCGGATCTGGATGCCGTGGCGACGGATGGAGTAGACGCAGTCCTGATCGGCGAAACGCTGATGCGCGAATCGAATCCCGGGGAAGCACTCACGGGTCTCCGGAACGGCATGGCCTCGAAATAATTCTTTCCGAATGACTGATATGCTAGTTAAGATCTGCGGACTTACCAGCCTGGCGGATGCCCGGTACGCCGCGTCTCTCGGAGCGTCTCACCTCGGGTTCATCATGCACGCGAAGAGTCCGAGATCAATTGCTCCAGAAACTGCCGGCGAAATTATTTCATGGCTTTTTGGAGCTGCGTGCGTTGGCGTCTTCGTTGATGAAACGGCGGATGAAGTCAATCGGGCAGCCGATGTGGCCGGATTCGATTACGTCCAGCTACACGGCATTGAGTCTATCGACTATTGCCGGCGAATCGAACGACCGATCATCAAGGCTTTTCGTCCGCGTGCGGGCGCTGCGGCCGACGCGTTGATCGAGCAGATCGGAGCCTACGAAGATTCCGTCGATTACGTGTTGCTCGATACCCACGATCCTGACCTTGCCGGTGGAACGGGCCGCGAATCTGATTGGAAACTGGCGACCGAGGTCGCAGCACATTTTCCGCTCTTCCTGGCAGGAGGACTGGGGCCGGAGAACGTATCGGCCGCTATTCAAGCGGTATGTCCGGCAGGAATTGACGCATCAAGCCGGCTGGAAGAATCACCCGGGGTCAAATCATTTGAAATATTAGATGATTTTTTCAACAATCTTTCTCCGCATTTGTCCCTCTCTGAATAACGGAATTCCATGACCCAATCGGTACATACCGAATCAGACGGCGCGCAGGAGATCGAAGACATCTCTCATCTGGAACGATCAGCGGTACCAGAATCTGACCAGACCTATGATCTGCCGGACTCGGCCGGGCACTTCGGTCCGTACGGAGGTTCGTTTGTCCCCGAAATCCTGATTCCGGCCCTGAATGACCTCAAGAATGCATTGGAATCGGCTCTTCAAGATCCGGCTTTTCGATCCGATCTTGCTGTCCTGCTCAAAGACTATGTGGGACGCCCCACACCTCTTACGTTTGCCCCGCGTCTGTCGGAAGCACTCGGTTCGGCTCGAGTTTATCTGAAGCGGGAAGACCTGTGCCATACCGGCGCACACAAGATCAATAACACGCTCGGACAGATATTACTCGCCCGCAGAATGGGCAAAAAAAGGATTATCGCAGAGACCGGTGCGGGACAACACGGGGTAGCTACAGCCACCGTATGCGCTCGTTTCGGGCTTGATTGCGTCGTCTACATGGGATCTGAAGATATTGAACGTCAGAGCCTGAATGTTCATCGCATGAGGCTTCTGGGTGCCGAAGTCATACCCGCCACCAGCGGTAGCCGTACGCTCAAGGATGCCACCAACGAGGCCATCAGAGATTGGGTAACCAACGTCCGTGACACGTTCTATATCATCGGTTCGGTGGTCGGTCCACACCCGTACCCCATGATGGTAAGGGAATTTCAACGGGTTATCGGTGAGGAAGTCGCCGTTCAACTACGGAAACTGGAGCCTGGAAGGGACCCTGATGCGATCGTGGCCAGCGTCGGAGGTGGGTCAAACGCAATCGGCATTTTCTATCCATTCATCGCGTCTCCTGCTGTCCGTCTCTTCGGAGTCGAGGCTGCCGGAGAGGGCCTGGACGCTCGACATGCGGCGACATTGACGCTCGGAAAACCCGGAGTGCTGCACGGCACGATGATGTATCTCCTTCAGAACGAGGAAGGACAGGTAGAAGAGGCTCATTCTGTGTCGGCTGGCCTGGATTACCCGGGCGTTGGCCCCGAACACAGTTTCCTGAAAGATTCGGGGCGCGTTACATACCTCACGGCTACCGATACCGAGGCGCTCGAAGCCGTTCGCCTGCTATCCCGAACGGAAGGCATCATTCCCGCACTGGAATCAGCCCACGCCGTAGCGCGACTCACGACGATTATTGGATCGCTCAAACCCGGTAGCATTGTTGTTGTAAACTGCTCGGGTCGCGGCGACAAGGACATGAACACCATTGTCGAGCACCTGCAATAGCCATCATGTCACGACTCAGAAACCAACTTCAACGAACGATCGACAGCGGCCAGAAAGCCCTGGGCATATTCCTGACGAGTGGTTACCCCGAAAAGGAGGTTACCGTAGATCTGCTGATGGCCATCGATCGGGGAGGTGCCGATTTTATCGAGATCGGTATGCCGTTCAGCGACCCCCTCGCCGAGGGACTGCCGATACAACAAGCCAGCGAGCGCGCACTTCGGAACGGGACGACGATGTCCCATACATTCGCGGCCGCGAAGGCGTTTCGCTCTGAGAGCGAGACGCCTCTCGTCCTCATGGGCTATATCAATCCGATTATTTGTGCGGGGATAAGCAACTTTTTCGGTCTCGCGCACTCTTCCGGGATAGATGGTATCATCCTACCCGATCTTCCGCTTGAAGAATCGGATCTGGTAGCATCGGCGGCACACCGACACGAAATCGACTTGATCCAATTGATTGCCCCAACTACACCTGACGACCGAGTCCGGGCTATCGACGCCGCATCGTCAGGATTCGTGTACGCTGTCTCGGTTACCGGCCTCACAGGTACCAATCAGGCCCTCTCTACAGATACATCCAATTACCTCCGCAGAGTTCGTCCACTCGTGACAGCCAATCCGCTGCTTGTCGGGTTCGGTATCTCAAACCACGAAGACGTAGTGCGTATGTCCGAACACACGGACGGATGTATCGTCGGATCCGCATTGATCCGATTTCTGGAGACATTGTGGGGAGAAGACACGCTCGGTCATGCCCAACGACTTTCCTCGGTCCGGGATTTTGTATCCACACTAAAATCTGGCCATACGCCACTAACATGTCCCGATACTCCATGATTTCATGTTCTCGTCGATTCGCCCCCGGAATGCTCCTTCTGGCCGTATTCGTACTGATTCCATCCTGCTCAAATCTTGAATACAGGCCGGAAGCGATCGGGCGCGAGGGAGAGTTGACCGTCGTCATCGACTCCGCGCGCTGGGCCGGACCTCTGGGTGATTCGATACGGGCAAACCTGGCTCCATGGATCACGACCCTCCCGGCTCCTGAGCAGGAGTTTCGTCTCGTTCAGATGCCCATTACTACAGAGGCGTCATTCAAAGACATTCAGAAACACAAGAACCTCGTTTTTGTAGCCCCTCTTCAGGATTCGACGGCCGAAGCTGCTTTCCTGAGGTCGCGACTGGAACCAGACGTCCTGGAGATGATCATGGGTGGTAGGTCGGCCGTGGCCGGACGCCCAAACCTGTGGAGATCGAATCAACTGATCTATTATGTAATGGCTCCTACCGCCGAGATGGCCTCCCTGGCTATCCGGGATAACGCGGAGGGGATGCGATTTGCATTTAACCGGATCACAAGACAGCGCGTTACCCGCGAAATGTTCTCAAAAGGACGCCAGTCGGACATCGAAGAGCGTATGATGGAGAAACACGGATTCGCGGTCAATGCCCAGCACGACTACTTCGTAGCCACTGATACAACGAATTTTTTCTGGATGCGTCGGGTGGTCAATCAGAATTCGTGGCGGAGCTTTTTTGTGTATTACGTTGAAAACGCCAGTCCGTCCAGTCTGACGCCGGAGTGGATTCTGGAAGCTCGTTCCAGGCTTACTGAAACGTATTTGACCGGAAATGTAGACGATTTTTTTGCCGATACAGATTTCAGACGTAATCTGACCACGGAAAATATCGATTTTGAAGGGCGCTTTGGCTTCGAGACCAGAGGCCTGTGGCACATGATTTCGCGTGATGAAAAGGGTGAGATAATCGAATACGGAATGGGAGGTCCTTTTATAACACACGCGTTTTACGATGAGGATACCAGACGAATTTATCTCATGGACGGTATGGTTTTCGCCCCGAATTTCCCCAAACGAGAGTTTCTCCGACACATGGAATCTATCGCGCATACCTTCCGGACAGCGGAGGACGTCGTGCGCCGACAGCAGCAAGCAGAAGCCCAACAGACTGCAGAGAAAACGGAAACAGAGTAGATGATCGCGAACCAGGTCAACGATCGATTGCTGGAGGGTACGGGGCGCTGTATATCCGATCCGATGACAAGCGTCCGGTCCAAGACCCTTTTGTTTTCCTTTTCCGTCCTACTCGCTGTCGGTGGATGTGGCCAGCCAACAGGGGGTATTGCCAACATCCCCGATTCCACCCTCGTCCTGGTTCTGGCCGACCTTTATATCGCGGATGCGGCCTCGACGATCCGATCAGAACATCGAGTGGTAGACTCCGACAGCCTGACATTCGATGAAATGCAGCTTGGTACGAGGGATCAGATTCTGAACAGTCATGGTATTTCCGCTGATCGGTTTGCTGCGGCTCTACAGCCATTTATTGATGACCCTCCGCGATACGTAGCGCTCTACAATCGAGTTTTAGACCGACTCAATCTGGAACGACGCTCTGCTGACGGCTCAGTCGGTGTCCCGTCTGGGTCAGAATGAACTGATCGGCCCCGAAGATCTCGCGTCGAATGATACCTTCCTGCATCAGGCGATCGATCGCCTCCTCGGCCCGATAGACCGGAACGCCTGTCGAATGTAGCCGGTACGGAGACGTCCCGTTCCTGATAGCTGTCAAAACCTGATCGCGAACCAGCCACTCTTTCGGTCCGTGTCCATGTCTCCTCAGACACACATCGCACGAGTTGCAGCTGCCGGTTCTGTACTCCCCGAAATATCCAAGAATGCGTTGTCGCCGACACGTTTCTGAGAATCCGTACGCGTACATGGCCCGGTATCGAACGGCTTCCATCGATCGTAGCCGGAGTCGACGAACCAGTGCACGACCTTGAGAGAATAGACCCTCCGTCGGTGCGTGAACCGGAATCTTGATGGAAGGCTGGCCCGCCGATGAAAGCCGGACCGATCGTCTTCGGGATCTGGATGCGTCATCCGGTCGAACCAGAAGCGTGGCGTACGCCTTCCGTCCGTCGCGTCCCGCCCGACCTGCTTCCTGATAATAGGACTCAAGCGACGACGGCATCCCGTCGTGAATGACGAGACGCACGTCTGACTTGTCGATTCCCATTCCGAATGCACTCGTCGCGACCATGATTCGAAAGAAACCATGTTGCCAGGAGAACTGCGACGCGCGGCGATCGGAACCCTGCATACCGGCGTGATACGTACCGACTTTGTGACCTCTGGTTCTCAGATAGTCCGCCCACACCTCCACCCCGAGTCTGGTCTGCGCATACAGAATCACACTTCCGGGAACGGCATCGAGCATTTCGTTCACGTGCTTTCTTCGGGCTGTCGACCGGAAAACCGAAAAAATAATATTAGGCCTGTCAAAACCGGAACGAACAATCACGGGAAGACGAAGTCTCAGCAGGCGGGCGATTTCGGTCTGAATACGGTGTGTCGCCGTCGCGGTGACGGCAAGCACCGGAACGCCACCCAGCGTATCGTAAATTTCAGGTATCCGGGTGTAATCGGGCCGAAAGTTATGTCCCCATTCGCTGATACAGTGCGCCTCGTCGATGGCTAGAAGACCGATATCGATGCGCTCAAGTCCACGTTTCAATTGATCCGTCAGTAATCGTTCCGGAGATACATATAACACTGCGTATTGACCCCTGGAAGCCTCACGCAGGCGACGATCAATCTCGTTCGGCCCGATGGGACCGGCGAGAGAGGTTGCTCCAACACCACGTCGTAGCAGGCCGAGCACCTGATCTTCCATCAGCGCAATCAAAGGACTGACGACGACGGTCACTCTCGATGTGACGAGTCCCGGTATCTGATAGCAGATGGACTTTCCTCCGCCGGTCGGCAGTACGGCGAGGGCATCCCGGCCCTCTATGGCAGCGCAAATAACCGGAAGTTGTTGGGTCCGGAAAGAAGGATATCCCCAGATCTGTCGTAGCCTATCTGTCGCCAGCGATTGAATCCCGGATTGCCTCGTACAGTGCGTCGCCGGACTCGGAGACATCGAGCCCGTTGATGTCGAGAATAATGTGCGCCTTCTCATACGTAGCCTGCCTTTTATCAAAGAGAGGCTGGAGAAACTCGAACAACTCGTTCTCCGTGAGCCGTCTCCCGGACCCGTCGCTGAGGAGCGGTCTGGTCTCGGGACTTCGCGCGAGTCGACGTGTCAGTTCTTCCAGTCCTACGTATAGATACACGAGAATCCCGGAACGTAACACGAAGGCCCTGTTTTCAGCCTGTTCCAGAGCACCTCCACCCAGCGACAGCACGCACTTCTCCGCGCTACCAGCGGATTTCAGAACCTCGGTTTCGACCAACCGGAATGCTTCTTCTCCCTCACACCGGAAGATGTCCGCGATCGACCGGGCCTCAATTCTCTCTATCTCCGTGTCCAAATCCGTCCATTCGTAGCCGATCCTCTCCGCCAAAAGAGCCCCCAGGGTGCTCTTCCCTGACCCCATGAAACCCGATAGATAAACGCGTGATCTGAACGGCATTTTATATACCTTGCTCGAACTGAAGGGACCCGTCGATCGTATGCTTTTTTACTTGCGTCACCGAGTCCCTCCCCCTGCGGAGACACTAAGGTACTACGCCAACGACCGGTCTCTAAATCATCCCGTAACATTACTCCGATTTCCCGCACGCATGCCAACCTATCGAGTCGACATTGAGTATGATGGAGAATCATGGCACGGATGGCAGGTTCAGCCCGATTGTCCGACGATACAGGGAGAAATCGAGAGAGCGCTCACTGTGTCGCTCCGGGAACCCGTCAGCATCGTCGGTTCCGGGCGCACAGATGCGGGCGTGCACGCGAGAGGACAGGTCGGACATTTTCAATTCGAAAGGGACATAGATGTCAGCAAACTTGTGGGCTCACTAAATGGTCTCTTGCCTCGTACGATAGCAATCAGAGACTGCCAGAAGATGGCGCCCTCATTTCATGCTCGCTTCGACGCCGTCCGTAGGCACTATCGATACCACATTTCTGATCGGCCTGTGGCAATCGACGTAAATCACGTCTGGATGACGCGCCCAACGCCCGACTTTGAGTTGATGAATCACGCTGCCGGCGCGCTGATCGGGGAACACGATTTCAGCGCATTCTGCAAGACCGGTTCGGACGTTTCCACTCGGATCTGCACCGTATGTTCGGCCCGCTGGCTGCCTGGAAAACGATCGGGAGCGTGGCATTTCGATATCGCGGCCAATCGTTTTCTGCGAGGCATGGTACGAGCTATCGTGGGCACCCTCCTGGAAATAGGCCGTGGTAAGAGGGACCCGGAATCGATTCCGGACTTGCTTGCTTCGCAGGACCGATCCCGGGCCGGAATGGCCGTTCCGGCGAGAGGACTCATCCTGGAGGCTGTCGACTACTCGGATCCGGAATCGTTTCTCGACGGTGGTGTATAGCCGGAAGGTTCGGGTATTTTTGTGTCCCCACGGAGCAGACAGCGTACCCATTCGTACAAGGATCCAGTCGAATGCTCTGTCGAAGTACGGCCGATTAATCCCGGTTTTGCTCGATCTATCCCTGATTCAGTGATTACCATGCCGAGACTCTCATATCCATGGACGCGAGCGGTTCTGGCTCTCGTGACGGTATCGTTTCTCGCTTCCTGCCAGCGCCCGTTTGTTGCTGTATCCACACCTGTGATTGAGATCCTGGAACCGGATCCATCGACGGTATTTACCCTGCCGGAAATATTCGTTCGAGTCAGGACGACGAGTTTTCGGGCCGTCTCCAGGGTCTTCCTCGGGGACAGGGAGATGGCTCCCTCCATCGATGACGAAATATGGGAGGCGTCAGTCTCCCTCTCAGCTGGTCTCAACAGACTAATAATAACAGCATTTGACGAGGAGGACCTGCCCGCTACTGATACCCTCCTCGTTTTTCACATGACGTCCCAGGTAGATCGGAGCCAGTTCAGAATGAACACGCCCGTCGGAGGACAATCCATTACCCGACTCGGTGACGGTTCGTATCTGATTGCCGGAGGTGCTGGCACGGTGAGCGGACCTGCAGTCAGAACGGTTCAACGAATCGCCACCCAGGGCACGTCGGTTGAATCAACCGAGACCCATCTCGTCATCGCGAGAGCAGGACACACGGCAACGCTCCTCCCGGATGGACGTGTTCTTTTCCTGGGAGGTGGCACGACGACATCGCCGACTTCGATAGCAGATCTCGTAGAAACACCCGAACTGTATAGACCGACCACCGAATCGTTCGACCGGGTGTCAGTCGTAGGACCTCCCATTCGGCGCATATTCCACACGGCGAACGTGTTTTCAACGCCGGACGGACCGGTTATCGATCTCCTCGGCGGCGAAGGTGATACCGAATATGTCCCGGACCCTCTTTTTGGAATCAGGAGAGACATTCGATCCTTCCTTCTACAACGGGATACGTTGTTCGCCCTGAGCCCGGCTATCGGGCCATTTGTCGTTCGATCTTTCGGACACTCACAAACGTCCCTGTCCTCGCTGGGAACCGGAGAGAGAGGAAAATTCCTGGTTTCTGGCATCCGGTTCAATACACCGGAAGAACCAACCGGACTGTTCATGGACTATCGAACCAACCTGGGAATTCTGATCGACCCCGGTCCCATACCTCAATTCCCAAGATATTTTCATGCGGCGACGCTGCTTCGAAACGGACTCATCGTGATTGCCGGCGGACTGTCACTCGAAGATGCGTCACCCGTTTCTGGTGCGGAACTCTACGTAGACCAGATGTCTCGATTTTTATCCGTTCCTCAGACCACTGAAAAACGGCTGTCCGCCAGATATTTGCATAACATGGTGCTCATCGCACCAGACAAAATACTTTTTCTCGGAGGGTTCTCAGAAAATGGAACCGCGATTTCCGAGAGCGACGTATTTGAATTCTCCCTATAACAGCCGATTTTATGGGAGATGTCCGTCTTCAGCCATATTCTCCGCTGGCTCATTACCGCAATCGTAGTAGTGGTAGCCATCATGTTATCAGTAGCTGTTCTACACGTTGCTACGGTTTTGCTGAAGTATGCAGTTCGGGCACTCATACTCCTGCTGCTGGTTGCTGCTGCCGTCCGTGTCGCAGAGTATCTCCGAACGAGATAGATCTCTGCCTGATCTTCTGAATCTGAGTGGTCGGTTTTGGGTATCTTCGTGCCGCCGGAGTGGTATGGCCGGCACACAGGAATGCCCGTCCGACACGTCGGCAGACACACAAGAAAGCCCGCCCGGCAGGTCGGCCGGTAAATCGATTAGGTCGCCGCGTCGGCAGGTGCCCCAGAGAGGAAACCAACACGCCATATCCCGGAAAACCGAATGGAACGACAGTCTTTCAATATTTTTTCTGAAACGGGTCCGCTTGAACGCGTAATAGTTCATACGCCCGGTTTGGAAATGGATCTGGTCTCACCCGATGACCTGGATGCGCTGCTTTTCGAAGATATTCTCTTCCTCAGTCATGCGAGGAAGGAGCACCAGTTGATGTGCGCCGTATTCGAAAAGATCGCCGGATCCTCAGACGCCGTGCTTCAGGTAAGCGACCTGTTGAACGAGACGTTTTTCGAAGAATCGGCGCGACTGGATTTCATCGACCAATTATGTCGTATCTCGACCCAGCAGAATTTTCAGGGATATCAGTCAGATCTTGAGAGCTTGTCTCCGGATGAACTCGCAAAATTCGCTCTCACGGGGCAGTCTGATCTTCCCATTCATGCTCTGCCCATTCCCAATCTAATGTTCATGCGCGACGTCGCAGCCGTCACGGGTGATCACATCGTTCTATCCCATCCGGCGACAGCGGCTCGCGCGAGGGAGAGCATCATTATGCGGGTCATCCTGGCCTATCATCCGTCATTCAGACATCTCAGCGACCAGGTCATTCATCTCCCGGCGGGTGTCACGTTTGAGGGTGGTGACCTTCTGGTGGCATCCGAAAAAGTGATCGTAATCGGAAATTCGGAACGCACATCATTTGGGGGGATTATGTCGATCGCAAAGCATCTCTTTGCAAAGACTGACTTTGAACATGTCGTAATGGTCAATCTGCCCAAGCGGCGTTCCTGTATGCATCTCGATACGGTATTCACATTTGCGAGTCCAGATGAATGCGTCGCTTTCCCACCGTTGATCGACCTCCACGGCCTCAACAACATCGTATCCTATAGCAGAAGCTCCTCGACCGGGGATTTTGAGTGTTCCGTCTTCCATGATCTTCGTTCCGCTCTAAATGAACTCACGGGTACCGAACATCGGTTTACCTCCTGTGGAGGAAGAAACGCACTGAGCCAGAAGCGGGAACAGTGGACGGATGGCGCAAATTTCTTCTCCATCGCCCCCGGAGTGGTAATCGGTTACGAAAGAAATGAGAACACGTTTGAGGAGATGAGTCAGCAAGGATATCGAGTTGTATCTGCCAATGGTTTCCTGTCCTATCATGAGACCAGTCAGTACGAAAGCGGAGAGAAGCTGGCTATCAAATTGGACGGGTATGAGCTCTCTCGAGGCCGCGGTGGACCGCGCTGTATGACACTTCCTCTCTCCCGGGGGCGCATCCGGTAACCATCCCACGCCAGCCCGGCCAATCATCGTTCTACTCCTCCCAATCCACTCGATCAATTGCTGACACCGCATAAGAAATGGATGAAGGTAGCGCTCCGGGAAGCCCAAAAAGCATTCGACGCGGGAGAGGTCCCGGTCGGAGCGGTCGTGGTGCTCGGCGAGCAGATTATCGGACGCGGGCACAATATGGTCGAACGACTCCACGACCCGACTGCCCACGCAGAAATGATCGCCATCACTGCGGCCTGCGAGACAACGTCGAGCAAATGGCTCGAAAAAGCGACTCTCTACGTAACTTTGGAGCCCTGTCCGATGTGCGCCGGTGCCATCGTCTGGGCTCGACTTCACCGCCTCGTCTTCGGAGCATTCGACGAGAAAGCGGGAGCAGCATCGACCCTGTTCAATATTCCCCAGGACTCGAGGCTGAATCATACCGTCGAAGTCCTTTCCGGAATCGAGTCCGAACCAGCGGCTTCCATGCTACAATCCTTCTTCCAGATCCGGAGAAAATCCAACGATGCAGCGGATGAGTAAATACGATGTGATCGTTATCGGTGCAGGACCGGTCGGGCTGGCCTGTGCCATCGAGGCCGGACGCCGGAAGCTCCGCACGCTGGTCATTGAAAAAGGTGCCCTCGTCGAATCATTGACCCGGTACCCGACCGGTATGGAGTTTTTCTCCACTCCGGATCTTCTCGAACTGGGTGGACATCCGTTTTCAACCCAACGGTACAAACCTACTCGTGAGGAAGCTCTTGACTATTATCGCCGGGTAGCAGAATCCGAGCATTTGAATTTGCGCCTGTATGAGACGGTTCAGACCACCACAGGCGTTGAAGGATCATTCAGACTGAGGACAGATAAAGACGAATATCTTGCCCGATGGATTGTGGTTGCTACCGGGTTCTTCGATCAACCCAACCTCATGAACGTACCGGGGGAGTGTCTCGAAAAAGTTACCCATTACTTCCGGGAGCCATATGCGTACGCACAGCAACGGGTTGCCATCGTCGGTGCCAAGAACTCGGCTGCCAAAGCTGCCCTGTCGTGCTATAGAAATGGTTCCGATGTCACGATGATCGTTCGAGGAGACGATATCGGACAGAGTGTGAAGTATTGGATCCGTCCGGATCTTATGAATAGAATCGCAGAGGGAGCCATCAAGGTGTATTTTCGGGCGGACGTTGTCTCTATATCTGATGATGCGATTGTCATCGAGACGCCGGACGGAACCGTAACGGTGTCAAATGACTGGGTTCTGGCACTTACCGGGTATCATCCGAACTACGCATTCCTCAGTGAAATAGGAGTCGACCACTCCCGTGATCCGGCCAACGTCCCGATTCATGATTCAGAAACATTTGAATCGAACCGTCGGGGTATTTTTCTTGCGGGTACCGTGTGCGGAGGGAGAAACACCAGCCGCTGGTTCATCGAGAACGGAAGAGATCATGCCCGGATTATCATGAATCACCTGAGCGTACGTTCAGAAGTGCAGTAAGAAGACTTCTGGTTCCGCCCACAATCCGCATCGGTGTGCTCCGATCTGTGACGGCAACATGCAGACGATAGAGACACCTTCAGGCTCAGAGAGCTGCCAGAATTTGAAGTGCTAGTTTGTTCTTGGGGTCCAACTGGATGGCCCTATCAACATACTGTCGGGCTAATGACATTTCGTTGTTTCGGAACGAGGCGAGTGCGAGCTTGGCCAGATAATCCGCGTTCGTCGGAGCCGCTCGTACGGCCCGAACAAGGATAGGAATCGCGTTCGTCAAGTCATCGATATTCAGATAGTATGTACCCAGATTGGACAAGGACTCGGAATGATCGGGGTTAGCTCGAATTCCAGATTCGAACGCTTCTCTCCCCATTTCGTATTCGCCCCGTGCCATATGAACCAGACCAAGATTACTCCAAGCAGGAGCATACCTCGGGTCGAGATCGAGAGCGATCCCAAATTCCTTTGCGGCATCATCCAGACGTTGCTGTCTCAAGAAGGCCGTTGCGAGGTTGTAGTGTGCAAGGAGGTTCCACGGTTCACCGTCGGTAGCCAGCCGATATTGCTCGATGGCCTCGTCGATCCGTCCTGCGGCCTCCAGAAACCTCCCAAAATTGATTCGTATATCTGCCAGGGAGCCCTCAATGGAAAGAGCCTGCGAGTAGAGGCTTTCGATTCGTGCTGCACTGCCGCCCGTGTGTTCGAGCGCCTGAGCCAATGTGTTGAGTCGTTCAGGTATCCCGGGATCGTCGAGTACGGCTCGTTCCAGGTCCGGGACGGCCTGTTTGTATTGCTCGAGTAGAATTCGAGCATACCCGAGGAGATAGGATGCTTCGCCGAATAGGGTTTCCGACGGAACGGCCGAAAGAAGGTCTATTCCTTTTTGAATGGACGTGGTTTCTCCGCTCTGCTGTCCCCATACGACGTAGGCCATACCCTCATAGATGGTCCCCTCCTGGAATGAATCTCTTTCATAATAGGGATCGAGCACCGTCCTTCCGTGCGCCACTACCGGGGCTATCGGAGAGTCATCATCGCCGACAACTCTTATCAGATGGTCCGTAAACGCAGAGTGAGGGGCTTCGATTATATCCTTCTTGGGCATGTGACAGCCGATACAATTGGCCGTTGACGAATGCCTGGCCTTCGCTTCAGACGTCCGAAGTTTCGTCGCCAGTTCATCGGTCTCATGACAGGAACGACAGGTAGCATTAAAATACTCGTCGCCCTTGTCTCTGAAGCCGGAATGAGGATCGTGGCAGGTCGTGCACTCCAACGGTCGTTCGAGCGATTGTGTCGCCAGAAAACAGACACTCTGCTTCATCCTGTCCGCATGAGAAATGACACCAATTTGATCGGATTCGGTTTCCCTCTCTCTCGAGAAGAGCGATACAAAATCACTGAGCGGTTCTGATGGCCGATACTCATGGGCGCTTTTCCCTTCCCGAAGAATAGAAACCGATGTATTCAGATGACACTGCTGACAGACATCGAGGCGTCTGTCCAACGAAAGATGAGTCGGGTTTACAATCGTGTTGTCAATCGAGTCCGCAGGTTCGGGCGATGCCAACCGTTCGTCTACATGCAGAGAACCTGGACCATGGCATCGCTCGCAACTTATTCCTTCCGGCATCTTCTCGTAGCGACCGTTAGTAAAAGGAACGGAAGCAGGATAACTGTTATGACAGGCGATACAACGATCACCCGCCTTTCTCTCGAACCGTTTGTTGGCAACCTGATATCCCGGACTGAAATCCCATGTGCGTTTCTGGGTGTACCACGTTACCGGCATCTCGTAATACCAGCCGTTACTTTCAGTCAGATAGGTTCTTGCCGATGTTCCCGAACCCACGACCATCTTCATTTCCCGAATCAGACTATGAAGATGCTCCCCCGAAGGTGAATCCAGATACTCTTCCATGTAGTATCTGCCATCTTTTTCGAATGTAGCGTACATCAACCCGGAGACGGAATCTCTAACGGCAGGCCCCCCTATATCCTCAACCAGCGTCTCCTTCGTGAGCGGATACATGGACCGGGCCATGCCGTGGTTTTTGAAGCCACGATATTGGTCCTCATGGCAATTAAAGCAGGCATCATCGCCCACGAATGCGACATCAGTAGAGACGTTTCGGAACTCCTGAAGGTGGTCGTCCCCGACGACGGAACGGCTGTCGGATGGAGCGTCAGAGTGATCTGCATTGCTACTGCAACCGCCGAGGAGAATCAAGGCAGCCAGCATGAAACAGAGGAAAGATAATCTGGGCATATCCTACGTCTGGACATAAAAATAGCGGGGTGGACGTACGACGTCCACCCCGCTAACGTTTCCTTTGGAATCAGTCTAAAAGACAGATTGCAACGTGTTTACAGTTGGACTCCAACCGTGAACATGTTGACATTGTCAAAGAAGTCTGTTCCACGGTAGGCGTAGTCCACCTGAACACGGGTCCCGGAGAGATCCAGGTCGAGTCCGGCGCCGAAGCTACCACCGTTGAAGAAGGAAAGGTCTGAATCGTTGACGAGCTCAACGCCGCCACGCAGATACAGAACATCAAACAAACCGAGCTCAACGCCTCCACCATACTGATCCTGATCGAACGAATTCGAACGGAAATTACCCAGTACGGTAAGAACAGCACCTTCTCCAACCTGAGAGGTGTACGAAACACCAAAGTTGAGGAGGGATGGAAGCTCAATACCTTCGCTCTCGATCACGACAGCATTGTTTGCAGCGACCGTCGTTTGATCCGGCAGACGAACCTGCGTAGTCAAACCGACACCGTTGTACTGAAGCTCAGAACCCACGTTCTTGAGACTGACACCCATACGCAGTCCGGATTCACCGACTACATAGGTCATACCAGCGTCGAATGCGAAGGCAGAAGCAGTTACGTCATCGATCGCTTCGCTTACGACCTTGATCGTAGCACCGGCCGAGATCCGATCCGTAAACTGGCGTGCGTACGTCAGGCCTGCCGTTACGAATGAAGCGTCGAAAGAAACGGAACTTCTTTCTGGCTCGATTTCTGTCTGTTTCGGAATGTTACCAAAATCCCAAGACGATACCATGAAAGCGATATGGTTGGAGCCAAAGCTCTGACCTACACCAAAATAGTTAACGCCGATATTGGCAACGTATTCCATCCGGCTGAAAAGGGCAGCCGTACCCGTGTTCAGGGCGAGTCCTGCTGGATTGGCATATACTGCCTCCAATCCATTAAGACCTGCCATTCCACTCGTGAGAGAAGCACCCAGCGAGGCACTGCGAGCTGTCAGCGGTACCAGAAGTTGAGAAGCGCCCGCTGTTCCGCGGCGTTTCTTGTCTCCGGCACTGGCATCAATAGCAGTCATTCCTAGCAGGGACACGATCACAAGTGCGTTCAGAAAATGTCTGGACATCTTGTTCATCTTTATTGTCCTCCGTGTACTCATTTTCGGGTTATGTGTCATAGTCGTGTACAGTTTCGGCTCTGAACGCGTCGGCATCTGCCGACGCGCCCATCGCCGCATTCAACCTAGAAAGCGTTGAGTTGTACTCGTTTTTTGATGACACCAAACTTCAGAATCTGTTCACCCGCAGGGGTTTCAACATGGATCAGATACATGCCACTTGAGATCGGCAGCGTTTCCTCGGTTGTTAGATCCCAGGAGAACGACCGATCAGGGCTGTTCTTAACCATTGTTCTGATGAGCGTACCGTTCAGTGTGAATACACGGATGGTCGCCTGATTTGGCATATTGGTGAAACGAACTTCGTCCGTCAACTGACTGACTTCATAAGCCGACGAGCCCTTGTAAGGATTCGGAACAATACCGATCTCCTTCACGGCAAGTGCTGCCTCAGCGTTAGTCATGTCACGAGCACCGAGACCGGCCGCACTGAACGCGAACGTGTCGCCCGGCTGGTTTGGCTTCGTGGACTCCAGACGGAAGATACTTCCCTCTTCGGGAATCTCCTGATTGGTTACGAATGGTACAGCAGTCACATCACCGCCGTTCCAGTTCACAAACACAAACCGGGACATGACCTCGGGACCCAACTGGCTGTCGCAATCGCCACCGTCTGCTGCGGCGGCCCATGCATCGTAACCGGCTTCACCAGGTGACGTGTCAACCGGCATGAACCAGTAGATCCAGTCGCTTTCGGGATCATTGGGCCCACCCGAAGTCTCGCTGTCGAATACCTGCGTTCCCCATCCATTGCTTTCCCAGTCGATAACGGCCGGTATCATCCGGTAATCATCGCTCGGGTCGTCTTTGGTTGCGATACCTGTATTCCAGAGCTCGAATGGCACGTCGCCGAACGAAGGATCGAGACATCCGGAGAAGAATCGGTCGTAGTTCTTGCTACCTCGAGCCGTGAACCGGATTTCGAAATCAAACGGAACGACATTGCTCCAACCACGCCGCATAGAGCGCGTCAGGAAGACACTGTAAGGTCCGCGTGACGATCCGTCGCCACCTGTGGCGATGAACCATCTACCGGCACCAACCTGCTGGCTGCTTCCTGCACGGTTAGGTACCGGGAATCCCTGGAAGTCCGCTGCCGCTCCTACCGGCGGATCGATCGGACCTGCCGCGTTGGCCGTAGCAAGGAATGCCAGCCAATCATTCGGCGCGCCCTTCACATTGAGTGAAAGTCCGTCAAACGACATCACGTCGGGACGCTCGGGAGTCGGCTGTCCTGTGATCTGCGCCGCAGCGGAACCATCAAAGACAACCGTTCCGGCATCCGTGTCCGTAACGCTGTACGTGATTACGCTCGCAGCGCCGGCACCCTTAGCCGTCTCAACCGGTTTGCGATCATCGACGCGAGCGCCCTCTTCGAGCGTCTCTACGACGACAGGAACAGTACCCGCATCCAACTCGGTTTTCGCAAACTCGACTTTGTATGCATGACCCGTTACGGCCGCTGGATTCACCACGTTCACGGTTACATCTCCGTTACCGACATTGGATGCTCCCTTGGTCGACGAAATATCGGATCCAGCCGTTGCCGCAGCAGCAATGGCGTCTTCGGAAAGAATCTTATCCGTCTTGGTAGGACGGATGCTGACTTTCGTAATTGGACCGGCGTATACCTTCTGTCCTGACGTTGCATTGTATGCGTACGCCTGAACTCCGAAGAAATACGTCTTGTAATTCGTCAGTCCTGATACCAGATGGGAGTGAGCGATACCCGAATCCGTACCGTCAGCCGTGAGGAACGTGAGTCCCTGGCCTTCGATCACACGTTGGACACCATTCACTGCGTCATAAACCGCGATTATCTTACCCTCCTGATCACCGGCATCTTCGAACTGGTATACGTTATAACCCTCAAAGTTATAATCGTTGTCCGTCACATCAGATGACAGCAGCGGATCGACAACATGATACCCGTCCAGGAAGTTATTGTCTGACGCGATGTAGCCCCATTCGAGAAGGACAGCACCGTCATCCAACGTCGTCGTAACACGAGGACCGGCCGGAGGCGAAGGCAACTGGAAGTTGATGTCAAACACCGCCTGAGCGAGTGCATCATCTTCCTTCATCTTCACAACGGAAGCCAGGTTGTCGCCGCCGAAGCTGGTCACGATTCCATAGACGAGCGTCTGCTCATCCTGAGGATTAATCGTGAACGGTCCGGTTGCAAGCACGAAACGACGGTCAGCAGGCGCGATTGACGTACCGCTTCCATCAGAATCGAACTCCGTCCAGAATCCCGGAGGATCGCCCGGATACATGAAGTTGGTCGGGATATTGGAGAAGTTTCGACCGTCACCACCGAACGTGATACGCTGACCGTCTCTCCAACGAGCCTGCATGTAATTATACATGTCATCTCCGTTACCCGGATCTCCCTGTACACCACCACCATTGTTGTAGAACACAAAGGCAGTCATTTTCAGACGCTCATTGTCTTCGTCGACCTGTCCATCGCCGTTGTCATCGATACCATTGGTATTGACGAGCGGGCCCTGGAAGAAGTCGTAACCGGTGGCCGGAACGTTGGCACCGTAGTTGCCATCGTCATCGTTATCGGCGTTATAGACATATCCGATACCACGGGTCGTATCCGATCCGACGTAATCGTCAAACGCTGCCCCGAGATCGGGATCAGAGAAAATACCCATGTACGTATTCTCCAGCGGCGTGGAGCCTTTGTAGAATATGCGGTATTTGTAGAAGGTCACGTTTCCGATCGCTCCAGACGTGTTGAAAGCGAACGCAGAACCGTGGACCTCAACACCCATTGGAGGCGTCGTCGTACGATTGTGCTGATTACCGCGGTCATTGTTGATCCACCAGGCCATCTGGTCACCCAGGATGTCCGGTCGCTCTCCGGCCGCAAGATTAATTTTCCGGTTCACACGACTGGCCAGCGGCTGACTCGTCAGATCGATCGGATCTCCATTCGCATCGAGCGTCGGAGCTCCGAGTCCTGTCGGCCAGTCCTGAAGGTCAGGTGTGGCGATTCCGGATCCGTTATAACCCACCACGTCTTCCTTGGCGACGCGCCACACGCGGTCGTAAGGAGAGCATGATGCTGGCGGTGTACCGTCGTCATTCAACGGGCCTGCCCAGAATTCGTAAGGACCATAGGTCGAGCCAGCCAGCCTGAGCTGTCCGGCGACCTGACCACCCATCCAGATACCCGAGGCGAAAATGGCGTTAAGACCACTCCCTTTCGGTACTTCATAGACATTAGCAGCGCCGCGCCAGAACAAGTTACCATTGTTGTAAATGGTAGCGCGAACATTGTTGATATCCAGAAATGTCTGGCCGATGGCCGGCTCACAGTTGCCGATCGTCTGGGCCTGGGCGGGAATTCCCACCAGACCGACGAAAGCGACAACCAGTAGTAGACTAAATTTTCTGTAGTGCATAATCAATCCGTGCATTTCGGTCAATATGAACTGCTATCTCGTTCTGATAAAGAGGCTCACAGTGGGAGGTAGACTTGATGAAGTCTACCTCCCACGAAGAAGCCATCAAAATCAGAAGTCAAGCCGTACACCAACGCGTGTCAGACGCGGAATACCAAAGTTTCCGAGTCGGCGATTCCTGTGACGATAGAGAGGTTCTGCAGACGAGAGCTGACCGCCCAGGAACTGCGAACCACCCGCTGTCGCGAGGAAGCCGTCATCGTCCGGAATACCGGTCGCGCGCCATACGCCCTGCGTATTATCCGTATCCAGCAGATTCTGGACCCAGACAAATGCGGAGAGCGAAGAACGAGCTCCGATCGCGAACTTACGGTCGACTCGAATATCGATTCCACTCGACCAGGGAATACGATCGCTGTTGATGCCCCCTGAAGGGATCGGAGCTTTCGACTCAATCTGGCTGAAGGGTTCGCGCTGCGGCGTGTACGGCCGTCCAGAACTTGCCCTACCCAGAATGTTGATTCCCATATTCTGGAGCAGCTTGCTTCCCATGATCGTCGGACCTTCACCTTCTCCAAGACGATAGTCAAAAGAGATGTTCAGGATATGACGCTGATCGAAATCAAGCGGGCTGATGAAGTTCGGAGGCGTTTCGTCGATCCAAACGATCGTCGACGTCGTCGTCGAACTCGAACCAGATCCCTGCGCGAAGGACATCGTGTAGTTGGCATTCAGAGCGACATGATTCGTCCTGCGAAGGTCGAAGTTGAGCTCAAAACCCTTAACCGTTCCGAAGTCCTTGTTGAAGAACGTCGAGTAACCCTGCGGATAGGAAGTGAAGAACTCGTCGAGTTCCACCAACTTCTTGATCTGCCGGAAAAATCCGGAGATCGTGAGGGCCGAACGGGCGCCGACTCTCTGCCGGAATCCGAGTTCGTACTCTGTCGTCTCTTCAGGCTCCAACGCGGTGTTGTTGATCCTACCGGTGGAACCAGAGAGCGTCTTGAGTGACGAGAAGTTGTTACTCGACGGGCGCTGTGCGACGACTCCGTAGCGGGCGAAAAAGAGTGCCTGGTCGGTGACCGGGAAACTCACGCCGATACGAGGCATGACCGTGACCTGTGGTTTGTAGTCCTTGTACACGCCTTCGGTCACGAGACCGCTCTTCTGGTTCGGTTTGGCACCGGAAAGAAGAATCACACCCGACTGTACCTGCTGGCCGTTGGCATCATAGAAGTTGCCATCCAGGTCACGATAGCCGGCGACATTGCTGCCCTGGAAGTACACGGCATAATCAGAACCGATTGCGCCGCTGGCAAGTCCAAGTTCGCCTGCACGCTCGACGGGAAGACGAGCGAAGCGATCGGCCAGTATACGCGTGTTGTTGTCAAAGACATCAACGCGGAGACCCAGGTTCAGGACGATGTCCCTGAACTCGATCTTGTCCTGTACATAACCACCGTAGTAGATCGGCTCGTGCGGCGCAACATTATACGCCTCGTCGCCGCCGATGTCGTTCACGAAGGCATTCAGGTCTTCCGTGTCAACCTCCTGGTCGCCGCGGAAATTATACCCCGTGTAACCGACACGGTTCTCGAGCTGTGTCCACGTGAGCTGGTCGAACGAGGTGACACCCACTTCGCCGGTGGCGAGGTTTTCGGCGCCATCTGCATCCTGAACGAAACGTGAAATCGACCGACCACTTACACTATAGCTACGATTCGTCCGCTGTTCGAACTCCCCACCGAACTCCAACTGATGGAGACCGATCTGGGTTGTCGCCGTCGCGGTGAAACGAAGCTGCGTGTTGTGGAACTGGAAATATCCCGGAGGTCCCGAGCCGCCCGGAGGCGAAACCAGACGCGCGATGGTCTCCGAATTCGGATTCACGCCGTCGTCGTACCTGTACGTGTAGGTCGGTACTTTGACCGTGAACTGATCGCCATTGGCATCCACACGAGTCTCGTTCGTGAACGAAAGATTCTTGTATCCACGAATGACAGCAGACGCATCGCTTTCGAGATCCGAATAGCCGAGAACGGCTCCTCTCGAATCGCCGAAACGAGGATCAAAGTTCTTACCAGTCCGGTCCGTGTAGTCAAACTGCAACTGGTAGAACGTCGAATTCGACAGGTAGTGGGTCCACGTTCCGAAGAACTGGACATCCTGACGATCACTCTCCGTGAAGTTCTCAGGAGCAAAAATGACATCCCGGTCGCTGATGCCCTGCCAGTTCTGATCGACGAATCGACCGCCCAGACGAAGGCGGGCGTCTTCCATCACACTGAACGTGAAGTTACCCGTCAGCGACGTGTTCGTGCTTTCGTTCGATCGCTTGCCGTCCTTCAGTTTGAAATCGTTCGGGCCAAGCGTCGCGGCCGTCTCGATCAGGTCGAAGTTGATCGTTGCCGGATCGACACCGTCAGGCACAGCAATGGTCGTACCGTCGCTCGCCGTAATCACGCCGCCTGAAACAACGACGTTCCCCGCATCATCAACCGGAAGCGTGGCGCCACTGGCTAGATTTCTCGAAACAGGCAGATAAACCGTGTTCCCGTCCGCGTCAAATCCGGACATGGCTACCGGAGCTTCCTGCAGCTTGGAGATCAGCGCATCGTCGACACGAAGCTGACCTACAGCGCGAGGATTCCGATCACCCTGGTCCGTGAATTCTCCGGCGAAGAAGAAGTTGACCTTGTCACCAACGAGTGGTCCACCAAGTGCGACAGACGCCAGGTTGTAGCCGAAGTCATCGAGCGATTCAGACGTAACGCCTTCGAACGATCCGAAAAACTTGCGAGCGCCCGATTTGGTCGTGATGTTGATGATACCGGACATCGCGTCGCCGTAGCGGGCCGAGATATTTCCGATCACCATCTCCTGTTCCTGGATCGCCGACTGCGGGAGTGAAGCAGATCCGACGACTTTAACACCGTCGATGAAAAACGTGACTTCCGATCCACGTCCGCCTCGAATGTTGAGTGCCCCTGATCCTTCCTGACTGGCAACACCGGCCTGAATCTTGGCAACATTCGCCGCGCCGCGAACCGGCAGGTTTACGATTTCCTCAGAAGATACAATCTTCGGAACACCGATAGCGTCCTTTTGAATGAGCGGACGCTCGTATTCCACAATGATTTCGTCGAGTTCCACACCGGCTGCGAGTGAGAAGTTGACTTCCTGCGAGTAGCCTGTACTCACGTCAACGCCCGCTCGCGTCGCGGTCTGATATCCAACGAAAGAAGCTTGCACGTCATAGGCGCCAACCGGCACACCGATGATAAAGTATTTACCATCGACGTCGGTGATCGTACCCAGGCTTGTGCCCGTGACAACGACACTGGCACCGGGTAATGTGTCCCCGGTATCTGCATCGGTCACAACGCCGTATATCTTACCCGTGTTCTGGGCAAAGACAAAGGCGGGCGCAGCTAGCAGCATGAATACGACCATGCCCCATTTGCGTAACATAAGCTACCTCCTCTTGTGTATGATATGTTGTGTGGCTGAAATAGATGTACTGCGACATTCACAGCACAATAACTGTCGCGCTCTCACGCGAATGTGTTTTCAATAAAGACAGTTTCCGAAATCGGAAAGCATTCAGAAGAAAAGTCATACCCATTCTCACATTATCCCCATCACATAGCTACGGTCACAAACGGACGAACCGCTCGCGACTGATCTCAGGTTTGACTTGAAAGGTGGGCTTGGAAATGCTGTAGCTTACTTCCAAAAGCGTTTTCTGACTGTTTTACTGTTCTTTACGTCTAATTTGGGTTGCCAATATAGACGCACTCCTAACTTTTGTCAAGGGAATATGAACCACAATTCGTTGGGGGCACGTCCTTTTACCGTGATAGATTTCGCCCCTTTCTCACGGTACTATATCGGAATCTCGACTGTCCTTACGTCTATGATACCATCTACCCCCTTAATGGCTGTGAAAACTGCTTCAGAAACGGCGTCATCAATAGTAACAGCCGTCAGGGCAAGAGCACCCGGCTTCGTTCTACCGAGGGCCAGCGAGGCAATATTGATTCCTTCTCCAGCAAGAATGGCCCCGACTGCGGCCAAAACTCCGGGACGATCATGATTCCGGTATACAAGAATGTGGCCTTCCGGTCGGACATCCATATGAAAATCGTCTATTCGAACCAGGAGGAGTTGTTCTTCTCCGAAAACGGTACCGGCCACAGACATCTGGGCCGACTCATTCTCGAGCCGGATATCCAGTCGATTCTGACGACCGCCGACATCGCATAACTCCACACTCGCCCGCAGTCCCTGTTCTGACGCGAGAACAGGTGCACTGACCAGATTCACGGGCCGATTCGTATACGAACTCAAGTATCCTCTTAAAGCGGCCACCTTCAGTACGTCATGATACCGGTGAGGTACATCGCCCCTACACGAAAGCACCATCCGCGTGGCTTTCTCGGGAAACAATTGTCGGACGAGTTGGGCCAACCGGTCGGCCAATTCGAGGTAGGGACGCACTTCCGGTTTGGATGCCATCCGAATTGCCATGGCATTAACAGCCGTCAATACCGGTTCATTCCTGAGCGCCTTGATGACTTCTTCGGTTACCTGCCTGGCGACCTTTTCCTGTGCCTCCGAGGTGGAGGCAGCGATGTGCGGCGTGGCGAGTACGCGGGGATGGGAGATGAGAGTCCTGATCTCGTCCGTGGGAGGTTCGGAGGAGAACACGTCGAGAGCCGCTCCGGCAACGTGTCCGGACTCCAGGGCATCCAACAGGCTGGCTTCGTCAATAATCCCCCCCCGCGCACAGTTAACGAGTATGACCCCCCGCCTGCACAGAGCAATCGTTCTCTCGTTTAAAAGCCCCGTCGTCTCCGGAGTCAATGGGGTGTGTACCGTTATGATGTCAGAGCGCCGTAAAACATCCTCCACGGCGAGCAGTTCGATATCGAGTGCCCTGGCAGCTTCCTCACTCAACACGGGATCATGCCCGATTACCGACATTCCGAATGACTGCATCCGGACGGCTACCGCCTGGCCAATTTTTCCAACACCGATAATTCCGAGGGTCTTTCCGAAAACTTCTGTTCCCGTGAATGTCTTTCGATCCCAGGCACCACTCCTGAGCGATGTATTGGCCCGGGCGATCTTGCGCATCACCCCCAGAAGCATCGTGGTCGTGTGTTCGGCAGTGGAAATAGTATTGCCTGCCGGAGCATTCATCACCAGCACACCGCGTCTCGTAGCCGCTTCAAGATCTACGTTGTCTACACCGACGCCGGCCCGACCGATGGCACGAAGCCTTGTGGCACAGTCGAGGAGATCCGAATCGATTAGGGTACCACTGCGAATAATCCAGGCATCCGCCGAGGCAACCACCTGCAGCAACCCTTCTCTGTTTTTGCCATCAGCCTGTACAGGATTCATTCCTGCTGCCAATAATAATTCATTGCAGACCGGATGGACCGGATCTGTTATCAGGACGGTAGGAGCTTCAGCATGTACGGACATCGTCAGGAGATCAATTGGTTACTATATATGGTGTGTGACCGGTGCTTACCCCAGAAGGGTATTAACCCACTGTACGATTTCATTCCGCCCGCTCCCTTTTTTCGCAGACGTCATGATCACCGGGACTTCCAGAAGAAGCGAGTCCAGACACTCCTCCATCCTTCTACGAGACTGTGTCCGGCCATTTCCAGACAGCTTGTCTGATTTGGATAACAGGATGACGTGAGAAGCCGGACTCTCCTTGAGCAGGAGCATGACCTCACGGTCCAGTTCCGTAGGCTCATGGCGACTGTCTATGAGTTGAAAAACCACGCTCAGCGTCTCGCGCTCCAGAACGTATCTTCCGATCAACTGCTGCCAGTGTTTTCTTTGTGATTTACTGACTCTGGCATATCCGAAACCGGGCAGGTCGACGACGTAAAACCGGTCGTTGATTCGAAAAAAGTTGATTTCCTGCGTTTTTCCAGGGGTAGAACTGATCCGGGCAATGCTTCGGCGCTGCAGAAACATGTTTACCAGCGAGCTCTTACCCACATTTGACCTTCCCACAAATGCGATTTCAGGGAGGCGGTCTTTGGGCATGGCCTCGACCGAGGGTGCTCCGCAAACAAATTCTACACTTCGAATTTTCAAGACACCACATCTCCGGCAATTCCTGACGAACTACGTGATCCGCGTACCCCCATCGTCAGGCAGCCATCAAGCCAGATGATCGGCAACAGCCTGACCAATGGATGCCGGATTCAGGACGATATGGGCACCTGCATCTTCGAGTGCCGCAAACTTATCCTCCGCAGTACCCTTGCCACCGGAAATGATGGCACCGGCATGTCCCATCCGGCGACCCGGAGGTGCGGTCCTTCCCGCAATGAATGAAAATACCGGTTTGGTCATTCCGTCCTTGATGAAGGTCGCCGCTTCTTCTTCAGCCGTTCCGCCGATTTCTCCAATCATCACGACGGCATCGGTCTCTTCATCGGCTTCAAACAAGTGGAGTACGTCGATAAACCGGGAACCGATTATGGGATCGCCGCCGATACCGACTGCAGTGCTCTGTCCGAGTCCCATCCGGGTGAGTTGATCGACGGCCTCGTAGGTGAGCGTGCCCGAGCGTGAAACCACACCGACACGACCCTCGCTGAATATCATGGCCGGCATGATTCCCACCTTTGCCTTTCCGGGCGTCAGGACTCCCGGACAGTTCGGACCGATGAGTGTCGCCCCCGACTGCTGAACGAATTGATACACCGTTATCATATCCCGGGTAGGAATGCCCTCTGTAATACAGACGATGACCCGGATACCGGCTTCCGCTGCCTCGAGAATAGCATCTGCGGCAAATGGCGGCGGGACGAATATCACAGACGTATTGGCTCCTTCCTGTTTGACCGCATCGGAAACCGTATTGAATACCGGCCGATCCAGGTGGTGCTGTCCCCCTTTACCGGGGGTTACTCCTCCGACAAGGGGAGTTCCGTACTCGATCATCTGTTCGGCATGAAAGGTTCCTTCTTTACCGGTAAAGCCCTGAACAATCAGTCGTGTGTTCTGGTCGACAAGAATACTCATGAATGGAAACGGTGGTGAGGTGTGTTTCAGTAACGGGTACGCAGTTTAGGACTCGGCTTCCCCATCTACAACGTGCGGATATAAACTGCTCTCGAATTATTCGTGTGCAATGCCCTCTAAAAACGCTGCCGCATCCAGCATAATTGATTCACCGAGATCAGGACCAAGCAACTGAACGCCGACCGGCATATTGTTTTCTGCGCTCCCGAACGGTACCGAAATTCCGGGAATTCCTGCAAGATTAGCCGTGACGGTATAAATATCGTTCAGATACATCTGGAGCGGATCATTCGATTTTTCGCCTAGCCTGAAGGCAGTAGTCGGTGTTGCCGGCGTCAGAAGAACGTCAACGAGATCGAACACCCGGTCGAAATCCTGGCGGATCAGTGTGCGTACCCGCTGGGCTTTCCCGTAATACGCGTCGTAATACCCTGATGAGAGCACATACGTACCCAGCATGATGCGGCGCTTGACTTCTTCTCCGAACCCTTCCGAGCGAGTCCGTTCATAGAGGGTCTGCAAGGCGGTTGCGTCGGATTCGGTCGCAGCGATCCGGCTCCCGTATCGGATCCCGTCGTACCTGGACAGATTACTGGAGGCCTCGGCCGTCGTCAGCACGTAATAAGCGGCGATTCCAAAACGTGTATTCGGAAGCGATACGTCTACAAGAACTGCGCCCGCTCGTTCCAGCGAGAGTGCGGCTTCCCTGACGTTCGCACGGACCCCATCGGCAAGGCCATCCGAAAAATATTCTGCCGGCAGTCCGACCCGAAGTCCTGTCACCGACCGGGACTCCGGTTGGTTCAGAAGCGTCTCATCGGGAACGATCGCCGGAAGACTCGTAGCGTCTTTCGGATCATAACCGGCTATGACTCGAAGAACATCTCGAGCATCCTGTACCGTCGAAGCGAGCGGTCCGATACAGTCGAATGATGATGCATAGGCTACGAGCCCATATCTACTCACAAGACCATAGGTCGGCTTTAATCCGACAACCCCGCAAAATGCGGCCGGCTGACGAATGGACCCACCCGTATCCGTTCCGAGCGCCACATGGCACATGCCCGCTCGCACGGCAGCGGCCGATCCCCCGGAAGAACCACCCGGAACGCGTTCGTAATCCAATGGATTGTGCACCGGGCCAAAGCAGGAGGATTCATTGGACGAACCCATCGCAAATTCGTCGCAATTGGTCTTACCGATGATTATGGCTCCGGCATCGATCAGACGCTCAACCGCCGTGGCTGCATAGACTGATTGAAACCCACGAAGCATATTCGACCCACATGTGGTCGGTACACCGGTCGTACAGATCAGATCTTTCACGGCCACGACCATTCCCGTCAACGACCGATACACACCATTTTCCCGTTCCTGATCCAGGTCTCGCGCCCTGTTCATCGAACCAGTATCATCTACTTCGATGAATGCGTTCAGATCGGGATTCAGGTCCCGGATGCGATCCAGAAAAGAGGAAACCAGTGCCACGCAACTGGTCTCACTGGATTCGAGGCTACGCCGACTTGCGGCATAGGTAGGTCCGTTCATGTGATCCGTATGGGTGGCGGAAAAAGCCGGTGAAACGTGCCCTATTTCTGCGGAGAATCCGTAGAATCGGGAGCAGGAGTGGCCGGAGGAGTCTGCTGAACTGGCTGCGCCTGGCGTTGATAGTCTTCGGCTCTGGGAGCCGGAGTTCCCTGGGACGGTGGCTGAATACGATTCTGTGACTCGTCCACATTGAATTCTCTCGAGATGTCTTTCGTAGCAGATTTGAACTCCCGGATACCCTTTCCGAGCCCTCGGGCTATCTCCGGTATACGTTTGGCGCCAAAAACCAGGAGAATAACCAGAAATATGAGTGCGATTTCGAACGGTCCCAGACTTCCCATAACTCCTTACTCCGTTTGTGTTGCGCTAGCTACGTATTGACCCTTCGAATTTAGTCAGAAAGGCACTGTGACGCGAGTACATCCGAGTCACTTACCGAAAGATTTACGAAGCGCAATCTTACCTGTTCCTGACCCACGCCGGCTCCGTTTTTGCTATCTTTCCACCAATCCGATCGATCTGCCACCGGTCGGACGTGAACCATTTCAAAATCGCAATCCTATCTGCCAATGCCTCTGGAAGGACGCACCCTTACCCGGGAAGAAATACTTGCTTGGCCAAAAGCCGAACTGCACTCCCACCTCGATGGCGCCATGCGTCTCGAGACGATGCTCGAATTGGCCCATGACCAGGATAAACTTTACCTGCTGCCGGCGAGTGATGTGGCCGGGCTCGAGACGGAACTTCTCAAAATTGACAACTCCACTGATCTGACAGAATATCTGGCGTGGTTCAAGTACACTATTCCCCTGATGCAGTCCAGAGAGGCCCTCGAACGGGTTGCGTTCGAAATGGCGGAGGATTTTGCCATGGAAAACGTACGGTATCTGGAGGTACGATATGGACCGGTTCTTCATACGGAAGAGGGCCTGACGCTCGATGAGGTTAACATTGCGGTGGGCGATGGTCTCAAGCGAGCAGAAAAAACACACGGTATCAGGTCGTCGATGATTATTTGCGGCCTGAGAGATCGATACGAGAGCGCGTCCCTGAGACAGGCAGAGATGGCAGTGGAGCACCGAAATGATGGTGTTGTCGGATTCGACCTCGCCGGTGGTGAAGCAGGAAATCCTCCCAAGCAGCATTTGAGCGCCTTTTATTATGCGCGCAATCACCTGCTGAATCTGACCATTCATGCCGGAGAGTCATGGGGTCCAGACTCGATTCGGCAGGCACTGTTCTATTGTGGAGCCCATCGAATTGGTCACGGAATTACGCTCATCGAGGACAAGGAATTGCTCGATTACGTGGTCAATCATCAGATTCCTCTAGAAATTTGCCCCACGAGCAACATTCAGACTCATGTCGTACCCGACTACGAAACGCATCCTATTCGGCAACTTGTCGAAGCAGGAGTTGCCGTGACGGTGAATACTGACAGTAGGTTGTTCAGCAGGACGAGTACGACGGAAGAGTTGTATCGGGCCCATACCCTGTGTGGGATACCGGCCAATAAACTGAGAGAAATTGCTCTCAACGGATTTCGTTACGCCTTTATTCCGTGGGATGAACGACAGGAACTACTCCGGCGGGCAATCGCCGATTTCCCGATGCCTCCAACTGAAGACACACCGGCCTGGTGAGTTCATCGAGATCGAAGAACAT
This sequence comes from uncultured Rhodothermales bacterium, assembly GCA_964383365.1. Classification (GTDB taxonomy): domain Bacteria; phylum Bacteroidota; class Rhodothermia; order Rhodothermales; family UBA10348; genus CAYLHF01. Next base: position 47,933 of record CAYLHF010000015.1, on the reverse strand, counting down.
TTCCCCTTCACGGAGTCTCGTGGGTGTAGTCAAATGCCCTCCGGACAAATCGATCGCCCATCGAGCGGCCATTTTATCCGCCATCGGTGATGGTCCATCGAGGATTGTCAATTTCCCGCAGTCTGCCGATCCGCAATCCACGCTCTCGGTACTTCGCCAACTGGGAGTAGCGATGTATGAAGAGGATGATGTTCTTGTCATCGAGGGACGAGGCCCGAGAGGATTCTCGAAGCCATCCGATTCGCTGGACTGTGGGAATTCCGGAACCACGTTGCGACTCATGGCGGGGCTGTTGGCGGGGCAATCGTTTTCTTCCACCCTGACAGGAGACGCTTCTCTGCGGAGTCGTCCCATGCGACGCATCACAGAGCCTCTCGCCCGGATGGGGGCCTCCATTGACTGCTCAAACGGGTGCGCCCCTTTGTCCATCCGTGGAGGCAGAAAACTCTCCGGTATCGAATACCGGCTTCCCGTTGCCTCGGCACAGGTCAAGTCGTGCGTGCTGCTTGCCGGTTTGGTGGCTTCAGGCACAACGACGGTCATCGAGTCGTCTCCGTCAAGGGATCATACCGAACGGATGCTCGGACTGAACGTGCTGGAACTGGGTGAAGACAGAATGATCAGCACGCAGGAAGGTCTCACCGTGGAGGCCGCGGTCCGGTCTGTTCCGGGAGATTTTTCGGCTTCCTCCTTTTTCCTGGTTGCCGGGTCCATTATCCCGGGCTCGCGACTCCGTATACCGCGAGTCGGCCTGAACCCGACACGGTCGGGCCTGCTCGACGTCCTCACGGCGATGGGAGCAAAGATCCGAGTCGGAAACGAACGCATGGTGGCCGGAGAACCCATTGGAGACCTGTCCGTGCAGTCATCATCGCTGTCCGGAATTCAGTTGGAAGGTGATATTATTCCAAACGTCATAGATGAGATACCCATCTTCGCGGTAGCCGCCGCTGCATCGTCCGGTACCAGCATCGTTACCGGTGCGGGCGAACTCCGGCACAAAGAGACCGACCGTATCGACGCCATGGTGGATGGTCTGTCGGCCATGGGGGTCGACATTTCGGGTACAAACGACGGATTCAGAATATCTGGAGGCGACCTCCACGGGGGAACCGTGGACAGTTGTGGTGATCACCGGGTGGCCATGGCGCTGGCTATTGCTGCGCTCGCCGCGAACGGACCGACGCATCTGAGGGATCCCGGATGCGTAGCGGTCTCGTTTCCCGAATTCTGGTCGGTTCTGAACGAGATATCCGATCAGTGATCACTGCCCGGATCCCAGAGGTGTTCATCCATCCGGACACATCCGTCGGTATCAAACGTGACCCCTTCGTTCCTGAGAAGGTCTTCCATTACGAATGGTCCACCGAAATGGAGGCTTCCACTGAGACCTCCAAATCGGTTTACCACCCGGTGACAAGGATACGGCAGGTTGTGAGCCGCGTTGAGCGCCCAACCAACCATGCGGGCAGACCGACGTGCCCCGAGATACCGGGCAATGTGTCCATACGTCGTTACCTTACCGACGGGTATTTGCTCAACGACGCGCCAGACCCGGGTATAGAAATCGGTCGAGGATGTACTCCTCCCCGAGGATATGCGCTTCTCTGCGGCCATGCTCTTCTCCGACCGGACTCAATCTGGCTCCGTTAATTCCCCAGGATGAGCGGCAGGCCATCCTTCCCGCTTCCGACAATAACCGTTTTTGAATTCGGTGAGTTTGCCAGAAGCTGTGTGGCCTCTATCCCCTTGTACCGTAGAAACTGTTCAGACAGACTCTTGGTTATGATCCGCTGGTACTCCGCCTGTCCGGTCGCTTCGATTTGCTTCCGCTCGGCCTCGAGTCTTTCCTTCTGGATAGTAAATTTATAGCGTTCCGCCTCCTGCTCTTCCTTCAGCTTGTTCTCAATAGCCGTGCGAATCTGCTCTGGAAGACGGATGTCACGAATCAGGACTGCATCGATAAGGACGGACCGAGAACTGACCGCATCCTTGACCTTTGTCACGATCTCATCCTGGAGTTCCATTCTACGAGTCGAATAGAGTTCTTCAGGAGTAAACTTGCTGACGATCTCTCGTACGGCACTGCGTAGTTCGGGTTGAACGAGTTTTCGGTAGTACTGTCTTCCGTACGTAACGTGGAGCGTCCCCAGATCCTCCTTTATCGGACGCCACCGAACGGACACATCCAGTCCTATCGACAGACCGTTTGACGAGAGGGCCGTAATCTCCTCGAGTTGTTCCTGGACTCGTAGATCATAGGTATAGAGGCTCACCCAGGGAGCGTGGAATTGAACGCCTTCCGAATAGTGTGCTGAGACGTCAGTTCCTCCGAAAACACTGTATTTTACGGCACCTTCACCGGAACTCAGTGTCGTCGTCATACATCCACCGGCCATTCCGGCGACGATCAGGAAGATGACACCGAAAACGAGGGCCCGGAGGGCGGCACGCGTCAGGTTTGGATATTGATTGTCTGCCATTATTGTAACCTCGTGGTCTATATTTCCGATTCCTTCGTATTCTTTTTTACGTCCTCTTTTACGCTCTCGTCAACGTCCGGGTTGCGACCGGTGTGATCCGTATCTCATGAATATAGACTCTCTGGAACAGCAATTCGGTGTGAATCGCGTCAGACGCGATGTTTTACTGGCTCCTTTTACGACCTTCCGAATTGGAGGAACGGCTGACTTTTTTCTCGAAGTAACCTCTGAGGGTGAGCTTGCGGATGCCATTGGTCTCGCCCGAGCCGCAGATATTGCGTGGTTTCTGATGGGTCTCGGTGCCAATATCCTTGTGGGAGACAACGGCTTTCGAGGCCTTGTAATCCTTAACAGAGCGACGAATTTTGATCTTGATACGGACGCGGGACTGGTGAAAGCCGAGAGTGGCGCCGTCGTCTGGCCGAACATTGTTCAGTCGTGCGTGCGTCGAGGGTGGTCGGGATTCGAACATTTCGCCGGTATTCCTTCCACCATCGGTGGTGCACTCTGGCAAAATCTCCATTTCTTATCTCCTGACCGGTCTCGGACGGTATTTCTGGACGAAATCTTCGTGTCCGCACAGGTACTCTCGGTCGATAACACCGTCTCGACCAGAGAGGGTGCCTATTTCGAATTCGGGTATGACACATCTGTGCTGCATCGGTCGGGTGATGTCGTTCTTTCCGCTCACTTTCGGATTCAACCGGAGCATCCATCGGTTCTCGAAGACATCGTGCGATCCAATCTTGAGTGGCGCGCCGAGCGTCACCCTCCGCTCGAAACAGAACCCAGCGCAGGATCCATATTCAAGAAGATCGAAGGGATCGGCGCCGGACGACTGATCGACGAGTGTGGTCTGAAAGGGACGTGTATCGGTGGAGCGGAGATCACGTCCCGACACGCCAATATTATTGTCAACAGAGGAGGCGCGAGTGCGTCTGACGTACGCAGACTGATCTCACTCGTTCAGGAAACAGTTTTCCGGGAAACCGGTCATGCGCTCGAAGTTGAGATCGAGATGGTGGGCGAATTTGCCTGACCGGTGATCGTCGCAACTGGATCTGGCGTCCTGATGAAGCATCGACCAAAGTGGCTTCTGCGACTTCCAAATGAGCACCCCGTAAACTAGATTCAGCGTCGATCCCTGACAGAAGCCTGAAGAAGCCATGAGTTGGTTTAATGGAGCCTGGGCCATATTCGAGAAGGAGTTGCGACTGGAGTTGCGAAGTCGCTATGCGCTCAACATGCTGTTCATGTTCGTCCTGTCGTCGCTTCTATTGATGGCCTTCGCGATCGGTCAGGACCCGATCAGCACACGAATGCAGTCCGCACTCGTCTGGATTGTCATTCTGTTCGCAGCATCCATTGGCCTGGGACGCTCATTTGTTGCAGAAGAAGAACGGGGTACGGTGCTGATGCTTCAGCTAAACGTGCCGGGAAGTCAGGTATACGCCGGAAAACTGGTGTTCAATTACCTGCTTCTGCTTGCCGTCAATGCGGTCGCTGTGGGGATCTTTACGATCATGCTGGATCTCACGATTACCGATCCCCTCTTACTGGGAGCGAGCCTCGTTCTGGGTAGCCTGGGCCTGGCGGGGGCTACTACGCTACTCTCTGCCATTATCGCCCGCACGTCCAATCAGGGACCTCTGCTCCCTGTGTTACTCTTTCCTCTGTTGATTCCGCTTCTTCTTTCGGTCGTCGGTGCGTCAAAAAACGCCCTCGTGGGTGGAACTGGATTCGAAGGTTCCGGTGCCGACCTGTCTACGCTCGTCGGATTCGCCGGGGTCGTCATCACGGCCTCCTTTCTGTTGTTCGATTTCGTTTGGAATGAATAGAATGTTCGCGGATCCTTCGACTTGGATACGACATGGTTAGTACATTGAGAGTGCTGAGCAAAAGCACGTGAATCCTGGAACCCGTTGTACGCATGGCACACCCTGAAAGTCGACATCCATATGTCAATCTTCGGCGCTATCGGACCGTCCGAACGACCGTCATATGCTGGCTGACACTCGTCATCCTCGCCGGATTTCTCCTCAATATTCCCCGCATCAAGATTCTCGAACACACGGCACGGAATCTGTATTTCCACGTACCGATGTGGTTTACCATGATGGCCGGCGTTTTCGTCTCTGCATGGCATTCCTACCGGCTCCTGAAGACCGGAGATATGATCGAGGATATCCGGGCCGCGCAGGCGGCACGCGTAGGTGCCTGGTTCGGCATTCTTGGACTCACGACAGGGATCTTCTGGGCCCGTTTTACCTGGTACGTGGGTACGGATGTATGGTGGAATTTTGACCCTCGCCAGACCATGGCCGCCCTCCAAATCCTGATTTACGGTGCTTACTTCGTGCTCCGTTCGGCTCTTGATGATCCGGACAAGCGAGCCCGGATCGGTGCCGTGTACAACCTTTTTGCCGTGACGACGGTACCATTCTTACTGTACGTTCTGCCACGCCAGATGCAGAGTTTGCACCCGGGAGCAGACGGAAATCCGGCGTTCAGCCAGATCACTGCACCCGTTATGAGACTCGTTTTTTATCCGGCGATATTTGGCTTTATCGCTCTGTTCTGGGTCCTGTACACACAGCGTGTCCGTGTTGCCTGGATCAAGTATCGCCTGACCCACGACCCCGAATATTGATCGATTCGCCTTATGGAAGAACAGATCCAACAGGTTGCCGACTCGCTGCGAGCTTCAGACGCCATATCGACTGCGTATGACAGCATCTGGTCGGGGGCAAACCTGCCAACGAAACCTCCAACAGCCCTGGAGCAGATTATGTTATCGAACGACAAACTTTACGTCGTCCTCGCTGTCGTCCTGATCATATGGGCGGGCATTGTTTTCTTTCTCCTTCGGACAGACCGCAAGATCGGCGCTCTGGAACGAAATATGGGGGATCGCATTGATGAAAGTGATGACGACCTGTAACGACCCAAACCACCAAGTGGCCAGGATATATCTATGAAAGCCAAGACGCTATTCGGAATCCTTTTGATCGTAGGATTTACATCCGTTCTGTTTATGAACTTCGGCCAGCAGGTGGGAGGATACATGAATTTTGATCAGGCCGCGGAGGCCGGTACCAAGGCCCATGTAGTGGGTGTTCGAGTCGACACCCGTCCGGTCACGTACGATGCTGGAGCCAATATTTTTCGCTTTCACATGGCTGACGATCAGGGTGCTGTGAGAGAAGTCCAGTATTCCCACCCGAAACCTCCCAACTTCGAGGATGCCGACAAACTCGTCGTGGAGGGCTACGTGAAGGACGAAATATTCGTTGCCGAAAATATTCTCGTCAAGTGCCCATCGAAATACAACGATGCACGGGGCCTGCAGGAAATCCCTGAGAAGACCGAGAGTTGACCCGAGTCGGTATAATTCCGCTATAGATAGAGAGCTTCCGCCAGCAGGAAGAAGACCAGAATTCCGATGATGTCATTGCTGGTCGTGATGAAAGGTCCCGTGGCCAGCGCAGGATCGATATCCAGTTTGTTCAACATCAGGGGAATGATCGTCCCCAGGGCGGTCGCTTGAACGATCACCGTAATGAGTGCCAGCATGGCCGTGATGGCCAGACTGTACGGTTTTGAGACCGGCCCCAGAAACATCGGTCCGAGGGCTACGATGACTACACCCAGGAAGGCCGACGCCACAAAGGCATTCAGCAACGCGACACGAATTTCCTTGCCCAGACGCTTTGCCATGTCGCCGGCGTAAATATCTCCGGATGCGAGTCGTTGCACCGTGATCGCCGAACTCTGAATACCCGCGTTCCCGGCCGTTGCCATGATGATGGGAATAAACCCGGCCAGGATCGATGCTTCCTTCAGCGCGCTGTTGAAAAACCAGATCACCCCGGCCGCCAGGGTGGCCCCTCCCAGCCCGGCCATGAGCCACGGTAAACGACCGAGTGTAGTCTGCAAAATAGAATCCGTGATTTCCTCGCCACCGGATACACCACTCATCCGCTGAATATCCTCTTCGGCCTCCTCGCGGATCACGTCCACCACGTCATCGATCGTGATTCTTCCGACGAGTCGCCCGTCGACATCCACGACGGGGAGTGTCACCAGGTCATACCGCTCCATTTTCCGGGCTACCGCTTCCTGGTCAACATCGGTCGTAACGGATTTGACGTCTGGTTCTCGTATCTCTCCGATCTTTGTACCGGGTTGCGTCAGGAGGAGCCGTTTGAGAGAGACGATGCCTGTCAGTTTATCGGAGTCGTCGGTAACGAACACGGCGAACAGGTCTTCCACTTCCTCGGCGTTTCGGCGGACCTCTTCTACCGCTTCATCGACGGTCCAATCCTCGAATACCGATACAAACTCGGCGGCCATTATACCCCCGGCCGTATCCTCCTCGTACGAGAGCAACTCCTGCACTTCGACGGCATCCTCGAGGGTAGGCAGAACCTTTTCCTGAATCTCGTCCGGGAGATCGGCGATGACATCCGCCGCATCGTCTGACTCCAACTCATCCAGAAGCGCCGTCAGCCTGTCTTCCGACGTCTCCTCAAGAAGAAGCGCCCGATAATCGTCGTCCAGTTCGGCGATGATGTCCGCCGCCTGATCGACCGGTAACCACGAAAGAATAAGTCTCGCGTCGTCGTTGGGAAGGTGACTTACGACTTCGGCAACGTCAGCAGAATGCAGATCGGCCAGGATATTGAGCACCATCTGGCTCTCTTTCGAGTCGATGAGCGAAGAAATATCGCTGACGAGATCCGGATCGACGTCCATCATGGCCGCCGACACGTTCTCCGATACATTCTTTTCGGTGATGCTATCCATGCCCAAAAATTTATTCCAACCGACCGGTCTGTATTAGCTCGCGTCACCGACGGTGACGTTCGCCGTACTGACCTTTCGCCTTACTGACCGTTAGCTACAAATCGGCTTGAAGATAGCGTGCGAGGTCGACAAAGTCCTCGGGAGTCAGTTCCTCGGCCCGACGATGTGCATATTTTGCTTCCAACTCCTTCCCTACCTCTTCACAGATCCCTTTGAGGCTATTTCTGAGCCTTTTTCTCCGCTGATTGAATGCGGATCGAATAACCCTGCGAATAAACCTGGCATCAAATTCCGGGCTGTGACCGTCTGAACCCGACTCCGAAGCGCTGTTTCCCCTCTTCGATTCAAAATCCAGATGAACGATAGCACTCCGAACATCCGGCCTGGGATAAAAAACGTTTCTTGAGACCGGAAACAGGATTCGTGGCTCGGCCACCAGTTGGACCGCCACACTGAGGATACCGTAAGCCTTTGTTGACGTCTGGGCGACGAGACGCTGAGCGACTTCATATTGCATCATCAAAACAGCCTCGCTGATGTGGATCTCTTCGTCGAGCAGCCCGAATAGAATCTGGGATGTGATGTAATACGGGAGATTTCCAATCACGTGGAGTGTCCCGCCGGCATCTCCGGCGATCTCCCTCCAGACCAGTTTGAGTACGTCCGTCTCGACAATGCGAACACCGGGCATTCTGGTCCTCAGTACATCAACTGCCCGATCGTCGATTTCAACAGCCAGCAATCTGGGATATGCCTCGGCCAGGAGCGCGGTCAGCGCTCCCGTTCCGGCCCCGATTTCTACCACCATATCGGAGGCGTCTGCTCTCAGCGATGACACGATTTTTCGCGCCGTATTTCCGTCTGTGAGGAAATTTTGTCCAAGACTCTTTCTGGGCTCAATTCGTCCGTCTGTTTTTTTCCCGTTCATTTTTTTGAGCCGTACGGGTTTTTCTTGTATGCTTTCGCTCGCTTGTGCACGTCCCCACGATCCTCCATTCTGAGAGCCCGATCATAGGCCGTCACTGCTCTGGCACGCTCTCCCAGCAGATCATAGATCATCCCGCGCCTGAGGGCCGTGTTCAGCGCCGTCGCATTGTCTGCATCGGGGCCGGACAGGCTGTCGGAGCGATCAAAATAACCCAGTGCCTGAGAAAAATTCCCGTTGTTGGCCTCGAATCTCCCCAGATAATACGCCGATTGCGCCGCGAGCGCGTCCGTGTAGCCGCGCTGCCCACGGGCCCATCGATCCCAAACGTCTCTGAACACGTCTGCAGCACGCGCGTGGTCGGCCTTCTGGACATAGACCCTCCCTTCCAACGCATGAAACCAGGCGTTCTGCGGATATTGAGTTCGCAGCCACCTTACCTCACCGAGGGCCTTCGCTGCGTCCCGCTCATAAAAAAGATGGATCTGCAACAGAAAATAGACTGCTTCGGTTTGAATGTACCGTCCCGAACGGGCGGTAAACTCCAATTCTCGAAGTCCTCGCTCCCTGTCCGCCTTCGGGAAGAAAAACATCATGGGTCGAACGATCGGGTACGTCTTCGGGATGACCGCCGCAAAATAGTCGTAGACCCCCTTTCCAAACTGGAAGTCTGCGTTGGCGGAGTCTGACTCGGCGATTCGAAAGATATAGTCGAGTGTCTCCCGACCGTCCTTCGCCGCATCGAGCCAGCGCCTTCGATTCGAATACAGGCGCCCCCGAAATCCGAGGGCAGCACCCTTGAAAAACATCGCGTCAAAATTATCCCGATCCTTTTTGAGGAGTTTGTCGGATCGAGCCACGACCGAATCCATGGCCATAAAAAACCGTTCGTCTTCGACCTTTTCTCCTGCTTCCAGATTGGGGAGAATTCGCCACCAGATCTGGAGACCGGCCAGAAAGGATCCAATGGGGTGACCCGGGTATCGGTCCGACACAAGGGTGAACAACGAGTCCGCACGTCGATCATCCAGGTTGTAGAGCGCCTTCAGACCGGAATCGGCACGAGCGACAAGCCACGGGTCTGAGAGGATACTGGGGTTCTCACGGGCTACCACCTGATTTTGACTCCGCGCCGTGCGAGGCGGGAACACGAGAAACAGGACAATCAGTATTGCGCCGTACGCGGAGCGAGTCCTCGGTGGCGCGCCGCTCGTAGCGTGTACCCTGTGCGTTGCGCCGTTCGTTGAGCGAGCCCTGCGAATCATACCACCCGAGGATCGCACGCTCAAGTTGGTACTTTCCTCATGGGCCGCCGGACGAGTTCGCCCTGGCAGTTCTGACACGTTTTTTTCAGTACCCGCGCGCAGTCCGTACAGTATGAGCATTCGTAAGAGCAGATATACGCCTCACCGTCGGCAGGGAGTGATCTCCGACATCTCTCACAGGCCGACTTCATTTCGAGTGCCATGGATCTCAGGTGCGCCGGGCCATTCGTGATCCCGTATAAATCAGGGAAACGAACAGGATTTTAGCCAGATCCACCGCTGCAAAACGCAACCATCCCTTGTCGATCGACTCCAACCACGACGTATGCCCCGCAGCGTAATGTAGCCACGTCACGCCAATACTGAACAACGCGAGCGACGCCAGAACCAGGGAAAGAATGCTCCCCGTCATGCCGTTCCAACGCTTTGAAACACTTCCCGATACGGCAGCTGCCAGCGGAAAACCGAACAAATATCCAGCGGATACGGCTCCGAATAGATACGCCGGTCCAAATCCATCTCCAGCATATACAGGCAGGATAAGACCCATAGAGAGGTACAGGAGTTGCGCAATCAGCCCGTTACGCCAGCCGAGGTAGAGCCCGCTTCCGTAGACTGCCAGCGTCTGGAGGGTAAACGGAACTTCCCATAGATAGAGCCGGATCTGAGCGCCCAGGACCGTGAGCAGCATAAATGCGACGATTCCCATCGATTGAGTCAGTACGCTCGCATCCTCGCGGCGGAGCAGGTCGACTACGGCGACTCGATCTGAGTGAAGACTGAGAATGGAAGGACGTGCCATGGATACCCGAATTCGTGTCGTTATGTATATAGAATCAGCCCGTCTGAACGAAATATCCTGATCGAAGGCTGGTTGCGTACCGGGGTAAGATAGGAGATACGGGGATAACGGTCATCGGCGAATGACCGCGTCGTCATTCGTACGGCTCATTACGTAGCAGGATCATAATTCAGTCGTGTTGGAAGCCAGTGTTCCACTTCTTCCGGAGTCATTCCCTTGCGGTCTGCATACGATTCTACCTGATCGCGTCCGATCTGGCCCACGTTGAAATAGGATGCCTCCGGATGCCAGAACAGCAAACCACACACCGATGCGGCAGGCCACATGGCCAGGTGCTCTGTTAGCGAAACTCCTGTCTTCTCTTGTACGTCGAGCAGACGCCAGATCGTTTCTTTCTCGGTATGATCCGGCTGCGCAGGATACCCCGGGGCGGGACGAATCCCCTGATATTTTTCCTTAATCAAATCGTCGCCGGTCAATTTTTCGCCGGAAGCATATCCCCACTGCTTCGTCCGGATCAACTGGTGAACGTATTCGGCAAAGGCTTCTGCCAGCCGGTCCGCGATGGACTTAATCAGGATGGCATTGTAATCGTCCCCGGCTTGCTCATAAGAAGCGACCCTGTCCGGCACACCGTGCCCTGCCGTGACGACGAACATGCCGATATAGTCCGCGACACCGCGTGGGGCGACGAAATCAGACAGTGCCCTATTGGGCTTCGACATCGCTTTAACCGACTGCTGTCGGAGGGTATGGAGCGTTGCCAATCGGTCGTTACGAACGTCCGAGCGGTAGACCTCGATGTCGTCGCCCACTCTGTTGGCCGGGAACAGCCCGAATACGCCGCGAGGCGTCACATCGCCAGACGCTACCAGTTCATCCAGCAATGTATTCGCATCGTCGAACAACTTACGCGCCGTCTCCCCTTTTTCGGGATCATCCAGAATGGCCGGATACTTCCCTTTCATTTCCCAGGCTTGAAAAAATGGCGTCCAGTCGATGTACGATCTGAGCTCGGAAATCTGGACCTTTTCGACAGCCTGCATCCCCAGCGTAGTGGGTACCGGAGGAGCATCAGATGAAAAATCCAGGTCCAACGCGTTCTTCGTGGCATCAGCATAAGGGAGGTAGCGTGTCTTTCTCGTTCGATTTTCATGCCGGCGTCTACGCTCGACGTTCTCCGCTTGGATCCGTCGAACATACTCGGCGCCCTCCTTCCCCAGCAGACTGCTCACGACAGAAACGCTTCGTGATGCATCCAGCACATGAACCACGCAGTGATCGTACTGCGGATCGATTTTAACCGCTGTATGGACCTCTGACGTCGTCGCTCCACCGATCAAGAGCGGTATGGACATGCCCCGGCGTTTCATCTCAGCGGCGACCGACGTCATCTCCTCAAGTGACGGGGTAATCAGACCCGAGAGTCCGATGATATCGGCATGTATGCGCTCCGCTTCATCCAAAATGGTTTTCGCCGGGACCATCACACCGAGATCCCGGACATCATAATTATTGCACCCCAGGACAACGCCGACGATATTCTTCCCGATGTCGTGGACATCCCCTTTAACGGTGGCCATGAGAATCACGGGACGAGTCCTCTTCGCCTCTCCCGATTCCGCGTCAGAAATGAACGAAACCAGATACCCGACAGCCCGCTTCATGACACGAGCACTCTTGACCACCTGAGGTAAGAACATCTTCCCTTCGCCGAACAATCCGCCTACGTGATTCATCCCGTCCATGAGCGGACCTTCGATGACCGCAAGCGCGCTACCGAGCGAAATACGGGCCTCTTCCGCATCTTCCTCCACAAAGTCTGACAATCCTTTCACCAACGCATGCTGCAGTCGTTCTTCCACTGATTTCTCGCGCCACGCCAACGACTCGCCCTGTTGTAGTCTCCCACTTCCCGAGATCCCTTCGGCAAATCGAACAAGGTCGTCGGTTCCAGTCTCCGACCGGTCGAAAAGAACATCCTCGATCTTCCGTAGCAGCTCCGGGTCGATTTCCTCATAGACCTCGATCTGACCGGCATTAACGATACCCATATCCATGCCCGCTTGAATGGCGTGGTACAGAAAGGCGGTATGAATCGCTTCGCGGACTCGATTATTGCCTCGGAATGAGAACGAAATATTACTGACACCTCCCGATACATGGGTCCCGGGTAGATTTTCCTTGATCCATCGTGTGGCTTCAATAAAGTCTATGGCGTATCGATTATGGGCCTCGATTCCAGTGGCGACAGCAAAAATATTGGGGTCGAAGATGATGTCCTCGGCCGGCATCCCCACCTCATCCGTGAGTATTCGATAGGCCCGCTCGCAGATGGCGATCCGTCGTTCATATGTGTCCGCCTGCCCGTCCTCGTCGAATGCCATAACGATGACGGCCGCACCCAGTTGACGTGCCAGACGCGCATGATTGAGAAATTCCTCCCGGCCTTCCTTCAGACTGATCGAATTAACAATGCACTTGCCCTGTAAACACTTGAGCCCTGCCTCGATCACATCCCACTGGGATGAATCGATCATAATCGGGACTCGCGAAATATCCGGTTCGGCAGCGATCAGATTCAGAAACGTGGTCATGACCTCGATCGAATCGAGCATGCCCTCGTCCATGTTGACGTCAATGATCTGAGCACCGTTTTCAACCTGCTGACGGGCGACCGACAAGGCTTCTTCATAGGATCCTTCCTTGATGAGGCGGGCGAATTTCCTTGATCCGGTTACGTTGGTCCGTTCCCCGACGTTGACAAAGTTTAGATTTTCCCTGAATTCCAGCGGTTCCAAACCACTCAGACGCAACCGCTTTTCTGGCGTCGGGACCGGCCTCGGGGTCAGGTCGCGGACGGCCTCGGCCATCGCTTCGATGTGATCGGGCGTCGTCCCGCAACATCCGCCGACTATATTCAGGAGACCCTCCCGGGCATACGCAGCGATCCGGGCGGCCATAAATTCTGGAGACTCGTCATAGCCACCGAATTCATTCGGCAGTCCCGCGTTGGGGTGCAGGCTCGTCCGAACAGGGGCAATCGACGAGAGCGTCTTCAGGTACGGACGCATGGCTTCCGATCCGAGAGCACAGTTAAGCCCGACACTGATGAGTTCTGGCGCATGGGCGATCGAAATCCAGAATGCTTCGGAGGACTGACCGGAGAGCGTGCGCCCGGACTGATCTACGATCGTTCCCGAGATCATGACGGGGAGTCGTATCCCTGTCCGGTTGAAAAAGTCCTGAATTGCGTGGATCGCTGCTTTCGCATTCAGCGTGTCGAAAATAGTTTCGATCAGCAGAATGTCGACGCCTCCTTCGACGAGACCTTCAATCTGCTCCAGATAGGCTTCGGCCAGACCATCGAACGTATTCGCCCGGAATCCCGGGTCATTAACGTCGGGCGAGAGCGACAGCGAGACATTCGTCGGACCCATCGACCCGGCTACAAAACGTGGCTTTGACGGGGTTCTGGATGTGAACGAATCTGCCGACGCTCGGGCAATCCGGGCAGCGGTGCAGTTGATTTCCCTGCAGACTGATTCCAGCGAATAGTCTGCCTGTGCAATCCGAGTGGCGGAAAACGTATTGGTAGTCACGATGTCCGAGCCCGCTGCCAGATAGGCATCGTGAATATCGGCAAGGATGGCCGGCCGGGTGATGGAGAGTAGATCGTTGTTTCCCTTGAGTGGAATCGGATGATCTCCGAATCGGTCTCCCCGAAAGTCGTCCTCGGTTGGAGCTACACGCTGAATCATGGTACCCAGACCGCCGTCGAGAAGCAGGATGGCCTCTTCCAGGCGCGCGTGCAATGCGGCTGTGCGGTCTTGCGTGGTCATTTCGCGCTCATTCTGTACGATTCTAACTCGATCCCCGGGCGTGCGTGTCCGATGTGATTACGTCACGAACGCCATCCAACTCTACCGGGCGCTTACGGATCCGGACGCCGACTGGATCAAACGCTGTTCTCTGTCAGGAAGGAGAGCACTCGATCGGCGAATTCGGCGGGTTGATCGGCGTGGACCCAGTGGCCCGCGTTCTTTATCGTCTCGATTCGGGCCGCGGGAAAGAGCTTCCTGATTGACGACTCGTCGCCGGAACGCACGTAATTCGAATCTCCTCCCCGGATGAAGAGCGTGGGGCCCATGAACGGTCTCGACGAGGTGACGGCCTCGAGAATTTTTGGATATCCTTCTTCGATGGCTCGGAGGTTCATTCGCCATGAGAAGGAATCTCCATTCCGGATCACATTCTGGAGGAGGAATCCGCGAACTGCGGCGTCCGGGATGTCTGTCGCCAGAGCCCTGTCGATCGCTCTCCTGTCTCCAAATGAAGCGAGATCGAGTTTTTTGAGCGCCTGAAAGATCGGCGTATGGCCATCGGGGTATGCGCGAGGGGCGATGTCGACCGATACCAATCGGTCGATCCGATCGGGGTGATCGAGTGCCAGTCGCATGGCCACCTTGCCGCCGAGTGAGTGACCGATCACTCCGATCTGTCCGTTCGCGATCTCGTCGATGAAATCGACCAGATCGCGAACCATCGCCCCGAACGAAAACTCGTCATCATGTGGAGATTTCCCGTGATTCCGGAGGTCGACCGCGAACACCGTGAAGAATGGCGCGAATGTCCTCGATGCAAGCGTGTGCCAGTTCCCACCGGATCCGAGGAGCCCATGAAGTATCAGGAGAGGGGGACCACTGCCATATGTACGGGAGAAGAGTTTCATAAAATGGGTGCGCCGGGGAAGGAAAATTCCTTCTCCGGCGCAATCTCGTAAAAAAACGGGTAGGAACCAGTCAGCGGGCAGGATCTGTTCACGCTTCCTGAACAGATGAGACCGAACTCAGTTCGTTTTCGATTCTTCGGACGGTTCGTCGGTGTTGTCTGCAGCCTGGTCGTCAGCCTCCTCACCGGAATCTTCGTCCTGAGACACACCACACCTACTTCCACAACAGCATTTCGAACCGCCACAGAAAAACCACCATCCGAGTGCCATCAGAAGCACAATCAGCCAGGTCCTGTGCCGGAAAATGTGAATGTCACCTACTGATATACTGAACCCGCCACTCGAGAGTACCACGAAAAGAAGAACGATGGCCCCGAGGATGACTACTTTTTGTTTATCCTTGAACATGGAATCTGTCGATTAATTTTCGGGTCGTACGATCGCTTCAGTCTTCAAGTTGCGCTGTCTCGGCTCAAACGTTCGGCCAGTTCGGCAAGTCTACATCGGGATACTTTCAATCCAGATATCTCGTCGTCGGGCCAATCGTAGAAAGCGTCAGGTACCTTGAAGCCCGGTAACCGTTCTCTCAACGAACGATTTATTCCCTCGTTGAGGGGTGCGTCTGCATCTCGGCGAACGAACGCCACCGGACGTAGACCATATTCGTCGGATTTGATCGGAACAACGACGGCTTCGATGACTCCCGATATCCCGAGGAGTTGCTGTTCGATTTCTTCGGGCTGAATATTTTCTCCGCCCGAGATGAATTGATTATCCAATCGACCCTGAATCACGAGGTCTCCGTCCCGGAGGGCTCCCAGATCACGGGTTCGAAACCAGCCGTCTGTGTCCAAGGCTCTTTCCAGTCCCCCGCCCACCCAATATCCGGAAAACAGCGTCTGACCTCGCACCATCACCTCTGAAGTATCAGACAGATTGATCTCCCGATATCGAAGTACGGACCCGCTCGTATTCGTCGCTCCATCGGTCAGCGTGACCATCGAAGCCATTTCTGTCGATCCGTACGTTATCCGGACCGGAAGTCGGGCATCCGAGCAGCGCCGCAACAGATGATCAGAAACCGG
Source organism: uncultured Rhodothermales bacterium (assembly GCA_964383365.1). Taxonomy (GTDB): domain Bacteria; phylum Bacteroidota; class Rhodothermia; order Rhodothermales; family UBA10348; genus CAYLHF01. Next base: position 31,835 of record CAYLHF010000015.1, on the reverse strand, counting down.
GCCTCCGCCAACGATGATCTCGCGTACATTACGGAGCCACGGCGCGGGTCGGTCGAGTATCCTTCGTAGCTGCGTGGCGACGAGAGAAAGATGAGTAATTCCTTCTGCATCGGCGCCGGGACGGGATCGAGAAATACGCACGCTGGCACCGGAAAGAAAACATCGGAACAGTATCGCGAGTCCTCCCACATGGTGCAATCCGAGCGACAGAAGCCAGGAATCTCCGGGTCCCAAAGAGATGCGGTCGAGTACCCCTGCCGCGCTGAACAGATGATTACTGAATGTATGGGCTACGATTCTGGCACTACCGGTACTTCCAGACGTGTACAAAAGCGTCGCAATTCGGTCAGCCGAAATCGCTTCGGCGCCCCGAACACTCGGTGACGCGGACCGGTCGGGATCGCTGTCGATCTGCTCCTTTGGGTGGTCGTCGACGTTTGCTGCAATCCATCGGATGCCTTCCGGCGCCGGCTCCGGACTGACCATGCAGATCGCCCCGGCATCGCGAAGTCGATCCGGAAGGGTCGCCTCCGGAATTCGCGGACTCACGACGAGCATGCGTAATCCCATCCGAAATCCTGCGAACAGCCAGCAGATAACGTCTTCCGGGGCCCCTCCATAAAGCGCGACGACGTCCCCATCCAGCAGGCCTTCAAGCCGACAGATCGTAATACGTTGCTCTACCCTTCGATTCAATTCGAAATACGTCCATGAACCATCATCGATGGCCGTATCAAATTGAACGGCAATCGTTTCGGCCCCATGACCGGCAACGTGCGATATCGGGCACGGGATCACTCTCGACCCGGCGGCAGGACGGGATGAAGACATCGGTGGGGTATCCAACCGGGCAAGGACGGTATCGAGGGGGTATGGTTTCATCCTGGCAACTCGCATGCCCGGAGAGAATCAGTCCTGACATCGAATGCCTCCGCTGACCCAACGCGGATTCGGGGTCCGTGGAGAGCATCGCCATGGTCCGTCACCCCCTCACTCATAAAGCGCAGCGTATCGAGCCCCGCGGCTCCCGTGCATTCCGGTAGAGAGGCAGCAAGACTCACCAAGCCCGACAGACCGACACCGGTCTCAAACGAGGAACTCAGTACCGGTTCGATTCCGTTATCTGTGAGGCGAGATGCGAGATTCCTGACGCGGTTGAGACTCCCGATAAGCGTGGGTTTCAAGACGGCTCTCGATAGACCCAGGCGATACATGCGATCCACCGCCTCGGGAATAGTCGTCCTGGCCGCTTCCTGGATCGATTCATCTCCCGCCAGCGAGACGGGAGACTGTGAGGCCAATTCTTGCAGTCGAGTCACATCCCGGAGCGGCTCTTCGACATACTCGATAGTACAAGCCGCGGCCCCGTGCAGGAAACGTAGTGCCTCGTCGAATCCACACGATCGATTGGCGTCGAGCCTGAGATGTCCACCGGTACCCATGGATTCACGCGCCGCGACTACCCGGTCAAGATCAGACGAAAGATTCTCATCGCCCATCCGGTTGTTATCGCCCACTTTCATCTTGAAGACCGTAAATCCTTCTGCGCTTCGCGAGAGGACCTGCTCTCGAATCTCGTCCACATCACCAGAGAGGAGCGTGTTGACATCGACGAATTCGGCGGCCGAATCACTCAACCACCGGGCCAGCGTCGTCTCCGCGATTGACGCGCTTAGTCTCGAAAGAGCCAGACTGACCCCGAATTGCACCGATGGAAGTCGGGGGTGACCCTCCATACAGCGAGAAACATCGTCCGGAGTACCGGGAGCCTCCAACTGGTCGAGTGCCAGCACGACGTGCCGCGTAGCGCGAGCAGCCTCGTCGAGCGTTTCGAGGCTGAAGCCCGGAAGCGGCGCCACCTCTCCCCAGCCCTGGTGACCACCGTCCGATAAGAGACGAACCAACAGCCCGCTCCGTTCAGATGCTTTTCCCCTGGGAGAAATGAACGGTACCCGATACACGTAGAGTTCCGAGCGATGTATATACTCCATCTCCGGCCTCAGAAATTCAGATTCCAGCCAATCGAGAACAATACACTGTAGATGAGAAGCAGCCCGGCTGTCTGGCCAAGTACCGGGTTGAGTAGTTCCGGCGTATTCTCCGAAGTACCGACGAGCGTACGGAACGACCCCAGGGCCGGAAACAGCACGAATCCACTCAGGAGGACGGCGGTCGGTGCGATGGCAAGATAGACCATCGAAAGGGGTACACAGAGTGCTCCCAGAATGCAGGCCGTCCAGGCGCCGTGACCAAAGCGTCGGCCGAGCCTGACAACCAGCGTCTTTTTTCCGGCAGCAGCATCGGTTTCGATATCACGGATATTGTTGATCATGAGTATTGCGACGGACAGGAGTCCGGGTGCTATGCCGGCGGCCCAGACATACGGTGGCCACGAGAGGGTCTGGACGTAATACGTCCCGGCAACGGCTATGGGGCCGAAAAATATGAATACGAACACATCGGCGATGCCCAGATAAGAGAGTGAGTAGCGACCCCGGGTATAGAGGATGCCACACAGAATGGATGTCGCTCCGATGATGACGATCGGCCAGCCCCCGCGAATCATCAGATATGTGCCGGCGATGGCAGCCAATACGAACGTCAGATACGCGGCATTTCTCATGGCGGAAGAATCGATCTTTCCCGACTGAACGGCTCGCTCGGGTCCCACCCGGTGAGTGGTATCGGCGCCGATCTCAAAATCTGCGTAGTCGTTATAAAAATTGGTGGCAATCTGGATGAGGATCGCAGCCAACATGGCCAGAACGGCAGGTAGCCAGACAACCTGGTCGTCACCAAGGCTTAGCGAAATACCAATGAGAACCGGGGATATCGCTGCCCAGAGCGTTTTGGGGCGAGCAGCCTGTATCCAGATACGCATGATGGTGAGCTGCGAAGTGACGGTCACGGGCGATACGGAAATTTGCTGAAATCAGGGGTCCTTTTTTCAACAAATGCATTCCGACCCTCCTGCCCCTCTTCGGACATATAAAACATCAGAGTCGCATTGCCGGCGAGTTCCTGGAGACCCGCCTGGCCGTCACAGTCCGCGTTCAATCCGGCTTTCAGACATCGGATTGCCAGTTGCGAATTGGCCAGAATCTCCCGGCACCATTGAAGCGTCTCTTCTTCGAGCCGTTCGAGGGGGACGACGGTGTTGACCAGACCCATCTTGAGCGCCTGTTCGGCATCATACGGCCGACATAAAAACCAGATCTCACGAGCTTTCTTCTGTCCGACGATACGGGCCAGATAGCTCGAACCGAATCCGCCGTCAAAACTACCCACCTTCGGGCCAGTCTGCATGAACCGGGCATTGTCGGCGGCAATCGTGAGGTCACAGACGACATGAAGTACGTGCCCGCCTCCGACGGCCCATCCTGCCACCATGGCGATGACAGGTTTCGGACACGTCCTGATTTCGCGCTGAAAATCCAGCACATTGAGACGCATGACTCCAGTGCCTTCTTCCACATACCCGGCATCTCCCCTGATTTTCTGGTCGCCTCCCGAACAGAAGGCCTCATTGCCTTCTCCGGTCAGAATGATGACTCCGATGGTCTCGTCATCTCTGGCCTCCTGGAGTGCCGCGCGCATCTCCTCGACGGTCAGGGGTCGAAACGCGTTGCGAACGTGCGGCCTGTTGATCGTAATCTTGGCGATTCCATCCGATTTTTCGTATCGGATATCGGTGAACTCGCCGGCATTCTTCCACTCTGTCGAAGGCATATTACTCGGGTTCGGTATCTGAGGTCAGGAGAGATTCAAGGGCCGCAAGATACGCAACGGGTTGCTCCAGATGGGTATTGTGGCCGGCTCCTTCGATGATAATCCGCTCGATTCGTGGATTGCGCCGGGACATCTCGGCCGATATCTGCACATATTTGGAGTCGAGGGAGCCTGCCAACACGCCGACAGGCATCTGAAGATTTTTGATTTGATCCCAGAAATCGGGCGTCGACCCCGGACTCATCCCTTCGATCACCCGCGCCATCGCGCCCACGTCCTGCTGCATCCTGGACTGACAGACGGAGCGAAGTAGCGCGGGTCTTTCATTCAGGGAATCGAAGAGGGGCTGGGCGTACCATGTCCGGACAAAGTGTTCGAAGTCGGCCCGAATCGCGACGGCCCTGGAACGGTCCGTGGCCCGCCGGTCTCGACGCCTGGTTTCGTCCGATATTCCAGGTGAAACCGACTCCAGTACGAGTCGGTCAACCTGCTCCGGGTGGGCGAGCGCAAAGGCGAGTGCCGTCCGCGCGCCCATCGAGTATCCGATCAGGCAGACGGGCCCTTGAATCGATTGGTACGATGACGCACCTCGTGATAAAGGATTCGTCGATATCGTTTTTGCCAGAGACGACACGGCTCCGGCCACGGTGAACGCACCCTCTGCAGGATGTGTAATTGATTCCGCATTGAAGCCCGCGGAACCGCCGTGTCCGGGAAGGTCGATGCCAGCGCAGTGTCGATGAAGTCGCCGAGAGAGCGGCTTGAAATCCTGAGCCGTTCCCATGAATCCGTGCAAAAAAACCAGTGGCGTCGAATCGTCACAGGGATCGGAATGCAGGATATGCACAGCCAGAGATTCAGTCATGGAATACCACTCTTCGACCGGTCGCGACTCGGGACTATTGACCGGTTTTCTTCTCATCGGGATGCGGAAATGTCTGGTCCGAGCCTCCCAGATCACGGTGCAGACATTTAAAATCTTTCTCGAGGCGAATTTCGAGACGCTCGTCGGCTCCCAGTTCGATCTCGGACATAAATCCCTCTCGGTCGTCGTCCAACCATCCGTCAATCCAGCGATACGGAACGCCCACCGATACCGTCGGCCCGGACAGCACGGCCGAGAGATCATCGCATTCTTCCATCGTCCCGAGTTCGAAAGACAACAGGGAGGCAGCGGGAAAACGGCACGTCATATCGATCGTCTCGCCGGTACACAACCTCGCTATCTCGTCCCGGCCGAGACGGATACGAATCGAATGGTCTGTCATTCTGACTTTCATGGACATTCAGAGTAAATGAGACTCAATACTGGTTTGTCGAGAGCACTTGAGCGTTGAATCGGATAGTCGCTTCTCGCAAAGTACGCACTTCCAACAGCGTGGTGTGTGAGGACGATCGGGCCTCTCTGTATTGTCTCGTAAAATCTCCGAGAGATACCACACATCTGTATTCAAGAGAGAACTGACTGCATACTGCCTCGAATGAATATCCGTGGGGTGTCGAGAAATAGGGCTCAAAAACATCTTGCTGATTGGAGATGGGAAGATGGGAAAATATACCACCTCCATCGTTGTTCAGGACGACAATGATGGCCCCGGAATCTTTCAGGAGCGACAGGGAATTGAGGTCGTGTAGGACGGCAAGATCGCCGAGTAACACCGTCATTCGACGACGATCATAGTGCCCGATTCCGGCAGCAGTCGCAAATGTCCCGTCAATACCCGATGCCCCTCTATTTCCGTACACGTTTACGGAGGCGTCTGAACACGGGGCAAATGTGTTCATATGCCGGACCGACATGCTGTTTCCGAGAACCAGGGCATCGTCGTCGGTCAGTTCGGAACCGAGTCGCCACGCGATGCCCTGTTCGTTTAGTTCATCATCACATTCATGACCGAATAGTGAGTCCAGCCACGCTCCGGCACGGTGATTTACGGTCATCCATGTATCCAGCCATCCCGCATCGGGCGACGCACGGAAGGCCGCGCCAGAAAACAACTCAATCGTGTCACTATCCAAACACGTGACTCGATCCGTTACCTGATGAGTCGGATCGATTCGTTCCTGTCCACCTGAAAGGACCGCATAGGTTTCCGGTCGCACATTGGCCAGCCATGTCGACAACCGCTTCGAAACGGACGGTCGGCCCACCTGAATGATTAAATCGGGCACCACGGATTCGCAGAATTCCTGGTTCCCCAGGATCAGATCATACATGCCTACAGACGCGGTAGACGCCGGCCCGAATCGACCGAATGAAAGGACGTCAGGAAGGACCGGTACCGCAGTGCGCTCTCCCCACTTGAAGAGCGCCCGAATAACCTCGGGCGATCCCGATCTCCCGGCGATGACAAGCGGTCGCCTGGCTTCCGCGACTCGATCAGAGAGCGACTGCGAGATGGAGAGGCTGGAGACCCCGGAAAGACTGGAGGAACTGGAGACCCCGGAAAGACTGGAGGAGC
>CAYLHF010000015.1:0-25544 GCA_964383365.1 uncultured Rhodothermales bacterium | reverse complement strand
CTGGAGACCCCGGAAAGACTGGAGGAACTGGAGACCCCGGAAAGACTGGAGGAGCTGGAGACCCCGGAAAGGCTGGAGGAGCTGGAGACCTCGGAAGGGCGCGAGGACCCCGCGGACGAGTAGCTTCGGCCCATCTGTTCGTAGGTAGTGTACGGCTTCGCGGAGGACACCCAACGGCTCATTGATTTGGCACCGGAGCGCCCTGCCCGTCCATCGGTCATACATTCCGTCACGATGTCGGGCAATGAAACAGGGTCGGACTCGAGCGGCTTACGGAACATGCAGTTCAAATGCACCGGTCCGGGAGAGGAGCCCAACGAGCAGGCCACGGCACGGTCCACGGTCGTCAGAACAAACGTCGGAGAGATTTCCGTCGTCGGGGTGGGCAGGTCACACGCATACCGAACGAAAGAAGAGAAGATTCCGGGCTGTTGAATCGTCTGATTCGACGCGTTATCTCGTAATTCAGGGGGGCGATCACTCGTGAGCAGAACAATGGGCACGTTCTCCATCGAGGCCTCAACGACGGCGGGAAGTCCATTGGCTACAGCCGTACCGGACGTGGTGATCCAGGCCGCAGGTTGGCCGCTTGCCTTTCCGTATCCAAGGGCCGCGAAGGCCGTTCCACGCTCGTCATAATGCACGATCACCCGCGCCCCGTTGTGCCGGGCGACTGCAGACGTAAGGGCAGTGGAACGGGCACCTGGAGCCACGAAAAAAGTCGAGCAATCGAGCCTGATCAACTCCTCGATGATCAAGTGGGCCCAATGGGGATTTCTATTTGGCGAGTTTGAGTTCAAGACCAAGTACGTTTACAAAATCCTCAATCTTTTGCTCGATTTCTGTCCACTCGGCCTCGGGCTCTGATCCGACGACAATTCCTGCTCCGGAGAACAGGGATAACCGGTTGCCCCTGACAACGCCACACCGGAGAGCGACCGCAAACTCTGCCGAATCTCTTCCGAACCAGCCGATCGGCCCTGCATACCAGCCTCGATCGAAGCCCTCAAACTCACCGATTCTCTCGACGGCATCCCCGGTAGGATGTCCGCCCACGGCAGGAGTAGGGTGCAGATCCCTGATCAGATTCCTGTCAGCCACGTCGCCCTGCAGCACACCTGAAATACGTGAGACCAGATGTCGACCCCTCGCCAATCTCATCTCCGAGGCCTCGCTGTCAATCGTCACACTACTGCAGTATGCTCGCAAAATATCGAGAATCGTGTCTCTCACAAACGCGTGTTCGAGCTGATCTTTTTCGCTGGTGAGTAGCGATGTCCGAAGTGCCTCATCGTCTGCGTCACTCTCGCCACGCGGCCGCGTGCCGGCCACTGCCTCGCTCTCGATCTGTCGACCATTACGATAGAACAGACGTTCCGGAGTTGCGCCAACAAATTTCCCCCCGGAATTCGATTCGAAGTAGAAATGGAAACAATTCGGGGTACTTCGGACGAGTCTTTTCAGGAGATATAGTGCCGATATCCCTGTAGAGAAGGTATAGTCGACTCTTCGTGCCAGAACAATTTTTTCGAGTACAGATGTGGAAAAAAGATTCACCACCTCGGTTATCCGATCGATCCACGTCGGCCGATCGGGAAGGTCTCTCCGCGCGATCGGCATGGTGAGTTCTCCGTCGAACGGTTCATCAGCGAGTTGCAGTCGCTCGATTTCGGAAAGAATATCGTCCAGATAATCCTCGTCTTCGGGGAATATCAGATTGCAATAAACCTGTGCCCGATCTCCACTCACGTGCAACTCGAATCGGGGAAGTACGAATCGAAATTCTTCGAATCCGTCCCAGACTTCGTCGGTTGGGCGCGATGAATCAAACCGGAACCCACCGAAATATTTCATCTCGTCTCCGGGCCGGTTCAGAACGCCCGAGATTCTATCCGATCCGGCGTCGAAAGCGAATGTCCCCCTTCCGGAAACCACATCGGCCGCACCCACCATCGCCCGAATCTTATTCCGGTGACGACCGCCCCAGATTATGCGATCCGGACCGCTCTGTAAATCCAGCCAGGTAAAGGCATCCTGGCTCTTGACAGGAACACCGACGCGTACGAGCAACTCTTTCCCGTCAGAACGCAAAAATACCGTACGGACGGCATCCGAGAGCATGTCTCTCCATCGGTGATCGGTGGCGAGAATCGGATGCGAATATGAGTGACGTTCTTCCAAGTACGTAGGTCGATAAGTCTGCAGTCGAATCCGTCTATCAGTGATTATTTCCTCGTTCCCAGATTTCCATGATTCTGGTTTCATACGATTCTGTGGATGCCAGCGAATCTCCTCCAGAAACAGCGTATCGGAGCAGGAGAGCCCGAAGTATACGATCTGGCAGAGGAATTGACGAAATGGTACCGGAAATTAGCTTTTCCAAACGCACATAGACCATATCCACGATTCCCCACCGGAGAAGGACGAACAGTACCAGACCAATTCCCACCGAAACATAGACACCGGCCAGGCCCAGAATACTCAGGGAGATGACATACACGACCGCCTGAATCGAAGGCTTTCCGAGAAAGAGAGCCACCCGGACAAGCCAGAGTATTACTGCGTGCGCATGGTAGGTCCTCCAGATGAAATAGACTCCCAGTGAAACCATGACCGCTGGAATAGCGGGCAGGACGTGCAGTAGCACTGCCAACACCAGGATGGTCAGGGTGACCGGAGACCGATTCCACGCGGTCGCCTCCTGGAACAACCGGAACAATCCGATTCGATCGATTACCGGAGCCGCAAAATCGCGCAGATGCTCTTCAGATGTGTGAAACCACACTCCGTCGGCCGTGAAAATGCCGGTCGGAAGTTCGATGAAATCCGAATCGGAGTCGTGGGTAGTTTTTCTGTTGGACATATCACTGGTAGCGTGCCCGCAGTACGCATGAAACACCGAGTCGATCCGGGCTCTCCGTCCCGTCGTCCTGCCGGTTGGTCAGAGCGCAAACCCTCCACTCCCGGAACCATCACCGCGTAAAACACTATAAATTATTAACATCACGTGAAGAAGGACCCACCAGACGAGTCACAGTAATGCGAACACCAGTCACAACAATTTTGCGGACGCAGGGAGAAACCGTCGTTACGCGACCTGACCAGAGCGTTTTCGAAGCCGTCAAGACCATGTCAGAACGAAACGTAGGATCGATTTTGATAGCGGATGAAAAAGGCTGTCTGGAGGGCATTTTTACAGAACGGGATCTTTTGCGAAGAGTTACGGCGTGCGGGCTCGACCCGTCATCGACTCCGATATCCGATGTTATGACCACGGACGTCTTGACGGTGGACCGAAACGTGTATCGGCAGGATGTACACCATCTGATGAAGGAACATCACGTTCGTCATATTCCGGTAGTCTCGGCGAACAAGATTCTCGGAGTCATCTCTCTGAGAGACGTTCTTCGTTCTGAAAATGAGGAAAAATCGATCGAACTCGAGCATCTCAGGGGATATGTCTCAGAGAAACCGTATCCCTCATATCCAGGTTAATCGTCCGTTCCAGACGGTGTACTCAGACGGATTACTCCGAACCCAGGACGAAATAGTAGCCGAGAGCTTCCGGTGAGAGCCTGACTTCCCGCAGGGTAATATTCAAGGGCAGGTGGAGTCTGGGATAGACGCGCCCTGACGTGTCACGAAGAATCTCGCTGAATGGAACCGTAGCGAAAAAATCTTCTGCTTCAAAAGCGGCATCGAACGATTGAATGGGGACCTGATACGTCACAACGGCTGACGGGGGATCCAGCCGAACACTCCTTCCCCGGGGGATACCCGCCACGCGAACCTGCAGTAAGCGGTTGCCTTCGGTAAATTCCAGTACGCTGGCGCGAATGGTGGTTGCAGCCAGTTCTTTCGCGACCAATCCAACGAGCGTATCCGTAAGGGCGACGACCGTATCAATCGAGTCTTTTGCCTGTCTGATGTCAACGATGTCTGTCGGCCAGGAATCGAGAGTCTCAAGAATAGACGAGGCTCCAGAAACGGTAACCGAGTCCGGTGTAAGTTGAACGCTACCGACGACGTGGTATCCCGCCTGCGTGAATACCCCGACCCGAGACCGGATAGGAATTCGCCGTTCAACCCGGGTATCGGTTTCGACCCGAATCAACCGCGGCATAACCGACTCCGTTCGCACACTCTTCGTCAGTTCCGGCGCGACAATATTCAAGTCCACCTCTTCCCGCCCCGCATCGATCGGCACGGTCGGAGGGTTGTAGAATAGTCTGAGTAGCTGAATCCCCTCTCCTTCGACCTGAATCCGAACCGACGCCGGTGGAAGGGAACGCAATGCCAGGTGGGCAGGCAGATTTCGAACTTCTGTGGGAAATTCAAAAAATTGCGTATACGTCTGTCGCATGGAGACGGTAAACCACAGCAGGCAAGCAGCCAAAACACAGAGTGTGATGACCAGACCTTTATGTCTCGGTGCGTTGTCCCGGAGCGACCGTGCATCCAGCGGCTCCGGAAAGAGTTTGCGCAGCAGTGTAGGGAGAGACTTGTACTTCTGTGGCCGATTATCTCCCATTATTTCTCTCGGTCCTTTACTGAGGAACGATCACAAAGCATGAACCGATTTATCCACGTAGGGCTGCAAGCAGTTGAGCTTTGTTCGCCCGGGCAATTTCGCGCCCCTGGATGGCGATTCCCGTGGTCTCACGCGCAATAGCTCTCAATTCTCGAACCGTCATATGCTCAATTTCGGGCCGGGAAGTCGTCTTTACTTCGGGAGCGGAAGCCTGGCTCTGCATACTCATGACGGCACCATCAGGGCGGGCAATCACGTGCGAGGAAACGACCTCACCGATACGCTCGGCGGCCGAGCGGCCGGCATCTACCGCAGACTGAACGGCAGCCGTTTCGCCCGCGACCTGAACGGTCATCAGCGCAGCGACCGTTTGCTCGATTCCAACCAACCGGACGCGAGCCGCCTTGAGCATCGCATCGGCAGCCTCAATAGCGGCGACCAAGCCACGCGTCTCAACAAACCCAAGAGCTTCCGTTGCAGTCGTTTTCATGAACAGGTCCAGCGAATGTTCTACCCTATTTGATCCGCTCAGCGTCGAAGGGTGTTTTCAATGGAAAATCGGTTCGACGCTAAACGCCCGTCGGAAGAACCGATTCCACGTCGCCGTGCGGCCTCGGAATCACATGGACCGAGACCAATTCACCGACTCTCTCGGCGGCAGCGGCACCTGCATCCGTTGCAGCCTTGACTGCACCGACGTCCCCTCTGACCATCACGGTAACGTAACCACCGCCAATTTTTTCTTTGCCTATCAGATGGACACGTGCGGCCTTGACCATGGCATCCGCGGCTTCGATCGCGCCGACGAGACCACGTGTTTCCACCATACCGAGGGCTATTCCGTAATCATCAGACATTTTGCAAACCGGTTATATCGAAACAAGAATAGTAATAGACTATCGGACCCAACCCGGGTTCACCCGGAGCACACGACCGGTAATGGGAGCACGTCCGATTACTTTCCAAGAATATAGATCGGTACCGATCCGAAGTCAATCTGCCGGAGGCGCTTACATCAAGTAGAGAACGTGTTTGAAGATAGACGCCACTGCCCTACTATGGTTTGCAGTGTACACCCAAATCTATCAGCCGGACAGATTCCGAAAATGTTTGAAGCCCTTCTTATAGCTGGAACCAGGCCCAATTTTGTAAAAATTGGGCCTCTCGTCTCGGCCCTTGCCGATCATTCGGCGTTTGAGCCAGTTCTGGTTCACACCGGTCAACATTACGACCAGGCCATGAGCGAGGTGTTCTTCGAACAACTGGAACTCCCGGTACCTGACATCTATCTCGGGGCCGGCTCCGGAACGCATGCCGTCCAGACCGCCCGCGTCATGCAAGCGCTTGAGCCGATTATGATGGAGCGGATGCCCGATGTAACGGTGGTTGTAGGAGACGTGAACTCTACGCTGGCCGCCGCCCTGACTGCCAGTAAGCTCCACATACCCATCGCCCACGTCGAGGCCGGACTGCGATCGGGCGATCGCAGAATGCCGGAAGAAATAAACAGAATAGCGACAGATTCGATCTCGGATTTTTTATTCGTAACAGAAGAGGCGGGCCGGGCAAACCTGCTGGCGGAAGGACATAAAGAGACGCAAATTTTCTTTGCCGGAAACGTGATGATTGACTCGCTCAGAAAATTCGAAAAAAAAGCCAGAAAACTCGGTGCGGCTTCATCTTACGAAATGATCGCAGGAGAATTCGTACTCATCACGGCCCATCGCCCGGAGATGGTCGATCACCCAGATCGACTGGCCGTTTTCGTAGACGGTATCGAACGAATAGCACGGCTCCATCCCGTGCTCTTTCCCGCGCATCCCCGAACCCGGCAACGTCTTGAGGATTGCGCCTTGCTGGACCGATTGACCGCAAACGAACAGATCCATCTCGCCGAGCCACTCGGATATCTGGAATTCACCGGTCTGATAGCGAACGCCGGTCTCGTCGTTACGGACAGTGGTGGCATCCAGGAAGAGACTACAGCACTGGGGGTCCCCTGCGCGACCGTAAGAGACAACACCGAGCGACCCTGTACCGTCTCTGCAGGCACCAACGAGTTGGTCCCGCTCGATGCCAATCGCATGGCAGATGCCGCAGCGAGGGCGTTCGACGGGCGATGGAAGGTCGGTACGATTCCCGAGTTGTGGGATGGTCAGGCTGCGGGACGAGTCGTAGACAGTCTTTACGAAATGATGTCCCGATAAAGATCGACCAATCGCTGGGCCGTATGATCCCAGTTCAGTCGGCTCGAAACGGCGCTAAATCCTCTTTCACCCATTCCGCGTCTTTCGTTCGCATCCTGTCCCAGTCGGATGAGCGCATCTGAAAGTTCGGATGCATCATCTGACCGGAAGATCAGCCCCGCCCCTTCGTCCTCCACGATCCGTTCGATCGGCGCACAGTTGGTCGCCACGACCGGTTTACCTGCATACATGTAATGAAACAACTTGTGCGGGATGGTATTGTCGGTGTGGACTGTCTTCGAGTGGGGAATGAGGCCCACATCGGCTGCCGCGATATAACTCGCTACCAATTCCTGGGGTTGCCAGCCGGTAAATTCAATACATGGCTTTTTCGAAGCGCCCTCCCCCGACGACGTGATCCGCTCCACGGATGCCGCCCGGTTCATGAGTTCGGACCGAAGAGAGCCGTCACCAACGAGCAGTAGACGTGCATTGGGAATCGCTTCCCGAACGGCGGGCATGGCATCAATGGCGGTCGTCAGACCCCGATGTTGATCCATACCTCCCGTATACACGATGGTAAAATCGTTCTTGTGCGCCGTAACGATATCGCGTTGGATCGGCCAGTCGTCGTACGTGTCCAATTTTACTGTATTCGGAACCACGGCGATACGTGACGGACGGATTCCTGCTTTTTCCAGTCGGTCCTGCATCTCTTCGATGACCACGACGAGTCCGTCCACGCCCAGGGACCACGTCCGTTCGAGCCTCGCCCACCGTTCAAAATTAATGACCAATCGTCCGGGAAAGTGGGTACTCCACCGGTAATGTCGAAGCGCTTCTACCCAGTTCTCATGCATGTCGCCCACGACCGGAATACCCAGCCTGCGACCCGCCCGAATACAGGCTCCGAACAGATACAGATCGTGGGCGTGAATGGCGTCGATAGTATCCTCCGCGTGAAGTGCTCTGATTCTCCGGCCCAGATACAGGTCCAGTAGAGGCACCGACCCGGAGAGCCCTCTCATTTTATTTCGAAGAAATGCCGGTATCCGGTCACGAGTCACGCGCACACCTCGCTCCGTGGTCCGCCGGGCACGGTCGTCGGGACCAATAGCCAGTAACGATACGTCATACCCTGCCTCAACAAGAGTACTCGCCTCGTTTTCGACCCGAAGATCGGGTGGATACGCTTTGTCCAGAACCATCAGTATATGTGACACGTCAACTGACCTCTCCGAGAAGGCGAACAATGCATCCGGATGCAGAAAGGCCGTCCGGACTGGCTCCAAACGAGGGGGCAGGGCTACTCGGACGTCTCGAGAAGGCGGAGACCATGCGATCCGCATCGGCGCCCACCACCTGATTCCAACCATTCTCCAAGGTCTCTGTCCACTCGGTTTCATCCCGAAGCGTGATGCACGGCGTCTCCATCCACACGGACTCTTTCTGTAACCCTCCGGAGTCCGTCAAGACGCGCTCTGCAGATGCGACGAGTGTCAGCATCTGCAGATACGATACCGGTTCGATGAGACGGATATTATCTGCCAGAACCAGATGGTTGAGTCGCTTGCGGGTGCGCGGATGGACGGGGAGGATAACGGGGACGCCAATCCGTCCCAGACCACGCATGATGGCCGTCAGTCGCTCTGGATCATCCGTATTCTCCGCCCGATGAATAGTGGCCACGACATACGTCCCGGAATGATTCTCGATGACATCAGCAAGGGGACAGCGCTCACGGGCCATCGACGCGAAAAACAATGTGGCGTCGCGCATTACATCTCCCGTCAAGTAGACGCCGTCAGACATGCCCTCGTCTGCAAGGTGACGGACGGCCGTATCGGTCGGACAGAACAGCAGACTGCTCAACCGGTCCGTGATAATCCTGTTTATTTCTTCGGGCATCCTCCGGTTGAACGAACGAAGACCGGCTTCGACGTGTGCGATCGGAATATGCAACTTTGCGGCCACGAGTGATGCCGCCAGCGTGCTGTTCGTATCGCCATATACGAGCACAAAATTTGGACGGTCTATTTCGGCGAGATGATGTTCGAGTCGAACCATCATCTCGCCTGTCTGCATGGCGTGCGTACCGGACCCGACTCCCAGGTTAACGGCGGGACTGGGAATTCCGAGTTCTTCAAAAAAGACGGCACTCATGGCCTCGTCATAATGTTGTCCGGTATGAACGAGGATCTCGTGGATATCGGAATCATTCAGGGCACGGCTGACCATAGCCGCCTTCACGAATTGAGGCCGGGCACCGACAATAGTTAGAATAGAGATCATCCGTCGCTGTTATTTATTGGGGAGCGGACGCGACCGGGTCATCCGGCAGCCGAATTCCACCGCTTCGTCCTGAGGAGATCTGGTCCAGAAGACGCGCCATCACTCCGGTCTGTACGCGTCTCGAATACGATTTAATCGCCTCAGAACCGGCACCCGACGTAGAATTTCCCGACTGCCATGCCGCGTATAACCGGCGCAATTCTCTCTCAAATCCTTCGACATCGTCGTAGTCAAACGTCTGACCGGCGCGCGATTGCCTGATAATATCGGCCGCGTCGCCGTCGGTCGGAGCCAGGCAAAGAATCGGACGCCCGGACCCCAGATATTCGAAAATCTTGCCGGTAATGATTCCTCTCGCCTCCGGCACCCGGTTGACAGATAACAGCAGAACTTGAGCAGCGGACATTCGGGCCAGCGCTTCCGAATGAGGGACATAGTCTATCGTCGATACGATTGACGACAGGCCGAAACGGATAATGTCGGCGTGTACCGCTGCCCCGACGTTTCCAATCAGTTTGACCCTGAGCTCCGGAAAAGCCTCACCGTGGTCGGACAGGGTTCTCCACAGCGCCTGCGGATTTCGTTCCGACGACAGATTTCCCGTGTAAACGATGGTAAACGTATCAGACGAATCGGTCTGTATCCCTTCGAAATCGTCCTCATCGTACCCGTTGTAAATAACATCAATTTCGGTTTGGGTCCACCTCGACGTCGATTCTTTGATGGACGGACTCACGGTTACGATCCGGTCAGACGACTCATAGACGCCACGTCTGAGCCTGGCATCACGTGATGCTGCCCAACGTGACGTAGGCAGTAAATGCGCATAGGAATCATCTGGCCAGGAATCTCTGAGATCCACGATCCAGGGTATATCCAGTTTCTTCTTGAGCGCCAGTCCGACCAGGTGAGCCGAATGTGGCGGCCCCGTTGTCAGGACCGCATCGAATGATTTTTTCAGGGTGAGCGACAGGGCGGCCTGCCGGGCGAAGGCAACCCACCCGACCCGGGCATCCGGCAGAAAAACATTGGCGCGAATCCAGCGGGCTGCTCGCTCTCTCCAACCGACTTTTCCGGACGTCAGAAAACCGACACCGATGGAATCCGATTTACGGGCACCCGTCCACCGGGCGTAGGCCGCATAGGGATCCCGGGAGCGAGTCCTTATGATATCGATGCCGTCCGGTACATCCCGACTCAATGCTGGATCCAGATCCGGAAACGAAGCGAATCGGGGCTCGACGGTAAGAACGGTCGGCTCCCATCCGAACGACCGAAAATACTTCACAAACTTGAGCGTACGTTGCACACCGGGGCCCCCGGATGGAGGAAAATAGTAGCTTATGATGAGTACTTGTTTCACTTTCGGATGGCGTGTACAGCGAGGTAGCGGGGCGTGAACCGTCTAAGCACCGGCCGAATCCCAATTTCCCGAATGGGACTGGTCCACTTTTCAGTCGTCTGGATAGACCATCCACTCCGATCGAGGAGCCACTCAAACTGCCAGTCTTCAAACTCATGAAAATGGCTGTTCCAGCGGCTGTCGCGGCTGCGATACGCATTGGCAAACCAGAGCCGGAGGGGAACCGTGGCCACCAGGTGATCCGCGTTGACCCCGGTCAGAACGCCCATCGGGTTGATGAGATGTTCCAGGATTTCGAAGGCTGTCAGTACGTCAAAATGAACATCGGTGCTGATATTGACCCCGACATCCAGGTCTCCTTCCGTATTCAGGACATCATAGCCCCGCTCGGTCATCCGTTGGGAGAGGAGATTCCCAGATCCTACATCCAGTACTCGGCCGGGACTCGGCGCCACTCTCGACAAAAACGCGAGCGTTTTCTTGTACCGATGCTCGAGCGTAGGGTTACTTTCCGACGAAAAATCCAGGATGGGACTCACGAATTCAGCGCCTCTGACTCAATAATGGTTTCTTTCTTTCGACGAAATCCAGAGATCCCGATCAGCCACAGGAGAACACCATAGACGAAAACGGTCGACCCGGCAGAAAGCCACGTACCGAGGCGGTCCGCGTCGGGACGAAATTCCATGCGGACGCGGTGGGATCCTGGCGGCACTTCCACGGCTCGAATCAGATAATTTGCCTGGTGGATGTCTACCGGTTGATCGTCTATGTATGCGTTCCAACCTGCCGGATAAAATACTTCCGAAACGACGAGCCACCGCCGCGCAGACGTCTTTACCTGCCATTCGATTCTATCCGCCGTGAAAGACGAGAGCGCCACGACGTCGTGTGCAGACGAATCTGAATTCATGATGTCATCGTGCCCATCATCTGGAAACGGTGTCACGTCCGTCGGATCCGGAGCATCAGTCATTACCGGAGTACCTGACAACAGAACCGTCCGGGATGGATCAAAATCATTATTCTGGAGGGCACTGAACAGATCTGATAAATCCGTTACGACCCGGGATTCGGTGACGAAGTGTGCCCGTGGGAGCACGGTTGGATTTTCATACACATTATTCCCGGATGTCTCATCGCGATATACTTCTCGGTACCCGGGAATTGGATTTCTGCTGACTATGAATCGGACGTTCATCAGATCAAGCGCCCGGTGGTTAAGCCCGCCTCGCTCCCGATCAATGAGAATCTTGTCGAGAAAATCCTGATATACCCTGAGTTTGGCTCCGTGATAACCGCCGAGCGATTCATAGAAAAACGATGGCCTGGCATTGATCGACGGATCTTGTCCATTCTCGAGAGACAGAACCCGGAAACGACCGGGACCTCCAGCCGTCTTGAGTTCCCCTAAAATAAAGTCGTCGAAACCATACCTCGGGACCTGCGATTCGATGTCGGCACCCATCGCCAGGTTGTCGGAGTTGATAAAGCGCCTGCCAACGCCGCCCAGGTCCAGCCCGGCAATCAATATCAGTCCCAGGGCAACGAACCATCCCGGAATGCGACGCCGAAGAAAGAGCAAGACGAGTCCCAGGGACAGCAACAAGACGATTACCGATCGCCCTGCGTCCTGCTGAAATAGATCGGCCCGGGAGCGGTGCCTGCGAGCCATTTCTTCAGTGACCACCTGCCCGACTCTTGGATCAGACGCGTCCACACCCGGGTACTGCGCCTGGATCTGCCGAACAATCTGATTGGATTCTCCAGGACGCTCGAAATCCAGAACCGTATCCTGAAGGAGCATCGGGACGAGAATGAACGCGCCCAGGGTGCCGGCGACGATATACAGACTCCTCGCCATGCCGGTTCTGGCGTCGGTCTTTATCGTTTCGTCCTCGCATGCGAGGAACGATGCGAGTCCCGTTCCGGCCAGGACACTCATACAGAGGGCTACCATCGAGAGCCACGTTTCCGGAACTCTGAAGGTGCTGAACATCGGGAAATAATCGAACATCGGTCGATTGATCAGCGGAAAATTTTCGCCGAACGAGAAAAGTATCATCAATCCCGTAACGACTCCAATCGATACCGTAGCAACGTTTCTGTTCCGGACGAGTGTCCACACACCAAACAAAATCGCTATCGTACCGATGTAGTGTGGACCTGCAGTGAATGGTTTTGGACCCCAGTACGTCGCCCCTCCTCCTCCGAATGCATTCGCAATCAGAAGGGTATATACTTCGAGTATCCCTTCACTCCACCCCATTGCATAGGTCCAGCCCAGTCCGGGCCGGGCAACTCCACCCGCTCCTGCTCCTCGAATCGAATACCGTTTGTATTCCATCTGGGCCAGAATGGGCTGCGCAATCATGAGAAGCCCGACTGCGCCCCCAATTACCAACCACAGGGTCGACTGAACAAAGGATTTCGAATCCTGATTTCGGACGGCCGATATCCCTGCTCCGACCCACCAGACGCCCATAACAAAAGCGGCGTAATAGGTAATCTGCACGTGACCTGCCCTTAAATTAACTGCGGTTGCAGCCGCAAAAAGTAGCCCCCCCATCAGACCGGGTTTTCGAAGCACATACAGAAAGGCCAGAAGCAACCAGGGAGTCCACGCCAGAGTGACGAACTTGGAATTGTGTCCGGCAATCAGAATTTCGGGCAGATACGACGTGAGGCCGAACAGGATGGCCGACAACAGTCCCGCACGTTTATCCGCCGTCAGAAACCACACAAAAAAATACATGCCGAAGAGGAGTAGCAGCATGTGTGAACTCGGCCAGATGAGTAGTCGGAACCATCCGATCACGGTATCAATCTGCGGTACTCCAGGTGGGTACGATATCAGGTACCCCGGCATTCCGGCAAATGCATTGGTATCCCAGAGCGGTACCGAGCCCGATGCTTCCCCCTGCTGCAACATCGACTGCGCCATGGACCGCCAACTGATCGTATCCCCTCCTACGAGTTGTCTGGAAGAGAAATGAATCGGAGCGAAGAAACCGAATGTCACAGCCACCAGAATGACGGCTATCACCAGATGTTGTCTGCTTTCAGACATGCGGCCCCACGTCCCGAACCAATCTGGAAGTCGTTCCGCTTTTTGTCTGTCCTTTCTTGTTTTTCGGGACATGGAAATTCAGATAGGACTCAGTTTCTATACATGAAATGGCTGCGAGACGACGGGTACCGATCCACGAGCGGCTAATTCACTCAATGACCTTGGGCACCCGAAAATACGTACCGTCGTGATCCGGAGCATTCTTCAGTGCATCCTCCCGCTTGATCCTCGATACCACTTCGTCCGGTCTCAGTGCGATGCTACCCTCGTGCACATGAGACATAGCCGGAATATCGGACGTATCAACTTCATCGAGTTGCTTCATATAATCGAGAATTCGGCCCATTTCACTGGCTAGTTGCTCGATTCGGACATCATCGAATTTCAGGCGAGCAAGCGTCGCGATGTGTTTTACTTCGTCGTGAGTGACAGACATTCAGTCCTAACGGTGTAATTGGAAAGGTCGGACGTATACCCGGCGGGGTATTTCAGGTTCTCATCAATACCCCAATTGGGCTCGCATCCCGTCTGCAACCTCTTCCATCAATCCGGTCAATTCACGTCTCGATTTTCCTTCCACGTGTATTGGCATGCCGATATGGACGTGGATTACTCCTGGGCGGGCGACTTTGCGGCTCTCATCGATCACATCGAATCCGTCGATGATGGTGACGGGGACGAGTGGAACTCCCGCCTCCAGTGCTAGAAGAAATGCTCCTTTCTTGAACTCGAGCAGTTCGCGGCGAAAGGAACGGGCGCCCTCCGGGAATATGATGACCGAGAGACCCTCCCGAATCGTCCGGCCAGCTGCCTGCATGCTCGCAAGTGACTTTCTGGCCGTCGACCGGTCCAGAAACACGGATGGAGAGTGTCGTATCGCAGATCCCAGAATGGGGACACGAGCAAGCTCGGACTTGGCGACAAATCCGAACGGACAAGGCACCGCCACGGCAGCAACCGGAATATCCAGCAGGTTCTGGTGATTCATGGCGAACACATAGGGCTGGTCGGGGTCAAGTGCGGTGTCCATGATGGTCCGGACTCGAATACCCATACCCAGAAACATGGATTTCCCCCAGAAAATGGCCCATGGCCGAAACCACTCGGGGCGATCGAAGAGCAGATGGGTACAGACTGATCCGCTCGTGGAAATCGCCGTCATCAAGATGCCCCAGAAGAGCACCCAAACGTAATACACACGCCGAAACGGCGTGGCTCTCATGCGAGTAGAGACTATGTCGGCTACACCTTCCAGAAGACCTGTCTGTTTCTCGGATGACGTTGAATCGATACACGAGCGTTGTGGGTGAAAAAATACGGATCGGAAACGGATTGCCCAATCGTGTGACCAAGCCTGCACGACCGCGTGACAAAGCGTACACGAGACTACCTTTTTCTCGGACGCGGGTATGGCTACATTTTGGCTCGGATAGTATCCATTCCCGTTACGTTGTTCCGGTATATGAACCGTCGATCCCAAATATTGGCTCTTTTCTTCGTATTGGCGCTGACCGGCGCAGGAGAGAGCCGCGGCCAGATCAGCGCTCTCATAAAGATTGGTCTATCAGGGTCAACGTTGAGTGGCGATACGCCCACGGACTTTTCGGCGATCACTCGATTCGCCGGTGGAGCCGGTCTTTCTTACGATCTCGGCAACGGATTGCTGATCCAGCCGGAATTTCTGTACATCATTAAAGGAGCCACCGGCAAGGGATCAATCGACATAGTACCTATTGAGAACCCGGTACCCATCCAGGCCACGTTTGAGCTGACGTATCTGGAGGTCCCGGTTCTTCTGATCTATCGATTCGAGCGAAGAGGGCTCAGTCCGAGAATTTTTGCCGGACCCACCCTCTCCTTCAAGCTGGATTCCCAGGTGACATTCAGCGCGCTGGACGGAGGGCCAGAATTCCAGGAGCGCGATGACACGGTAGAGAGTAGTGATCTGGGCATCACAGTCGGTCTCGGATTCGACACAGAAATGGGAGATGAACGGTTCACGGTGGGTCTCAGGGGTACCTACGGACTCTCGAACGCCCGGACGGGCGATCCAGCCCTCCACAATACCGCTTTCGGTGTGTACGCCGGATTCGTCTTCTGAGATGCCCTTACCACCGAGTCCGAGACATCGTCTTTATTTGTCTGACGAGCGAAGCGGCCCGCGATGAGATGGTTGCGGCGTCATTCTGGAACACCAAGTCGTCGTAGAACTCGGACGGAGACGAGAATATTCCAGATGGATAGTCGTTTTGTGTTCCGTCTTCGGACAGAATCATCGTAGAATAGGTCGACTGCCCGAGAAGTTGTTCCACTCCGCCCGAATCTTCTCCGACGTCATTCAGGTACATGATTTGATCGATAGAAGAGGAGGACCATACCGGATGATCCAAGAAATATTCCAGGCCTGCGTTCGCGTTCATCGATCCAGACACGAACAGAAAAATAACGGTCTCATCCAGCACCGCGCCGCGTGCCCGAAAAGCACTCAGGAGTCGCGCTGTCTCCATCAGCGTCGCGGCTCCGGTCAATCGGTCGGTACCGTCGGTTTTCACCACCTGGCCCATGCGGCCATATCCGTCGAATCGGGCGGCGAGGACGATCGCCCTTTTTCTTCCCGTAGGATGCATACCGGGTAGAATGCCGAGAACGTTTATTCCGGAACTGACTACGGGAGTCCCCACCTCGACCGTCAGATCCAGACTGTAGTCGCGTAGTCGGCCCTCCGGTCCCGGATGGGTGAGAACTATTCCGAGGCGTTCGAGCGTCTCAAAAGGCATCATCACGATCGGGATGTGAGCCCATTCGGGATTTGTCGGACCGGTGTTCAACGGGGACGGAAAGGGATTGGCATTGATGACTATGGCACGCGCCCCCCGGGATCGGATATTATCCAGCGTTTCTGTTGACGGGGTATGAGATAAAAAAATGGCCCTTGAATCGAGCTCGTCTCGTTCGGATGGATCGAGTATCAGCTCGGATACACGTTCACTTCCGGACCCCGACTGGTTGTGCAAATAGAAGTCGCTTCCGGGCTGATAACGGACGGTATCAGCACCAAGAGCAACGAGAGAAAGCGACTCCAGTTCTCGAGATACCATTGGATATAGCTGACGATACCGCGGTGATATGGCTGGCTGTATACCATATCCTTCCAATCTCTCGGACAGATAGACGGCCGCTCGCGCAAGACCGCGCGTGGCGGTGGCCCGCCCTTCCATCACGTCCGCATTCAGCCTGGATAGATTGTGTACGATTTCGATCGAACTTGCAAGCGTATCCCCGATGACGCCATGATAAAGGTCGGGACGAACCACGTCGGACGTACCCGTGCAGCCTGCACTCCATATCAGTAAACAGGGTATCCAGATTGATCTGATCACTGCGAACAGTCCGGAATCAGCACGACATTGTCTTAACGAAGAAAAGTCAGTACGCTTACGATAACCGGATCTGCCGGTCGATCGACGGCTCCCCGTCGGCCTTGCCCGGTTGCACCAATTTGAGACTATTAAAAGCGTGGCTCCGTCGTTTTCCATCATTCAGTCGATTATCGCTACCAGCCACCGGCTCCGCACGGTCTTCCGGATGGGTATTTCCATCCAGCTTTCCCTGATCATGCTGGGAACGATTTCCCTCTACGTACCCGTTGATTTCGTCAGTCGATCCCTTGTCCTGTCTGGTGTCGCAGTTGCGCTTGCCGGCTCCATGATACGAACTCATTACGCTCGCCGAGGACTCAGGCAACTTGACTTCGACCGACAATTCGTCGCCTATGCTGCCACGCCGGGATCGATAGATGTTTCTCTTCGACCCGATGTGAAGATATGGACCCGATCCCATGTGGTCCAGAGCATTAGAACGCTGGGTTTTGGCCCTGGGATGAAGATCTGTGCCGGACTGAAAGAAGAGTATCGATTAAAGAACGCACTCGCCAAAGTTAATTCTACGATCCGCTGGAAACCGTCCGTACTCGATATTCTGCCACTCGGTCTTCTCGCCGTGTTTGCAATCGACATTCCGTTCGACATGGACATGAGTTCTCTCGGGGTGGTCGCCGCCAGCATTCTGACCGTAACATTTATCCTGATCGGAGTGCAGACCGGCATGGGACTGAAGTACAACAGGAGATTATCGAGACTCGAGTCAGAACTCGCCGACTGGACACGACATCTGATCAATGACTCGGTCGTCAATACCCCCTATGGATACCGTCGACAAGAGTTTTTTGCCGCGCAGCCATGGTTCGAAACGGAAACTATCTGAATCCTGCGTGCGCCGGGACGAGACAGGGGCGGGGCCTCTCCTTGTCGGAGAAGCCCCGCCCCTGATCTTCTCGGGCCAGAACACTCATGGACCACTTTCAGGTCCCGGGCCTGTTCAAACTGTATGAACGGGCCTAGTTTTTCGATTTCTCAAATTCGTTCTCGTCAGCTATTTTTTTCGCGTATTCGCCATTGAACTGCTTCAAAATCTTCTGCACTTCCAGGCGTCTTGCATTCAGGACATCATTGCTGATCGGCCGTCTGGCGCGTGCGAGCAGAGGCTCTTCGACGGTAGCCTGGAGCACGATCAGGAGTTCTTTCTGCGTCGTTGCTTCCTGCGTACGACCGAACAGGTACCGGATACCAAAGAACCATCCGGGGAGATCTTTCAGCACCGGAACCCCGGTTCGAGTCGCCGTCTGATCGGTACTGTAGAGTCCGCCGATTACGGTCTGCTCCCCATCCAGGAGCAGTACCTGGGTCTTGGCTGTACTCCGGTCGATAATCGGACCAGACGCAGATGGACGACTCCCCGATTTTTCCACTTCCACCGTCAGGTGTATGAAATCCATCGTTGGTGCGCCCAGTGTATCGGCGACCGGCTCTGTAATCAGAACGGGAGTAACTTTTATGATGATTCCGGTTGAGAAGAACTGCGTCACAGCGTTTCCCGCAAAGTCCCGAACCTGGACTGGCACGTCGGACCCGATCTGGATCCGACCTTCGACACCGCTCTGTACGGTGACGTTAGGGCTCGCGATGGTTTCACCTACTCCCTGTGTTTCTGCGAGTCGAATGAGAGAATTCAGGTCCGAAAAATCGATGGTTTGTGGTGTGCTGATATAGTCATTCGAACCGAATACCTTCTTGGAATTGAGCAAAAAACTTACCGAATTCTGCGATCCCTCGGCAGATTGGCCACCTCCGCCACCGGCAGATCCTGAACTCCCCAGCAATACCGACCAGTCGATACCTGAATCCTTGGCTCTTGTATGGTTCAGTTCGAATAGAACTGCGTCAATCTTTATCTGATTTGACTCCAGTGTGGCCGGCGCAATGGCCGTTCCGGGATCCACACCGTTTACCCGACCGGTCGCTGCATCTGCATCCTGAACGAGCGTCTGATCAGGCGCTTTCTCAATCATAAAATATCTTTCAGTCTCCCTGTACTGAAGCGAATTGTACTGCAGGACCAGTTCCAGGGCATCCAGAAACTGGAGACCGGAAATGGATATCCCGATCGGATGTTTTCGGGACTCGGGATCGATGATTTCTTTTCCGGCAACTCGCCTGAAAATCGGGTTTAAAAACTCAACGAATCGATCGAACGGAGTCGATGGCAGGAACGAAACCAACTGATCCGGGGGGATATACGCCCGTACCTGACGCTGAACAGCACCTTCCTGCGCAAGTAGCGTCGTAGTCAACTCTGCCCCTGAAATCACTCCCAGCAGGAGGTACATCAGGATCAGTCCGGTCGATCGTTTCATTAATGTTTTCATGTCCGGCTCGTGCGGATAATTCTTAGTTGTTTCCAGGGCCCAGATTCACCGTCTCGACGGCCTGCCGAAAGCTGTCTCCCATACTGAGAGAAAGTTCGATCTCATCTATTATGCCCCCTTTATTCAGTCGGGCATGGACGATCCCTGTCTGCGGGTCGATGGATGTAAGCTGACCGAGATATACATCCTCACCAACTCCGAGCGACTGGTAATCTCCGTTCCATTCGAAAACGGCTTTCCCACCCACTATGGATATCAGCTTTGCTTCCTCAAGGTTAAGCAGTCCATGAGAATTAGGAGGAATATTCTCCATGATCAGGGGAAAGAATGGGTTACGGCCCGGTTTACGGTCGGGTAATATCCCGTCCGGCAGCTGGGATATGTCCGCCGTCGGCGTCTGTATGGGGTCTCCGCCCATTTCTACTCCGGCCAGATATTCATCATCGGCACTCAATCCCGCTGCTCCACCATAGTACACATCGAGTTTAAAGTCGAAATCGACGACGATGTCCAGATGTTCGACCTGCGTGTCTTCATCACGTGTAATCAGATCGAAGTGAGTTAATTTCAGATCGGAGACGCGATACAGTTGGCGGTTATTTTCCAGACTCCAGACAAGATTGTATACGCGAGCAAATTTCCCTCTCCCAGAAAGGTCGAATCGAAACGTATTGAACTCGTCCCCTTCTATGTGGTCTCGGAACACGATGTCGAACGGCTTGAAACCGGTCGCCGTGAGTTCATTCAGATATCCGATGATCGCTTCAGGTGCCAGTGTTTTTGGTATCAACTTGTAACGGGCGTTCCATCGCGTCAGCATTTCAGATGATCGGTCTTCGGTCTCCGACGCTTCCGCCATCAACGCAGCCAGTTCGGCCTGTTTCATCCGGGCAACTTTTTCGGCTTTTTCCAACCGTTCCATTTCTGAAGGCTGGTCGAAAAACGTCACGTAGATTCCGCCGCCGGTCACGATTAGCCAGCAGAGACCCAGAATGATCATATTTTGATAAATACTCGACATGAAATACGTGTGCTATCCTATGGTCTCGATGATTCTTTATCCTGGGTGTGTTCCCGGAAGTAGCGTGCCGCCTGGGGCAGATCGTCCGCCATTCTCATTTTCATTGAAAAACTGAACACCGGCCATCCTCTGATTTCAGAGAACGAGAGGGACTCAATAATGGCATCCGCATTGGCCGCGAATGCCACGACGTCATTCCTGTCGGTCGAATTCCCCTTGAGGCGGAGATAATTTGCTTCGTCGTCTTCCTGCCACTGTTCGATCCATATCCCCCCTACCTCGGAACTGACTTTAGCTGTCGACTCCAGGGCACGACTCCATTTGTCGCTTCCGACGAGAAGTGAATCCAGGACATCCAGTGACCGAACGTATCCGGTTGTAATCATCCGGAGACTGTCTATCCTGGACTGCAGTACCTGGGAATTTTCGTCTATCACCTGTTCCGGATACTGCTGAAGTTCGTATCTGTACAGATCCAACGCGTGTAGCTGAGAGTAATACCGGAAAACGAAGAAAAGCGCTGAGCAGAACATCAGCGTGTACATAGCCGCTATCGGCCAGGAAAATGGCAGCTGAATTCGGCGCTTCAGAAGCTTTCCTGAAAGAAAGTTTACCTCCTGAAATACCGCCTTATAGAGTTCGTCGTCTATCAGACGAAGGGTGACGGCACTCGCGAGTACGCTTTCGTACGACAGTGCCTCGGTCTCGTTCTCCGCCCGACGCGGCAGTATCGATCTGAGTGAACAGACGCGGGAGTCAGGGAAGAACATCTGGAAACTCTCGAGCAATGAATCCTCATGATCGTCCGCCAAAATCGTAACGATGTCTGCGTCCGGAAGACCAAATTCGTCCTGCAAGAGGAGTACTCTACTGCATATGGTTTCCGGGGGATCATACGTAGTAATCGAACGAAGATTTTCATATCGGGCCAGTACTCCGTCGTCCAGGAACATGACGACGGTGTCCTCGGGTCCGGCACGAACAATGAGCACCTTGGATCCAGCGGAATCGTCCTTCTCCGACGCTTCGTCCGCCGAATGATGTTCATCAATTGCTGCCTGTTCGTCTTCGGTAGATACCGTTCCGAGAAGCACGGTCGCGTGCGCGAGTCCCAGAAGAAGCGTCACCTCTCCGTCCATGAGACTGACCCGCGGCATAGGCCTTTTTCGGCTCTGAATACCGAGTAGCGTGGGGGATACGGGTTCCAGGCTCGACAAATACACGGCCAGATTTCGCGCGGCTTTATTGTCCCCGCACTGCATCGGGATCAGAGCCACCTTGGACTCATCCGATTTTTTTCCGTGCCTCTTTTTCAGAAGAGCACGAAAATCGGCCGTCCTCGCCGGTGATCGATCCGCCCGATTATTTTTCCCTTTTCCTCTTCCTGATTCCGGAGCAATTTCCAGTTCCGAGGTCGTGAGAAACTCCGACCCGAGGGCAAAAACGACACTAAAATCTTCGTACCCGGCTTCACGACAATCGGCGATTATATCCAGTAATTCAAGATCAAATGGAATCGCAACAGTGGGCGCTCCCATCAGGCCTGATCCGTTCGACGCTCCCAGATCATCTTCGTCACCGCCGAATTCTCCGGACAGGAACAGACTGGCATCTACTTCTTCGTCTTCCCCTCCCATACTGAAAGAAACGCCACCATCCGTGGCCGCATCCAGGTCGGGGAGGTTCATATTAAACGGATCATCACCCCCGCGGGCCTCTGAAAATTCCCTTACAATAACGGGGCCGTCGGGTCCGTTGTGGACCAAAACGCCCCGAACCACTCGTGAGGAAGCAGTTATTCCGAGGATGTATTCTTTAGGTGAGGACAACTTCATGCGATTATCTCAGATCATATCCTATTTGGTCAGTTGGGCGAAGCGACGTTTATTATTTGAATAACTCAATGCCGTCTCGGACGTAATCAGACCCTGCCGCATCAGACGAAACAGGTCCTGTTCCAGAGTGATCTGGCCCTGATTCCATCCCTCCCACATCATCTGATACACCTCGCTGGTGTTATTATTCTTTATCGCCGCACGAGCCGGAGGGGTCATCCAGAGCACTTCTTTCGTCAGGACCCTGCCTCCACCAACTTTCGGGCATAACTTCTGTGAAACGATACACCGAAGTACGTCCGCGAGACGATTGCGAATCCTGTTCTGTTCTTCCGGGGGATATTCCCCGATGATGCGATCGATGGACTCTACTGCCGAACTCGTATGGAGTGTTGAAAAAACTTTATGACCCGAGTCCGTGATTTCGAGAGCAGATGAGATGGTATCCGAATCGCGCATCTCACCGATCACGACAATATCTGGATCCTGTCGTAGAGACTGAACGATGCCGTCTCGGAAGCTATCGACATCGCTTCCCACCTCACGATGCCGAACGATGCACTTCTTGGAGTCGTGCATGTATTCGATCGGCTTTCCGATGATGACGATGTGTCCGTGATAATCGTCGTTGTTTGCATCGATGATGGCATCGAGCGTGGTCGATTTACCTGAACCGGTCACACCCGTTACGAGTGTCAGGCCGTCGCGGATATATCTGAACAGAAGTCCTCGCTCCACGGTCGGATGAAAATTCAAGGATTTGAGCGATCTGACTTCCTCCGTGATCGCTCGCATATTCAGAGCAACGTAGTCCATGTCGAAATAGGCAGACGCCCGAAATCTCCGTTGCCTTTTCCCCTTCTCAGACGGGAGTTCATACGAACAGTCCGCGGCTTTCCATGACATCAGACGCTGGTGACTGGACTCATTCAGCAGATTGAGAATGAGCAGGTTGGACTCGTCGAGTGAGTATCGTCCCAGTGAGAAATCAGGCTTCTTCTCGCCATTTATCCGTAGCCAGACCAGACCGCCCCCGGCGCGGCCACCCATATCGATATCACTTGCATTCTTGTGGATCATATGCCGGATGGTATGATCCATATGAACTCTCATGGCTACTCTCTCCCGAGGTTCAATTTGATTCAGTTGGTCGATGTGATACTGAATTCGGTCAGAGCCGAACAGAGAATCGGGAGTCTGAGCGGCTATCTGTTTACAGATCTCCGGGATTGGTATGGATCTGGGAGACCGTGCTGAAGGCATCGAAGCCGACCCCGGTGCAGGTTCCCGAGAAACCACACGACTCCGAGCGTCAGCCGTATTTCCGGCGTGGCGTCGAAGCGTTTCCTGGCTGATCTTCTTGCGAGCTTGAGCCTTCCTTTCCATATATCAAGCAGGGTCGATGGTGAAAAAAGGAACTCCATGAACAAAGTTCACCGGGCCTCCTGTCATTACTCGTATCGGCTACTGAGGGCCTGACTTAAAGGATATTGGGCGTGTATTACCGTTTCAGAGGCCATCCTGTGAATCCGATTAAGGGCGGCGCAAGCGCGAGGGCAATTCGTGTAATCACGGCCGGATACAGGAATGGCGGGCCGCTCTCGCGGCCCGCCATTCCTGAGGTTTAACTCGGGCTCTGTGCGGTCACATCGGGTGTGACGCTTCCGTCACCCGACGACGCTATTTCTTCGGTCCGACCCAGAGTAACTTCTTGGTCGTCTCGGAGGGTGTACCCGTAGCTTTTTTGAATCGTGGGTTCTTATTATCCTTGATCTTGTCAAACACTTTCTCTGGCTTCGCATCACTATGTTGGGCAAGGTATAGTGCCGCTGCGCCGCTCACATGGGCTGCTGCCATCGACGTACCTGACATCAGATCTACACCGAAGATATTCGGAGATGAGGAAATCACGTCAGACCCCGGAGCGTTGATGTCGATCCTCTTTCCGAAGTTTGAAAACCATGAGAACGTTGCATTCCCGTCCACAGACCCAACGGTAATGGCCTTCTTGACGTGAGCGGGAGACACAAATTGCGCATCCACACTCTCGTTTCCTGCTGCCACGACGACCGTCAGCCCGGCGCTTATCGCGTTCTCGACCACATCGTCAAGAGCCGTGTAGGCTTTCGATCCCGTGTTCTCGCCCAGGCTGAGATTGATCACTCCTGCTTTCGAAGGATTCGATCGTTTCCACTTGATGGCGTACTCGATGGCAGCCATTACCATGGAATCATCGGCGGCTCCGTTCGGACCGAATACTTTCAGGTTGTGAATCCTTGCACCAGGCGCGATTCCCACGATTCCCGTGCGGTTGTCGCCTGCACCGATGATCCCCGCGATGTGCGTACCATGCCCGTCCGTATCTGCTGCACTGGGATCGGTACCTGAGAAATCGACATTCTCCACGACATTGATGTCTCCGTTGGAAACTCCGGTGTCGATCACGAAGACATCTACGTCGACGGTGCCTTGACCATCGCCAGATACCGTCCAACTCTCTTTGCCTCCGACCATATCTACGCTCCACGGAACGTAGTCTGTAGTCGCATTACCGGCGCCACTCGCTGGAGGGGTAATTCCGAACACGGGTTCCATCCACGCGATGTCCAGATCCTGCTCCATGAGAGCGATGAGTTCGTCGAAATACTGCGATGAAGCCCAGATCGCGAAGCCGGTGAACGCCTCATCGTACTCGTAACGATCGAGCACCTTGTAGCGGTCGAGTACTTTATAGCGGTCGAGTACTTTATAGCGGTCTAACACTTTACTCGGTGTGATTGAAAATACCATTCCCGACAGGTCTTCTCCCTTTGAGTTCACACGGGCAACCTTGTCGATGAGCTGGCGGTTACGATACTTTGAACTCACCTGTACCTCGTCCTGTGTCTCCTGCTGAGAATCAGCAAGCTGATCGGTACAACCGGTCCAGACAACAGTGGTTAAGAGAACGAGGGTAAACGCGAGCAGGCGTCCTGCCTTGAGGGTTGAGGCTTTCATGACTGATCACAAATGAAATGTTGTTGAGGGTTTTTGGTCCGCCCTTCCCGGTTCGGAAACCGTCAGGATTCCGAGGTGGGCGCACCTTGCTCTCAGGGTATCGGCGGGATTGTCGGGGGAGTTAAGCTGACTCCGGTTTTTTTTTGACTTTTCTGGATAAATGCCTGTTTCCCTATCCTAGAGTCCCCCAGGAGAGAATTGTAACAACCTGTTTTTCCTTCACCAAAGACGCACCGCCGTAGATCGGGCCGCGACCCGGTGCCGATTGTTGACGCAACTGCGATCGTTCTTGCTGGTCCGGCCGCACCTCTTGCTCGGGCGGATTCGGTCGCCTCGCCGGCGCCTGGGCGGTGGGGGGGGTGAGCTTCAACATCTATCCCGGCGAGTTTGTGGGCATCGTGGGGGAGTCGGGTTCCGGGAAATCGGTCACCGCCCTCTCGATCCTGCGCCTGGTCCCCGATCCTCCCGGACGCATCGACTCGGGG
>CAYLHF010000014.1:22903-78610 GCA_964383365.1 uncultured Rhodothermales bacterium | reverse complement strand
CAGATACGCTCTGGTACGGAGGTCCAGTCGAGACAGATGACTGTTCTCCGATGAGCCGACGGAGCAGCTGGAATCGACAGAAAATCAATGGTGGGCCATGCTCCACGGAGCATGGCCCACCACACAACCTATCTACCCGGAACGCCGCACGAAGCCCTTTCAGGCGGTTGAATCTGCCTCTGGCTTCCTTTTTTTCTTGGTTATGGTTCCGGTTTTCAGATTCGGTTCAGATACATGTCCGTCACCATGGGAGGCCCGGTTGGGACTCCCCGGAAATTGCTTGATATGTGAGCGTTGAATCGTTTTGCCTTTTCCAGCTGCCGTCGGCGACGATTCATGGATGTAGTAGTCTTCGTCCGCCAGCGTATCGTTATGACGTCGTGCCGCCTCTGAAGCGCGTGCCATAGAAGAATCCGCATTGGTCCGGAGCGATCTGAATCGATCGTGAATGCGTTGCTCGAGGAGATCAAACGCATGTTCGAAGGCAGTCTTGTCCCGCTGAAATTCGGTTCCATGATCTCCGGCTCTGATCTGACTGTCCATCCTGGAAAGACTCGCAGTCAACGCAAAAAGATAAATAGCACTGTCAGCAAGCCGAGCTTGAACGGCCTGGCGTGTAACAATATCTTCCTTGTACCACTTGCTGGCGAGTTTGAACGCGTGAGAATGGTCTCTGATAAGTTGCGACAAACGTCCTGCATGGGTCTCCAAAAGAGGATGAACCCCCTTGATGACAGGTTGTGACTGTTTCATTCCCAGAAACAACTGGGCGGCAAGAGGAACGGCGTACCGGACCATTTTCGGGCTGAACACCTTGGAACCGATGCGACCGATATTTTCCGCGATGGTATCCGATCTATTCCAGGCTACCGCCTCTTGAACTCCCATCATCTGTTCGGCGAGTTGTTTACCACCGTAGGCGAAAATGAATGGCTGCATTACTTCGTTCGAACCTTCCACTATTCGGTGGATCCGGTTGTCCCTCCAGACTCGCTCCATCTCGTTTTCCGTCACAAACCCTTCGCCACCCATGATCTCAAGAGCATCATCGATGACTTCCCACCCCAATTCCGAACAGAGCACTTTCGTAATCGCGGTCTCCACCATGATATCGGTGTCACCCCGATCCAGCATTCCTGTCATCATGTAGAGGACCGCCTGCGATGCGTAGGTAAACGCAGCCATTCGCGCGATCCGCATCTGAACCAGTTCAAAATCGGCCAATGGGCGATCAAATTGATGCCTGGTCTGAACCCATTTGATGCTCTGATTCATGGCCCGTACGGCTCCACCCGTTACGCCAGCTGACAACGTACAACGTCCATAATTGAGACAGGTCAGGGCGACGTGAAGCCCCTTACCCTCCTTGTGGAGTACTCTCTGACGTGGAACCCGTACGTCCGTAAAGCGAATTCGGCCCTGCCACGTACCCCTGATACCCGCTTTGCTCCTGTTTTTCTCAAATATCTCAACGCCTTCCATATCTGGCGTACAGATCAACGCCGTAACAACCTTGCGCTCCTTGGACGTTTTTTCGTCCACGATCATCTGATTCGCCATTACGGTAAACATCCCGCTCATGGCTGCCGATGTACTCCACTTTTTCTCTCCATTGAGAATGAAATACGAACCGTCTTCAGACAGTTCGCATCGCGTTTCCTGACCTGCGGCATCTGATCCTACATTGGGCTCAGACAGACAGAAGGCGGACAGATACTTTCGAGCAACGTTGGGGAGAAATTCTTTTTTTTGCTCTGGTGTACCGAATAACATGATCGCCTTGCATCCGATGGACTGATGCGCTGACACCATCACGGCCGTCGACCCACAATACGCTCCTATCATTTCGAGCGCCCGATTGTAACTCGTGATCCCGAGCCCGAGTCCATCGTACTCTTCAGGAACGGTCATTCCCATGACACCGATTTCAAACAGACGATCGATACACCATTGAGGAATTCGTTCCTCTTGATCGATCAATATCGATGGATGTTCATTCTTCAGATACGCCTCCAGTTCAGCCAGAAGCACATCACATTTAATTCGTTCCTCTTTCGACTCTGTTGGATACGGAAAAGCCAGGTCTTCCCGTAATCGACCCCAGAACAGGTTCTTTGCAAAACCTAATTCCTCTGGTTCAGGTCCGATCATCCGATCGATATCCTGAATCATCTTCTGGTCGCGAGCCGAAACGTTTTTCAGTTTCAGACTTTCGAGACTCATAATTACTCCTCGTGAGCGATCTATTATAAATTGGACTGCAGGACGTGCCCGGAGTCCGTTCGTATTGGGTATCCTAAATGAAGGACGGATTACGGAGTTCCGTACATTTGGATGTGCCCGGGGGCCTATTTCCCCCTTCGACGAGTCACACGTCCAGTTTTGCTCCATCGCGCCGGATACGGACGGTTTTTTGCCCTCTCATACTTATTTAATTTCCCGTGAAAGACTCTTTTTCGTCTCGACTTTTAGAAGCCATCCTGGTCCGGGACTCCCCCCTATGCATCGGACTGGATCCCGATCCGGCCCGGTTGCCGTCATCATGCGGACCCTCTTTAGAGCCGATCGCACGGACCGAATATTTTCTCTCCGCAATAATCGACTCGACGCATGACCTGGTCGCGTCCTACAAACTGAACCTGGCATTTTTCGAGATACTGGGCGATGGCGGATGGTCGCTCCTGGAACGCCTGATTCGACGCATTCCGGATGGCGTCGTAACCATAGCAGATGCAAAACGAGGTGATATCGGGAATTCGGCCCGGTTTTATGCCGAGTCTGTCTTTACCCATCTCGGATTCGATGCCGTAACTGTCTCTCCGTATATGGGCGGTGACTCTGTGTTTCCGTTCCTGGATTACGAGGGGAAAGGGGTCTTCGTGCTGGTCCGTACGTCAAATCCAGGTGGATCGGATTTTCAGGAACTGTCGGTCGATGGTCTTCCTTTATACATGCACGTAGCCAGAGAAGCCCAACGCTGGTGCGCGCGATCGAAAGGCGACATCGGCTTCGTTGTCGGTGCGACGGACATTAATGCACTCGCTGCAATTGCAGGGAACCATCCTGATGTTCCGTTACTCGTTCCTGGTGTTGGTGCTCAGGGAGGCGATCCTGCAGCCGTTCTCGCCCGTGGAGTGCCCGGCCGGGTACTCATCAACAGCAGCAGAGGAATCCTCTACGCAGGAACCGGTACCCACTTCGCAGAGGAATCGCGAATAGCCGCAACCGACCTTCTGGACCTCTTACGAAATGCTTCTGCACATACGCCCACGTGACCCCATGCTCGTACGAATCGTTCGAATGACTCTTCAACCTGCGAAACTGGAAGATTTCAAAAGCATGTTTTCGCACGTTTCGCCGAAGATTCGGTCTTTCGAAGGCTGCACCCATCTCGAGTTGCTCTACGACGCTCGCTATCCGCATATTGTTACTACACTCAGCCACTGGACAACTGAAAAACAACTCAACCTGTATCGAGAGAGTCGACTCTTTCTCAATACCTGGAGCCAGACGCGCGAGTGGTTTGCAGCCCCTCCGGTAGCACACAGTTACTATGCGGATTCAGAGTCGTCAGAATGAAAGGCTGATTCCAAAACGGTAGGTCCTTCCAACACCAGGAAGACCCAACTGAGGCAACGTTAGCCGGTCAAGAAGGTTATTGACCCCAGCATAGAATTCCGTAAAAAGGCCATTTCGACTCGCATATTTTCGAATCGACAGGCGGGCATTGAGGACGACGGAATTGGGGAGTCTCTTCAACGAATCGTCCGGTGAAAGCGCCCAGGCATGGCCGGTGTAGACAGCCGAAGCAAGCAGTGTAGCGCCGAATCGGGTGCTCGCATCAACCGAAAACGTCCCCAGAACATCTGGTTTCTCTACCAGACGAGAGGTTTTATTGCCTGTAAACGCATCTGCTTTAAGCCATGTTAGCATGGCCTCAAGTTTTACGCGTGAAGATAATCGCGTCGTACCGACCGCTTCCACGCCAAATACGCGGCTTCCGGAAAGATTAATCCGTCTGCGTTTTCGTACACCGTTCACGACGATATTTTCCTGATCTATCGTATGGTACGTTCTGCGGAAAAACGTGGTCAGTATACCCGTTACCGGTCCGTGGTACTGTTCGAATGCCAACTCGCCGATCCAGGATGACTCGGGTACCAGGTCCGGATTAACCTGAAATCGCTTCAGAGCATCCCCGAAGAGCTCTCTCATGGTTGGGAATCGGACTTTTCTCCCGGAAGAAATCCGGATTGAATTTGAATCACTGAGACGATAATCCAGACCCGACGTAACCGAATAATCCGTCATGACCCCTCGAGACGGTTTGTCTCCGGTGTCAGGCGTCGCATTTCTATCGAGACTTGCACCGACGAGCACCGTCCATCTTCCGAGATCTGATAGCATATATTCCGCACCCAGCGAAAGAGTTCGCTGCCGGTAAACCAGTGTATTCCTCACCGGCTCCCCCACCGTGCTGCTTGTCTGGAAATCGCTCTGGTCGTGAGTCGACGCCAATAAATTGATCGATACATGCAGCACTCCCGGTCCGGGTCTGGTGCTGGAAATGATTCTGGCGCCTATGGTGGTATCCTGGTCCTCTTCTTTTTCGACCGGAGTTTCATACGTCGGACCTTCGTACTGAACGATATGCTGGCTGAACCGTCCGATCCAACCTGTAGCCCGGACGCTTCCCAAAACTCCCAGGACCGATTCCGCATTTCCTATCCACATTGTGTTGCGCCACAACGGATAACGCCAATATCGAACGCGATCTATCGTAGGATCAAGATGGCCTTCAGGAGCTACTCCCCGCGTGCCATTGATATGGAGCATCGAAAAACCGTATACACCACCGCTCGTCGTATGCCGTCCGACTCTGACAAAAGCATTTTGAAGCGTCCGATCGGTATTTGTTCTGATGTTCGAATCCGGCTGACCAAATGGCAGACGCCCCCCGGCGGGAAGAGAAAAACCGTCACTACTGAACAGGCTAGCGGAGGATAAAAATGTCCACTCTCCTCCCCGATGAATGTACTGACCCCGAACGGCTGCGGTACTCTCGGACCCTACCTCTCCGGTGATTTCTGAAAGTTTTCCATCGTGCGAGAGCATGCGGGACTGCAGGTTGACCGCCCCCCCAACGACATTCGTTCCATAAACGACCGAGGGGACTCCCTGCGATACTTCCACCCCGCCCAGCATACCGACAGGGAGTGAACTGATGTCAATTCTGTTATCCCATGGAATGTTCAACAAGGCCCCGTCGAAAAAGACGGAGACCTGTCGTTCGGATCCTCCGCGAAAATATATAAGGGTCTCGCCTCGGGAGTTCACCTGGAGATGAGCCGACGGCAGAAGTCGCACCAGGTCTGCTGCCGAGTGAGCGTCCTGCCTCACGATTGAAGCGAGTGAAACACGGCGTACTCCAGATACACTGCGGACCGGTACAGTATCTCCTCCTACAACGATTTCTGACAGTTCATAGGAACGGAGTGAGTCGGTTCTAGATGACCCGGATTGAGCACGGAGCATACCTGTCCAAAAAAGCGACACTACGATAACTAACAATCGGCGGTAGCCAGATGACATCATATCACGGTACCGGCAGGGATCGTTGCATTTTTCGGGACTACAATGACACCGTCGCGAATATGATAGTTGTTGCCGTCGGCATTCTGGACGCGTTGATCATTCGTCAGTGAGCACCCCTCTCCTATACTCACATTCCGATCAATGATCGCCCCACGGATAATAGAACCAGCCCCAATACCTGGACGATCCGGTCCATCTACTGTCGGGCGGACCAGTGGATCGTGCCACGGAAAATAGTCTGAGCCCATCATGACTGTCTGCTCTACGAGACTACCTCTTCCGATATACGACCGGAGTCCAATCACTGACTCCGATACTTTTGAATTGACAATAACCGATGCCTCAGCGATCAGGGACGAGTCGATATGCGAAGCCTCGATCTTTGCCGGAGGAAGCATCCGGGCATTCGTATACAGCGGCATCCGTGGATTATAAATATTGAATTCCGGTCGTTGTCGGCCCAGCATCAGGTTGGCGTCATAGAATGATTTTATCGTTCCGATATCACTCCAGTAGCCATGAAACGGATAACTGACGACAGTTCTCGAATTGATGGAGTTCGGGATTATCTGTTTTCCAAAATCGACCGCGTCGGCATTATCATCGAGCAGGGCCTGCAGCACCCCTTTCGAAAAAATATAGATCCCCATCGAGGCGAGATACACCCTCCCGTCTGAGGACATCGATTCACTGACCGGAGATTCAAGGCCATCCAGGTTATTCGGTGACGGCTTTTCGTAAAATTCCGAGATTCGACTATTCGAATCTGTCTTCAGAATTCCGAATTCAGGGGCATCCGACGCGTTGACCGGGATTGTCGCGATCGTAACATCCGCTTTGTGACTGAGGTGATGTTCGAGCATTCGACGATAGTCCATCGTGTACAACTGATCGCCGGAGAGTATCAGAACATGATCGTATCGATAAGGGGTAAGATGTGGAGTACTCTGTCGTACCGCATCCGCCGTTCCCTGAAACCACTCCTTGGATACAGGGGTCTGCTCGGCCGCGAGAATATTCACGAAACCATCCCGGAACCGATCAAATCGATACGTCTGTGCAATATGCCGGTTCAGACTGGCGGAATTGAATTGCGTCAGAACAAAGATCCTGTTTACACCGGAATTAATGCTGTTCGACAGCGGCACATCAATCAGCCGGTATTTCCCGGCCAGAGGAACAGCCGGTTTGCTACGTCGATGCGTCAGGGGAAACAGTCTCGTTCCAGCCCCGCCTCCAAGTATTATCGATATCATTCTTTCTGAGTTGAGATTACGTCTCCTTCGTCCGTTCCAAGATACATACGGCCCGGAATCCGGGAGACATGAATCCGCCGCGATAACTGTTTTCTTTTCCCGCTGATTCAGGGTCAGTAAAACATGGCTATGAAACCATCTATGGCCCATTCAGGTACACGTCGCCCAATCTCCTCCAATCAGAAATGAGCGAACAGACCGAGCAGCTCGTCGAATCAATTCGACGCCGTCTTCAGGATACACGTAAAAAAATCACGTCCGCGGCCGCGACGAGTGGTTTTTTTGTCGCTTTCACAGCCGGAATGCTACTCTGGTTGCTGGCTATCCTGATCGAGACCGGCATGTGGCTGGCACCAGTTTACCGTACGATCATCATCTTCGTGGTGTCTGCTACGGTCGCCACAATGCTGTTTCGGAATTGCCTTCTGCCGGTATTGAATCACTTTGGTATCTGGGGTGAATTCAGTGAGATATCCCTGGCATCCGAGATCGGCCGGTCATTCCCGTCTGTTCGAGACCGTCTGGTAAACCTGCTCCAACTCGTAGATGGAAACCACTCCGGGTCGACGGACGAGTGGATAGATGCTGCGGCAAACGAACTTGGGCAGCAGGTAGAGTCTGTACCATTTGAACAGATGGCCTCTTTTGCCTCGACATTCAAGTATGCCAGAGTGGCATCCGTCCCACTCGCCGCCCTCCTCATACTGTTACTCGCCGGTCCGATCGGGTTCCGCGATGCGTCCCGACGGTTGAGCTCCCCCCTGCAAGCATTTCATCGCCCTGCTCCATTCTCCCTTCTTGTGTTTCCGGGAGCCGCAGACGTAATCCGAGGAGATTCCCTCGTAGTCTCTGCTGTAACGTCGGGAATTGAGCCACCAGGTGCCCTCGATGTAGAATTTCGCTATTCATCTGAGGAAAGGTCGCAATTGGTGGAGATGGCGAAAGATGGCGTCGATGAGTTCTCATCTACTTTCTCAAACATCAGACAATCGTTTGAGTACCGGGCGATTCGCGATGACGTGAGTTCAGATTGGTTCGGGGTCACCGTACTCGAACGTCCTATTGTTCAGCAATTGCAGCTCAGTCTCAACTTTCCCCGCTACACGAGAATACCAGATCGACAACTACCACCGGATATCGGGGACGTCAGCGCCATCAAAGGAACACAAGTAAGAGTCGAAATGAACATAGGGGGTGCCCTCGCGGATTCTACCGTCCTGGTTTTTGCGTCGGGAGGAGTCGTGCCGGTTCCTATGGATGGTTCAACGGCCAATGGTAAATTCACAGTCGCTCATGATGATCACTACCGAATAAAACTCAGGAGTGTGGACGGAATCGGCAACCGGGCACCGATAGATTATGCCGTCGAGTCCCTGCTCGATGAGATGCCGGCAATTTCGATCGTGTCACCTGATCCCAAAACGGATCTAACAGAATCAGCAACGATCGATATTCGGTACCGAATAACCGATGATTTCGGCTTCTCTTCGCTGAGGTTGTACTTCCGCCGTGCAGAGTCCCGTTTTGGTGAAGTTCAAGAATCCTTCTCGAGTCTACAGATTCCGCTCGACAGGTCACGTGTCCTGGACAGGGAAGACACCATCACGTGGATCCTGAATGCTGAAGCACGACTCGACCCCGTTCCAGGTGATGTCATCGAGTACTATCTGACGGTCAGAGACAACGACACTATTTCGGGACCGAAAGAATCATCATCCAGCGTTTATCTGCTTCGATTACCCTCACTCGCGGATCAGTATGAAGCCGTGGATACAGCAGAAGATACGGCTACTGACAAGCTGGAATCGATTCTGGATGAGGCCAAATCAGTTCAGGACGTTTTCGACGAACTGCAAAAGAATCTGAGAGAAAAACCTGAACCCGAATGGCAGGATAAGCGAAAATTGGAACAGCTCAAAAACGAGCAGACCCAGTTGGAGCATTCCGTCGACGACCTGGGCAAACACGTCGAAGAGCTTGCCGACGAACTCGAAAATAATGATCTCGTCACTCCGGAAACCCTGGATTTGTTTGAGCAACTTGAAGAAGTCATCGAAGATGTAAATTCACCCGACCTTATGGAGGCTCTGGATACGCTGCAGGAGTCGATGGAGCAAATGGATCTCGGTGAGATGAATCGGGCGATGGAAGAGTTCGAATTCGACGAGAAGATGTACCAGGAACGCCTTCAGAGAACGCTCGATATCTTCAAGCAGGTTCAGGTTCAGAAAGACCTCGATGAAGCTACTCGCCGCATCGAAGATCTGGAGCGAATTGAAGCCAGTCTGGGAGAGAAAACAGAGGATCTGAAAAATAACCCGGACAAACCCGACAACCGACAGAATCCTGAAAAAGCCGACGGTGACAACAAACAGAATCTCACGGACGAAAATAAGCTCGCTCGTCAGCAGCAGCAGGCCTCCGAAGACATGAAGGGTCTTGAGGAAAAACTCGAGGAAATTCGCGAACGCATGGAAGATGTCAAGAGAGCTCCAGCCGAAAAAATGCAGGACATCGCAGAAGACACGGAGGACATGGAAATTCCCCGCCAGATGAGCGAGAATGCGGAACAGATTCAGGAGAGAAAATTCGATAATGCGCAAAAGGGACAGCAACAGATTCAACGGCAACTGGGGCAGGTCAAAAGCCAGTTGTCCCAGATGCAGCAGAATATGCAGGGACAGCA
The DNA here is from genome assembly GCA_964383365.1 of uncultured Rhodothermales bacterium. Lineage (GTDB taxonomy): Bacteria > Bacteroidota > Rhodothermia > Rhodothermales > UBA10348 > CAYLHF01. The sequence goes on along the minus strand of CAYLHF010000014.1, from coordinate 69,073 downwards.
ATTGCAGATTAATACGGCGGGACTCAGGTCCATTCTTGAAGACATTCTCACGCTGTCTGTAGATCAGGAAGCCCTTCGACTCAAAACCAGCCTACAGACAGCCGAAAGTCCGGCTCTTCGATCGTTGGCCCAGGATCAGGTCGATCTCTCTGAAGGCCTTACGGTTGTTGCGGATTCACTGCAGCGCATGGCTCGCGAAATTCCACAGATGGGACGGGAGGTACAAAAATACACCGGTAAGTCGCTTAAATCGATGGAAGAGGCAACGGCTGCACTCGCCGATCGGGTTGTCCGAAAGGCTGCCGGACATCAAATGGCCTCGATGACGTTTCTCAACGAGTTGGCCGTCGTACTCTCTGAGCTACTGAATCAGATGATGAGCGGACAGGGATCAGGATCCGGAAACATGAGCATGCAGCAACTCATGGACCAACTTCAGAACCTGGGTCAACAGCAACAGCAACTCAACGACCAGATTCAACAATTGCTTAATGATGCCCAGGGAAACAGACTGACGCAGGATATGACGGAACGGCTCAGGCAGATGGGCGGTCAGCAAGAACAGATCAGGCGCCAGATAAAGCAGCTTTCGCGTGACCGGACGGCCCGAAATAAACTGATGGGTGACCTGAACAGGATTGCCGAACAAATGCTGGAATCCATTCAGGATCTACAGGAAAATCGGGTGTCCAGAAGAACTGTACAGCGCCAGCAACAAATTCTCACACGGATGCTTGAAGCCACCAAGTCGCTTCAAGAGCGTGGAAAGGACAAAAAACGCAAGAGTGAAACGGGAACGGATCTGGTACGTCCGGGCCCCGGAGCCCTCTCTCCTACAGAACGCCTGGACCTGCTGCGTAGAGACTTATTCAAGGCCCTTGAAAGTGGGTACAGTCCCGATTATGAGCGATTGATCAGACAATATTTTGATCTGTTGCAACAGAAGTCTACGTCCGGGAATTAGGCGCTATTCACGACAGAAAACGAGCCCTCAATTCAGGAGTGGGGATCCGGCATGAATCCGACCGACCAAACCACCGGTAGCGGTTGCGCGCAATCCAATTATATACGCCGTCTCTGATAAATCCGGGAATCCATCGGAGGACGTATAGGAACCGCCATGCGCCGGACAATCTGCGAGCGATTCTGAGCGCGGCATCGGACGAAGTATAGAATGCTCCGTCTTCCAAAAGAACGATCGAATCGAGATATCGAGCCGGTATGTTATGATCGGCCAAAAGCTTTCCACCCGATTCGGACTGAAGAGCTCCGTATTGAAAATACGACTCTGTGTCGCGATCGATTACGAAATTAACCGACGCATTACAGAGATTACAGACTCCATCAAATAATATGATCGCTCCAGTTCCCATCGTCTTTCTGTTTGCCCGTTATACGCGCGTCTCAGCCCTTTGCTTCACGTCTCAACGAGTCAGCTGACAGGGCTACCGATATACTTGGTGATCCTGGCCGGTCATACGTTTCTGGCTATCTGCGACGCGCCGATACTTCGTACTACTGTTGTAAAAACAAGGACATATCCGTAAATTATTTACTTCGGTGTATCGAGGAATTTTTGTGTCTGGAATCGATTCCGACATGAAGTCGACGTCGCTCGTCCGGGAGCCAGAGACGTCTGCAGCTGATTCTGCAAAATTGTCTCTGATTTCTGGTTTGTCGGCATTTCTCCCCCGCTCCAGATAACGCGTACAAGAAAGGCATATGAGATGAGGATACTCTTTATTTCCGGGCAGGTCGCTCCTTTTTCCAATTCATCAGAGATCGCGACACTCGTTCGTCATCTCCCGGAAGCTCTTCACGAATCCGGCGATTACGAAACGAGAATAATGATGCCGAGATATGGCACGGTCGGCGAACGACGAAATCGTCTCCATGAGGTCATTCGATTGTCAGGAAGCGAAATTGTTCAGGGGGAAGTTGTCGAAACGCTCAAGGTAAAAGTGGCTTCCATCCCGGGCATCAGACTTCAAGTCTACTTCATGGACAACGCGTACTACTTCAAACGCAAGGGTATTTTTGAAGATCGACAGGGAGTCCTTTTCGAAGACAATCTGGACCGAGCCACATTTTTTTCGAGGAGCGTGATACGAACTATCTGCAATCTTGGATGGCAACCGGATCTGGTACATGCAGTGGGATGGATAAGCGGCTTTGTCCCGTATGTTCTCAGGACTGAGTTTGCCGGAGAGGCGCTATTCGAGGACAGTAAAATCATTTACACGCCGGAAGAGGTCGCCTTTTCTGCAACCGTTGAGTCTACACACCTTGAGTCCCTGAGTTTAACAGACGGAGAAGATCTGGTCGGACTCTCTCCCGTTGATATCGGACTCAAATTTGCAGATTCCGTGATCCTGCCGCCCAGTATGAAGGAACAGTCTGATAATCCTGCATTTTCGGGAGATGATCATACAGGATATATGGATCAAGCGACTGCCGTTTACGATCAGCTTTTGAACGGAGTCGCTGTCTGATTGGTAATGTCGGACGGTTCTGCCCGTTTTTATGCCTGTGTCAGACGAAACAACAACCGTCCGTACGGCATTGAAGCGCCATTACATCACGAAGGCCCCACTGGCACCAGTCTGTGGGGTTTTCGTTTGAACATCAGCTATACGAATTCATCCGTTGGGATCGTTTTCGGGTCAAGTCTCTTCCCGTATCGGTTAAACCAATTCTTCCATGTTCTTCCAAGGACGTCGTCCATCGTTTTTTTTCGTTTTTCTGACCCTTTCGGTCGCTGCCTGTACCGATAAACCGTCCGACGTCGGTATTGGACTCGTTGATTCACAGGCTGGTGCTCCGCAGGAAATCAGTCAGGAGGCTTCACTCTTCGCGAGTCGTTCCAGCGCAGACGTTACGGGTGGTGAAGCCGCTAGTGGCGCAATTCGAGCGCTTGCCGGACGGGTAGAAGACCCATCACTCGGAACCATTGACGTGACGGGATACATCGATTTTGTCCAACTGACGGCACTTTCTACCACATTCAAGACGTCCACGGTCACGTTTGCCGAGCTTTCGCTTGTTTCAGACTACGTATATGGAGACACACTTTCCCCACTCAGCCTGAGACTTACAGACTTGTCGGATGAGTGGCGAGCAATCGGTGTACCGGCTGATACGACGATAGCTGTTGGAACCGTTGCGTCTGAGTCGACATTTTTACCGGTTTCCGACACGCTCAAGTTCCAATTTTCCCCATCATGGATCGATCGAAATGCTCCCCAGCTTCAGAGTGACGACCCGATAAATGCCTTCCACGGTTTCCAAATCGACTATGTAGACGGGAATGCCGTTGTCGGCTTCGGGCTTCCCGGCAGCATCATGCGCGTTGCCGTTCCTGGAGATACCGTGTCGTTTCAGGTCACCAGAGTACTTTCGACGATCACGCGAGATGAACCGAGTGTTCCGAACGGATTTCTTCTTCTTCAGGACGGGACACGTGCACGCGCCGATCTAACATTCGATTTTGATTCGGGGCAGCTTCAGGCCAATGCGATTCATCGCTCGATTATTTCGATCAATACTGGAAATCCCAACCTTATCACCCCTGTCGGTTTTGTCCGGCCCATGCTCAGCACGTTGTCTCTTGCAGCGGTTACTTCTGACGTAGGAGTTGGACTTACACTCTCGACGGCTTCGATTGGTGAAGATGGCCGATTTGTGTTCGATAATAATGTGCTCAATACCGTCGTTCAGAATGTCGTTCTCGGAAAGGGAAGTTTTCAGCGATTTGAGGTATTTGCTCCAGTAGCAGAAAGCACACTCGATGTTTTATTTATTCATGACATACCGGGCGGCGAAGGCCCCCATGCCATGTTCACCGTTACCGCTATTCAATAGAGCCTCTCAGGATGGATTTTAAATCTACATCTAACGTCCAGAAACGCGCGTTCTATCGTGTACTATTTGGTATTCTGGCTCTTTCGGTTCTCCCCCGAGTCTCTCTCAGTCAGGATCTGTCGGATGGATCCATTTATTCCAGATTCGGCATTGGCCAGAGAACTCACTATTCGTCCGCACGGTCTCTAGCGATGGGAGGAGGAGGAATCGGCCTCGCCTCGACGAGATACACCAATTTCTCGAATCCGGCCGGTTTTGCCGACCTGTTTTTTACCAGGCTCTCGGGTGGATTCACGTATGAAGGGATCAAAGAATCGTCGGATTCTGCGGAGTCCAGTAACCTTGCCTCCGGCTATCTGAGAGCAATTCAATTCTCCTTTCCGCTGAAAGCGAACAAGATTGGTTTTGGACTCTCTTTTTCTCCATACACGCGGATAAGTTATCGCGTAGAAGACGCGGGATTTCTCACTCCATCTGATGCGAATCAGGCCGATCAGTCCTTCACAACCAGTTTCAAGGGTAACGGTGGAATTCAGAGAGTCAGTGCCGGTCTGGGCGTAGTGGCAGCAAAAGGGCTGAGTCTCGGTGCGCGTGCAGATTTCTATTTCGGCATCCTCCGTGAGTCCCAACGAACCGGTTTCGAAAATAACCAGTACGCAGACGCGATTGTCTCAAAATCTACCCGCCTGACAGGTGGGGCTGCTACCCTGGGCCTTCGCTTCGCAAGGACGAAAGTTTTCAGTGAAACAGATTCCTGGTCCATCGGGGTTACGCTCTCCCTTCCTGCCCACATAATTGGAGACAGGGTGCTCACAATCGGTGAAGGCGAGAGCGTCGATACGTTGACGGCGAAGCGATCGGGATCTGTTGATCTCCCACTGGGATTCGCCGTAGGTCTCGCCTATCAACCGTCGCCAAGGTGGACCGTGATAGCAGATGTTCAGTATGAAAAGTGGACAGACTTCAAGAGTAGATTCGATTTTCCCGGATATTCAGCGGGATCTGGTGCAGGCATTGACGACCGAATCAGGATCTCCGGGGGTCTCGAATATTTTCCGGGAGCACGCAATTTATTCGCGAGTTACTTTGAGAGAATGGCTTTCCGTCTGGGTGTGTATGCTGACCAGTCATACATCACACCCCTTCCGAACAAACGGATCAACAGTTTCGGAGTTACGGGCGGATTCAGTATTCCTACACTCATTCCTGGCACGAGCATTGATCTCAATCTGGATATCGGCCGACAGGGTACAACCTCTAACGGTTTAATTCGGGATCGTTATGTACGTTTCGGCTTGAACTTGAATTTTGGTGAGCGCTGGTTTACGAAAAGGAAACTGGGCTGACTTTCCGTGGTCTTAATGACCGAAGACGCAATTTGCCTGACAGACGGTTTTTACCATGAATAACAGTATTTCATTCTCCGCACACACGGGCGTATTGGCCCTGATGGCTATTTTTTCGGTATGGAGTGGTCTTTCCCGTTCTGCAGCGGCGCAGGGCGCCTGCACGGACGATGACACGACGATCCGGATGAATTATAGCCTGTACGCGGAGGATTTCAAGAATAAGAGCTATGACACCGCCCTTCCTTATCTGAGATGGATTCTAACGTGTGCACCGGAATTCCCAACGAAATCGGACCGTAATTTTCGCAGGGCCGTCGAAACCTATGAAGGCATTGGTATGAGTCTGACGGATCCGGCCGATGTACGGACCTATCTGGATAGTTCGCTCTACATTTTTGATTCTGCTGTGACCAGATTACTGGACGTTGGTATCGAAGCGGACGCGTTCAAATGGTTGTTTGACAAGGGGCGTTTTATACAGAAACATGCTGCAGAACTGGAGGATCTTCAGCCTGAAGTTGGTCCGATCTATCGCCATGCATTTGACATTGACTCCACGCGCCTTCAGCAGTATTACCTCAATTACATCATATCCGATTACGTCCAGAAGGACAGGAAGTCGGACGCCATCGCATTTATGGATCTCGTCGAGGCTAGTCACGCAGATGACGAGACCGTCAAGGAGATGTTGGACCAATGGCGGGGTACGCTCTTTACATCTCCGGAAGAGCGAATTGAATTTCTTGAAGGCCAGTTGGCAAAAGATGAAGAGAATCCGGAACTGATGTCAGAACTCTTCGATCTGTACGCAGAGGAGGGCATGCGAAGCAAGCTGTACGATCTCGGAACGAAGCTCCTGGAGATGTCGCCATCAGCCAGAACGTATCGACAAATCGCGAAGATGCGACTGGATGACGGAGAGGCCGATGAAGCCATCTCACTGTATGAAAAGTCACTGGAACTCGATGGTGGACAGGAAGCTGCACGCGAGGTCTATTACAACATTGGTACTGCCTTTCAACAACAGGGACGCTATTCCAGGGCCCGAACCTCATTTCGAAAGGTTCTCAAGATAGACCCGTCGTACGGAAGAGCGCTCGTGGCAATCGCTGATTTATACGTCACCGCAGTTCAGGGATGCGGATCGTTTGAACGAGAGGATCGAGCCGTGTATTGGCTGGCTGCAGACTATTTTGATCGGGCAGCAGCACGGGACGAAAAACTGTCGAAACAGGCTCGTCAGAGAGCTCGCGGCCTCGTCAAATTCTTCCCTACAGCCGAGGATAAGTTTTTCAAGAACTGGAAAGCAGGCGACAGCTACACGGTTGACTACGGTTGTTATACATGGATTGGAGAACGAACAAAAGTTCGATAATAAAATTGCTTTATGTCAGTAATCGCAGATGTTCATGCTCGTCAGATATTTGACAGCCGGGGGAATCCGACAGTAGAAGTAGAAGTCCTGACCAGTGACGGATATGTAGGTCGTGCATCTGTCCCGAGCGGTGCCTCCACCGGTGAAAACGAAGCCGTCGAATTGCGGGACGCCGATCCGACGAGGTACGGAGGCAAAGGCGTTGATCAGGCGGTAGCCAACGTCAACGAGTCGATCGCGCCGGCCCTTGAGGGGGCATTCTTATTTGATCAGGCTGAAATCGATCAGTCGCTGATTGATCTTGACGGAACTCCAAATAAGGCTAATCTTGGTGCTAACGCCATCCTGGGGGCATCGCTTGCTGTCGCCCGGGCCGCTGCTGAAGCGTCAGGATTGCCTCTCTATCGTTATATCGGTGGTACCGGAGCGCTAGAACTTCCCGTCCCCATGATGAATATTGTCAACGGGGGTAGGCACGCGGACAACAGTGTCGATATGCAGGAATTTATGATCATGCCTGCCGGGGCTGAATCATTTTCACACGCCCTCCGGATGGGAGTCGAAGTCTTCCATGTACTTCGATCGGTCCTAGGAGAAAGAGGTTATCAGACTGCCGTAGGAGATGAAGGTGGATTCGCACCCAATCTGGGTTCCAACGAGGAAGCCGTTGAGGTCATTCTAAGAGCAATCGAGAAGGCGGGATATAGACCCGGAGAAGACATCTTCATTGCGCTTGATCCAGCCGCAAGTGAGATGTTTTCTGATGGTAGCTATGTGTTCTGGAAAAGTGATCCCAAAAGAAAGAGAACGTCGGAAGAGATGGTCTCATTCTGGTCTGATTGGTTGAAAAAATATCCCATTATTTCACTTGAAGATGGGATGGACGAAAACGACTGGACGGGCTGGACTGAACTGACCGCAGAAGTGGGTTCCGATGTTCAATTGGTAGGAGACGATATCTTTGTGACGAACACGGCTTTTCTCGCGCGTGGAATAAAGGAAGCGTGCGGGAATGCCATCCTGATAAAACTCAATCAGATTGGAACACTGACCGAGACCCTCTCTGCTATTGAACTGGCACACAAACATCGATTTGCGACCGTCATCTCGCATCGATCCGGTGAGACCGAAGATTCTTTTATCGCCGACCTATCCGTTGCAGTCAATTCCGGACAAATAAAGACAGGATCTGCGAGCAGAAGTGATCGGCTGGCCAAGTATAACCAACTGATTCGGATCGAAGAAGAACTCGGCTCAAGTGCACGATTTTCCGGGACAAGCACATTCCGGTTTTCGTAGATTGAGAGTGGCTGCTGCGGTTATCCTTCGACGTCACAGATGAACGATAGTCATGGACCTTCGGGACCCATTGTATCATTTTCCCGGTCGATTCTGGAAATGGATTCTGATTGGTGTCGGCGTTTTCATTCTCGTCTGGATATCATTTCTTGACAGTCACAGTCTCTATTTTCGCTACCGGTTGCATCGGGAGAAGTCGATTATCGAACAGGATACGACGTTAATCGGGAGAAGGATCAGAGATCTTGAAGTACGACTGCAACGTAGGCTCACCGATGCGGAAGTAGAACGGATCGCCCGTGAGCAATATGGCATGAGCAAAGATGGCGAAACGGTCTATCCAATCAAGAAGAAGTAGGAGATATGAATGGAAGATAAGGAGCTGACAGCCATTGGCGTAGATCTCGGCGGAACCAATATCAAGGCCGCTATCGTCTCGGAGGACTCCGGCCTGATGCACACGTTGGAATCAGAGACGGGTGCAGATAATGGTCCTACACACGTTATTGACCGCATTGGCGTGCTTGTTTCCGATCTTGTGGCGTACGCCGACGGAGACGGAAAAACGGTTGCTGGAATCGGCATCGGAGCCCCAGGGGCTGTCGATCTAGACCAGAAGACCGTCCAGTATCCTCCCAATTTCCCGGGCTGGGACGTGATAGACCTCTCACACGAACTGCACAACAGGCAGGATCGGCCAATACCTGTCATCGTAGACAATGATGCTAACGCTGCTGCTCTGGGGTCTGCTTTTTATGGAGCCGGGACCATGTTCGATTCATTCATCATGGTGACTCTTGGTACCGGGGTGGGTGGCGCCATTATCCACAAGAAAAATATCTTTCGAGGAACTACAGGGGCTGCGGGAGAAATTGGGCGCATGACCATCGACTATGAGGGTCCGATGGATCGAACGGGAATAGCAGGAGCCATAGAGGCCTATCTCGGACAACGGTACTTGTCAAGATATGCGCGATATCGCCTGAGGAATCACCCCGAGAGCCTGATATACGACATGATCGGTCCAAAACTGAAAGGCATCACACCCAAAGTCCTTTTTGATGCAGCCAAATCGGGTGACCAGGAGGCCGCTGACATTCTAGCCTGGGCTGGACATAAACTTGGATGCGTCATAGGATCATCGGTCGCGCTACTGGACATTCGAAAGGTTGTCGTTGGGGGTGGTCTCTCCGCTGCCGGAGATTTCATTTTGAGCTCCGTTCGTGATACGGTCAGGAGATATGTAGTCCCATCCATTCGGGATGACATAGAAATTGTCCAGGAAACCAGGGGCAACGAGGTCGGCATGCTGGGCGCTGCCCGATTGATTTTCCAACACCCGGCTTCGACCACAAGCACATCGACTATCATCCAATCGACGAGTTGATCGCATGGTCTACCGATTGGCTCGTGACGCATATGCTCGTATTGCAAACTCGCCAGAACGGAGAGAAAAAAGCCCGTGTGAGCCAACGACGATAGGAATCATCTGCCGACACTCTCAGGCACTGGTTGTCATAACAGTCCTCCTCGCCTCTGTCTGTACGCACCGCGTATATGGCCGGCAAACGGACTCCACCCGTGTCAGCGCCGACTCATCACTCCAGAGGAGTTCGTTCGGTACACAGGTAGAATTCGTCGCAGGAGATTCACTCATTCTCCAACTTACCGGCCCGGTTGAGAGCGCATCCCTGTTTGGACGTTCTACGGTTAAGATGTCAGGCTCAGAACTTTCTGCCTGGAAGATTGACATTTTGTTCGATGAAGACGAACTGCAGGCGACCGGGCTCATGTCCGATTCCGGTTGGGTCGGAAAGCCAACCTTCACACAGGGAAAGGATACATTCGAGGGATCTTCTCTCGGATATAACATGAGGACCGGCAGAGGCCGGGTAGTCGGAGCCCAGACCAAGTTCGAAGAAGGATTGATTCGCGGAGACGTTGTCAAATCATTGGAAGACAGCATCCTTTTCGTAAAGAACGGGGTTTACACAACGTGTGATTGTGAGGATCGCCCCTCCTACTCGTTGCGATCCAATAAGATGAAATTGGTCAATAAGAAGTGGATCTATACGGGACCAATTCAGCTCTACCTGTACAATATTCCTACTCCGTTGTGGCTCCCATTCGGTTTTTTACCGGCCCAGGACGGGCGGCGAAGCGGACCCCTCGCACCAAACTACGGTGAAGATGAATTTGGGTTCTATTTTCGCGACTGGGGATGGTACTTCGCCCTGAATGAATACATGGACCTGCAGCTTCAGGCAGGCCTCTGGACTCGTGGAAGCTGGGAAGCCAGCGGGTTGTTTCGGTATCGCAAACGATACGGATTTGACGGGCAGTTGCAGATGAGTACGGCGCGCTTCAAAACAGGAGAGCAGGGCGACCCAGACTTTTCGGTAAGAAAAACCGGATCGTTTCGATGGTCCCACAATCAGATCATCGATCCCACAAGTAGTTTTAATGCCAATGTGAATCTGTCCACTTCAGCGTATTTACGTGGAATATCGCGAAATTACGATGATCGTACGCGTCAGACCATCCAATCGACTCTGCGATATTCTAAGCGATGGAAACGCCAAAATCTTTCATTTCAACTCAACCAGAATCAGGTCCTGGCGACAGATGAAGTCACGCTGACCATTCCGAATGTTTCGTTCTCTCAGAGTTCGTTCAAGCCCTTTCTACAGACGGACCGGTCTCCCGGACAGACCGAGAGATTTTACGAAAAACTGACGCTTAGTTATAACATGTCCTTGACGAATCGGTTCAGCTTTCGACCGCTCTCGGACACGGAGTTGATTGAACGTGGTGATTCGGCTGCAACATCGATCTCCTGGTTTGACGCACTTACGTCGGCCTCAGATTTTCGCAGAGCAAGCGGAATGAGTGAGCAGTTCTCCGTTCAGGCGCGTCATCGCATTCCTGTATCGGCTCCTTTCTCCGTGCGACGACTTCCCGTGCTGGGACAAATCCAGTTGAACCTGTCGCCGGGATTCAATTACACGGAAGACTGGTTCTTGAGAACCGATCGAAAGATGCTCGCCCCTGACAGTACGGGTATCGAATCGATGTCCAAGCCTGGTTTTTTCGCGCTTCGACAGTTCAGCACCAGTCTGTCAGCAAACACCATTTTTTACGGACTCTTCCCTTTTAAGGCCGGTCAGTACGCTGGAATCCGACACACGGTTCGACCCAATCTGACGTTCAGTTATCGACCGGACTTCTCAGCCCCGGCGTGGGGAAACACCAGATCCTATACAGATCAGAATGGAGAGGATATCCGATATGATATCGTTTCCGGAGTCAGCAGAGGGCAGCAACAGCAGCTCAGTTTTTCGATCAGTAATACGTTCGAAACAAGAAAGATCGTAAACGACTCCACCCGCACCGGTTTTCCCGGCAGAACGGATATTCAGCCGACGACGGTCAAACTGCTCGACCTGAACCTGTCTTCGAACTACAATTTTGCTGCTGATTCACTCAGGTTCGGAAATATATTATTGAACGCAAGAACACGCTTGTTTGGGAAGGTCGATGTCGATTTCAGGAGCAGCTTCTCCCCGTATAAAACGTCTGATACGGGAAGGCTCATCGATCGTTCTGCCTTCGGTTTCTTAGCCCCCCTGGGCCGCCTGACAAGAGCAGACCTCACGATTCGGACCACTATGAGAAGTTCGACCGGTGATGGTTCTCGTCCGCTGACAAATCCCAGGGCGGGTTTTTCCAATCCTGCCGTGGACCCCTTCAATCCTACCGCCTCGTTTTTTCAGAGCACGCTACCAGTCGATTATGCAGATTTTTCGATTCCGTGGAGTATGAATCTCGATTTCACTTATGGAATATCGCACACAGGTCTTCAATCCATCCGGCGTGCGATCATAAACAGCACGTTCGATTTCAGTCTCACGCCCAACTGGAAAGTCGCGAGTCGGACGGGATACGATTTTGAACGACACGAACTGGTGACGACCAACCTGGCGCTTGCACGTGATTTCTGCTGTTGGCAGTTATCGGTGAATTGGGTACCATTCGGTGATTATCAATCCTGGGGATTCGATCTACACGTGAAAAGTAGTCACCTGAAAGACCTTCTTCGGTTACGGCAACCAAAATCGGATGTACGTGATCGATTTGGCTCACTCCGACGATAGAAACGATGAATTATACCCCTATCGAGAGGAAATGTGACGATCGACTGATTGCAGAGGGTCTTCTGCAGTTTTTCGAGAATGATCTTACCCTGGCCGGGTTGACCGATTTTCAATTTTTTGTCAGAGACGCCCGTGTCCGAGTTCTGGGATGTGTCTCGTCTCTCGGTGATAGAGAAATTTTGGAGGCCATGATCCGTCGGATTCCTGGCGTCACCCGAGTGGAAAATAGAATCCGCATCCAGGACGAAAGGGCCAGATCTACCGCGCGTTTTTTGGACCGGGCCTAGATCATCCGATCAGATATCATCCGAAACGGATCTCCATGCACCGATATCGAACCTGACCTTCGATCCTATGTCTCCGGTAAGTCCCGTCCGCTCCGCCCTCAATACCTCGCCGTCGACATTCAACCAGCACACGGTCCGATTACCGAGATATTCGGTTTCGGATATCGTCGCCTCATATCTCCCTTCCTTGTGGATTTCAATATGTTCAGGCCGAATCATAACGACCGTCTTATCATCCTGTCGCCGGAGGGTCATCTTTTCAGCAAACGTACCGCGTAGAATATTGCTTCTCCCGAGAAATCGGGCGACGAAGGCCGTTTTCGGTGTATCGTAGAGTTCCTTCGGACTTCCCACCTGAATCACCCGGCCTTTATTCATTACCGCAATCGTATCGGAGAGTGCCATAGCCTCTTCCTGATCGTGTGTGACGTAAATACTGGTAGTCCCGAGCGTTGCTTGGATATTCTTGAGTTCGCGACGCGTTTGATCACGCAGCGCAACATCCAAATTGGATAGCGGCTCATCGAAGAGTAGAACCTCGGGCTCGACCGCAATTGCCCGGGCCAGGGCAACACGCTGTTGTTGTCCACCTGAAAGTGATACAACCGGCAAATCCGTCATTCCACCGAGACCAACGCGGCCCAAAGCGGATTCGATCCTCGTTTTCAGATCATCTCCCTTTATTCGCTTCACTCTCAATCCGTATCCAACGTTTCCACCCACCGATAGATGAGGAAACAGCGCGTAGCTCTGAAATACCATCGCTGTTGGTCGGTTTTGAGCGCTGACGGTCGTAACATCCACATTACCGATCTGTATCGTCCCGGAGTCTGGAGCTTCGAATCCGGCAATCAGTCGAAGTGTCGTCGATTTACCGCATCCACTCGGGCCCAGGAGCGAAAAAAAGGAACCCGCAGGGACATTGAACGAGACCGCCTTAACGGCATCGATATCTCCGAAAGACTTGTCGACGTGTGACAGACTGACTCCGGCCCCATTGCGATCGGAATGCATACATCCACCGGATAGTTACAATCAGTTTAACCAACGAGGTCTCAGCCAGCGAGAGCTCCGGTGACCCGATCCGCAGCCTCCTGGAAAACCGTTGCGGTCAGCACTTCCAGGTCGCTTTCGTCCAATATATTCTTCCCCTCTTCCGCATTGGTCCCCTGCAATCTGACGATCAGAGGCATCCCTATATCAACTTTCCGCGCAGCTTCAACGACGCCTCTGGCCACCCGATCACATCGGACAATTCCGCCGAAAATATTAACCAGTATGGCCTTCACATTCGGGTCTTTCAGGATGATTCTAAATCCTGCCTCAACCGTTTCGGGATTGGCGCTTCCACCTACATCGAGAAAATTAGCAGGCTGTCCGCCGGCAATTTTAATGATGTCCATCGTAGCCATCGCGAGTCCGGCTCCATTTACCATACAACCCACGTTTCCGTCGAGTTTGATATAATTCAGGTTATAGCTTCCGGCCTCGACTTCGAGTTCATCTTCTTCATGGATATCCCGCAACTTTGCCAGATCGGTATGCCGAAAAAGTGCATTATCATCAATATTGATCTTTGCGTCCACGGCAAGAACATCACCCTGATCCGTTAGAACAAGCGGATTGATCTCGGCGATGGAGCAATCACTCTCATCGTAGGCACGATAGAGTGCCGTTACAAACTTCACTGCCTGTTTGAACGCCGTCCCTTCAAAACCCAATCCGAAGGCAATTTCGCGAGCCTGAAACGCCTGAAATCCTATCGCCGGATCTATCCAGACTTTCAGGATTTTTTCGGGCGTATTTGCGGCCACCTCCTCAATCTCGACTCCCCCTTCGGTGGAAGCCATTATGACGGGTCGATTCGACTGCCGATCGAGCGTGACTCCTACGTAATACTCCTTCGCAATATCAACTGCCTCCGCGATGAGGACCGAACGGACTTTCTGACCTGAGGCCCCTGTCTGGGGCGTTTTCAGCATCATACCGAGAATGGCCGAGGCCTTTTCGCGAACCTCATCCAGTCCGCGTGCCAGCTTGACTCCGCCACCCTTGCCACGCCCACCAGCGTGTATCTGGGCTTTTACAACGAAAAGATCATTCCCCGAAGAGATCTGCAATGAGTTCGCTGCAGTTACGGCTTCATCTACTGAATTCGCGACGATGCCTTTCTGGACTGAAACGCCATAACTGGCAAGTATATCTTTGGCCTGGTATTCGTGGACTTTCATGAATTTGCGCTTGCAATACCTTAATGGTGCGTACCTTATTGGAGCTCCGAATCTACGCCTGTTTCGAGCTAAATGTTGGTGCCAACCATATAAAATCTGTTTCTTCGCGGATTATTTGGATGCGCCGATTCTTTATTCGGATTAATGCGATCGCCAGTGACTCTTTTTGACAGACATCTTATCTGGAGACTGCTAAAAAGTTACGTGCTGCTCATCTCCGGCCTGATTGTGTTTTTCATTGTGCTCCACTACGTCGAATATATAGACGACTTCATGGATAGAGGAGCGACCATGAGAGATGTTTTCTCCGTCTATTACCCTAATTACGTCCCGGAGATCATCCGTCTGATCTCCCCTCTGGCCCTGTTCCTCTCGGCCGTATACCTGACGGGACGACTCGCTCAAAAACTGGAAATATCCACGCTCCAGACCAGTGGGGTCTCCATCTATCGGCTGAGCTTCTCGTATCTGGCCGTTGGTATTCTAGTGTCCGTATTTATGTTCTGGTTTAACGGATGGATCGTTCCTGAGACAAATCGCGTTCGGATTTCGTTCGAACAGGAGTTCACGAAGGATGCTACCGGTCAGATCGAATTCAGCAATATCCACCGACAAAACAGGCCAGGGAGTATTCTCAGCGTCGGCTTCTTCGACCGAACATCATTCACGGCAAGCTCGGTTTCGCTCCATACGTTCGACAACCATCGCCGTCTCGTCGAGCGCATCGACGCCACGAAAATGTCATGGATTGATTCTACCCGACAATGGCGGATGACCAGTCCGACGATCCGTCAATTTCTGGATGACGGGACGGAACGACTCCGACAAGAAAGTACGCTGGATACGACGCTCACTATTCTTCCCAGAGATCTTTCCCGATCGGAGGGCGACATGGAAGCAATGACGATTCCTCAGGGAAGAGCATATCTGGACGAACTGCAACGGTCGGGTGCCAACCGTTTGGGGCTTCCACTGGTAATCTTTTACAGCAAATTTTCCTACCCGCTGGCCAATCTGATCCTCATCTTGCTCGCGATTCCTCTCGCGAGTGTTCGCCGCCGCCGGGGGCAGGCCGTATTGCTCGGTATCGGACTGTTTGTCGCCTTCGTCTATCTCGCCGCCATGAAGTTGAGCGAGCCGTTCGGATATGCAGGCGAGATTCCACCGGTTGTGGCAGCCTGGCTTCCGCACGTTCTATTCGGCATCGGAGCACTCGTGATGCTGCGAACCGTCAGAACCTGAATCACCAGGTCGTGTCGGTACGAATCCACAGCGTCATGCGTCTCTCCTCCGGGTCAACGACTCACGCTTCTCCTCCCGGAACGGCGAAATGTACGGCCGGACCCGGCGATTGCGATTCCTCGATTTCACCGTGTGCCCTCTCATACCGCTCGATGTTGTCTGCGAGGGCCTTCAACAGCCGCCTCGCGTGCTGCGGCGTTACAATGACTCTGCTCTTGACCCGTGCCTTGGGAACACCGGGCATCACACGAATGAAATCGAGAATGAACTCCTCGGACGAGTGGGCGAGCATGACGAGATTGGAATAAATCCCCTCTGCGATTTCTTCCGTCAATTCAATGTTCAGTTGAGACCCGTTTCCTGAATCGTTTTTTTCGTCGGTCATGGAGGATTTAGCCCTTGCTTGAGTTAGAAAATACACGCCCGGATAGGGCCGAGATAAGATCACTTTTTGTGAGAATCTGAAAGTCGCCGCTCTCACCGCCGGAGACCAGTACTGCACCAGGTGATGTACCCAGCTTATCCATGAGTTGTTGCACAGGCATCCCGTCGGATACTACCGGTAGCGCGTCGCCCATAACATCCCCGATATGTTCAGATCTGGCATCAGGATCGGAAATCAGGTGATTCAGCACGTCCGATTCTGTAATACTCCCGACCGGACACCCGTCTCTGAATACGGGTAACTGAGATATTCCCTCCTCTGTCATTTTGTCGGCCGCGACACCGAGTGATGCTTCTGCATCCAGAACAATGAGTTTTGTAGAGTTTCTCCGGACTGCCAGTATATCAGCAGCGGTGAGGCCGGTCGTTTCGGAGAGATAACCGTGCTCCTGCATCCAGACATCATTGTATGTCTTCGACAGGTATCTAAACCCCGAATCCGGAAACAGAACCACGACGACATCATCATCTTTCAGTTCCTGACGATGTTTCTCCAGCCAACTTCTCGCTCCACACATGGCCATTCCACTCGATTGCCCTACAAAAAAACCCTCCTCCCGAGAGAGCCTCCGCGTCATGATCATGTTTTCACGATCAGTGGAACGGACATAATCGTCGAGTAGATCGAAATCCAGATTCTTGGCAAGAATATCCTCCCCCGCGCCTTCGGTCACGTAGGGATAGATCTCTTTCTCATCGAACTCGCCGGTGTGGAAATACTTGAAGTAAACTGATCCAAACGGATCTACCCCAATGATCTTGATGTCAGGGTTTTTTTCTTTTAGATAGCGTGCCGTTCCGGAAATAGTCCCACCGGTACCGGCAGTCGCGATAAAATGAGTAATTTTTCCCGATGTCTGTTCCCAGATCTCAGGCCCCGTGGAAGCATAGTGAGCCGAGGCGTTCGCCGGATTATCGTACTGATTCAGATACACCGAGTTTGGTATGTCCCTGTTCAATTGCCTTGCCAGGGAGTAGTAGGAACGCGGGTCTTCGGGGGCAACATTGGTCGGGCACACACGAACGTCTGCGCCTAACGCCCGTAGAACGTCAGCTTTCTCCGGACTCTGCTTGTCGGTTGTCGTAAAGATGCAGTGATATCCACGGGCTATTGCCGCAAGAGCCAGTCCGGCACCCGTATTTCCGCTCGTACCTTCGATGATGGTCCCACCGGGCTTGAGTTTGCCCTCCTTCTCCGCCCGATCAATCATTTCTATCCCGATTCGATCTTTCACCGATGCTCCTGGATTGAAAAATTCCAATTTTGCCAGCACGGTGACGTCAAAGTCTGCCGTGATCGAGTTTAGTTTTACCAGAGGTGTATTTCCAATGGTGTCGAGAATACTCTCGTGCCACATAACGCAGAGTCTGATTTTGCTATATTTAAGTTATTCGGGATGCCGCCTCATACTGCTGGCGCACGTAAGTATCTTTCCAACACCATTCGGTTTCATACCGACCGTTCAGACGCGGTGAAATTAGGTATCTCCATGATGAATAACAGTCTGTTCCCTCCCTTCTACCCGTATTGAATTGGACAGTCTTAACCAAGCCGGTATGATCGAGCCTGAACTGCTCGTCTCGAATGTCGATGCGGCAGGACATGTATTATACCGAAACAAGGCGTGGATCAACCTGCTGGGTGATCAGGAGGATCTGTGGGATCGACTCGTGCCGGGCGATGAAGATGTCGCACGCCAAAATTTTGGCGAGGCAGTAGGCGGATCACTCGTCACGCATGCTCTTTTCATGGTCTCCCGGTCCGATCTTGACCAACCCGTTCCCGTTTTACTTCATTTCATTCCTATCTCAAAGCCCGAAGAAAGTGACGCGACAAAGTCCAACCTGGTGACAATCACCGGCGAAATTCTGGCAGAACCGACAAGTTGGACTGAAAATCAGACAGACCGGCACAGAATGGAGACGCTCGGACGAATGACCATGGGAATTGCCCACGACTTCAATAATCTCCTGAGCGGAATTCTCGGTCACATCGCCCTCATGAGGGAGAATCATGGAACGGTCGAGGATAATCTTGGAACGATTGAACAAGCGGCGAATGGTGGCGCCGCTCTCGTCAAGAAGATTCAACGCTATATCAGACAGGAGCAACAGGATACGCATGAAGTACTCGACCTCGCCAACCTGATTCAGGACTGTATCGTGCTCACCCGTCCCTACTGGTACAATGAGCCGCGGCGACAGGGGATCTCGATCGATCTCGAGTACGAGCCCTCTCCCCTTCCTCCGATACTCGGCTCGGCAGCCGAATTAAGAGATGTAGTTGTGAATCTGATCCTCAATGCGGTACAGGCGATGCCGGACGGAGGCGTTATCACGATTCAAACCAGACGCGTCAAACGTTCGGTCGAAATACGGTTTACCGATACCGGTACTGGAATGAGTGCGCAGGTCAGAGATCGTATTTTTGAACCACTCTTCACTACCAAGGGACAGCGAGGCTCCGGCATGGGTCTCTCTGTTGCCGCCGGTGTTATCCGAGAGCATAATGGCTCCGTGGACGTAGAATCTACTCTGGGGCACGGGACCACGTTCACGATTTCTTTCCCTGCCGCCGGGAGAGTCGACTCTCCGGGTATACCTGATAATCTGCCCGCCTCCAGTTCATCGAAGCGAATTTTGGTGGTTGACGACGAAGAAATGGTCAGAAAAGTTGTCGATCAACTTCTTACGCTTCGAGGGCACTATGTCAGGAGCGCAAGTTCCGGAGCAGAAGCTATTGAATGTCTTCAGAACGAGCCCTTCGACCTTGTTATTTCAGATCAGGGAATGCCTGAAATGAGTGGCAGAGAGTTGGCGGGCCGAATAAAACAACTGCACCCGAATGTGATGATCACTCTTCTCACCGGGGACACGGACCTTCACTTTGATCCAGACGTCATAACCGCAGTCATTACCAAGCCGTTCCACGTCGACGACCTGCAGGAAGTAATCGCGTCGCTCGATTAATGCAGACACTTTGGCAGGGTTTACAGAATGGTCCGGTTTTTGACGACAGATTCGGAGAACAAGAATTCCCACGCTGGGTTCAGCGTGAGGATTCACGTACACTATTCCGGCTTGTTCGCCGCATTACCACCGCAGAAAAGGCATACATGATTCAGGACCCTCTACTCCTTACCGACGACGATCTCGAGCAGTCAATTCCCCTGCCGACAGCAGATGAGGAAAAGGAGATGAGCATGTCGGATGTACCCGACACGCTTCCCATTCTGGCACTCCGAAATACGGTCCTCTTTCCCGGAGTCGTACTTCCGATTACGGTAGGCCGGGATGCGTCGCTGAGTCTCGTAAAAGATGCTTTTTCCGACGACCGTTTGATTGGCGTCGTCGCACAGCGGAGCGCAGAGGTTGAAAATCCTGAGACGGACGATTTATACGAACTGGGTACCGTTGCGACTATTTTAAAGCTGATCAAAATGCCCGATGGGACCAAATCCATCGTGATACAGGGAAAACGGCGTTTCAGAATCTCCTCTTTTACTCAGGTAGAGCCCTATTTCACAGCCAGTGTTATCCCTGTGGTCGAGGAGCTTTCCGGAGAGGAAATCGAAATCCAGGCAAGAATGCGTTCGATCAAAGAACTGGCTGTTCAGATCGTCAATCTTTCCCCGAATTTGCCCAGCGAAGCGGCATACGCCATCCAGAATATCGACTCGCCGACCTTTCTCATCCATTTTATCGCCTCGAATTTACAAGTCGAAGTCCAGGATAAACAAAGGCTTCTGGAGACCCTACCGCTCATCGAGCGGGCCGAGCAGGTTATGAATCACCTGAATAAGGAGTTACAGGTTTTGCAGCTGTCTGAGGAAATTCGGACGCGTGTCAAAATTGATGTCGACCAGCAACAGAGAGAATATCTTCTCAGGCAGCAACTGAAGGCGATTCACGACGAACTTGGCGAGAGTGAGGGTACGGTAGGAGAAGTGCGGGATCTCAAGGAGCGACTATCCAAGAAGTCACTCCCTGAGAAAGTAATAGAGGCGGTCACAAAGGAAATTGAGAAACTGGGCCGGTCCAACCCGGCATCGCCAGACTATGCGGTTACCCGGAACTACATCGACTGGATATTGGATATTCCGTGGAAGGACTACTCTACGGACCTGCTCGACCTGAAACGCGCAGGAAAGATCCTCAATGAGGACCACTACGGTCTTGAACAAGTGAAACAGCGCATCCTGGAGTACCTGGCCGTGCTGAAATTGAAGGGAGATATGAAGGCCCCGATTCTGTGTTTTTACGGTCCTCCGGGAGTCGGGAAAACGAGTCTCGGAAAAAGTATAGCGCGGGCATTGGGTCGGGAATTCGTTCGCATGAGCCTGGGTGGTGTCCGGGATGAGGCTGAAATTCGAGGTCATCGACGAACCTACGTGGGTGCGCTTCCAGGACGGATCATTCAGGGGATGAAAAAAGCCGGGAAGGCCAATCCAGTGTTCATGCTCGATGAGGTCGATAAGCTCGGCGCAGATTTCAGGGGCGATCCGTCGTCTGCGCTACTGGAGGTTCTCGATCCGGAACAGAATAATGCGTTCAATGATCATTATCTGGAAGTAGACTACGATTTGTCCAACGTCCTCTTCATCGCTACGGCAAACTATCTGGATATGATTCCAGCCCCCCTCCGGGACCGGATGGAACTCATCGAAATAAACGGTTACACGCTCGAGGAAAAGCGCCACATCGCAACAGACTTCCTTCTTCCCCGCCAGATCGAGCGAAACGGCCTTACTGAGGAGCAGTTCTCACTGAGCGATAACGCCATTCGATTGATAATTGACGGATACACTCGAGAGTCAGGAGTCAGGCAGTTGGAGCGCACGATCGGTGCCGTTGCAAGGGGCGTTGCCAAAAAGGTTGCGACCGATGAATCTGAAGGCGAAAGCGTCGAAACAGAAGATATCGAGACCTATCTCAAGGCACGAAAATATTATTCCGAAACAGCCGAACGCACCGTGGTACCGGGCGTCGCCACGGGCCTGGCATGGACTCCCGTTGGAGGCGACATTCTCTTCATTGAAGCGTCGGTCTCGCGTGGAAACGGAAAACTGATTTTAACCGGGCAACTGGGAGATGTAATGAGGGAGTCAGCCCAGGCAGCCCTCTCGTATGTAAAATCCAATGCGGTTCAACTGGGAATCCCAAATGACGCGTTCAAATACTGGGATCTGCACGTCCATGTACCGGCAGGTGCGGTCCCGAAAGATGGACCGTCTGCAGGGGTCTCCCTGTTATCCGCACTTACATCGATATACACCCAGCGTAGGGTTCGTCATAACGTAGCGATGACCGGTGAGATTACACTTCGTGGCCTCGTCCTCCCCGTCGGGGGAATAAAGGAAAAGGTCCTCGCTGCCAAGCGGGCCGGAATTAAGAAGGTGTTCTTACCCGAACGAAACCAGAAAGATGTGGATGAGATCAAGAAAGGATCTCTCCGGGGAGTAAAGATCGAATACGTAAAAAGAATGGACGACGTGCTCGATAGCGTTTTGGAAAAAAAGGTGCTACACAACCCGATTAAATTATTCGCTCTTCCAGCGTCTGAACGGCAGTCGGCCTATCCCAACGGTACCTCGTCCAAACGACAGACATCGGTGAATTAGGGCTTGTTCACTCGGGCTGAAAAGCCCTCATCTTTCTGACCGACGCTCTTTCCCGATCCGGATTCATCGTCGAGAATTTTAGCCTCCTCGACATTCTCGTCGAGTCCCTGATTGAACGCATGCTCCGTTTCCCGAATAATCCCGGATACGGTGTCCACTGCTGAATCGAGAATGCTTCCGGCCAGTTTCATCACGGACCCGGCGACAAAAACGACTTTACCTACGGCGTTCAGTCGATCAAATTCGACAATTCTGTCATCGTCATGTGACATGGACGTGAGGATCCTACGCCTTCTTCTTGGAAGACGAAGCCTTTTTCTTCGATGATCCCTCCGGTTTGCCAGACGATTCGTCGTCGCCAGCGGCTTCACCACCCGACGTTTTATCTCCGTCGCTACCGGGAGCTTCCGTGCAACCCGAGTTATCCAGTGTATCGGCAACCAGGTCTCCTGCCTTTTTTATCGACTCGACGACAACGCCTACAGCAGTTTCGACCAGGAAAGCGGCTTTTTCGTCAAACGCCAGGTCGTCGAATGCGTCTCGCAGACTGGAAAAACGGTCACTTCTTTCTGATGATTCGCTCATATCAGGATACGCTCCCTCACGCCCTTTATAGTTTCGTATTAAGTACGTAGACGGATGGCCGAACCGCAGGTTTCAACGGACGATTGTCTCTTGGGTCACCGTCAAAAACCGGCGGGACTCGTCGGACCTCAGGCCAATTTGGCCTGAGCGGCAGCGAGTCTTGCGATCGGGACGCGGTACGGAGAACACGAGACGTAGTCCATGCCTACATCATAGCAGAATGCGACGGAGGATGGATCTCCTCCATGTTCTCCACAGATGCCAACTTTCAGGTCAGGTCGTGTCTTTCTGCCAAGTTCCGTTCCCAGCCGGACCAGTTGTCCCACACCCCTCTGATCGAGTGACTGAAATGGATCCTCCTTCAGGATTTTCCTGTCTACATAAATCGGGAGGAATTTGCCCGCATCGTCTCGACTGTATCCGAATGTCATCTGGGTTAAGTCGTTGGTGCCAAACGAGAAAAACTCCGCATTCCGAGCGATATCATCCGCAGTCAGTGCAGCCCTCGGGATCTCGATCATAGTACCAATCAAATAGTCCACCCGGGCACCCATCTCATCAAAGACGTTCCCTGCAACCTCCTCGATGACCGCCCTCTGATTGACGAACTCTTCTTCCGTCCCGACCAGGGGTACCATAATCTCGGGGAAAACCTCAATCCCTGCCGTAGAGAGTTCGACGGCAGCCTCCAGTATGGCTCGGGCCTGCATTTTTGTAATCTCCGGATAGGTTACGCCGAGGCGGCACCCTCGGTGTCCCAACATGGGGTTGAATTCGGAGAGTGAATCGACTTTCTGTTTGACTGACTCCAGAGAAACACCCATGGACACAGCCATATCCTTTTGGTCCGCTTCCTCGTGGGGCAGGAACTCATGAAGAGGCGGATCCAGAAGACGAATAGTGACCGGAAGCCCGGCCATGGCCTCGAAGATTCCCTTGAAGTCGTCCCGTTGATACGGAAGTAACTCCGCCAATGCCTCTATCCGCTTGGACTCTGAATCCGCGAGAATCATTTTTCGGACACTCTCAATCCGTGTCCCTTCGAAGAACATGTGTTCGGTCCGGCAGAGACCGATTCCCTGCGCTCCAAAGTCCCGCGCGCGTCTGGCGTCTGCGGGCGTATCGGCGTTGGTGCGGACCTTCATATCGCGAACTTCATCCACCCACGTCATAAATGTCCCAAATTCTCCCGTCATTTCGGGCTCGACGAGCGGCTGATTGCCTGAAATCACTTCGCCAGTGGATCCATTAATAGAGATCCAGTCACCCTCTTTAAACGTCGACCCATTAATCTGAAAGCGGGCATTGGTGTAATCAATGGCCAACTCTCCACAGCCCGCCACACACGGCTTTCCCCAACCACGAGCGACGACTGCAGCATGAGATGTCATACCTCCTCTCGACGTCAGGATGCCTTGAGCGGCATCCATTCCGCCCACGTCTTCCGGACTCGTTTCAACCCGAACTAAGATGACACGTTTTCCAGCGTCGCGGGCCTCTTCTGCATGTTCAGCCGAAAATACAACTTGTCCGACCGCAGCGCCGGGAGAAGCCGGCAGACCGGTGGCAATTACGTCCGATGCATACGCTCCCGTATCCTTGAATCTGGGATGAAGTAGCTGATCAAGGTGCCGTGGCTCCACAAGATCTCGAACGGCCGTCTCCTTTGTTATCAATCCTTCCTCGACCATGTCTACGGCAATTCTAAGCGCTGAAGCTCCCGTACGCTTTCCGTTCCTGGTCTGCAGTAAGAACAGATGTTCATCTTGAATAGTGAATTCAATGTCCTGCATGTTGCAATAGTGCTTTTCAAGACGCTCGGTCGTCTCGACCAACTCCGCATAAGCCGCCGGAAAATGATCAGCCATATGTGCAATATCCTCAGGAGTTCGAATACCGGCTACGACATCCTCTCCCTGGGCATTGACCAGAAACTCTCCGTACAGTTTTCGCTCTCCGTTCGCCGGATTTCTCGTAAAGAGGACCCCTGTTCCACTCGTATCTCCCATATTGCCATAGACCATCGACTGGACGTTCACGGCGGTACCAATCAGTCCGGTAATTCCATTGATCTGGCGATACTTGTTCGCCCTCGAACTGTCCCACGAACCGAATACCGCATTTATAGCAAGCCGAAGCTGTTCAAACGGATCCTGAGGGAAGTCCGAGCCTGTATGTTCTCGGTAAATAGAATTGTAGTCAGATACCAGCTCCTTGAGATCGTCTCCCGACAAATCGACATCAGTTGCTACTCCCCTGGTCGCCTTCAGCTTTTCCAGAGCATCTTCGAAGTGTTGGTGATGGACGCCCATGACAACGTCCCCGAACATATCGATGAACCGACGAAGGGCATCATAAGCGAATCGTTCGTTTCCCGTCCGCCTGGCGAGTCCCTCAACGGAAAAGTGATTGAGACCCAGATTCAGGACCGTATCCATCATTCCGGGCATCGAAACTGCAGCCCCACTCCGTACGGATACCAGGAGAGGATTTTCGGAATCACCAAATCCTGCCGACATCAGCTTTTCCAGCGACGCGATTCCGGAGCGTACGGATTCTTCCAGTCCTTCAGGCCACTGCCCGGAGTGATCACCGTAGAACGCACAACATTCCGTACTGATGGTAAACCCCGGAGGAACAGGCAAACCTATCGAACTCATCTCAGCCAGATTGGCGCCCTTACCGCCGAGCAATGCCTTCAGAGATTTGTCTCCGTCCGCACTCCCACCGCCGAAATTGTATACGTATTTCTCCTGATCCTTCATCGAGTCTGCCATGATATACCCTTAATGAATGTGTCGTTCAGTGTGCGCCTTGCCGCTACACTACCTCGGGATATTTATTCCAAGGTGCATCCTGCCAAGTTACGGATAATCACGATTGGACGGGACCTGGTAATCATAAGATATTATTAAGGATTCATATTGAAACGCTTGGTGAAGCAAGTCACGTGCAGGAACGTCGTGAGCTACTGAGCGTGTGAGGGCCCAATCTTATCCTGTATTGAAATTTATACACCTCGCTAGCAACACCTGTTTTATGAAGCGACTCGTCGTCGTAGAATCGCCTACCAAAGCCAGAACCATTCGAAAATTCCTGCCTGACAGTTATCAGGTGGAAGCAAGTATGGGACATGTCAGAGATCTCCCTCCGTCCGCCAAGGAAATTCCTGAGAGTGTAAAAAAGGAAAAATGGTCCCGCCTTGGTGTGAATGTAGAAGACAATTTTAAGCCGTTATACATCGTTCCCGCTACCAAGAAGAAGGTTATACGAGAGCTCAAGTCAGCGTTGAAGGATGCCGATGCGCTCTTTATCGCGACTGATGAAGACCGCGAAGGAGAATCAATAGGATGGCACCTGCTGGAAGTGCTGAAACCCAAAGTTCCGACGTATCGGATGGTGTTTCATGAGATCACGGAGTCAGCCATTCTGTCTGCCCTGGACCATACTCGGGAGATGGATCTCGCATTGGTGGAAGCTCAGGAAACTCGTCGGATTCTCGATCGACTCGTCGGTTACTCAATCTCGCCTCTCCTCTGGAAAAAAATTGCACCCAAGTTGTCGGCCGGTCGCGTCCAGAGTGTAGCTGTCCGTCTACTCGTTCTAAGAGAGACGGAACGAATAAGGTTTATTCCGGCCAGTTACTGGGGCATTGACGCTAAACTTTCTCACACAAACAGTGATTTCAAGGCACTGTTAACCCATACAGATGGCCTCCGGCTAGCGCTGGGAAGAGATTTTGATGACGAAACAGGACGTCTCAAGACCGGTCTCGTTGACGGCGAGAACTGTATCGTCCTCGGGGAAGAACGGGCAACAAGTCTCGTAAGTCACCTCCAAAAAGTATCGTGGCGGGTGGCCAGTGTTGAAGAAAAGCAAATATCTCGAAGCCCGTATGCCCCGTTCATCACGTCGACGCTCCAGCAGGAAGCGAGCCGAAAGCTGAGACTCTCTGCACGGGAGACCATGCGGGTAGCGCAGAGTCTTTACGAGCAAGGGTTCATAACATATATGCGTACGGACTCGACCAATCTTTCGAGTGAGGCTGTATCGGCAAGTAGAAATGCGATTGAGAACAAGTACGGAAAGGAGTACCTCAGTCCGTCTCCCCGCTCATTTGCCAACAAGGTTCGAAATGCTCAGGAAGCCCATGAGGCCATCCGGCCAGCCGGCAAGGCCATGCGAACCGTAGAAGAATTGAAACTTACGGGAATTGAAGGATCACTTTATGAGTTGATCTGGAAACGGACCGTCGCGTCTCAGATGGCCGACGCCAGGTTGAAATTGGTCACAGCCAAGCTTGAAGCTGGCGAAGGTGACCATCGTTCCGTCTTCAAGGCGAATGGCCGTTCCATACTCTTTCCCGGGTTTTTCAGGGCCTACATTGAAGGATCTGACGATCCAGAGGCTGCTCTCGAAGACCGGGAACAACCTTTACCGGACCTCAGAGAAGGAATGTCTGTTACGTTGAATGAACTCGATGCCAAGGGTAAAGAAACGCGTCCACCCGTCCGGTTTACGGATGCCAGTTTGATCAAGGTTCTCGAATCGGAAGGGATCGGCAGACCGAGTACCTATGCCTCGATCATAGACACCATCGTTCGCCGCAATTACGCTCGCAGAGAAAGAAATCAGCTCATTCCTACTTTTACCGCCTTTGCAACCAACAATCTTCTGGAACAGCAATTCACGCGTCTCATAGACATCGGTTTCACCGCGAGGATGGAAGCAGACCTGGATAGTATTGCATCAGGAAAACTGGAATCCGTACCCTATTTGAAGAATTTTTTCTGCGGAGACAATGGACTGGAAGCCAGAATTGAAAACGGCCTCGACCAGATCGATGCCCGCGACGTATCTACTATTTCGTTTGAACACTGGAATCCTTACGTGGTTCGCGTCGGAAGATTTGGTCCATATGTAGAATTTACCAGAAATGACCAAGGAGATCAGAAGACAGACGATGATTCGAAAGAGGAACGCGTCATCGCGTCCATTCCCGAGTCCTGGGCACCGGGTGAAATCTCTATTGAAATGCTCGCCCAACTGATTGCCGATAAGGAGAAAGAAGACACGGTCCTGGGCATACATCCAGGCGCAGAACTGCCAATTTTGCTTCGAAAGGGACCATATGGCCCCTATCTCCAACTCGGCGACAACGAATCGGAAGGAAAACCACGTCGGGTTTCCATACCGAAAACAATGGATGTTGAGTCAATTGAGCATGAAACAGCCGTCCAACTCCTGGATCTGCCCAGACCACTCGGAGACCACCCGGAGACTGGAAAAGGGATAACGGCGAATATCGGCCGGTACGGTCCGTATGTTCAGCACGGATCAACGTATGCTTCTCTGACCGCCGAAGACAGCGTGTTGACTGTGGATCTCGAGCGAGCGCTCGCCCTGATCCTCAAGAAAGAGGCCAAAAATGTTCCGCTTCGAGTTATCGGAGACCATCCCGACTCAGGGGAGCCGATTCAAATTTTCGAAGGCCGATACGGTCCCTATGTGAAGCATCAGAAATTGAATGCTTCGCTTCCAAAAGGTGCCGAACCGGAATCAATTACGATGGAGTTGGCGCTGGAACTGTTGGCCAAACGGGCCGCGAGCAAAGGGAAGAAAAAAGGAGCCCGTAAAAAGAAGAAGTAGACGGTTATCGTCCTACGTTTTTTTCGCCAAGGTCCAGAGCGGATAATATGTTGCGGTAGCTGCGATAGCGTTCCTCTGAGATACCACCGGAATCAACCGCCAGCTTGACCTCGCATCCCGGCTCATGGTCATGAGTACAGTTAGGGAAGCGACATTCTGTTCGATACCGTTCGAATTCGACAAAGAAATAACCCAGTTCGTCGGGTCGTAAATCCACTAGACCGAATTCCCTCAGACCCGGTGTGTCAGCAACGAAACCGGATCCTCCCAGAGGATACATTTCGACGCGAGTAGTCGTGTGCCGCCCTTTCCTGGATGACTCACTTATCTCGCCAGTTCGAAGTCCTAGCGAGGGCTGTATGTGATTCAATAGTGTCGATTTCCCGGCCCCGGACGGGCCAACAAAAACGCTCGTTTTATCCCTCATTTGGTCCATTAGCGACGAAACTCCCTCACCCGACGTGGCACTGACTCGTTCGACCGGAATTCCAAGATCGGTATATATCTGTTGAATATGGTCGACGTCCTTCGACAAACGAGCGTCCAACAGGTCAATCTTGTTTATGACCAGACCGGGGGTAATTTTGTGTATACCCGCCATGACAAGAAATCGATCTATAAAGCCCGGTGAAATCTTCGGAAGCTTGACGCTCTGGATCATCCAGGCAGAATCGATATTGGAGACAATGACGTGCTCTCTACCGGCTCTCCTCCCTGCCGCCCTTCGAGTCAGCTTATTCCGTCGTTCCCGGATGGTACCGATGACACCGGTCTTATCATCATTGAGCTCAATATCGACCAGATCTCCCACGACGACCGGGTTGGTCACATCCGTTTCGGATAATCTGAACTTGCCTCTGATTGTGCACGAAATTACACCGTCGGAGGTCTGGACCTCATACCAACTTCCTGTTGAACGGATTACGCGTCCACTGCAGTTCGATCCGTCAGGCATGAGCGATTACACGGACACGATCATGATTTCGCACGCAACCGGGACGAAGCAGGGACTGATTCTTCCTCAGAAATATCGTCCATCTCGATGAGTAAATCGTTTTTAGGTGCCTCCAGGGCCCTATTCTGCCTGGATAATTGCAATTCCAGGTTCTCTATTTTGTCGGCAAGCGGCGCAACAACACTTTCCACGGAACGCTTCATCATCCGTTCCAGTTCGCTTGTCGTCAGGCTTGAGTCGGCGGAGGAAGACGATCGATCTTGCTGACCGGACCGATGAGCCAGAATCATTCTCATGAAAGACAGGCCTGTACCCGCTGCAATTGAAACCAGTACTATGGCAAGAATTTCGTCGGGCATCACAGTAAAACGATTGGTACGATATTACGGTCGGAATATACGTTTATAGTGTCCAATTTGCACTACAACGTATCCGTATCTGCAGATCCCGTTTCGGATTCGAGGAGCAACTGATCTGCCTCATCCAGTCTGTTTTCAGCCGCTTCCAGTCTCGAAACGATCGGAAAAAGTGACTCGTCTACGGCTTCACGAATAATACGTTTGAGTTCTCCTGTTCCCAGACTGTTACCATCCGTAGAGCTTCCGGCAATCAATTTCTGGCGATTAAAGTCCAATACCATCTTTACGACGAGAACGACCGATCCGAAAACCAACGCAACAACAAATACGGGCATCATATGGACAGAATATTTTAGGAGAAATATCTCGCCAGGGAGATACGCACAACGAAGCCGCAGTGTTGCAGCCCTGTCTAGAGATCGTTCCCACGGGGCGTAAATGCCTGAATTCCCGTTATTTCTCTTCCAAGAATTAGTCCGTGAATATCATACGTACCCTCGTACGTGTTGACACTCTCAAGATTTACCATATGATGAATTACCCGAAACTCACCGGTGATACCGTTTCCACCCAACATATCTCGAGCCATTCGAGCAATATCGAGAGCCGTGCCGCAATTCGTTCGTTTTGCCAGCGATACCATCGCCGGAGTTCCCTGCCCTGCGTCCTTCAGATTTCCCAGACGCCAAACCAGCAACTGCATCTTTGTGATCTCAGTTACCATATTGGCGAGCTTCGTCTGAATCAATTGCATGGCACCGAGAGGATATCCAAACTGTTTGCGTTCCATCACATACTGCCTGGCTCTATGATAGCAGTCCTCGGCAGCTCCTACTGCTCCCCATGCAATTCCGTATCGCGCGCTGTTCAGGCATTCGAATGGACCTTTTAGTCCCTTGACATCTGGAAACACATTCTCATCGGGAACGAATACATCTTCCAGGACAATTTCGCCGGTCAGAGACGCCCGGAGAGACATCTTGTTGTGGGTTTTCGGTGCCGAGTAACCCTTCATTTCCTTCTCTACGATGAATCCCCGGATCACACCCGGATCCGACAGGTTCTCCTTCGCCTTCGCCCAGACAATGGAGACATCGGCAAACGGAGAGTTGGTAATCCACATTTTTGCGCCGTTCAGGATCCATCCGCCACCGGAACGAAGAGCCGTGGTCTTCATAGAGCCCGGATCTGAACCGTGGTCCGGCTCTGTCAGTCCGAAGGCCCCGATCAACTCGGCAGTCGCCAGACGGGGCAGAAATCGCTTCTTCTGTTCTTCAGTGCCAAACGTATTGATAGGATGCATGACGAGAGACGACTGCACCGACGCAAAGGACCGATACCCCGAATCAACTCGTTCCAATTCTCTCGCAATCAGACCATAAGCAGTCTGGCTAACACCGGCCCCGCCATATTCGACGGGAATCGTAGCCCCCAGCAGTCCCATCTCACCCATTTCCGAGGGTATATCAGCATGAAATACTTCCTCCTGATTACCCTCCAGGGCACGTGGCTCAAGCCGGGTTTGCGCGTATTCACGAGCTGATTCCATGATGAGTCGTTCTTCCTCACCGAGCATGCTCTCGAATAGATAGACATCATCGGCATGGAATGGATATTTCGACATGAGATTTCGCGGTCTTTGTATTGACTGATGGTAGAAGATAAGCTAGCCTATCCATGCTCCACAGCAGATCTGCGTAGAAAGTCCGTGAACTTGATGAAGGGTTGGCTGTTCACGGTCCGCGCACCAATCGAGTCGTACGGCAATCATGTCAGACAAGCACATTTCAAGGATCGCAATTGTCGGGGTCGGCCTGATGGGGGGATCCCTAGGCCTTGCCATCAAACGATCCCTGCCCAACGTCCTGATCGTTGGATTTGACTCTGTCGAGGTACTGTCTGTCGCCCTCGACCGGGGTGCAATCGACGAGGCGGCAAATACTCTGGAGAATGCTGTTCGTGGTAGCGATCTGGTCTTTTTGGGAACTCCAGTTCCCGTTACACTCGATCTCCTGAAAGAAATCGGCGAATATGCCGAGCCGGGATCCTGGATTTCAGACATGGGATCGGTAAAGGAGTGTGTAGATCTACAGGCTTCCATCGACATGCCGGATCACGTATCGTTCGTAGGCGCGCATCCAATGACAGGATCCGAAAAAGTCGGCGTGCTTCATTCCGACGAATTATTGTTCGAGAACGCGACCTACGTGCTGTGCCCACGATCTCAGGATCAGATTGATGCGTTGCGTTCAACAGACAATCCACTCTGCCAGATAATCCGATCGCTGGGCTCGGAAATATTGTTTCTGGACTCACGCCGTCATGACCGGATTGCGGCTGCTATCAGCCATGTACCTCAGCTTCTGGCCATCGCCCTCATGAATCATGCGGCCGAATCCAGGTCGCGGGATATGGAAGTACTTCAATTGGCCGCCGGCGGATTCAGGGACCTGACCAGGATCGCCTCCTCTCCTTTCGATCTATGGAAGGATGTCGTCGATCTGAACAGCGAAAAAATTGTCGCGTCGCTAGACAGGCTGTCTCTCCAGATCAATACCATCACCGACTATCTCAGGCACGGCGACTCGGATGCCCTGAAAGAGTTATTCGAGAATGCCTACGACACGCGAGCAGACATTCCGCAGCGTTCAAAAGGATTTCTCCGGGCACTGCACGACGTTTTTGTGTTTGTACGGGATCAACCGGGTGCACTGGCAGAAATTACCGGTCTGCTGTCACGAAACGAGGTCAGCATCAAAGACATCGAACTGCTCAAGATTAGGGAAGGAACCGGTGGTACCTTCCGTCTCGGGTTCAATTCCGAGACCGATGCTGACGACGGCATCCGTCTGTTGAATGAGGCCGGGTTCAAGTCTCACAGGCTAACGTGAGAATGGTCTCGAAAAATGAACGTATTTTTGCTGTGCATTCAATCACTCACCTACTAATACTGCCGTGTCTGAATCTACTGATATACTGAAAACACCTCTTTTCGATACCCACGTTGCATTGGGGGCGAGAATGATGCCGTTTGCCGGCTACCATATGCCCGTTCAGTATTCCGGTATAATTGACGAGCACGTCGCGGTCCGGGAGAAGGCAGGACTATTCGACGTGAGCCACATGGGTGAGGTGATTGTGACCGGGCCCGATGCGACCCGATACGTACAACAACTCGTGACGAACGATGTCTCAAGTCTATACGACGGAAAGGCACTGTATACTGTCATGTGCAGGCCTGATGGTGGAATCGTGGACGACCTTCTGGTTTATCGGATGGGCGAAAACAGGTTCATGCTCGTGATCAACGCGGCTAATATCGAAACCGATTTAGCCTGGATGCGGAAATCAAATACGCATGGTGTATCGCTTTTAGATATCTCTGACTCCACCGGACTGATCGCGATTCAGGGTCCAGCGGCCTTCGATATCGTATCGCAGATAACCGACGTCGCCCTGGACTCCATTCGATACTACCACTTCACCGAGTTGGATTCGGGTTCTTTTTTCGGATCTGAACGAGCCATTTTGTCCCACACCGGATATACCGGAGAAAAGGGTCTGGAGATATATTGTGACGCAGACAAAACCGTCACCGTCTGGAATTCCCTCATGGAGAACGGCAGGAGCCTCGGTCTGAAACCAGCAGGACTGGGTGCTCGAGATACACTCCGACTCGAATCCGGGTTTTGTCTGTACGGAAACGACCTGTCTCTCACGACCAATCCACTCGAGGCCGGATTGGGATGGCTAACGAAACTGAATTCAGGTGATTTTACGGGTCGTGAAGCACTGCTGAGAATTAAGGAGTCGGGTCCTGAGCGTAAACTCGTCGGGTTTGTTGCGTCCGAACGCGGCATACCCAGACATGGAGCCGCCATTCTCAACTCCACAGGAGAACCGATCGGTTTCGTAACGAGCGGAACGCAATCGCCTCTCCTGAAGGCAGGAATCGGGATGGGATATGTTGAAAATGAGCCGGCGTATACCACAGCAGGATCCGTGTTACGGGTAGAAGCCCGCGGAAAATCGTTCGGGGTTACTGTAAGGAAACCACCCTTTCACAAGTCCTGAGGATTGAATTACCTATCTGCCCCGAGCATTCATATATCTGCCCCGAGCATTCATATATCTGCCTCGAGCATTCACATTGGAATAGCACGCCGGTCTGCGTAGTTTTCTCCTATGGGTAAGACGGTTAAAAAACGCGCGCGGGGCCGAGGGTCTGTGGTTCAATCGGCAGATTCCCCTTCCCCTGAACGAAAGCGCGAAATTATTGGTCTCTTGATGATGGTGGTGGCTTTTCTGGTCACGTTAGCCATTCTGACGTACGACCCGGCAGACAATCTTCTTGCGCGCCGATTTTCCCTCGACGCCATATTGTCTCCGGGAAACATTCGTGCGGCCAACGCTCTGGGGCTTCTCGGTGCGGCAATTGCCCGGTTCCTGGTCCCGCATTTTCTGGGTTACACTGTCGTACTCATTCCTATTGCCTTTTTTGGATGGGGGTACGTCTGGCTTCGAAATCGTCCGAGGAAATATGTCCATCTGGTAACCATCCTTTTTTCGGTGACAGCCCTCTTTTCTGCCTCACTGATTGGCTGGTTTTCCCTCGTCAGCGAACAGGATATGCTGGTGTGGAGTGGTATCTGGGGTCTTGGTGTTGCCGGATGGTTGCAACAGATAACTGGAACAGCGGGCTCATTTATTCTACTCATCTTTTTTCTTCTGGTCACGTTCCTGCTTCTCATAGACCACGATGTACAACGATCCATGGATCGCGTAGAAAACCTTTTTCGTGGTGTTCGGGACGGCTCTGTGGCCTGGTGGTCCGATCGTTCAAGAAGGAAAATGGAGCGCAGTGAACGAAATGAAGAGCGAAAACTGAGAAAGAAAAAGTCGCAGGAAGCCGCCCGCTCATCGCAGAAACGTGCTGATAAGGTCCAGTCACCTCCCCGGGGACGGAATATTCAGACGCGCGAGACTCCATCGGATAGTCCAGCCTCTGTCGGCCCTGGTATACCGAATGGCCTATCGAGGTCAACAGGCTCGGGAAGAACGGATGACAATCCTGCTCCGCCGGCCGCCCACTCCGATACGGATACGGATGTAGCCATGCAGGTGCATGCTCCGATACAGGAGGAGAAAACAGATGTTCTTCAGCGAACTGCGGACGGATCTGATTTTTTATTCCGGATGCCCGATCTCGACCTGCTCGACGACGACACCGAAAATCAGATTCCCATCGATTATGAGGAACTGGAAGAAAAGAAGGCTATCCTTCTGGATAAGCTCGCTACATATAATATTGAGATCACCTCCATTGAGGCGATTGTTGGCCCAACGGTAACCCTCTATGAACTCACACCTGCCCCGGGTATAAAAATCAGTCGTATCACGGCATTGGAGAATGATCTCGCGATGGCCATGGCAGCCAAGGGTATCCGTATGATCGCTCCTATCCCGGGTAAATCGGCCATCGGGGTTGAAATACCCAATCGCCATCGGGAATTGGTGAGAATCAGGGACATTATCGGAACGACGCGATTCTCCGAAACCCAGATGGAGCTGCCTCTCATTCTGGGTAAGTCTATCGAAGGAGAAATTGTCCTTCAGGATTTGACCAAGATGCCGCATGTGCTCATTGCAGGCGCTACGGGATCCGGAAAATCAGTCGGTCTGAACACGTTTATTGCGGGACTTCTCTATGCGTGCCAACCTCACGAATTAAAGTTTGTGATGATCGATCCCAAGAAGATCGAATTGGCCTCGTACGGCAGAATTGTCAAGCACTATATCGCCATGTCTCCGTACGCGAATCATACCATTATAACAGACGTGGATCAGGCTCTCGGCACACTTCAGTCGTGCGAGAAGGAAATGGAAAGGCGATACGATATCCTTTCCAAAGCGCAGGTACGGAGCCTCAAGGAATACAACGACGCGGTACACAGTAATCGACTGACTGAGGAAGACGGGCATCAGCAACTGCCGTATATCGTTGTCGTCGTCGATGAACTGGCGGACCTTATGATGACAGCAGGCAAGGAAATCGAGGCACCCATTGCTCGACTCGCCCAGATGTCCCGAGCCGTTGGCATCCATCTGATCCTTGCAACGCAACGCCCCTCCGTCGATGTCATAACGGGACTGATTAAGGCCAATTTCCCGTCTCGTATTGCGTATCAAGTGGCTTCTAAAATTGATTCCAGGACGATTCTTGACCAGAATGGTGCAGAGGGACTTGTAGGAAACGGAGACCTCTTGTACATGTTGGGAAGTCGTATCATCCGTCTTCAGGGTCCGTTTGTCTCGATTGAGGAAGTCGATAACCTGACGAGATATATAGGTGATCAGCCTGGCGTGGGAGCGTACGAACTCCCCGAAATCGACCGCCCTGATGTAACGTCTGCCGCTATAGCCAACTCCCCGAGTGCGAGAGACGAACTTTTTGGTGAGGCGGCCCACATCATTGTTCGGGCCCAGCAAGGGTCAGTTTCTCTCCTCCAGAGAAAATTGTCGGTCGGATATGCACGGGCAGCACGATTGGTCGACCAGTTGGAGGATGCCGGAATTGTCGGTCCTTTCGAGGGTTCGAAGGCCCGTAAGGTCTTGGTCGAGGATGAGAATCAACTGGACAAACATTTAGCTGGCGATCCTGAATGACGAACGGCTGTCGCCATTTTCGGTCAGATCCGCCTCGAATCGGCATCTTGGGTGGCGGCCAGCTCGGTCGCATGACCGCGCTGGCCGCCATACGTATGGGAGTGTCTGTACGAACGCTCTCTCCAGAATCATCCGCGCCGGTGGAAGGTCTCGGTGAATCGATGACCGGCGACTGGACCCGAACCGAAGTCCTGGAGTCGTTCGCCGGAGGTTGCGACGTTATCACTGTGGAGAGTGAGTGGGCCCCGGCAGATCTGGCAGCTCGCATCGTGGGACCTGATATTCCAGTTCTACCTCGTCCACGAACCCTCGAACAGATTCGACATAAGGGTGTGCAGAAGGATCTTCTCCTCCAGGCGGCCATTCCGCAGGCTCCTTACCGCCGGTGTGAATCGATTGAGGAAGCGCAACAGGCAGCCGCCGAATTGGGATACCCCGTCGTCCTGAAAAAGTATCAGGGATCGTACGACGGTTATGGTAATGCCTTGGCCAACAGTGAGTCAGAGATCCGATCTTTGTGGCCATTGCTCAGTGGACCCGACGGAATTCTCGTTGAGGGCTGGATAGACTTCAAACGGGAAATAGCCACGCTCGTTGCCAGGCGTCCCGGTGGAGAGGGCGTGATCTACCCGCTTGTTGATACCATACAACGCGACCACCGGTGTCACGCCGTACTGGCTCCCGGATCATCCGATTCGGAGATTACCAGTCGCGCACGGGACCTGGCCGTGCGTTGCGCCGAAGCGGTCGACTCCGTTGGAATCCTGGGGGTAGAACTGTTTGAGACGAGAGACGGATCTGTTCTCGTAAATGAACTGGCTCCACGTCCTCACAATACGGGCCACTACACGATCGAGGCCTGTCATACGTCCCAATTTGAAAATCACGTCCGGGCGATCCTGGACTGGCCGTTGGGGAATCCAGATCTGATCGTAGACGCGGCTGTTATGGTTAATATCCTGGGTCGCTCCGACTCGAAAGTGTCCCTGGAATCGATACCGGATGCGCTGCAGGAGCATTCCGGATCCATTCATATTTATGGTAAGACGGATTCCAGACCTGGGCGAAAAATGGGACATGTCACCGTGACTGCATCGGATACCGAATCGGCAAGGCGCTACGCGGAATCAATCGTTTCGCGTATCTTGATCTGATTCTACCGGACCTTCATTCCCAATCAACAGTGAATATGAGCGAATCAATTCGAGTCGGAGTTGCTATGGGAAGCCAGTCCGACTGGCCGGTCATGGAGCCGGCCGTTCGTATCCTTTCCGAATTTGGTGTCCCCACAGAAACCCGTGTTCTTTCGGCTCACCGTACTCCGGGGAGGATGATGGAGTATGCTGATTCTGCTTCGAAAAGAGGGCTGCAAGTTATTATCGCCGGTGCCGGAGGGGCGGCTCATTTACCTGGAATGATCGCCTCGGCGACTATCTTGCCGGTCATTGGCGTACCTGTTCCATCCCGAAATCTAAAGGGACTGGATTCTCTGCTTTCGGTCGTTCAGATGCCAGGTGGAGTCCCGGTCGCCACCGTTGCGATCGGTGGGGCCTTGAACGCAGGGCTACTGGCAGTCCAGATTCTGGCGACATCCGATCAAGAGCTGGAAGAAAAACTCCGTGCTTACAAAGTCGAACTCAAGAATCGAGTGCACATCATGGACGACGCGGTGAAAACGGAGGCCGCAGAGCTCCCATGAGAATCATGGATGTCTGCTCATTCCAGGAACAGATCCTGATCCCGTTCAACCTCTTCTCCAGAAACGGTATCCTTGATCCGAACCACCAGCGTATAGAGACCAGCCTCCTGATTCTTGGCATCAAGAATAAGATACTGGCCGTCATGGCGGCTGGAGACCGTTACCGGAAGTGATACGGATACTCCTTTGTCTCCTCCACCGAAAATACTCTTGAACACTTTACCAACCTTGCTGCTCTGATCCTTCGGCGCCAGTACCGCTTCGATGTCGTACCGGGCATCACCGTCTGTTCCTGATTCCAGGTTATATACTTCGAAATACAGGTAGATGGGCTGTTTGTTTGAAAACACGGACCAGGGTGCCGGCATGATGGAAAGGTCATTTCTGACAATATCCGTAGGTACCACGGGCCTTCCATTTTCGGTCTCATCGATCCGATATGCGAGGAGAATATCACTGATCTGAAGACCAGAGTCAGTAAACTCCGGAATGTCGACTTGACGTCGCTGCACCCCTACGGTCCCGCCTCCGACCGTTTCAAACTCTACGGAGACCTCCTGATGGCCGGAAGGAACCCGGAGCGCCTCGGTATCCACCCAGAGGTTTGACTCATCGAAGGAGACGATCTGATCGGTCTTGAGACCATAGATTGTCTTGCGTCGTTCGTCGAGCATATCCCGTTTTTCGCCGATAATGAATGTACCGGCCGTCGCCGTCACATTGATCATATCAGAATCAGGATCGTAGTCAGTGACGGGTACACCGAAATTGATGTATGTATCGGCAAGCGTGCTGTTGAAATTCCTGAATGAAGTGACCAGGAATGGGATTTCGAC
Source organism: uncultured Rhodothermales bacterium (assembly GCA_964383365.1). GTDB lineage: Bacteria > Bacteroidota > Rhodothermia > Rhodothermales > UBA10348 > CAYLHF01. The sequence continues at coordinate 30,461 of CAYLHF010000014.1, read as the reverse complement.
CTGTCGTCCCGGAGCTTCATAGTCATATCGCTCCGGGGTTTTCTTGAACGTCTCCGCAGCCTTGATGGTATAGTCGTTCGCCCAGGGAAGGGATCCATCCGACAAATCTGCCGCTGACGGGCTGAACAAGCGATATTCTCCGTTTCGAAAAGGATCTTCGAACACGAACTTGAAATCACCGTAATCCCATATGTTGAACGTGTTTGCCTCGGCTGCCATATCCATATCCATCCCTTTTCGAGCAACTTCGAGCGCCAGTCCCACGCTTCCGGTAGGATCTGACTGCGTTCCCTGAACCGGATCAACTCCAGAACGGACTCCCGAAGTGCTTCTTGGAACGATTACCACATCGCCTTTCGGCACGCCATACCGCACCAGGATATGACCACGTTGCGTATCCCAGCCCCTGAGATCGACATCCGGCGCAGCGTAGAGAAGATCCGCATACGTCAACCTCGTGTAATGCTCCAGCTTTCGTTCGTTGTATGTCGTCAGATATCGAGGATCCTTACTCGTCCAGAATCGGGCTTCGTACGCTTTTCGATCCTCTTCGTAAATCCTTTTCTCGTCATCTGGAAGGATATCATCCAGATGGGAATACGCATATTGAACGTCAGGTGCCATAAACCGAAAAGCACTTTCGAAGGCTTTAGACGCTGCCTCCATATTTCCGTTGTGATAATGGGCGAACCCCAGATACGTCCACAGTTGTGGATCATCAGGGAAAAAGACGTACATCTGAGAGAGCATGGACAGAGCATCCGTGTACTCACCCTTGAGTGCGTATATACGCATCAGATCATCGTAAATGCTCCGTTGACGCGGATCAGAGGAGAGCGCCGCATTCAAGTGGACGATCGCCCGATCGTACGCCCTCTGCGCCCGTCCTGCATACGTAACAACCGGGATACCCTGATCCTTCAGGGTTTCCACATCGAATTGATCTGCCATAAAAATGCTGTTCGGGTCGTAGTCCGGTGCAACGATACCAATCTGCTCTGAAAACAGCGGTTCCGAATCGGTGATACCCTGAGCTCGATCAGCCTGCTCTACCTGTCGTTTCAAATACCCGGCCATGGGATCGACAACACTTCGGCCTCGATATTTGTACTCATTGAAGGTTAACGCGGGATACATCAGGGTATTGCGATACCTCCAGAAGTCTCTCACATATGCCTCTCCGAGTTCCTGATGGGCAAACGAGTTGGTGGAATCGATCTTGAGAACCTGATTTGCCAGAGCGCGACGTCTGTTTTGTCTGGACATGTTCGTGATATTGTTCCAGGATTCGACTCTCAATTGCTGCATTCGAGCAACGAGATACTGAACATTTTCTGGTTCAATCTTGAGTGCCTGATCCAATTCCTTGCCTGCCCGCTTATCATTCTTGAGCTGTGTTTCAAAAAAGATGCGTGCCAGAAGAAAATGTGCCTCTGCATTCTGAGGATCCGTCTCAAGCGTAGCTTCGAACGCCTGAACGGCAGATTCATACCGGCCCTCACGAAACGCGAGGATTCCATCCGTCATGGGATCGCTTGACTGTGCCGATGCGTCTATCGAGAAGACAACCAGCGCAAAAAACACGAGAACCGATTTTAATGTGCGTCGCATAGTTATCGATTGATTGGGAGAAATCCTTCAGCTTCAGATTGTAGAACACGGCCTTTCACACTGTCTGGGCGGTGATCTGTCATCCTGATCTAACCAACGCGTGTGTTCGGACCATGATTCTGATTTTTCCAGCAAGGATGAATAATTACCCTGCGGGATAGAACAACAGGTGCGATGGACATTCCCTTACTGAACGGAAAACCCTATTGCGTTTTTTACGTCATCGGACAATTCAACCCGGTATGAATCAATATAGCCTCCGCCCACAAATCCAAACCCGCTATCGACATTCGAGAATGTTCCAGGCTCGACGAGGACCTCACTATCGAATACCCCTCCGGGCGGATTCCACGTCTCATCAACGACGAATACCTTGAGATCGATGTTGTCCAGCTTCAGAATATCCAGACCAGGTCTAAGGTCAAGCACACTGAACAACTCTCCTATATCCCGAGAGGCCTCTATATTTACCGCCCACGAGCCATCATCTCGCTGCACGGGATCCGGAGGAACGACCCCGATCCTGAATTCAAATTCCTGACCGGTCGCACGACTGACCGTCCGCACGTTATAGACGGCGAGCGGGTTCAGAATGCGTGGAATCTTGGACCAGATAACCGGTATCTGGACGTTGAAAGAAACATCTCTGATATCTCCGATACGAACGGTTCCGACCGGCGGAACACGAACGTCCACGGATGTCACTGCACCATCAGAGCGTTCTGCCTGAAGTCGGTAGGTATGTTCGTGTTGCGGCTGGAACGCAGACCAGAAAACATGCCCGATTGTCTGATTCCTGAATATCACGACTGAATCCTGCCAGCTGTACTCCATACCGGTCTGTAAATCTCTTGCCTTGACCTGTGCGTCGATGGGCCCGAGATCAGTGGGTTCAAGAATGCCTTCGATGGGAAATACCCTCACGGACTGCGTATCCGCTCGCGGATTGAAAAAACCGAAGAAGGAGAATGCTTCCTCCGATTCCAGAACCGGATCAACGCTCTCTTCGCACCCGACTATCATCATCGATGCCGTGATTACACTAAGCACCAGGTATAGGCTCTGGCTTCTCATTTGATATCGAGTTTCAATCCGAAGGTTGGGATGACGGGCAGTTGATCCACTCTCCGAAGCGTAAAGACATCCAGATAGAATAAATTTTGTCTATCGTAACCGTTGATTATGCCGAGCTGTCCGGTGAGCGAGACATCCGGAAAATCGAATTTCCGACTTATGGACATATCGAGCCGATGATACGTAGGTAGCTCACCATTGAATGGTCGCTCGTAGATGACGCGTCTCCCTCCAGATTGCTGGAACACATCTACTGCCCCGTCAAGAAGGAGAAATCCGTCGAAACCAACGGCCTGATTGAACGGAAGGCCAGATCCGAACTGCCACCTCATATCCAGTTTGAATGCCTCCATATCAAGTGATACAACCGCATTAACCTGGTGTCTCCTATCGTGAGCCGGTCGAAATTTCAGTGTCGAAGCACCAAACCATAATTGCAGGGTCGATTGCTTTGCCGTGTACTGGACGTTGGACAGACCATACGTTACAAAGGCATCTACCAGACCTTTCTGAACTTCCAGTTTAAGGTCGGCTCCCCAGACTCGTCCCTCTGCCAGTTGAAGTCGATTAGTCAGTCGGGGAAACGCAGTCCATTCCGGAATTAGCAGGTCGTCGAGTTTCTTGTAGTAGCCCTCGGCTCCGAGCTGAAGCCACGTACTCGGCGCATGTTTTACCCCTCCGATCAGATGAATCGCCCTCGGAACGATCCCGTCGGGCGAAGCTGTCCAGGCCGTAAAAACACTTGCAGCATCCCTCCGATCAGACACGCCAACAATTTCCTGATGGTATACCCCGGCCGCCAGGGAGAACTGTGTCCGCCCCAGATCATAGATCGCCTTTAGTCTGGGTTCGAGAAAACTGGACGATTTACTCGGGAACGACTGAAGTCGCACCCCGCTCTTTACATTTAGCCGGCTGTTTACCTGAACCGACGGCTCGACGTACAGACCAACCTCCGTTACAAATTCCTCACGCGTAACCAGATTCTGAAACAACCCGTTCAGATTACTCTCAAGCTGCTGCGTCCGTGCGAAGAGTCCCCAGTTCACCTTGACGTCTCCGTAAAAATGAGACACGTTCACGGTCGTATTCAGGCTGCCGAGTCTTGACGTTCTGCGTGGCGCTCCGATAGGCCCCTGGCTGGTGGTTATACGCGAGCCGGAAATCAGAAATTCGACAAAGACGGGAAACGCTCTCGGAAGGACGATGTACCGAATGCCCAATGCCCGGTTTTTCCACCGCACGGTCTCGCGGGGCTGATTCGGATTCCCATCGAAAATCACTCCATCGTCATGCGTCCTCAGCAGTGTCGCGGAAAATTGACTGTTCCGACTGAACTCCGAATGAATCTTGGCAAATTGATCTCCGAACGAGAATGGAAGCGGATCGCGGACCAGATTCGACGCTCCCTGATCGATAACTGATTCACGCACAGAAACCAGAAACGACGTCTTCTTATTCAGAATGGGTCCCTCTAAATGTCCGGCAACCACGAATGGAGCTACCGATACACTTCCTGCTCGATGATTCTTGTTTCCATTTCGTGAACGAACGTCGATGACTGAGGAAAGACGTCCGCCGTATTCACTTCCGAAACCACCTGCGTACAGATCAACCTGGTTGATGATCTCGGAAGGAAAGGAAGAAAAGAAACCGAGAACATGGAAGGGTTGGTAAATCCACATTCCGTCCAGAAGAACCAGATTCTGCCACGGTTCGCCGCCACGAACAAATAGCTGGCCTCCCCGATCACCCGGAGTCACAATTCCGGGCACATTGGAGAGAAAATTAACGAGGTCGCCAGATATATCAGCAGATGGAATTCGATCGATTTGCGCCGGGGTTATCGTAGTCTGTCCCGCGATCGCCCGTGCAACACCGGCAGTCCTTCCTGATTCGACGACCACCTCATCAAGCTGTCCTCCGTCTTCTTCGAGAACAGTATTGTAGAGCCTGATTTCATCTCTATTTAAAGCCAGGCTGTCGATTACCGTCTTATACCCGACTGACGAGATTCTGATGTCATACGATCCACGACTCAGTCTGGACAGGGCAAAAAAACCATCCGCATCGGTAACCGCACCCGTGATCAGTGTCGCAGAACGAAACAGAGCGACATTCACGCCTTCGATGGGTTCGCCATTATGGGCAGATGTGACAAACCCTCTCAAGATGGCATTTTGAGCCAGCGCATGTGATGACGTAGCGCCGACCACGAACAGCAAGAGACCGATCAGCCGAAATCGCGACGAAAACAGTGGTAGTCGACGTAGCGACGGATACTTTTTGCTGGTCAGCTGGCTGATCGTTCTTCCCTCGCTGGTAATCATCGGTGACAAATCTGTCACCTCTACGGAATCGGCGCTAAATGTTTGCAGTGGTCATCAATCCCACGTGCTAAAAATATACATAGGGAGCTTCTGATTTGAATTTTGTTACTCATTTATGAGGGTAAATAGTGATCCCTCCTTCGGTGCGCTCTACGCTAATCTCTGGTCTGGACACGTTCCAAACGACGCTTTGAATCTCGGGAGGCAATATCCTTTCGCTTGTCGTAAAGGTTTTTTCCACGGGCGAGTCCCAGTTCCACTTTCGCATATCCTCGTCTAAAATATAGTCTGAGAGGAATGACCGTATATCCTTTCTGCTGAATCGCTTTTCCCCATTTTTGAATCTCCCGCTTATGCATCAGGAGTTTTCGTGGACGTAGCGGATCGTGATTCTGTCGATTCCCGTACGTATAGTGAGCAATATGACACTGAAGAAGAAGAAAACTGCCATCTACAGCCGTGCAGAATGCATCCTGAATATTGGCTTTTCCCGCCCGCAAAGACTTTACTTCCGTTCCTGTCAGGGACAATCCGGCCTCAATCGTTTCCTCTATACGATACTCGTGCCTCGCTTTCCTGTTAGTCGCTATGAGTTTTTCGCCATCAGCCATGAGACAAGGTAAGATCTGAACACGGGTACCTGAAACCGAACGGAGTATAAACGACACAAGCCATCGGTACCATATGCCACCGACGGCTTGCGTATAACCTGGACAGGAGGAAACCCGACTTGCTATCGTCTCCGCTCCTTGATTCGAGCAGCCTTTCCTCGACGCTCACGCAGATAATATAGCTTCGACCGGCGAACACGTCCGGATCGAATCACCTCGATTTTGGCCAGTCGCGGCGAGTGGAGAGGAAATATCCGCTCAACCCCGACACCGTTGGATACCTTTCTAACGGTAAATGTTCGACGAGCACCTGAGCCCTTAAATGCGATGACCACACCCTGATACTGCTGGATGCGTTCCTTCTCGCCCTCGATAACCCGAACGTGTAAATTTACTGTGTCTCCCGATTTGAATTCGGGAATATCGTCTCGAGACTGCGTCGATTCAACGACGTTCATCAAGTCAGTAGACATTGCGTACCTCCTGTATCCGTAAGATCTCTTTTTTCAATTGAATCAACTATCAGTCGTCTTCCGTTGCCGAACCGTCACGGCAGGCAAGCAAATCTGGACGTCTGATTTTTGTTTTTTGAACCCGCATATTTTCCCGCCACTGCGATATTTTTGCATGATCACCTGATCGCAAAACGTCTGGAACTTTCATTCCACGGAAAACTGAAGGTCGTGTGTAGGAGGGTGCGTCGAGTAGCTTATCCTGAAACGAATCAGACAATGCCGAACTCGCGTCACCCAGAACACCCGGTAACAGCCGAATCATCGCATCAACAAGGACGAGTGCAGGGAGTTCCCCTCCACTGACGACGTAGTCCCCGATTGAAATCTCCCGCGAAATCAACTCATCCCTGACACGCTGATCTACGCCTTTGTAATGTCCTGCAAGTAAAACAACATGTTTCTTCAGCGACAATTCATTGGCGATCGACTGGGTCAGTCGATCGCCGTCGGGCGTCATATAGATTATCTCGTCGACCGGATAACCTTCTTTCTCTCCCGATTCCAGGATGGCCTCTATACAGTCGAAAATCGGTTCCGGTTTAAGGAGCATTCCTGCGCCTCCCCCGAATAGATAGTCATCTACCTGACGATGCTTATCGGTTGCAAAATCCCGAAGGTCATGCACTCTGAATTCTGCCAGCCTCTTATCAACTGCTCGATTCGGAATACTCTCTCCGAGTGGTCCGCGGACGATTTCGGGGAGTGCGGACACGATGTCAATTATCATGGAAGTATCCAGACTAGTGTTGACGCCATAATCTACTTCTCACCAGGATCTCCTGACGGCTCCCTAAAACAATCCTTCAATTTCATGTATCCGAATCGTCTTTGCCTTCATGTCTATCGAGGAGACAATTTCCGACACGAGTGGGACCAACCGGTCAGATCCATCGGATTGTCTCACCAGGAGCGCATTCTGGGCCGGTAGCTCCAGCACATCCATCACTGTTCCGAGTATACTGTCGTTCGTCGATAGTGCACGAAAACCAACCAGATCGTCTAGAAAGTATTCGCCCGGTTCGAGTGGAGGTAAGTCCTCCACCGAAACAAACACTGACAGAGATCGAAGGCCATCTGCCGAATCTCTTGAACTGATCCCCCGGAGACCAAGAATCATGGTGAGGCCATACTTGGACGGCTGCACACTAAACGACTCGACCCCATAGGAGATGGCCGAATCTGCCGTTGTACCAATGAACACCGACCCAATCTCCGCAAGGCGATTTGGATCATCCGTTTCTGGTGCAACCTTAATGTGTCCACAAAGACCGTGAGAACGTACAATCCGCCCTACTTCTCGAAGTTCTGAGCGTTGATCGAACATGGTACTCACCGAGGGGCAAGATTCGAAAATCTAGCCTTCCTCTATCTTGGCTTCTCCTTCAGGTGCTGCTTGTGTTTCCGCTGCCGGAGCTGC
>CAYLHF010000014.1:0-22803 GCA_964383365.1 uncultured Rhodothermales bacterium | reverse complement strand
CCGGAGCTGCCTCGGCTTCTGCTTCCGGAGCTTCGGCCGCACCTTCGATGGCAGCCTGGGCTTCGTTCGATGCAGCCTGTTCCAGCTTCGCCTCTGCGGCGGCTTTTTCCCGCTCGGCGGCGGCGGCAAGCTGCGCTTTTTCAGCTTCTGCCTGGGCTTTAGCTTCTGCCTCAGCACGGGCCTTGGCCAGTTCAGCGGCCTTTTTATCAGCGGCCTTAGCCTCTTCTGCTAGAGCAGAAAGCCGCTTATCAGCAGCTGTCGGCTTTGAATTTTCTTTCTCCTTTTCCGCTCTCATCGCGCGATGAGACTCTACGGCCGCCCAAATATCCTCATCCGAAGCGCCTTTACGTTTCATATGAAGAGCGAGCATCAAACCACTCTTGCTCAAGAGGGAACGTACCGTATCACTAGGTTGCGCACCGGTCCCGAGCCAGTAGAGAATTCGTTCATCCTCCAGTTTGACAAATGCCGGTTCATTAAGCGGTTCATACCGTCCAAGATCCTCAATGTACCGTCCGTCGCGTGCGAAACGCGAGTCTGCGGCCACTACGGCGTATACGGGGCGCTTCTTGCGACCCATTCTGCGTAGACGAAGCTTTACTGCCACTGTCTTTTCTCGATTCGTTTAGTTCTGATTCACAATTTTAACGACTTCCGAGGAGAGATCCGAGGTCTGCCGACCTTCCTTTTCCCATCATCTTGGTCATCGTCTTCATCATCTTTTTCATATCGCGGAATTGCCTGAGCAACTGGTTGACATCGCGCACTTCAAGACCGCTTCCGCTGGCAATCCTTCTACGCCTACTGCCATTTATAATTTCTGGATGCTGCCGTTCCTGAGGAGTCATGGAATGAATCAATGCCTCAATATGCACGAAAGCATCGTCATCAACCTCCATATCACCCAGTTTGGCCCCCACACCCGGTATCATGCCCACAAGATCACGAAGTGACCCCATCTTCTTCACTTTATTCAGTTGATCGAGAAAATCTTCGAGATTAAAACTCTCCGATCTAATCTTCGACTGAAGTCGAGCTGCCTGCTTGTCGTCAAACTGCTCACGCGCTTTTTCGACCAGCGAAACAACATCACCCATGCCCAGAATTCTCTGTGCCATCCGGTCCGGATGAAAGGGCGTAAGGGCATCCAGTTTCTCGCCTGTAGAGGCAAACTTGATTGGCTTCCGCACAACCGATCGAATGGAAAGCGCGGCGCCGCCCCGTGTATCTCCATCCATTTTCGTCAGAACAACTCCGTCAAAATCAAGACGCAGGTTGAACTCCTGCGCCGTATTGACAGCGTCCTGACCGGTCATACTGTCGACGACAAAAAGAATCTCGCTGGGCGAGACTGAGGCCTTAATATCCGTGACCTCCTTCATCATCTGCTCATCCACGTGGAGACGACCGGCGGTGTCGATGATCAGTACGTCTCGAGCCGTTTTTCGAGCAGCTGTAACCGCTTCCCGGGCAACTCGAACCGCATCCTGAACAATCTCTCCATCGGCCTCAACCGAATACACAGGTACATCAATCTCGGTCGCGAGCATCCTTAGTTGATCTACAGCCGCCGGACGGTAGACGTCGGCTGCAGCCAGCATCGGGGCGCGACCCTGAGACTTGAAATGCCTGGCAAGTTTGCCACAAAAAGTCGTTTTACCTGAGCCCTGCAGACCAGCGACAAGAATAACCGTCGGTGGTGCTGAGCTCATGGAAATCCCAACATTCGTCTCACCCAGCACGCGGACCAATTCATCGTGGATGATCTTGACCAACTGCTGACCTGGCGACACGGACGTAAGTACCGCACCGCCAAGCGCTTTCTCCCGAACCCGCTCAGTAAATTCCTTCGCCACCTGATAGTTGACGTCGGCGTCGAGCAAGGCCCTCCGAATCTCCCGCATGGTCTCTGCGATGTTAAGCTCCGTAATACGCCCCTGTCCTACGACGGACTTCAGCGCACTTCCAAGCTTTTCGCTAAGACTCTCAAACATGGATTCGACCCAGAAACAGTGATTTACTACCCGAAAATGGGGTTTTCGGACGTTTTTGTACAGACGAGCAAAGTTACGGCGCCATTAATGTAGAAACAAACTCAAGCGATAGTGACGATCCCCGCTCATCGCCTGCTAACGCAGATTTTTACTAGAATCCTCCTCATCTTCACGCATTCCGAGCAGATCGCGCAGGTCTACGGCACGACGCAGATGAGGAATCACTATTGAACCACCTACGATCAGACCAACCTGCATCGCATCGTCGAGTTCGGCATCGGAGAAATCGGCCTCCACACATGTTTAATGATGATAGTCGATACAATCCTGTCACGATAGCTCTCAAATTCGTCCAGCGTTTGCGTGGGTTTTGCCTCGTTGGGCATGGGTTTGCTCACTACTTATGTGTCGTATATTTCGAATCATCTGGTGAATTCTCAGGGGAGTCGCAAGGACGTAATATTGCATTCAGAGAACGAAATACGGTCAATAAAAATGACGCTTCGAACGAAGCTCGCTGCCAGTCAATCGGCCGTGAGTCCTGCCATCTATCGTTCCGCGAGTCGCAGTATTGTCAAGCGTCTTCTGTCCTTGCCAGAGGTCGCCAATGCCCGAACAATTCACGTGTTCATACCCGTAGTCTCCCGTCGTGAACCAGATCTAAAGCCGCTCCTGTCTCAGCTCCTGAGTCGCTCTGTTCAGATCGTAAGCCCGGTAGTGGAAGTCTTCGGACATGATGCCGTAGGGGGGCGTCGACTTTCGCATCGTGAGATAACAGCCATGGCACGCCTTGTTACGAATCGTTGGGGAATTCAGGAGCCCGTTGAAGGATTCGAAGTACCGACCGACAGGTGGGACGTGATTCTCGTTCCGGCTCTGGGAATGGATCGTCAGGGAAACAGAATTGGATATGGATATGGTTATTACGACGAATTGCTTCGCTATCTTGAAGTCCCGATCATCGTTCCCATTCTCTCCGATTTTATATTGGACACCATTCCCAGCGAGATACGCGACATCCGTATTCCAACCATCGTTACAGAACACACTATCCTGCGTACGGACGTAACCTGAACCATGCCGATGCGTACGAGAGCTGGCTGATTCAATGATATATTTATGAGTACACGAACCAAAACATCGAGCCGTCAGGAAGCGTCGTCCTATCTGTATGACGATGAGAACCTCGATCTTGAAACGCTCTCCGAGGATGAACTCGATGCCCTCCTGTTCGACGACGAACAGGAACAACCGAAAGGAATGCTCAACCTGCCAACATTGGCCGGACTCTCGCTCATTCTGGTTGGTATCGCCTATTTGTTTCAGCAGCTCGGCATCTGGGGGTCAGGTATCGATCTGGCCGTTCTGGCAAGCCTCCTGCCCTGGATAGCAGGCATTTTTATCATTCTTCTGGGATTCGGAGTGCTGTCGTGGCGACCCAATCGTAAGAATAAAAAGAAAATCAAGGCAGAAAAGAAGTTGGCTCGGAGACAATCCAAAAAGAACCGGACAATCGTCTCTGAATCGTCCCAGAAGTCGAATAGAGGGAAACTCATCAAATCCCGTAATAAGAAAATGGCCGGTGTCTGTGCGGGTATTGCCGAATATTTTGGTATCGACCCGACACTTGTGCGAATTGCCTTCGTAGTAGGATTTGTGGGTACCGGTGGAGGCCCTTTCGTTCTGGCCTACATCTTGCTCTCATTCATCATGCCGTCGCCCGATAAACGTGACGCCATACCGGAAGAACGAATAACAATCATCCGAGATAGTTGAGAAGAAGGACATGAGTTCTAACCGAAAAATGAGAAAATCGTCGACCAATCGAATGATCGCTGGAGTATGCGGCGGTATCGCCGAGCACTTCGATATTGATCCGACCATTGTTCGGACGGCATACGTACTTCTGAGCGTTATTTCGACTGGATTCCCCGGGGTCCTCGTCTACCTGATTCTGGCATTTGTCATGCCGGACTGATCAGGTTTTTTCCGGAGAGATAATCGTACCGGCCGTCGTACAACTGAGGATTTCCGGTTTAAGACATGCTCTTATGAGTCCATTCACGGTATCCAGGTCAACCTGATTGATCAGATCTGGATAGAGATCAATGTATCCGGGATCTCTGTTTTTTTCCGCGTTTCGAAGAAGCGCCATTGAAATCTGAGCCGTCGTTGAGAGAGACACCTTGTGTATGCCGCACAAGGTGTGTTTTTTTTCCTCCAACTCGGCTGCGGACAGTCCGTTTTCCGCGAAACGATCCAGTTCCCGTCTGGTAGCGTCAAGGCCTTCTTCAAGTTTGTCTTTCGAGAGCGTCACGGAGATGGTCCAGGCTCCGTGATGAAACAGATCAAAACCCGTCAACGATGAACCGATACCATACGTCAGGCCCAACTCGTCTCGCACGATGTTCATCAGTCGAGCAGAGAAATTTCCACCTAGAGCAAACACCCCGAGCGTCAACGGTCGAATTCTCTCATCAATTACCGAGAGATCAATGGCGTGACCGAGTCGTACATCCAGACTCTCTTTACCAGGTAGATTGATTTCCTGCACGGAAGCAATGCCTTCGTTGGCGACACCACCAAGCCATACTGACGGACTCCTCGCTTCCATGAGCGCTTTATCGGACTCATGGTCTTCACATTCCTGTCTCACCGTTTCAAAATGCGTTAAAAACGTCTGTTCCACGTTATCTCGATTGATATCTCCGACCGCGGTGAAACGAAAGGAGACGAGCGGAATCCATGACTGCTGTATCGCGCGAATATCTTCATAGGTAATCGACTCCAGGATAGACAGATCAGAGACGCTATCCGGGGTGAAATTGGGATGTTCCGATGGATAGATCAGTCGGCTGAGCGCAGATGAAGCCAGGAAACTGGTATCGGTCAGCGTCCTCTGATACGCGGCCCGCATCCGATCGCGTACGCGCTCTACCTCCTCGGGCAAAAATGCCGGACTCACTAATTGCTCCTTCATCAATGCCACAACAACAGGAAAATCTTCTTTCAGACACCTTCCACTGACTCGGACTCGCTGGCCATCTGCATAAAAATTGAGACGCGCTCCGACCGGCTCAAGGATGTCAGAAATCTCATCCTTTGTGTGCGAATGGGTTCCCTTATCGAGGCATGCAATGGCAAGATCCTGTGCCACACGAAATCGTCCGTTATTCCACGAAGGGCTTAAAAAAGAACCCCTGAAAGATATGACCGAGTCAATACCGGTTGGTACTAGAAGTAACTCTAACCCGGACATATCGATCTCGATAATCCGTGCCTGAAAAGAATGGTCGGCCGGTTGTCTGGTTCGGGATCGATTCATGTACAGGGCTGCTAGACCAGGGCGGGCGAAGAATAGGGAGCAACGTGGGCGAAAATGCTCTCCTTGATCTTTATTATTGATTCCGAGCCGTCTATTTCCTCCAGGAGTCCTCTCTCCTGAAAATAGGCTTTTACGGGCAGGGTTTCTTCTCGATAAGATATCAGACGAGCGCGAATTATTTCCGGATCATCATCGCGGCGACGAATGAGTGACTCTGGATCGAGGTCTTCGGGCGGAGGATTATAGTCCAGGTGATACGTTGCTCCCGTTACCCGATCTACCCTCCGGCGTGACAGTCGATAGACGATCGCGTCGTCCGATAGCTCCAGGCTGATGACCGATTGTAACGGAGCCTTGTAAGCAGTAAGAAATTCTGTCAACCAGTCGGCCTGTTCGACGGTGCGTGGATACCCATCGAGTGCGAACCCGTCAAATCCGCAATCGGCAATCGCCCGGTTCGCAAGATCACGTACCACTCTACCGGGTACGAGTCTGCCTGCATGAACGTACGCTTCAGCCTCCTTGCCCTGTCTCGATTGTTCGGCAATCGCCGTACGGATCAGTTTTCCCGTAGATATTGCGCAAATACCGAACTGTTGGGCGAGAAAGGCAGCCTGGGTGCCCTTCCCAGCCCCGGGGGGGCCAAATAAAGCTAGTCGCATTACTAATACTCCTGTAAGACTGCGAGCGGCACAAGGGCCAGGGATCTATTGTTGAATCCACCTGATCTCAGAAGTAAGATGGCTCTGGAGCACGAAAGTAGAAACGATCAGGACCTATGGCAAGTACCGGAAATTGAAGTCCGCATCAATCTTGGAACCTTCAGCGGATCGACCGTACCCGGGGAAACGAGAAACGTCTGATACGCCACGAAAACAGACCCTATTCCGAAACCCTTTTCTCGAGCCTCAGAAGAGATGTTGCCGTCAGAATAAACAATTCGTCTGCGGCTGCTACTGCGTCTACGACAGGCGTATTCAGGTCCACACGTACGACGTCCGTTCGGCGCCCCGCAATCGTGTAAAACTGGATACGATCCGGTAACACGATCATCAGACGTCGGTCGTCAACCCGTACAGAAACGATATCCGGATACATACCGGACCCGATCGTCCGGACGAAGGTACCGAAGAGGTCATATACCATGACTCCGCCCAGGAAAGCGTCAGCCACGTACAGCCGGTTACCTCGAACAGCAATCGAGACGGGGCTGACCAATTCACCGTCCTGTGCATCCTCTCCTCCAATGATCCAGCGTCTACGTCTTTCCCGGTCCCATCGAATAACGCGACCCGACATGGCATCCAATACATAGAGATCCTCTGCGGCAGAGCTTGCAACACCAATCGGATACCCCTGTCCGGGGCCGTCAACCCGAGCGGACCCCGAGCGAAAAGAAGATTCTCGCCCTTCTCTGGATGCATTATTGGATAGCACGATGGTCTCAAGAAATCGGAATCCCTTCGCAAATCGCTGAATTCTTCCATTTCCCGCATCGGCTACGTTGATGATGAGTCCATTCGTCGGGTCGACATCCCGAATCGTGTCGAACTGGCCTTCATCCGTTCCTTTCCCGCCAAACCATTCGAGCACCTTCCCGTCGCGATCGAGCATTACGATCCTGTCTTCCCGGGCATCTACAACGTACATCGTGCCGTCCGTCGTTCGTGCTATCCGGGTGGCCTGACCAAAGTCCGCGATCGATTCAGAACGAACTGTAAGCGTATCTCTGTCCTGGCATAATCCGCTTCTGGGCCAGGCGAAGGCACTGCCAAAGAGGCACAACAACGACAGATATCCTGCGATCGTTCTTTGAATCGAACAGGTATTCACGGTTCCCTTTTCGTGGTTTGACATCAGATGTTTCCAAGCCTCTGGAGTCCTTTCTTTCCAATGTCTCGCCTGAATTGAACGCCATCAAACGTGATGCAATCTACCCCTGCGTACGCCACATCGATTGCCTGCTTGAGTGTCTGACCCATACCGGTAACCGCGAGTACTCTTCCACCCGACGTGACGGGCCCGTTTCCCTGACGGTCCGTGGACGTTCCCGCTTGAAATACGCTCGTTCCCACTCTGGCACATGCCGCTTCAATCCCCATGATGGATTTTCCTTTGAGATACGGTCCTGGATAGCCTTTTGAGGCAAGTACCACGCTCGCCGCATATCCCGATCGCACACCCAATCTGTATCCATTCAGATCAGCCGTAGCCATACGCATAAACAGGTCAACTGGATCGGAGGAGATGAGTGGAAGCACGACCTGCGCCTCAGGATCCCCGAAACGACAATTGTATTCGACGACTCGCGGCCCATCCGGCGTAATCATCAACCCAACGTATAAAACACCCGTATACGGAGTCCCTTGATCCCGCATACCGTCCAGCGTTGGATCAACGATGAGCCTGCAGACCTGATCAATCAGGTTGTCTGTCAGGACGGGCGCCGGGGCATAGGCCCCCATCCCACCCGTATTCGGTCCCACATCCCCGTCACCGACTCTCTTATGGTCCTGTGCAGATGGCAGCAGGACATAGTCTTTTCCATCCGAGAGCACGAAGAGACTGGCCTCCTCTCCTTCCATGAACGACTCGATTACGATCTCATTTCCCGCGGGACCGAAAGAATCGTCCTCGAGCATCTCTCTCACGGCCTTTGCTGCATCCTCCTTTGTTTCGCAGACCACCGCTCCTTTTCCCGCAGCGAGTCCGCTGGCCTTCACCACGACGGGCGCTCCGGCCCCGTCAATGTGGGAAAGGGCTTCAGCGAGTTGGTCTGAGGAAAACGTCTGATAGGGAGCGGTCGGAATGCCATGCCGTTGCATAAAGTCTTTGGCAAATGACTTGGAACCCTCCAATCGTGCAGCTGCCGAGGTCGGTCCCACTGCCGGCACACCCACTTCTCGCAAGCGATCGACGATTCCCGCTACCAGCGGAGCCTCCGGACCGACAATCACCAGTTCTATCTGCCTTTTGACAACCTCGTCCAGAATTGAATCGATATCGTCGGCTCTGATATCCAGATTAGAACCAAGGTCAGCCGTCCCACCATTTCCTGGCGCGATGTATAGTTCGTCCACATCAAGCCGGGTTCTCAATAAGGCCGCGAGAGCATGTTCCCGTCCTCCACCACCGATGATCAGTGTTCGCATGATATCGAGTTACAGAATAGTCGTATTATTGGGGGGTACACTCGGCACTGTGGAATAATACGAATCCGGTTCGATGAGAGTCTCGTCAGAATTGAAGATGTCCGGTCAGAGGCGACCGGTTTCCTGATATGATGGACAACACATTCATTTCTTATCTGCTCATGACGGCGATAGGAACGGGGGCCATTCATCTGATCCTCGTCGCGATAGGTACCCGGCTCATACGCCGCAAGACCGGGGCAAATCGGGCCATGAGCGAACTCCCCTTCGTCAGCATCCTGGTCGCAGCCCGGAATGAAGAGGAATTGTTTCCGTACTGCATCCGAAGTCTGTGTGCACAGGACTACCCCGAAAATCGGATCGAAATTATACTGGTTGACGACCAATCTGATGACCGAACGGCCGATATCATCCACGAAATGGCCGCAGAAGACGCCCGAATTATCGCACTGTCTTCCAATGAATCGTCCGGTCTTATCGGAAAGGCCGCGGCGCTGCATACGGCCGTACTTCGTGCACGTGGAGAATTCATCCTCATCACCGATGCGGACTGTACTCCGCCGAGTCCATGGGTCAAGAACATGGTCTGCCAGATGCAGGAAGAAGATATCGGTGTAATCTGCGGTGTTACTGCAGTTTCAAACCATGATCTCTTTTCAGGAATACAGGCTCTGGACTGGCTGTTGCTTCTTGCCACTGCTTCGGCGGCTTCCGAAGCAGGATTTCCTCTGACCGGCATGGGCAACAACATGTGCCTTCGAAAGACCGCATATGATTCTGTAGGAGGATATCCGGGAATTCCAGATTCCGTGACCGAGGATTACGCACTCTTCAAGGCCATCCACGCCACCGGAATCTGGCGTTCTGTACTGAGAATCGACCCCTATCTGGTAAATTTCACGGCACCGGTAAAAAACTTCAAGGACCTGTGGGAACAGAGGCAACGATGGGCCAAAGGAGGATTTTATGCTCACCCGTATGTTCGAGTCCTGATGGCGCTCATATTTTTTGCCCAGCTGATTCCAACGATCGGACTGTTTCTTTTTCCTTTACCTGCGGTCATCCTCATTTTGCTGAAAGCTCTGGGAGATGCCATCCTGACACGGGTAGCCCAGAAACAACTTCGCATTCACGTTCCCTTCCGCTACTTTGCCGTTTTCGAGCTCTTTCTCATCGGATATCTCCTCGCAATTCCCTTCTCCGTCCTATTTGTAAAGAGAATCTCCTGGAAGGGTAGGACCTACTGGCCGGGTAGAAAAAGGACGCCTTCGTCGGGTGAATCACTCACGTGAGGATTCACCATCGTCTGTAGAAGCCGGGTGTGCCAGTTTTTTCAACTCGGTCAGAACAATCAGTGCGTCCAGGGGGGTCAACCGATCCGTATTCATGCCTTCGACACGCTCTCTTATTTTGGCCGCAATCAAATCGGAGGATTCGGAAAAAAGAGACATCTGATTGGTCGACCGGGGCGGTACGGCAAGCGTGTTATTCCATATCCCGGTCTCATCGAGCGCCTCTTCGACCCGGAGCCGCTGGCTTTCGAGATGAACCAATATCTCCCGTGCCCGACTCAGCACCGGATCAGGAATACCAGCCATTTTCGCTACGTCAATTCCGTAGGAGTGATCGGCGCCTCCACGGATCATGCGTCTCAGAAAAACGACCTTTCCGTTGTTTTCATGTACCTGAATTCGATAGTTCCGGACCCGTTCGAGTCTGGATTCGATCTCGTTCAGTTCGTGATAATGGGTGGCGAACATGGTCCTTGCCGCGACATCCGAATTATCATGCAAATACTCTACGAGTGACCACGCTATCGACAGGCCGTCAAAGGTACTGGTTCCGCGACCGACCTCATCGAGTAAAATGAGGGATCTATCTGTGGCGCTATTCAGAATATTCGCCGTCTCATTCATTTCGACCAGAAAGGTACTCTCCCCTGCTACCATGTTGTCGGCAGCACCGACCCGGGTGAATATTCTATCCACAATGCCAATGGATGCCGATTCCGCCGGCACATAGCATCCCACCTGGGCCAGGAGTACGATTAATCCGACCTGTCTGAGCACCACACTTTTTCCCGCCATGTTCGGACCGGTGATGATCAATATCTGCTCGTCAGAAGTATCCAACGAGGTATCATTCGGAATGAACGACTCTCCCGGAGGCAGTACAGACTCTACTACCGGATGCCTTCCCGCCCTTATCTCGATTCGGTATTCATCGTTCACAGTAGGTTCTACAAATGACCGAGAAACGGCTACATCTGCAAATGTTGCCAGAACATCCACAATGGCAATGGAACGTGCATTCTCCAGTAATTCTGAAGTCTGGACGGCCACGCGATCTCTAATTTGCTGAAAAAGGTTTCCCTCCAGAATCGCAATCCGATCCTCGGCACCAAGAATTTGATCTTCATACTCCTTCAGTTCCTGGGTGATGTACCTCTCCGCATTTACGAGGGTCTGTTTACGAATCCATTCTTCCGGAACGCGATCCTTGTGCGTATGGGTAACTTCCAGATAGTATCCGAAGACCTTGTTGAAGCCCACCTTCAGACTACTTATTCCCGTATTCTCGGCCTCCTTCAGTTGGAGATCTGTGAGCCAGTTTTTTCCCGATCTGGAAATTTCCCTGAGTTTATCCAATTCGGCGTCGTACCCGTCTCGTATGACACCTCCATCCTTGATTATCGCCGGAGGACTATCGATCAGCGCATTTCCGATCAGCTCTGAAATCTCGCTACACGGATTCAGTCCGGCCCTGGCTTCCGATACGAGGCCGCTCCCGTCTTTGAGCTGTTCACGTATGACCGGTATCTGATCGAGAGAGGCTTTTAATGCCACCAGTTCTCTGGGAGTAACACGTGACGCCGATACCTTGACTGCGATTCGCTCCAGGTCTCCTACCGTGGAAAGCGTGTCTCGTAATGACGTTCGCAGCGTCGCAGCCGAAAAAAAGAACCGCACAGCATCTAGCCGGGACTGGATGGCCTTCCTGGAGATTAGCGGCCGGAATAGCCACTTTCTCAAAGTTCTGGCACCCATGGCCGTACACGTCTCGTCCAGTATCCCAACCAACGTGCCCTCAGTTCCTCCTGTCGAAATAGACGACACCAGTTCCAGATTACGTCGGGTCTGTACGTCCAACAGCATGCGATCCGATATCTCGTACCGCCTCATCGAACGGATATGGCCAATACGTCCCTTCTGAGATTCGGACAAATAGTGAAGCACGGCTCCGGCGGCTGAGACTCCGGCATCCATCGACTCGATACCGTATCCCTTCAGAGAATGGGTACCGAAATGAGAAGTCAGCGTCTGACGCGCAACATCGGTCTCGAATGACCAGTCGTCGAGATACGTCTCGACCATGGAGTGGCCCTGCCTGCAGACTTCCAGGTCTGGGTCCTTTCGATTCAGAAGTAATTCTGCCGGAGCTATTGAATCGATCAGCGCTTCGAGATCGTCTCCCCCCGTCTCCGTAACGAAGAACTCACCGGTCGAGATATCTGCAAATGCCACCCCTACACGGCCTGGACGGCCACCTTTTCCGTTCGAAATTGCTGCGACGTATTGAGATCGCCTGGGATCCAGCAATTGATCCCGGAATGTGACTCCGGGACTGACGATCTCAACGACATCCCTCTTTACGATGGACTTCGTTGTCTTTGGATCCTCCAGTTGCTCGCAAATGGCAACACGTAATCCCGCCTCGACCAGTTTAGGCAGATAGGTATCGATCGCATGGTACGGAAATCCTGCCAGTGCCACGTCCGCGGCTTTTCCGTTCGACCGGCGCGTCAACGTTATCCCGAGAATGGAGTGAACGCGCCGCGCATCTTCTTCGAAGGTCTCGTAGAAATCGCCCATCCTGAAAAGCAGGATGGCTCCCGGATGACGATCTTTGACGGCCCGGTACTGGCGCATCAATGGCGTCTGGGAACGCACCGTCGAATTTTGAGATTTTGATTTATTGGCGGTCAATGGTACCTATCCGGGTTTCTCCCCTCCGATGACATGCCAATTTAGGGTCTGTTTGCCCGACCTGAAACCACCCGGCCGATGATTATTGAACCCGACGCTCTGATGGAGCAATCAAATGACGATGATCTTGTTGTTTTCGATTGCAGATTCTCCCTCGCCGATACGAATGCCGGAAGAAACGCGTTCGAACGCTCACATATCCCGGGGGCAATATATGTTCACCTGAACGATGAACTTTCCTCCCCCATCATTCCGGGAATATCGGGTCGCCATCCTCTTCCCGATCCTGACGTTTTCTTTAACCGTATGGAGATGTGGGGAATTAAACGCCGTTCGAAGATCGTTATTTACGACGATATGGGAGGAGGGATCGCAGCGCGTATGTGGTGGATGCTGACCGGTCTCGGCCAGACCGATGTATCAATTCTGAATGGAGGCTACCCTGCCTGGATAGCCAGCGGACTACCCGTTGAGTCCGGGCCAATGACGAAACTCTCCTCCCGGTCCCTGTCCGATCGATCCGCTTCGACCGGGGTCGGCACTCCCCGTCGATCCTATCAACACCCGGTCTGTTCGGCACCGTTCATTCAGGGTAATATCGACGGTGGATCTGCGACTCTCGTTGACTGCAGAGCTCGCGAGCGGTATCTCGGTATTAGCGAACCGATCGACCCGGTTGCCGGACATATTCCCAAAGCAGTGTCGTATCCCTGGATGGACAGTCTGGACGACGATGGTCGTTTTCTATCCGCGTCCGAATTACGAAATCGCTATGCCCGTCTCGGTCCCCATTCATCATCGAATTCAAGGCGGCCCGTGAGCCATCCTGCCGAATCGGAAGAATCTGTATCAGAGGAACCGGCCGGAGAGGGCGGGTCGATTGTGTGTTACTGTGGTTCTGGAGTGACCGCCACACATACCATTTTTACGATGCGACTGTCAGGTCTCGATTGGCCCACACTGTATCCCGGATCATGGAGTGAATGGATCATCGAAACGGACCGACCGGTGATCGTCGAATCTATCGACCAGAAGCCGGGCTCCGTTCCGACCGGGTGATTTCACCTAAAAAATCCGAGCTACAGAGACTCCGACCGAGAAGTCAGGACGGTCGAGCCGATGGGCAAAATCGATACGAAGTAGCGAAAACAGGCCGGACACGGACCAGCCCAACTCGTGATGGAATCCGCGGTCGAATAGTCCCTCTCTCGACGACCGACCGGCGATCTTTTGTACATCCCACGTTCTGGCGTGTCCTCCGAAGACGATCAGATTGATCCCTTTTCTGGCCAACGACGTCCAGCCGAGTTTTTCGAAAATAACGGTCCTGAAGTCGTGTTCCCATACAACAGAGAAATAGCTGCTACCCTCATACGGAATCTGATGTCGGGTTTTGAGTCCCCCAAACACACTAAGAGACGACGTCCCGTCTACGATTCCGAATCGCTGTCGGGGAAGTGTGCCGCTGAACGTACCGCCACTGATTCTGAAATCAAGTGTATTGGGAATCAGACGGCGTCCATAAAACGTATTGATCCTCCAGAGAATAGAACCATTAATTCTGGAGAATCGGGAAAGCGTGTGTTTCGTCGGGCCAATCGAAGTCTCGGCTACGACATCGAAGCGATACTCAGGACCGATACCATAAGGAATCGAATCTTTCGTGTACGACAACCGGATACGACCCGATCGAATAATCCCGTCGCTGACACGGGCATTTGGTCTGAGATCGCTCCGGTTGCCAATGAGACTGGACTCGATCTTTTTCTGAATACTCCGGTCAGTGGCATCGCTGTAGGCAAGTTCCCATTTGACCGGAAAACGATTGCTGAGCGATGATGAGACCTTGACGAAATACGTCTCTCGGTTCACATAATCATAGTAGTCGTGACCGAGGGATATCGTATTAAGACTGTTCGTCAAGAGCCCATGAATTGACGAAAGATACCGCCTCTCCACACCACCGGAATACCCGATCGAAAATCTGACCTGCCTCCCCATCTCGATGTTTCCTGCCCACGACCATTTGCGTCTGGCTTGACTGTAACCCACCCGGCCACCGATCGTTACTCCTGAGATCGGATCAACGTCGATGGCCGCCCCCGCAAACAATCCTTCTACCCGATTGTATCGTAGATCCGGGGACGTGTGGAGCGACAAGTCCAGGCCTTTTCCTTTTCCCGAATTTCGTCCGCTTCTCCTCCGGTTCCGTTCATCCCGTCGATCATCATCCATCTGGACGAACCGAGCCAGGAGCCCACTTGGTTTAAAGGCCTTATCCATCGTCATCGTACTGTCAATCTCGGTATAGGCCTGAGTCTCGCCCTCTGTCAGCGGTATCGCCAGGTCTTCCGGTTCCGAGAGTTCCAAGCTGTTGACAAGAGTCGTGTCTTCAACAACAAAATTGTCCTGCTGGTAGAGTGAATCCGGAACCGGGATATTCAGTTCGAAATGCGCCAGTCGAGAGAATTGCTCCAACTTTATCGTCGGAATTGAGAACAATCCTGAGAGTGCAATATCCAGTTCGCTTGACGCTCGTAAATCTACCGGCAGCCAGACGGCGGAATCGAAATTCAGATACTGTTGCCGGTATGTCACCGAGATCCTCTTGAAGGGCGGTGGAAAGTAAAACGCCTCTCCGGGTCGTAAATCAGCTGATATCATGGCATAATCCTCGTCCAAGACCGAGATTTTCCCCACGAATCCGGAGCTCAATCTGGATTTGGGACGTACGTCGATGTCGTAGACGATCTGCTCGTCTTGCGATCGAGCGCGTACCAGTCGGAACTGATAAAAATCGACGGCTTCCGGATGGGTTACGCCCATCAGATGATGCCCGCCGACTTCGATGTTGTCCTCGTACAGATTCTTGATAAAGAGAGCCGCTGGCATGAGAGATTCTATCTCCGCATTGTCTGTCCCCTTCTGCCAGACAGCCACTTCCCTGCTCCCCAGTTCGTCATCCCAGAATGCAAGAGTCCCACTCTCCCAGATCGATACAATGCCCGAGTCATTCTCCAATCGAAATCGATTATACGCCTCGACTCTGTAGGACCGAAGATCCTTCTTCCAAACTTGCTTGGCCGCAATTACCCGACGCATAATTTCGACGGCCGGATCCTCTCCACTCACGATCAATTCAGGCAGAATCAAGACGGAAGGATCGAGACGAAGCGTTACGTTGTTGCTGGCAGAATCGAGTGTCATTTCGAGCGAATCATACCCGATGAAACGTGCTACAAGACGTACAGGGAGTGCCGGAACGTCAATTCTGAACCTTCCTGCTGCATTAGTCACCGTTCCGTTGAATGTATCCTTGGCCTGAACGGTGGCGCCCGGCAACGAGATGCCCGATTCGGCGTCTACGACGGTTCCCTCAATCACCAGTTGAGCTCGTACGGAATCTGATTGAAGTGATAAAATAACAATGACTCCTACGGCCAGGACTCGAGTCATTACGTGCGCTGAATTATTCAAATGTGGCATGTGCCGACTATACGATGGGACAAGTGATAGTTTCGGTGTCGGCTAAACAATCAGTCGATGAGACCATTCAGAACCAGATGCGAGACAATACCTGTCGCCGTACCCAGTACCAGGCCGACAGCGACGTCTGATGGATAGTGAACTCCCATCCAGATTCTTGAGACCGAAACGGTGCCTACCCAGATCGAAGCCGGTGCGATCACGTACCACCTCGGATACGCCAGCATGGCAGATGTTACGATGGCGCTGGCGAGTGTTGCGTGTCCGGAAGGGAATGAGAAGCGATCGATCACCCGGCCACCGACATATTCGGTTCGAGCGTTAACGCCTTCTTCGGTACGAAAAGGACGTTCGCGTTTAAAAAGATGTTTGAGCAGCAAGGACGATCCAGAAGCGGCTATCCAGGCCCCGGACAGTTTGGCCGCCGCGATAGTGTCATCACGTCCACCGAACAGAAGAGCTCCGGCCCAGATCGACGGAACAGATGCGTAAAATACGGGATAGGCACTCCGGTCAGCGAGCACCACCGCCGATGTGAAGACGGGCTGCTCGATAGAGTAGATACGCATCAACAGTCTTCGATCCAGCGACGGAGATCCGTCCTGCGGAACAGTCATCCTGGTCACCAACGGGCTCCCAAGAACTGGAAATGAGGCCCGTCTTACGCTTGGTTGAGCCCCCGCGTCAGAACAAAAAAGTAATAGCATCAAGACGATCGTAAGCCGTCGAACGATGCTCAAACCCGTCGCTGTCAGACCGACTCTGCCACGGCAACACCGTTTGTCGGCTCCGAAGCCGGAATCATCCCGAGTGCTTCTTTTACCCTGTGACGTACTTCTGCGCACATCGAATCGTTCTCGCGCAACCATGATTTAGCTGATTCTCGACCCTGCCCGATTTTCAGATCACCGTAGGAATACCACGAGCCGCTTTTCTCGATAATATCGTTATCGACGGCAAGGTCAACGAGTTCTCCCAGAGAGGAAACGCCCTCCCCGTAGATGATATCGAACTCCGCAGTCCGGAATGGAGGAGCTACTTTATTCTTCACAATTTTTACGCGAGTTCGATTTCCCACTACCTCCGTTCCATCTTTGATGGCACCAATGCGGCGAATGTCCATTCGAACGGAGGAATAAAACTTCAGAGCGCGACCACCCGTGGTCGTCTCAGGACTGCCAAACATGACGCCGATTTTCTCTCTGATCTGATTGATGAAGATCAACGCTGTTTTTGTCCGATTAATCGTACCGGTCAGCTTCCGAAGCGCCTGACTCATGAGTCTTGCCTGCAGTCCCATATGACTGTCACCCATGTCTCCCTCGATTTCAGCGCGCGGAACGAGCGCGGCAACAGAATCAATAACGATCACATCGAGGGCACCACTTCGAATGAGCGTATCACAGATATTCAGCGCGTCCTCTCCGGTATCGGGTTGTGAAATCAGGAGATTTTCCAGATCAACACCCAATTTTTCAGCATATCCTGCGTCCAGCGCGTGTTCCGCATCAATGAATGCACACGATCCACCCAGCTTCTGAGCCTCTGCGATGATATGAGTCGCCAGAGTGGTCTTTCCAGAAGATTCGGGACCGTAAATTTCAATCACACGCCCGCGCGGTATGCCACCGATTCCAAGCGCCGAATCGAGCGCAAGTGAACCCGAAGATATAGCGTCGATCTGCACGACGGGAGCATCGCCCATCCTCATAATGGCGCCTTTTCCGTACGTTTTTTCAATCTGTTTGAGGGCGAGATCGAGTGCCCGCTCCTTTCCTGCGTCTTTCTGGTTGGTTGCCATTCGAAGTGCTGTCAGTTCTGATTAATGACTCGATATATGTGCTTGTCAGCGGCCGCAAGCCTCTGTCTTCTCGATTACACCCGGAGAATCAGTCGATTCTGAGTCATGGGATCCGGGTCGTAACCGCCACGATACGATGCCTGCGTGACAGCAGTGTGTCACATGGTACACGCCACCGTCCGATGTGATTACGACATCATAGACACGGGAGGTGTACAAATATAACCTGTTCGAAGACTCGATTCTTTTCGGGTTATCCACAATCTCCGGAAAGCCGACGGATTGAAACGGGCCCGGTCAACCATCATCTTGCGTCAGTTCCAACCGCAGACGATTGATCGCCGCCGTCGCCGTTCGAGACTTGTTCCTGTCCCGATCAGATCCGAATTGAAATTTGATTGCCGAACTCTTCGCCTCTCTTGCATACCCGATCCAGACGGTCCCCACTGGTTTCTCCTCAGTGCCTCCATCGGGACCCATGATTCCGGTCGAACTTATCCCTACGTTGGACCCGAATGTCCGCATGATTCCCTCTGCCATGGCAACGGCCACTTCTCGGCTTACGGCTCCATGTGTTCGAATACAATCTTCAGAGACACCCAGAACATCGGTTTTTATCTGATTGGAGTACGCCGTGACGCTGCCCAGAAAATACGTGGACGCTCCGGGTACGTTCGTGAGCCGATCCGCAATGCGTCCGCCCGTACAACTTTCAGCGATCGACACGGTCAGACCTTGATCGATCAGCAGGTTACCGGCTACCATTTCCAGGGTAGATTCGTCATCAGAGAACAACCGGGGCCCAAGCCGGTCCCGGATATGCGATGCAAGACCTCGGAAGCGTGACGCCGCGTCGGGAGCCCTTTCCGGCCATGCTGTGAGCCGGAGCCGAACCCCGTGAATGCTCGGTAAAAATGCGAGTTTAACCTCGTCCGATAGAAACGGACTAAGATCTCCCAATCGAGTCGCCAACCAGGATTCCCCGATTCCTGTCGTTTGAAGAGTCCTGGTTATAACCCTCGATTCAGAGACCTGTTTGCTCAGTCTCGGAAGAATCCATGCTGACATCATCTGTTTCATTTCGAAAGGAACACCGGGCAACACGAACAATTCCGACCGGCGCGTTCCATCCGTCCACTCTTTATGGAATCCCGCAGCCGTCCCTACCGGGTTGGACAAGACCTCGAAACCGCGTGGAATCAACGCCTGCGATTTATTGGAAGCAGCCATGGGAAGGTCCCTGGAAGAAAAAAGCTCCTCTACCTGCTTCATGACCTTCGGATTCAGTTCCAACGGACATCCGAAACAGTCGGCCACTACATAGCGAGTGAGATCGTCTATCGTAGGTCCCAATCCGCCAGTCAGGAAAACGAGATCACCTGCTGGAAGCGCCTGTTCCAGAACACGTCGGATCTCCTGTGCCTCATCCGCACATGTCACCACTCTACGGACATCGACTCCCACGCTGGAGAGCTGTTCGCCCATCCACGACGCGTTGGTGTTCACGACCTGTCCGATCAGAAGTTCGTCGCCGATACTGATGATGATTGCTGTCATGAGTTATCCCTGAAAACGATGAACACCTGATCGATCGTTCTACGAACTCTTGCACGAATACGACCGGGACCATCCCTCCGGGTCCAGGTACCAGTCCTTGAGCGATTGGGCCCCGGCCTCATCGACAAATCCGGTACGCGCCGCGACATCGATCAGCGTCCTGTATCCGCACAGCGCTTTACATTCGAACCCTGTTTCCCTGAATTCCTTTCGAGCCGCGTCCATCTCATACGAAAATATGGCCAGAACCAATGAGACCGACGAGCGTGCTTGCTCAAGGGCACGTGCTGCTGCGATAGAAGACATTCCGGTCGAAATCAGGTCCTCAATGAGAACAACCGTACTGTGCTCGTTTAGAACTCCCTCTATTTGATTCCTCTTTCCGTGACCTTTCGCCCCTGATCGTACGTACACCAGCGGAAGATTCATTCGATCCGCCAACCAGGCGGCGTGAGGAATACCAGCGGTAGCCGTTCCCGCGATTACGTCGCAGTGCCCTGCATATCGTTCGATCGATTCGGAAAAACCGTCACAGATCTGACGTCGGATTTTCGGATACGCAAGGGTCAATCGGTTATCACAATAGATCGGCGAACGCAGTCCCGACGCCCACGTAAATGGATTATCCGGCCGCAGGGCAACGGCACCGATCTCAAGAAGATCGTTTGCAATCTTGAGCGAGCGCGGTGATCGACTGGTTGAAGAACCACTCACGTCGATAGATCCTCTGTTGAATTCGTGGAACGCATATGCTTGACAAAATAGTCCAGCCCGGTCAGAACGGTAACAACAACCACGATCCACAGCAACCAGACAAGAAGTTGTGATTCCAGCACATCGGTAAAAAGTATACCGGGTCTGCCTGGCAACCTGGACAACGTCAGCAGAAGAAGCGTGAAAATGAGAAACGTAAGTTGAACGGTTGTCTTCGCTTTCGCAACCCAGGACGTTTTCAGCGAATCACCCCTCCTCTTCAAATGGGTCCGGAGACCCGTAACGGCGACATCCCGTAGAGCGATCGCACCAACAGCCCAGAAAGAGACCTGGTCTTCTAGGATAATTGCCAGCATGACGAATGTCCCGAGCACGAGAATCTTGTCCGCAAACGGATCTAGATATTGACCGAGACTCGTACCGACAGCATACCGGCGGGCCAGACTGCCGTCGAAGTAATCCGAGATGGCTGCCAGTACGAAAAGGCCCAATGCCCAGGCGTACGCCATCAGGGTATTCGACATCAGAAGAAAGAGTATGACGGGCGTGACCAGAATTCGGGTGACGGTCAGCGCGTTGGGAACATGCTTCATGAGTACTTGAACTGTGCGAGCCGAATATACCAAAAGTCACAGGCGGTCGGAAAGACAATTTTTGCCGGTTGTCGAACGTGCTTTCTGTCATTCTGTCTGATTATTGAAAACGGCACTGTTCTTGGACAGGCATTCCTGACGCCATTGATGTGTCACGTTGACAGTATTTCACCGTTAGTATTAATCGATAGAAGGAATTACAGGCATGGGTAAGATCATAGGAATCGACCTGGGAACCACTAACTCCGTTGTTTCCGTGATGGAAGGAGGCGAACCGGTGGTCATCACGAATGCAGAGGGTGCCAGGACGACACCGTCCATTGTGGCGTTCAAAAAGGACGGAGAACGCCTGGTCGGGGCACCGGCAAAGCGTCAGGCCATAACGAATCCGCACAATACCATTTTTTCCATCAAGCGGTTCATGGGCAGGAAGCACGCGGAAGTCTCATCTGAAATGAAGACGGTTCCTTACGAGGTCGTCGAGGGTGATAACGGGACCGCTCGCATCACGATCGAGGATCGGGTCTACACCCCGCAGGAGATATCGTCGATGGTCCTCGGAAAGCTGAAACAGACCGCTGAGGATTACCTCGGAGAGAAAGTTACCGAGGCGGTCGTGACCGTTCCGGCCTACTTCAATGACGCACAGCGCAAGGCGACTAAGGAAGCCGGAGAGATTGCCGGCCTGCAGGTGCGCCGTATCATCAACGAACCGACGGCAGCCGCACTCGCCTACGGACTCGATAACAAGGATAATGACGAAATCATAGCCGTTTTCGATCTGGGTGGGGGTACGTATGATATTTCCATTCTGGAACTGGGTGACGGTGTATTCGAGGTCAAATCGACGAACGGTGACACCCATCTGGGGGGTGATGACTTCGACCAGCGACTGATCGACTTCATCGCAGACGAGTTCAAGAAATCGGACGGCATCGATCTGAGATCTGACGCCATGGCCCTCCAGCGTCTGAAAGAAGCGGCTGAGAAAGCAAAAATCGAACTATCCAGTTCGGCTCAAACAACGATTAATCTTCCGTTCATAACGGCCACTCAGGAAGGCCCGAAACACCTTACGCTGGATATCACCCGTGCACAGTTCGAAAAACTCGTCGACGACCTGGTCAAACGAACGATTCCGCCGATGAAAAAGGCGCTGAAGGACGCCGGTTTTTCAACGTCTCAGATACAGGAAGTGATCATGGTGGGTGGTTCGACCCGCATTCCGAGAGTTCAGGAAGTGGTCGAGGAGTTCTTCGGAAAGAAGCCCAATCGCTCGGTCAATCCGGATGAGGTTGTTGCCATCGGCGCAGCAATTCAGGGTGGTGTCTTATCTGGAGACGTGTCCGACGTGCTGCTCCTGGATGTAACACCGCTGAATCTCGGCATCGAGACACTTGGTGGAGTCATGACGACTCTCATCTCATCCAATACGACCATCCCGACGAAAAAGAGCGAAACGTTTTCGACGGCAGCAGATAATCAGCCGTCCGTCGAAATCCACGTCCTTCAGGGCGATCGGTCTATGGCCTCGGATAACCGGACGATCGGAAGATTTCACCTGGATGGTATCCCCCCATCTCCTCGCGGAGTACCTCAGATCGAGGTCGCTTTCGATATGGACGCCAACGGAATTATGAGTGTCTCGGCCAAGGATCATGCGACCGGGAAAGAGCAGTCGATTCGAATCGAGGCATCGAGTGGGCTTACCGAAGCAGAGATCGAAAAAATGCGAACCGACGCGAAGGCTCACGCCGACGGTGATAAGAAGAAAAAGGAAGAAATAGACAAGGTAAACCAGGCAGATTCTCTCATTTTTTCTTCTGAAAAAAATATTGCTGACTACGGGGACAAATTGCCCGAAGAAAAGAAAGCCAAGATCGAAAGTGCTCTCGAACGCCTGAAAGAAGCCCATAAGGAGCGTGATCTGGCAGAAATTGATTCTGCCGTAGAGCAGTTAAATCAAGCCTGGAGCGACGCCAGTCAGGACCTGTATCAGGCCCAGCAGGAAGCAGCTGCCGGTGATTCCGATGGAGAAGCCGGGGAGCCGACCGACGCAGAGGACGACGTTACGGATGTCGACTATGAAGTAGTCGACGAAGACGAGACGGCCTGACACGCACCTCGCAGTTGATTTCGGCGATCGAAACAGGTCAGCGAATGATCATTGGGCGCGGCGTTCCACGGAACGCCGC
>CAYLHF010000013.1:0-80570 GCA_964383365.1 uncultured Rhodothermales bacterium | reverse complement strand
ATGGCGCCGAGGGCCGTTACGGTCAATGATTTAGACGCGGTGTTGTCGGCGGTGTTTGGATCGACTTCGTTCTGCGTACTCGTCAGCGTCGAAGTGAATGTTCCGGCCTGCGTCGGGTTGATGACGAGTGAAAAGGTCTGAGACTCGCCTCTGGGGAACGTGATAGCGGTGCAGGTGAAGGTCGTCGTTCCTGATTCACAGCTTTCAAACGCATTGAATCCAGCCGTAAAGGTCTGCGACCAACTGTCAACTGTCCAGGAGGCATCATGCGTGTAGGTGAATGTTACGGACGAGATATCGAACGGACCTCCATTCGTGGTCTGCGTGTTGTCGAAAACGAGATCTGCCTGAAATGGCTGACCGACCACCGCAGACGATGTGTTGAACGCCACCGTAACTTTCGAATCCGAGCGTCTACGAGCTGAAACCGGAGTATGAAAGGAGGATGTGCCAGCAAGACGTATGGGTTCGTCAAACTCCGTATAGTCTGACGTGGTAGCATCGCCCGAAGATTCGATGTCTACCGTCGGTACTTGAGAGAGGGTCTGGGAAGCAGCTGTGTGTGTACTTGAACCAAGAAGGACGATCGCCAAAACGATCGCAACTAGCGGCTGACTGGAGGCTAATCTCATCTCTCACCTGATTGGATGCCCAGACCGAAGTCTGTGATGGAACGGGTCGGGTATAGCGTTCCGATACTACCCGTTCAATATCCTGTGGAGATCTACTTCCGTCGCCTCCGTCAGAAATCAACGAGAAGCGAATCGCCAGCCTGTATCTGCGATTCCGAAACGGCCTGCGTCAATGTGTCATGTTCCGCTACCCGAATCAGTCTGTAGGGCCCCGTCGGATATATCGAGGATAAATCAGACGCTGCAGAGGTGTTATACGGGATTCGAAAAGTAAAATTACCGAGGCTGTCTGAAAAAACAGTCTGTCGGTACGTGTAAGACGTGCCTGTGGCCGGTGAGGCTATATCGAGTGAGAGGGATATCTCTTCGCCGGGTGTCACATTCCCGTACAGAACGGCGCCTGTAACTATCTCATAAATGCGCATGGAGGGCGCGACGTGAACGTCATAGATGTAACGATTGCCGACGCGTGTCAGTACATGGTTGCCTGTTTCGGGAGGGACTACACCGTCCGGGAGGCGGTCAGCCGCATAACGGAGTTCGGGTAGAGTCGGGTCGTAGACAGTCTGAATTAATTGCCGCGTGGAAGATTCGTAGACTAATCGATAGTGTTCCAATCCAGATCCATTGTCCCGGAAGAGACGCGTAACCAGTGCTTTTTCAAACGTATCTCCGAAAGTAATCCGGGGGACTTTTTTTCCTTCGTGGTTCCACAGGCCCTCTTGTTGCATCTCTGTCTTACGCGACGCGGCAACGGCCTTGGACAGGAATAGATCGGACGCCATGGTGTAGGACAGGACGGCATATCGTACGTGCTCGCCCTCCCGGCAACCCGGACACAGATGGCGCTGGGCTTCGCTTTCCGTGGGTGCGGTTAGCCACAAAGCATCCCCCGCCGATGGGTAGCGGCTGTACGTAGGGAGCCTTCTGCCTGCAAAGGCGACGAAATTACCATCGTCCCACGTAGTCATGACTCCGTACGTGTTTTCCGCGTACGGCTCGGTCTTGTTAATTGCTGTCGTCGGGGAGACAGGAGGCGTCGGGGTGTGGGTTCTCAGCCAGTCCATGGCGTCGAACCAGGTGTCATCGTGACGCAGGAGGGCCTCTACCTCGATCTCGCGTATCCAGGGGACGTGGGAAACGCCGAGGGGCCAGATAGGCAGAATGAGTAGAATAAGGAGTGCATACTGCGACGCAGGAATCACAAGGCCTTGCATGGTGGGGTGACTGATTTGACGGGTAAACCGCTTGATCCACGTAGCCAGATCCCGAATTGCAATGACGGCGAGCAGGGCAATAAAGACCGGTGGTACGTAGTCGAAATCGTGCGTGTGCATCCAGAGCAGAATACTTGACAGCCCGAACATGCAGAGTCCGACTTTCAGTATCCGGTTTATTTTTGAATCAGGCGCCATGAGGGCGAGCGGGAGCGAAGCGAAAGCGAGCCCTCCGGGGATGCCGTAAGTAAGCCAGAATCTGCTCCACGAGACGATCTCCTGTTCTGCAACATCCTGAGCCCGTACGTTCGTGAGCCAGGACCAGAATACCTGCCCCCTGGGATGCTCCGTGAAAAAAAAATACGCCAGAGTCACTCCGAGAATGGCCGTACCTGCGGAGAGTATCCATCGGGGGATGGCTTTTTCAGAGAGATAAGACACCCCCCGGAAATAGCAATACGGCAGAGTGCCCAGTGCGATCATTGCGTACACCGTGAGCAGATGAATGCCTCCCACGAGTTCCATTTCGAGATCCGGCCAGAAGACCACGACGAGCATCTGCCAGAAAACGACTCCGGAGAAGAAGCGAAAAAACCCGGTCGCAATCTGCGAATACGTGTCCATGGTCCAGATGCTGACAACAACCATTGTGAAGACCGCCAGCCCCATAAACGCCACATACATCGGAGCCCCGATCCACGTATAGAAAAAGGCGGCGAACGGTAACGCATGAAGGATGGCCGGACGATACCACGCACGATGTTCTTTCCGGACACAGGCTGCCAGCCCGTAGACGCTCCCGATGGCAAGCATCAATTCGGCGGCGTGCTGGTCGCCGAATCCCAGTACCGTGCGAGAAAGAGAATAGCCGGGGTAGACCAAGAATATCAGCGCGGCCAGCACGCCGCCCCAGCGTCCCAGCAATGAGGAGGCTACCAGAAAGAGTGCCACAAGAGCCAGTACAGCCAATACAACGGGTGACCACGCGGATACAGATACCAGCATCCTGTCCGTATCCCCGAACGGTTCCAACGCGAGGGTGATCGCTGCCACAGACAGATTGAACAGCCCGGAATATGCCTGGTACTCGACCGAAGGATAGTGCGATCCCGGATCGCCGCGCAACAGATCGGGAAAGTGATTCATGGAGTACTCTGCGTGCCGCACGTGGAAATAACTGTCTGCGCCAAGCAATTCCACCCTCCCGCTGTCGGGAAATATCGTCGCATAAGCCGTGACGATACGTGCCAGGACGAAGAGACCGATCAACGCAAGCAGGATGATCCAGGGGCGCCTGTCCGGTGTACGGGTCCGTTGGTTGTCCGGAGTCGCGGCGCTCTGATCATCCGGCCGGGAATCTAGATCGGTTTCCGTCATGACGGCTCACCCTTATCCGGATGGTAACCCGGGAGCAGTAGGGCACCCGGAAGCACGAAAACAATCCCGATGGCCTCCCAATATTCAAGCTGAAACCAGTGGTTTCCCCAACCGGTATTTATCCAACGCGGTCGAAAAGCTATGTGCTCTGGACGAACTGATTTGTGAAGGGTAAACATACCCGTCTCGGCCCAGGGTCCCAGAATGCCAACACCAAATAGTGTCGCGACGACCAGAAACAGGCCGATCCAGATCAGCGTCCAGGCGACAGGATGTCGAAACCAACTGTGCGCCCGGCCGATGCTTCCGTGTGAGCAGTCCAGCGATATTTTTGAGATCAGTCCGCCTAAAACCGCCCCAATGGTGTTCAAAACAACATCGTTGAAATCGAGGTAGGCCTGCCATTCATGTAGAAAATCATACTGGTACCACTCGTCGGCGATACCGACGAGAACGGCAATCATTACGGCAGGAAATACGGATCCGGTCGCAGGTACAATCAAAAGAACCAGTATCGCATACTGCAGATAATGAATATGCTCGACGCTGTTCACCATGAGCGTGCCTCCCGTCGTCAGGGCTGCGAGAAGTAGTACGACGACCGGATATCGATTGACGGAAATGGCACGCATAACGCCCGGAGAATGGCGGATCAGCAACACCAGGCCGATCGTTCCGGCCCCTACGAGTCCAAGGATGCCGAAGTGCCATGCAAACATCCCCATCTTGCCCTGCATGAAGAGTGCGGGTTCCTGCACATAATCATGTGACCAGATGACGAGCCAGGAATACGCTATGGCGAGAACGGTCAGAAATGTCTTGCTTCCTCTATTCATGCGCTCTCGATTTCCAGATCCTCCCTGTATGGTTCAGGTACATCCTGTTCCGACGGCCTCCGACTGTCTCTGGCGATTGAACGATATATCCACCGGGAGAGGATTCGTACTCGAAACTGGTGGTGAGACCGATATCTGAACCGAAAAGGTCGGCAAGTCGCTTTGGATATTGGCCTGTAAGAGAATGGAAAGTCGCCGCAAGGTAATAGATTTTCATCAGTGTGTCTCGAATACCCATCTCTTCTACGAGAGAGGGGGATCGAATCCGGTTCTGACCATCGCGCGGCGTCTGATCCACTGACGGGCCGGGCACCGACGCACGGCTAACGAACCGTATCCATCCCCATCGTTCCGGGCGATGTATGTCGACTATACCTATTGGTGACCATACCCAGTTGTGTTCCTTTCTACCCTCAATTTTTCGGTAGCCACCAGCCTGAGGCTCCAGATCCCACTGTACGCGGGAGAAATTGATCCGCCATCGGTCGTCGGGACGCGGTGGAAGGTGAGGGGCATCAAACTGTCGCAGACGATTCCAGGGCAGCGCAATCTCAATCGTCCAACCGACATCGGTATCGGCTGCGTCGTTAAGTGTTCCATCCAGATGCACGGCCGAGCGGAGTCCGTTTATGTTGTCGGGATCGATATACGGACCGCCATCTCGATAGGGTCTACGCAGAGTCAACTCCCATCTGGTATTGAGGGCATTGAATTCCATTTCATGATAATTGTGGTGATCTCCGTCTGGATCCAGAAAAACTTCAAAATCATGGTCGTGGAAAATGACTTCGTTCTGTTTGGTGATCGTTGCCCAGAGGTCACGCTCTTCGATGAAGCCTGCGATATAGAGATACGTCGAATCCCAGAGCATCTTGAATCGGGTTCTCTGAGTCGGATCGGGGCGGGTTACCCCTTCGATGTCGACGAACTCATTCGAGAATGATGCCTCGGCCCAGGCAGCTTCGTTCGGGACGCCGTCAATCAAGATCGGGCGACTCGTCCGGTATACCGAATATGTATTCGGCTGGATCGCGTTCATAGACCTCCAGGGTGATAAGACGCGAAGGGAATCTGTATTCGGGCGGATCGGAAATTCTCTTGTGTCAACCGTTCGAACGGGAACCGTACAACCAGCTAGACCCGTAGCCAGAACAAACGTGGTGCCTAAGAGACTGAGAAATAGAGATTTTGACATGTATGGTATTTCCGTCGAGGCTGGCGATCCAGTCGGTCGTGAGAAACGACCCTATTCTGATGCCGGTAATACTTCGAACCAGGTCATCATACCGGCGTGGAGATGCTCTGCGATATGGCAGTGGGCCATCCATTTCCCCGGATTATCGGAATCCAGCAGGAGATCCACGGTAGAGCCGACAGGGATGATCACCGTGTCTTTCCAGACCAAATTTGGATTCTTTACACCATCTATGGAGAGGACCAGAAATCGCTGGCCGTGCATATGGAAGGGGTGATTCATGGGATGAAAGCTCTTCGGATTATTGAAGAGCCTGATTTTTGACACATCCCCCTGACGGAAAACCCAATGTATGTCCATGTTTTCCTTTCCCGTTTCCCGGTCGCGCAATATCCAGTGGACCTGTTGGGCAGTCGAGAGATAGTTCATCATGGGCATGGCATCGTTCCATTCCATGGGAGGAACGTAGAGCGTGTCGATCTCCATGGTTCTCATGATCGAAGGATGGAGGCCATTCACACGAACCGTCATCTCGATGGAGTGATCGACTTCCCGGTCGAAATAGGGTCGATATTTATCGATATCACGGGCAACATCTTCGTTGATACGGAGCGTCGCAAAGCTCTCCGTGAGGTCAGGTACGGCCGGTTCTGCCGTTACGTTCACAGATCCCAACGTATCGACACGAGGGTAGAAGACCCCCCGGAAATGATTGATCGCCTGGATGGAATTAGTCAACATATACGAACGCGCGTCTGGGAATCTAACGTCGACGACGTATCGTTCAGCCGGTGCGATCACAACGCTTTGCAGCCATTCTTCATGCTCGTATTTACTCACATCGGACGCCACAATCTTGATTGGGGCTCCCCCGAATTGAAGATTGAACGTCCTCGTATTGGCCACATTCGTGATATAAAACCGCACTACACCACCAAGCTTCACGGAAAGGGTGTACTTGGTCTCTCCGTTGACGAGCATGACGTTTCCGAAGCGACCCATGAGCGCATGGGTCGCGGCCTCTTTCCCGTATGGGAATAGACCACCCCTATCGATCAGGATATCGTCCAAAACGATCGTTTCTTCCCGGTTAACCGGACTGTAGTAGTCCTCTTCAACCGGATCGACAAGCATATTTCCATACAGTCCAAGGTCCTGTTGGATGTCCTCGCGCATGTGGGGGTGGTACCAGTAAATACCGGTGTCCCGGAAATGGAGCGTGTACGTGAAGGATTGCCCCTCCTCGACGGGGGGCTGGGTCAGACCGGGGACACCATCCGATCGGTTATCGAGGCGCAGACCGTGCCAGTGGACAGTGGTCGGCATCTTGATCTCATTATGGAAAATCACCGTAACGGTTGTCCCTCTATCTGCGCGGATCAGCGGCCCGGGATACTGCTCATTATAGCCGAGCATGACGAACGTTCTCTCTCCGATAGTGCGCCGGACGAGTGATGCCGTGAGGTCGAGCGTATCCCCACCCGCCATCCGGATGATCTCTCTTGGACGACTTTCCGGAAACATACTTACGTCCATGCCATCGGCGGGGAGGAATGGCTGAACGACAGGAAGAGCTCCCCCCAGTCCAGGAAGCATCGGCATGCTCATGTCCATCGGCGGCATGCGCCAGGACAGGCTATCGCCGGCCGGCATCATCATGCCACCCCTCATTTGCATATCCTGTGCGTTGGCCATTCCGATCGAACAGAATCCGGCCAACAGGGTGAAGACGAATCGGGTACACTTCATCTCAATTGAATCCGTAAACGGCACAGGGTTCCTGCTGAAACGGGCCATGGCCAGCCATCGTGTGCATCAGACCACTTCTCGACATTCCCCGCAAGACAATCGGTCCCGACCACGACGTAGCGTCAGGATTATCTGTGGTCTCCAGCGAGATAACGACCAAAAATTTGTTCCAATCGACCTGGCCCCGAACCCGCATATGCTCATCCAGGATACCCAGCCGTTTCGTCTGGTCCAGATCCGGGGTGGTTA
This sequence comes from uncultured Rhodothermales bacterium, assembly GCA_964383365.1. Taxonomy (GTDB): domain Bacteria; phylum Bacteroidota; class Rhodothermia; order Rhodothermales; family UBA10348; genus CAYLHF01. Next base: position 73,315 of record CAYLHF010000013.1, on the reverse strand, counting down.
CCCACACCGCATAGACGCCCTTCTTGCGCGCGGATATTTTCTCGACCTGAATGTCCAGGTTATAGACGTACGTCCCCCGGGGAGATATCGCAACGCCGAACGGAGAACTCGCATACGTCAGATTTGCCACGCCCGTGGCCTGGCGTGCGCCCGATACACGTTTCGTGGTTACCAACTTGATCGCGTAGTAGACCGGAGGATCGCCGATTCCGACAACACACTCGGTCGCCACGGAAGGCAGGACTCCAGAGGGGACTGTCCACCCGGACACGGGAACGGCAGCAGCGATGAGCATGACGAGTGAAAACGCTCTATTCATCCTGAATATCCCTTGTGTATGGTGCGATGGCGCTCGACTTATTTCGTTCCCTCGGGATCATCGTCCCATTTCTGTGCACTCGAAACATTAGGAACGCCCCAGTCTTCTCCATTCCACCCATTGAATCCTTCCATCCGGAAGGTCCAGAAACCCGTCGACATGTCGCTGATGACGATGAGTCCGTCCGCATTCCGGACGTCAACACCGAAGGCGCCGTTGAACTGGGAGTATCTTTCCGTGTTCGGAGAACCAAGATACGTATCATAGTATCCGACCGTTTCCGGGTTCTTGGGGTCCATCAGACTAAATACCTGGAGACCGTCCAGATATCCGGAAACGAACACGAATGGCCAGCGAATTTCGTGATTGTGGGCCAGGTGTTGCCAGTCGGCGGTCCAGGCTGAGATCGGTGACTTGATATTCGTTTTTTCTCCGTCGAAGGCCGGTTTCAGATCGAATATTCTCAAGGGAGCATACTGGTATTCCGTCTCTGCGACGACATAGCGACCATCCGGCGAGGGTGTGAATGTGTGACCGTAACGAACCCCATTGATTCCATTCAGCGTGACCAGAAGTTCTGGATTATCCAGGTCCGTCACATTGTAGACATAGTATCCGCCGGTGCCCCCGCCGTAGAAGCGGTCCTGTTCGGTCGCGGTATCGAATCCCAGGTAGAAGTCATGATATCCTCTACGCGTGCCCTCTGCACCGGGAACCGGTATCTGAGCGATGAGCGCAGTATCCACATTTCCTTCGACCACTCGGCCCAGGTCATACACGTTGGCAAACGCCCCGGAAACAGTCGACACGAGCAGGACTCTGCCGTTAGAGTGTTTGTAAATAAAGATGTTATGGAATCCACCGGGCGTTTCGGGAGCGTAGACCCGGGCTACTTCACGAACCGTAGAAGGGTCCGGAAGTCCGGTAACATCCAGCACGACGGCACCCAGATCGTTGTCGGGCCCACCTTGTCTGAACTGGGTAGACTGAACCACATAATACCTGCCTTGCCATTTGAAATGCTTGGCGTCCATTCCACCCAGGGGCAGGTGCAGGTCCTGATCTTCGATTCTCCAGCGGTAGATGACATGCGGGTTGGAGGGATCGGAAAGATCAATGATATCGGTTCCTTTCGGTCCTTCCTTGTAATAAACCATCCTGGATACGTAGGCGTATGGACGGCTCATTTCCTGTTCCAGATCCAGATCTGCTACGCTCATTTCAGGCCCCAGGGGAATATGTCCCAGGACTGTCATGTTGTCACTTCCCGGCTTTTCGGGAGTCCACTGTGCAATCGCCTGCGTCGCCGATAGAGTTACCAGGACGATGAGCAGCGTTAGAATGTTTTGAACTTGCTTCATGATTTTCCAATTACAGAGTGTGATGCCCGCTCGGGAGCTTGATTCTAATGTATACTATCCCTTCGGAGGGATCGAAGTTAATGGGTACCTTCTTTCGGTTTCTCGTCCCATTTCTGGACGCTGGATCGGTCGGGTACGCCCCAGTCCTCGCCGTTCCATCCATTGAAGCCCTCCATTCGGAAGGCCCAGAATCCGGTCATCAGGTCTGAGACAACGATCAGGCCGTCTTCATTACGAACGTCCACTCCGAATGCACCGTTCATGACGCCTGCGCCTCCTTCCTCTATCTGAGGACCTGAATACGTATCGAAATAGGCGACGGTCTGAGGATTCTTTGGATCCATCAGACTGAATACCTGAAGTCCGTCCATATAGGCCGATACAAAAACATATGGCCATCGGATCTCGTGGTTGTGAGCCAGATTTTTCCAGTCGGCAGTCCAGGCTGAAATCGGTGTCCTGATATTTGTTTTCTCGCCGTCGAGCGCCGGTTTCAGATCGAATATTCTTAGCGGTGCATACTGATATTCCGTTTCGGCTACGACATACCGCCCATCGGGTGACGGCGTAAATGTATGACCGTAACGAACGCCGTTGATTCCTGTCAGGGTCACCAGAAGTTTCGGATTCTGAAGGTCCGATACGTCGTAGACATAATAACCACCTGACCCACCGCCGTAGAATCGGTCTGTTTCGGTTGCTTCATCGTATCCGACGTAGAAGTCGTGATAGGCGCGACGTGGATTGGCTTCCGGTACCGGTACCTCTCCCACGAGTGCGTTCGATCGATCCCCTTCTACAATCAGACCCAGGTCGTACACATGGGCTGTGGCACCACTGACTGTCGTGAATAGAAGCGGTCTTCCGTTCGAATGCTGGTAGATAAATATGTTATGGAATCCTCCCGGTAGATCGGGCTCTCGAATCCTTGCGACTTCGTGAACCGAAGACGGGTCTGGAAGTCCCGTTACATCAAATATGACCGCTCCCAGATCATGGTCAGGTCCCTGTCGGAATTGGGTCGAAAGAACCACATAATAGTGATCTCCATACTTGAAGTACTTGATGTCCAGACCACCAACCCCGACGTGGAGTTCTTCGTTCTCGATTCTCCAGCGGTAGATCACATTTGCTCGGGATGGATCGGAGAGGTCGATTATATCCATCCCCATCGCAAGATACTCCAGGTAATGAGCCCGGGCGACATACGCATAAGGCCGACTCATCTCCTGCTCAAGTTCGATGTCAGCTACTGACTCGGCACCACCCAGCGGGAGGTGAGATTCAATCGTGATATTGTCGCTCCCCGGTTTCTCGGGAGTCCACTGAGCACTGGCTACGGGACCAAACACGACGAAAAACGCGAGTGCAAACAGAGAAGACAGAATACGTGGCATACCAGTTTGGGTTAATGTGTTAGTCTCGAGGGTTGCCTACTTCGTTCCCTCTTTGGATTTTTCGTCCCATTTCTGAACGCTGGAAATATCCGGCATTCCCCAGTCTTCGCCGTTCCATCCATTGAAGCCGGCCATTCGGAACGTCCAGATTCCGGTCGAGATATCAGAGATGACTATCAAACCGTCGGCATTTCGAACATCGACGCCGAACGCACCATTACCCACGCCTCCTTCCATCACGCCGTCATCGGTAGGCCCCGTATAGGTGTCATAGTATCCCACCGTGCGAGGGTTCTCGGGGTCCTGAAGACTGAAAATCTGAAGTCCATCCTGATATCCGGATACAAACACATAGGGCCAGCGGACCTCGTGGTTGTGGACGAGATTTTTCCAATTTGCCGTCCACGCTGAAATCGAATTGCGAATATTCTGTGTTTCACCGTCCAGGGCCGGTTTCATGTCAAAAATGCGAAGTGGAGCGTATTGATATTCGGTCTCTCCGACGGCGAATCGACCGTCCGGGCTCGGCGTGAACGTATGGCCCCAGTCTACCCCGGAGACCCCCGTTATGGAGAACTGCAACGCGGGGTTCTCTACGTCCGAAATATCGAATACATAATATCCTCCGGTACCTCCGCCGTAAAACCGATCCTGCTCCGTGTCCGGGTGCCAGGCTGCGTATAGATCATGGTAGAAAAGGAAGGGAACGGGTCCTCCCGAGGCGCCTTCAGGGACAGGAATCGTTCCGACCAGCGCATTCTTAACGTCACCCTCCACGGCCTTTCCGAGGTCATATATGTTGGCCTGTCCACCGTTCACGGTCGTGAGCAAAAGGACACGGCCGTCCGAATGTTTGTAAATAAATATGTTATGGAATCCTCCCGGGAGGTCGGGCTCGTGGATGCGCGCCACATCCTTGACCGACCCCGGATTGGGAAGCCCCGTCACATCGAGTATGACTGCCCCCAGGTCATTGTCCGGTCCCTGTCCAAATTGATAAGACTGGACGACGTAGTAATGGTTTTTCCACTTGAAATACTTGACGTCCATGCCCCCGAGGCCCGTGTGGAGGTCCTGGTTTTCGATTCTCCATCTAAGTAATACCTTGGGACGCTTCGGATTACTCAGATCGACTATGTCCGTGCCACGACCGGAATTGCCATCCAGAGTACCGCGGGCTACATAGGCATACGGTCTGGAGAGTTCCTGTTCCACTTCCAGGTCCATGACCGAGAGACGGGGCCCGAGCGGTTTGTGGCCTTCTACAGAAATGTTGTCCGATCCTCGGTTCAGGCTGGTCATCTGGGCTCTGGTGGCAGGAGCAAAGACTAGGAGAATCGTCAGGGTCAGCAGAAGAAATGCGTTGCGTGCCATGAAAGTCGTCGTCTTGTGTGATTATCTGCGTGTCGCTATCGGGTGCCTTCCTTCGATTCCTCATCCCATTTCTGAACGCTGGAAATATCCGGCATTCCCCAGTCTTCGCCGTTCCATCCATTGAAGCCTTCCAAATGAAACGTCCAGAAGCCAGTCGTCATGTCTGAGAGGACGATCAGACCATCCTCATTCCTGATATCAACACCGAAAGCGCCGTTGATAACCGATATCCATTCGTAGGTTGGCGGACCAACATACGTGTCGTAGTAACCGACAGTACGGGGACGTTTTGGGTCCTGAAGGCTGAAAATTTGCAATCCGTCAAGATATCCTGAAACGAAAACAAATGGCCATCGGACCTCGTGGTTATGGACCAGATTTTTCCAATTCGCCGTCCATGCTGAGATCGGTGATCGAATATTCTGCTTCTCGCCGTCCAGAGCTGGCTTCAGGTCAAATATCCGTAGCGGAGAGTATTGATATTCCGCCTCTGCGACCGCATATCGGCCATCAGGACTGGGAGTGAAGGTGTGTCCCCAGTCGACGCCGTTGATATTGGTCAGTGTAATTTTTAATTCTGGATGGTCGAGGTCAGAGATATCAAAGATATAGTACCCACCCGTTCCACCGGCATAGAACCGATCCTCATTCGTGTCCGGATGCCACGCAGCATACAGGTCGTGAAATGACGTTCTGGCGTTCGGACGATCAGGTAGTTGAGGGACCTGAATTTCGCCCACCAGCGCATGCTCCATATTTCCCTCTACAATACTACCCAGATCGTAGACGTCCGCTTTTCCTGCCCGGACTGTGGCCAGAAGCAAGACACGGCCATTGGAATGTTTGTAAATAAATATGTTGTGGAATCCACCGGGGTAATCCGGAGTCCGAATGCGAGTAATTTCCTGAACGGTGTCAGCGTCAGGCAGTCCGGTTACATCGAATACGACGGCACCCAGATCGCGATCGGGACCCTGAGAAAATTCGAACGACTGTACGACGTAATACCGATCTCTCCACTTGAAGTACTTGACGTCCATGCCACCACGATTCATGTGGAGGTCCTGGTTTTCGAGTCTCCAGCGCAGAATCACTTTCGGACTTGATGGCTTGCTTATGTCGAGAACATCCATGCCTTTCGGCCCTTCATTCAAGATCGACGCTCGCCCGACGTAGGCGAATGGTCTGTCGACCTCTTGCTCGACTTCAAGATCCGTAACACTCATTCGGGCACCGAGCGGGGTGTGCCCCAGGACGGAAACGTTTTCGGTGCCCCTGTTAAGAGGAGTTGCCTGTCCGAATGAACGGGAAACTGGCCACATCACTATGAGCGCCGGAAGCAGTATCCGAACGATCGTCGGAGTGGGATTTTTCATGTCGTTATTCCTGATTATTTCTGCGGCGTTTGGTCCATTTCTGGGCGCTGGATACATCGGGCATACCCCAGTCTTCGCCCCTCCATCCGTCAAAGCCGTCCATTTTGAACGCCCAGAAGCCAGTCGTGAGATCGCTGATGACGATCAGACCGTCGGCATCTCTTACATCCACTCCCCAGGCACCATTGTAAATATTCCACGTGTATGGACTTCCAGGTCTTCGGGAAGCCTCACTCCGATTGTTGTGAACGCCATTGAACGTGTCATAGTAGCCGACCGTATACGGACGGGTCGGGTCTGCCATGTTGAAGACAGAAAGACCGCTCTGATACGCCGACACGAATACATACGGCCAACGAACCTCGTGGTTATGGGCCAGACCGTTCCATTCGGCCTGCCAGAAACCCACCGCATGATCGATGGTCTTTTCGTTCGAATGGAGCGCCGGTCGAAGGTCGAATATCCGGAGGGGTTGAAACTGAAACTCGGTTTCTCCTACGGCAAAATTGCCGTCGGGCGTGGGGGTGAATGTATGTCCCCACGAGACCCCCGGTACTCCTGTTAAGCGAACCAGCATTTCAGGGTTTTCCAGGTCCGTAATATTGTACACATAATATCCGCTTCCTCCTCCGCCGTAAAACCGATCCTCTCCTGATTCAGGATGGTAGGCGACATAGAAATCGTGATAGCCCCGGGACCACATATTCTCTGTCTTTGCCACCGGGACCAGGCCAACGAGTTCGCGATTTTCATCTCGCAAGACGGGATCCATCTCTGTCTGTTCTCCGTCGATGAACTTTGCCATGTCGAATACCTTGGCATATTGCCCGGACGTTGCAAAGAGCAGGGGTTTACCTGATGAATGGGCATACATAAATATGTTGTGAAAGCCGCCCCTCGTTTCGGATTGCCTGATGCGCCCCACTTCCACGATCTGTTCGGGGAGATCCGTGACGTCAAAGACGATGGCACCGACCTCCGAATCGGGTCCGCCCTGCCGGAGTTGGAGGCCCTGAACGTAGTACGTCCGAGCTTTGTACTGAAAAATGCGACCGTCCGTGGCGCTTCCCTGATGCAGGTCCTCATTCTCAATTCTCCACCTTTTGACTACCCGCGCGTGATCGGGATCTCTCAGGTCTATGATGTCGAATCCTATCGAGGATGCGCGACGCGTAACGTAGGCGAAAGGTCGATTCAGGTCCTGCTCGATTTCGACGTCGGCTACGGATCCCGGAGCGCCCAGCGGAATGTGCGACAGGACATGAATATTCTCGGATCCACGTTGCCCCGGTGGGGGCGGGTGTGCGGGTTGATAAACGGGCTGACCCTTTGCGCCAACGGATGTCATCAACAGGAGCAAGACCGCTGTTGCCGGGAATACCCGTCTGATTGACACTCGCTGCCCCAATGTATCCGGATTACTCATCTTGACCCTCCTTCGGAATCCCATTCATTGGAACGAGTGGGCCCATCTTTCCAGTTCTGCGCGTTGGAAATATCGGGGAATCCCCATCCTCTACCATCCCAACCTTCGAAGGCCTCCATTCTCAAAAGCCAGAGGCCCGATCGCGCGTCCGTGGCTGCAATGAGGCCATCCCTGTTTCGGACATCGATATCCCACGTTCCCGTTCTGGCGAACAGATCATCCGAAATATCGCCCGGAGGACCGTCCCACGTCTGCTGATAGCCGACCGTGTAGGGATCATAGGCGTTCATCATATTGAAGACCTGAATCCCGTCATTCATCGCTGCGACAAACACGAACGGCCACCGGACCGCGACCTGTTCGTAATGCCCATCCCAACTCGACGTCCATGCTCCAGTTGCGGTCTTGATCACCGAAATCGTCGAGTCCAGTCCGGGCTGGAGATCAAAAATGCGAATCGGTGCGGTACGATACCCCGCAGTCGTAACAACCATCGAACCATCCGGAACCGGTTCAATAGCGCGGCCTATTTGAATCGCCGCAGACGAGATGGACGTGAGCAGGACCGGCTGCTCGATATCCGAGATATCGAAAATGTAATATCCGCCACCGCCCGACGTATATAGTCGATCCGTCTCAGTCGTCAGGTGATAAGCGCCGAACATGGAATAGAAACCGTACGGCGGCGGACTGGTCGATTCCGGGACGTCGAGCGTGCTTACGACCTGATGATCGCCGGTGGTAAGCGACTTCAGATCATACGCAACCATAGCTCCTCCGCCAGAGGTGAAAAGGAGGTTTGATCCTGAGGAGTGACGATACGCAAACACGTGGTGGAGGCCACCGGGCGAGAGAATGCGATCTGTTTCTCTCACAATTCCTCCCGGAAGAGCGGACACATCAAAAACGATCGCCCCGAGGTTACCGTAAGATTTGTCCTCTGGAAGCCGCATACCCAGCACGACATAGGTCTTTCCATGCTCTTCGAAGTAGGTAATATCCGTAGCGCCGCTGCCCGCATAGTGTCCCGGGAGAGACCACGAGAAAATAATTTCAGGACGGGCCGGGTCGCTTATGTCGACCGCGTCGAATCCAGTGGGTTCAAATCGGCGGGCAACGTAAATGAGTGATCTGCCCTGGGTCTGATCCACCACCAGATTTCCGATTCGTTTTTGTCCGGTTGCGCTCGAGAGTACGTCACCAGATCGGACACCGGTCATGGGAAGGTGGGACTCGAGGAGCATGTTTCGGGACGCGTGTCCAGGCGTTGGCTGCTGAGCACGGGCCGTTCCAAAGCCATATCCAGGAGACATGACAACCAGCGAAAGGACGAAGCGTGCCGTCCTGCAAAATGAAATCCGCATACCGAAGCCGTCGATCAGTGAAAAAACGCGGGAGCACAAAGGTATCGTCCTGGGGGAACGTGCGGTCAAATCATACACAAACGACCGAGATAATGCAATTTCGATTGGTATTTAAACAATCGGGAGTCGTCGATACGCTTCGATCAGCCGTGAACGTAGCTCACAGGCTGTTTTATGGAAAGTCTCCTGAAAGTGGCGGTACGTTTGTTTACCTGCCGGCGATTCGATTCGGATAGGAGGCGGGTAGTTGCTCCCCAGATCATAGGGACTGGCCCGCATATCAATTTCCCGAATCCTCGTTGCCAGGAAAAAAGAATCGGCGATCAGGTTGCTCCCAATCCACGGGTATCGCTTAAATGCCCAGCGATAAATATCCATGTTCGCATGAAGGCAACCTGGTTGTTCACGAACACACATGTCACCCGGGGTAAGTGTATATCGATTTGCCTGGACCGACTCTCCCGAAAAAAAACGAAAAGCATCGTAATGAGTACATCGAAGTGTATGCGCGTCGACGATCTCATCTATTTCGCGATGGCTCAATCTCAGGGGGATTGACGTGTGTCTGGGAGCCGTGGTCTGGTATAGCATCGCCCACTCGTGCAGACCGAAGCAACCATACAATGGAGGATTCGATTGTGTGCACTCCAGAACGGAAAGAATCCAGCGCGTGGATGACCGCTTTTTTTGGGGAAACCGTGACGAGTGCAACCCCACACCTCCTTCGAACCGTTCAAATTCGGGCTTCGAAAGAAATTTATCTGCCTTCTCACCTTTCAGCAAAACGCCGGTACCGGGAGACCATCGGCGCAATTGTGCCGGTCTGAATTCGTAATACTCGAACAGAAAATCGGTCACCGGGTCGAGTTCATGTCTGCTCCTACGTTTGAGGTGCGGACTCATCCAGGCATCGATACGTTCATGGTGGGCGTGCTCAATCGACAACCACTCGTCTTCGTCAAGTATTTGGTCCCACATAGGCATCATATAGTCCCCATTCACTTGCCTTGAAGATCATTACGCGGTACCGTACAGTCCACGCACCGCGGGCTATCATGCGGTATCGGGCATCGTACATGTAATCTTTCACTTCCCGGACCGGTAATAACGCTGAGTTCACTACCAGAAAATACGTCCCGGCTCAAGAGATATTTGCTCCTGTTCGGGTTCTGGACCGCCCTCGGAATTTTTTTCTCTGTTCAGTCCGTTCTCACTTATACGAACCAGGGACGTGAGGTGACCTGGACGGCTCCCCTCATCTACCAGTTGGGATACTGGTATACCTGGGCGTTGATGCTGCCGTCTATCACCTGGATCGTACACCGAAACCCGCTCGATGATCGGCGTCGAAAACAGAGTATTGTACGCGTCGTCGCCGCGACGATCATCATCGCCCCTGTTCAGTTTGTGATCGCCTCTCTCATCAGACTCTCCGGACTCTACGTTTTTTCCGTCATCGATGCGGAGCGCTATTCCGCCATGCTCTCCTCCATAAGGGGCCAGGTTCTCACGTCCAGTTTTGATAGCGCGCTGACGTACTGGACCATAGCAGGAATTATATACGCCTATTACTATTACAGAGCGTTGAAGGAGAGGGAAGTAAGCAGTTCCCGACTGGAGACGAGTCTGGCAGAGGCGAGGTTGAATAACCTGCGTGCACAGATCCAACCACATTTTCTTTTCAATACGCTCAATAGTATTTCGGCCCTCGTCACGCAAGATGCCGCAGGTGCCGAGAAAATGATCGCCCGTTTAAGTGAACTGCTCAGACTGTCGCTGGACGGCTCCAGAAAAAAGACTGTTTCCGTTCGATCGGAACTTGCTTTTGTCGGACGTTACCTGGAAATCGAACAGACTCGATTTCAGGATCGGCTGTCCATATCGATCGATTTTGAGACAGGGATCGCGGAGTGTGACATGCCTCCCATTCTCCTGCAGCCGCTCGTCGAAAACGCCATCATTCACGGGATCGCTCCCTATGAATCCGATGGATCAATCGATGTACGTGCCTTTGGGACCGAAAACATACTGGTATTTACCATCACAGATTCAGGGGCAGGATTCGACGAATCGGCATCCGGATTTCGGGAAGGAATTGGAATCAAGAATGTCCGAAGCCGTCTGGAGCAACTGTACGGTAGGCGGGCCAGCCTGCAGTTTATCTTCCCGGAAGAAGGCGGTTTTGAGGCTCGTGTCAGTATTCCCTTAATGGATGACAAGCAATGAGACTCCTGCGCATTTTAGTCGTCGATGACGAGCCACTGGGGCGTATTCGTATTCGTACACTTCTCGATGATCAACCAGGAATCAAGGTTGTCGATGAGTGCACCAATGGTCGCGAAGCAATCGCATTCATACGGGAAGAGAGACCGGACATCATCTTCCTGGACATCCAGATGCCGGGAATGGACGGTTTTGAGATGCTGACGCATCTGGGGAGCGACGAATTGCCGTTGATCATATTTGCCACGGCATATGATGAATACGCCCTTCGAGCATTCGATGCTCATGCGCTCGACTACCTGCTCAAACCTTTCGACCGGGATCGGTTTTACGAGAGCCTCGACCGGGCCCGTCACCAAATCGAAATGAGTCGAAGGGAGGACTACCAGGATCGGATCCAGGAAACGGCTGTCGATGTCCTTTCGTCCCGGGAAATCGGGACTAACCTGCGTTTCTTCGTCCGGACGATGGGCCGCATACTTGTCATCGAGACAGATACAATTGACTGGATAAGTGCTGCCGGCAATTACGCAGAGCTTCACGTAAACGGAAAGAGACACCTGCTCCGGGAGACCATGACGGTGCTGGAGAAGAAACTTCCGGCCGACCGATTTCGCCGAGTCCATCGGTCGTCCATTATAAACGTCGAATGCCTGGTCTCCATCGATACAGTGGCAGGAGGGGGGTATCGGCTAACGCTTAAAGACGGTTCGTCGGTAATGGCCAGCAGGGGATATCGCTCGACCATACGTAGTCTGATGGACCAATAATGGCGGTAAAGAGACCACATCAACTGCGGTTCGTCCCGTCTGGCGTGTCATCCGTCCCCCGTAGGCCACGTGTTCGTTTTTCCGCGTAACGAATGTGTGTGAACATCGTCGAAGGCGCGATACATGATCATCAGCCAGTCGGAGAACACACTATGTTGTCGTCCATCTCAAAGCCATTATCTCTTTTTCTTCTCGCCGTCGGAATTCTCGTCGGTCCCCGATTATCGAACGCTCAATCCACCTATGAAATAGATGCGGAACACTCTTTTGTCACGTTCAAGGTGAATCGATTCGGACTGGTGAATGTCGTCGGATTCTTTCCGGATATAGCGGGTCATGTGGTTCTGGATCCTTCTGCTCCGCTGACTACGACAGCCGACATCACGATTCAGACGTCGACTGTATACATGGGAAAATCTGCGAATCGAGACGGTGCGGTGAAGGGTCCGGTGTTTCTGGACGTAGCCAATTTCCCTGAAATGACCTTCAAGATGACGGGAGTGGAGAACGACGGTTTTAAAAACGAAGCCGTCGGACAACTGACCATTCACGGCACAACCAATGAGATACGCCTCCCGTACGAGATCAAGGGACCCGCTAAAGACCCAACCGGTCTGACGACGATTGCGATCAGCGGACACGTAGTCATCGATCGGCGGGATTACGGGCTGGGTTTTAATCGCACACTCGGATCCGGTCTTCCGTTCATCGGTAATGACGTTGATATCGAAATTAATGTTCTGGCTGTCCAGTCAGAATAACCGTTGTAGGCGCGGCCCTCATTCCGCGTACCCGAACCTGATCTGAAAAATCGTTTCCAGTTTCTGTGGGTGCATGTTGTCCTGTTGTTCTTCGGAGCAGCAGGGCAACTTTGTGCTCAACCGATTTCATACACCATCGATTCGGAAACGTCTACGCTGGCATTTAACGTGACGCACATGGGGGTCCTCAAAGTCGACGGAGTGTTTCAGACGGCAGTTGGGGAAGTACTGTTTGATCCGTCGAGCCCCGATTCGATGCGAGCTCGCATTCAGATTCAGGCGGCGTCCGTTTTTACCGGAAACACACTCCGGGACAGAAGTCTCCGCTCGGATGAATTCCTGGACGCCGAGCGGTATCCGACGATTGAGTATCGCAGCACACACGTAATGCGCTCTGACATAGACGGGGCATTTCTTGTCAGCGGAGAGTTGACACTCCAGGGTAGTGAATATGCTATCGATTTTCGGGCAACCGTAGATACGCTGAACGCCGCCGGTCAGACGTTGAAGGTCCTGTCCGATTTTACCTTCAACCGGCACGATGTTGGATTGACCTTCGGTCGTGCGATGGACTCATTGGTAGGAGAGGAGGTTCGAGTACACGTAATCCTGGAGGCAGGTGCACCCATGAACGATTGACTGTTGGGTGTCGTTTTCTGGACGTAACTTCCAGTGTCATATTCTCCGGTCTATACGAAGTACCATCATGCTAAGGCTCATAAGAGGACTGATTTACGTGTCTGCCGCGTTTGTGAGTGGAATCATCATAATGGACAGAATTGAGCATCCTGTCGCACCTCTTAAGCGCCGATTGCTCAAACAGGAACCGACGTCTGATGTGTCAGAGGATATTGGTGACGATATGTCGAATGAACTTTTAGACGAATTAAGCGCTCAGGTTTGACGAAACCGAACGGACTATGAATAATAAGCCGGTTCAATCATCCCTTTACGCCATTTCATGAATAAGGCTGAACAAAGAGAGTGCCCGTCCTGTGCCCTGGAATCAGATGCGAGTCTCGAAGAGTGTCCCTATTGTGGTTATGAGTTCCCGGAACTTTCTACCCCGAGAAAATGGGTGGCCTGGCTCATGGCGTTTCTTCTTGTCTGGCCACTCGTTCGCCTCCTGGACTGGCTTCTCGGTGGATAAATCACCGAAATAAAAAATGGGCGGCCGGAAGAATTCCGGCCGCCCATCATATCCAGAACCGATACTCGATTCTTACGAATTACAACAAACAGGTTTTATCGAACGGGAATGGTGTCAACCCGACGATATCCGCTCAGGCCTTCTTTCTTGCTCGTGCCCTGGGCGCGGCCCATTCCGGCAGTGACCATACGGCTGGCAGCTACGCCGTTGTCCATATAGAACTGTTCGGCGGCATGGGCCCGATCTTCAGAAAGCTGCTGCGTCCGTCGCTCACCCGGTGTCGCCCATCCTTCGATCCGCACGTTCAGGTTCGGACATTCCAGTAGAATCGCAAGATTTTCCTGGAGGGCTGCGCGACCTTCGTCCGTCAGCGTGGAAGAATTGCGGGCAAAGAGCGCACTGTTCATCTCGGTGACTTCCCGGCAGATGGCTGCTTCATACGGATCAACCTTGATGGTGATGGTCCGACTGACGGTACCCCCGCAGTTCGTGACTGAAAGAGTAACCGTATACGTACCAGCCGTGTCGAACGTATGCGACGGGTTGGCTTTGCTCGAGGATGTACCATCACCGAAATCCCAGTGATATTCAACAGGAGAACTCCCCGAGACACTCGAACTGAACGTCACGGACGTCTCTGTATCCGGATTCATTCGGGAAGCGCTCATGGATACTATCTCAGCGGCCTGGCAGGCCAGCTTGACGGTGACCGGACAGGTGCGAGCGTCTCGGCCGCGTCCCATTCCATTGGTCGCAGTGAAGGCCACATCAAACGTGCCCGCCGACGTAAAGGTATGTGAGGACGAAAACCCCGATCCGGTTTCGCCGTCGCCGAAGTCCCACGTTCCGTTTACCGGGAGAGAAGCGTCCGGATTAACGGATCCCGTAAACATGATGGGTGCATCCGTTTCGACGGTCTCAGCCGGACAGATGATGTCTTCGACAACGACCGGTTTGAACCGTTTCAGGTTTAATTTCAGTCCAATCGATGTATTACCAAGGAAATCAAAACTTCCGAATCCGTTTCCGTCGAAACCGTCAGCCTTGTCGTCCGCGAATGTCAGATTAGCACTGTGTTCGACGAAGAACGACGTATTGTCACTGATCAGGAAGTCAATTCCCGCTCCGAGCATTGGTCCGAAGGACGTCTCATTTGACGTGGCGCAGATCCCTGTCGTCAGACAAGGAGCACCGGCAGAGAAAACGGCCGTCTTTCCGAATGTGGCGTGTAAACCGGCCTGGAGATACGGTGCGATCTTGTGTTGATTCAACAGATAACGAGCGATGAGTTGAACGCTCGTTCGGGTTGCCGGATGACTCGACACATCCATTTTGTTGATGAACTCCGTGATACCTCCGTACGAACCGAAGTTCAGCGCGAGTCCAAGACTATACCTCGGATTCATCTGATACCCGACTTCGACACCGGCGCTGTACGGGAAGTCGTTATCGAACATATCTCCGTCAAAATTGAAAGGAGATTTTTCGTTGTCTCCGAGATAATAGGATAATCCCAGATGCGGGCGAATGAAGGCCGTCTTGTCCGCGCGGTTCGACTGCGCCAAAGTCGCTGCGGGGAGCGCGAATGTAGCCATCACGACCAGGATGGCCGTGACGCGTAGCAAGTTTCTCATAGGTGGGGTCCTCAGTTGTGCGATATCCAAGAGATAGGTACGAATCATTCGGGGTAATTCGCAATGTATGATTCAACAATTATCCGGTCAGGAACTGCGGAAACGGGTCACTGGCCCTTTCCGACATAACGCTCAGACGGGCCGACATAGACCTGTCGTGGGCGGTTAATGCGGGTATTAGGATCCTTTTTCATCTCGAGCCATTGAGCAATCCATCCGGGGAGACGACCAAGCGCAAACATCACGGTGAACATATTCGTCGGAATGCCCATGGCCCTGTAGAGAATGCCTGAATAAAAGTCGACATTCGGATACAGCTTCCGGGCCACGAAATATTCGTCTTCAAGCGCTCGGAGTTCGAGCTCTTTTGCGATATCGAGGAGTGGATCCTCGACTCCAAGTTCGCTTAGTACCTGATCGACTGCACCTTTGATTACGCGGGCGCGCGGATCGAAATTTTTGTACACGCGGTGCCCGAACCCCATCAGACGAAAGTCCGAGTTCTTGTCTTTGGCGAGATCGATATACTTACGAATATTCCCTCCGTCTTCCCGGATTTTCTCCAGCATCGCGATTACCGCCGTATTTGCGCCACCGTGCAGGGGCCCTGAAAGCGCACTGATTCCGGCCGAGATCGAGGCGAAGAGCGTCGCGTTACTGCTGCCGACCATGCGAACGGTAGATGTGCTGCAATTCTGCTCGTGATCCGCATGGAGAATGAGAAGCAGGTCGAGGGTTTTCTCCAGAAGCGGGGATACCTGATAATCTTCGGACGGAACGGCGAACATCATGTGTAGAAAATCAGCAGCATAACTCAGATCATTTCTGGGATATACGTACGGTTGTCCGATGGACTTCTTGTAGGAGAAGGCTGCAATCGTCTTCAGCTTCGCCAGCAGACGGATGATGTTCAATTCAAGACCGGCCGCATCTTCCGGTACCGGATAGTACGAAGACAGAGAAGAGACGATGGTGGAGAGGACGCTCATCGGGGGCGCATTCGGCGGATATCCCTCGAAGAACTTTTTCATGTCTTCGTGGACCATACTGTGCTGACTCAGCCGGTATTCAAAAAGAGCGAGTTCTTCGGTGGAAGGGATTTTCCCGTATACCAGGAGATACGTAACCGACAGGAAAGAAGAGTGCTCAGCCAGGTTTTCAATCGGATAACCACGATATCGTAAAATTCCTTCTTCGCCATTGATAAACGTAATGGCGCTTTCGCACGAACCTGTATTACCGTAACCGGGATCCAGCGTTATCATGCCGGTCTCGGCTCGTAACTTCTTGATGCCGATGGCCACTTCACCCTCTGATCCAACAGATACAGGTAGCTCCAATTGATGGTTGCCCGAAGTCAGTTTTGCCGTATCCATGGTTATCTATCTTCATTCTGAATATTCGTCTGACAAAATAATACTTCAGACAGATTGATAAAGTTGTTCGAATGGGCCTCTCTGAGAGTTTTTATTGCGAAAATTCGCGCGAGAGCCACACAATGTTCAAAGGTGTGGGGCCGTTGCCCACATCCCGTTGACAGACTACCTTGCAGCCGGTCCAACCCGTCCCTATCTGTGCATGTGATGTTCTGGTCTTTTCTTCAAGAAAACGTTTTTGGTCGAGAGTCAGGGGTAGATCTGTTCAATCCGTACAATGGCTGGAATCCGGACCTCGATATCTCGGGTGCCGATCAGGTCCGTCGTTCAAACTTGAAATCGTACCTGGAGGATCATGATAGCGGTGTAAAACTGCTTCTCGTGGCAGAAGCGCCGGGCCCCTGGGGGTGTCGTTTCTCGGGAGTGCCGATTACAAGCGAGGAGCAGTTAGTGGATAGACAATTTCCGGCTTCCGGGCGTAAGACCAGCCTGGCGGAGGTACCGCACGCGGAGTACAGCGCACGGATCTACTGGGGAGCGCTTCAGCCGTACTATTCGCAGATTCTGACGTGGAATTCGGTCCCCTTTCACCCGCACCGGAAAGGAAAACCGCTCAGCATCCGGCCACCGAGAGTATCTGAGGTAAACTCCTTTCTACCCGTTTTGGAGGCCGTCGTCGGGTTCAGTAGGGCATCCCGCGTAGTTGCGATCGGCCGGAAGGCCGAGAACGCTCTGCAACACATTGCGTGCGATGCCACGTATATTCGGCATCCTTCCCAGGGAGGTGCAACGTTGTTTCGCAATGGAATTCGGGACGTGTTGGATGAGCTGGGAATCGTGCAGTCAGAGACAAGTCATGCCACCTGAAGACCTTTTCGATTCTGCGTCCAATGTCTATAGAGAGGCCCAGGCCCCTCTTGCGGACCGAATGAGACCGAGGTCGCTCGATGAATTCGTGGGGCAGGAGCATATTCTTGGAAAGGGGCGACTTCTGAGACGGTCCATTGAGGCAGACCGGGTTTCGTCGCTCCTTCTCTTTGGTCCTCCGGGAACCGGTAAGACGACGCTGGCCCGGATTATAGCCAACACCACCCGGGCCCATTTCGTCACGTTGAACGCCGTTCTGGCGGGTGTCAAAGATATTCGTCTGGCCGTCTCGTCAGCAGCCGACAAGCTCAAGCTGTACAGACAGCGAACCATTCTGTTTGTGGATGAGGTCCATCGATTCAACAAGGCGCAACAGGATGCGCTCCTCCCCCATGTGGAAAACGGGACCGTGATTTTTATCGGGGCAACGACCGAAAATCCATACTTCGAAGTGATCAAGGCGCTCGTAAGCCGATCCAGGGTCTTCGAACTGAAAGTGCTTCAGGAGACGGCGCTTCGCGAGATCGTCAATCATGTTCTCGGCGACTCGGAGAGGGGATACGGGAATCGGTCCGTATCTCTGGATACCGCAGCCGCCGATCATCTGATTCACACATCGAATGGAGATGCCAGATCACTCTTGAATGCCCTCGAACTGGCGGTCGAAACAACGTTACCAGGAGAGGATGGAACGCGGCACATCACGGTCGAGGTCGCTGAAGAGAGTATTCAGAAACGGGCCGTCTTATACGACAAGGAAGGGGATGCGCATTTCGATACGATCAGCGCGTTTATAAAGAGTCTCCGAGGGTCGGATCCCGACGCGTCGCTGTATTGGATGGCCAGAATGATTTATGCCGGAGAGGATCCGAGATTTATTTTCAGGCGGATGCTCATTTTTGCTGCCGAGGATATCGGACTGGCCGATCCGCGGGCGCTCCAGGTGGCGGTTTCGTCTGCACAGGCATTCGAATATATCGGGATGCCCGAGGGTCGGTTCTTGCTATCAGAATGTTGTCTATATCTCTCAACGGCCCCGAAGAGCAACAGCACGTACACCATTTTCGACGCCCTCAAATACGTAGAAGATGAACAGACCGGAGAGGTGCCAGATCATCTCAAGGATGCATCGAGAGATGGCAAGGCGCTGGGACACGGCGAGGGATATCATTATCCGCATGCGTACAGAATGCACTATGTACCACAGCAGTACCTACCCGAACAAATGCAGGGGACGTATTTCTATGAGCCGTCCGGAATCGGGTACGAAAAGACCATTGCGGAGCGGCTGAAATACTGGCGGCAGAGAGACACCGACGAGGGAGTCAGAAAGAGGGCGGAACGGTATAAGACGAAGGATGACTCGACGGTGGAAAATGAATAAGTGGCTTCATTTAGCGGACGCGATTGACCGGTTCAGTGAACGTTCAGGACGTATTCTGTACTGGCTGACCGTCATCATGGTCGCACTCGGCGTATTCAATTCGCTGGCGAGATACAGCGATCGGGTAACAGGCTTTGGCCTGAGTTCCAATCGATATCTGGAGATGCAGTGGTATCTGTTCAGTGCGCTTTTTCTTCTTGGGGCTGCCTATACGCTCAGGCACGACGCCCATGTCAGAGTAGATGTCTTGTTCGCGCGGTTGTCCGTACGCGGAAAAGCAGCCGTCAATCTGGCCGGTGTACTCTTTTTACTGGTGCCGTTCTCGGTGCTCGTAATCTGGGTTTCCGTGCCTTCGGTGGCCAATTCCTGGGCCGTATTGGAGATGTCGCCCGATCCCGGTGGTTTACCCCGGTATCCGATCAAGACTATTGTTCCTCTCGCCTTCGTCCTGGTCCTGATTCAGGGCATTTCGCTCGGTATCCGGCAGGTGGCCGTCCTCCTCAACAAATCAGAGAGAGGATAATGGAAGACTGGCTGGCACCGCTGATGTTCGTCGGCGCCTTGATCATGATTTTCACCGGTTTTCCAGTCGCATTTGCTCTGGGTGGCACGGCGGTCCTGTTCGCGTTCATCGGGGTCGAGGCGGGATTGTTTGACTGGTCATTGATGCTGGCCCTTCCGGATCGAACATTTGGAATCATGTCAAATATGGTCCTGATGGCCGTGCCGTTCTTCATTTTTATGGGAACGATGCTGGCGAAGTCCCGTCTCGCTGAAGACCTGTTGACGACGATCGGTCAATTATTCGGACCGGTCCGTGGAGGACTTGCATTTGCTGTCGTTTTCGTCGGTGCTTTACTTGCAGCGGCGACCGGAGTTGTGGGGGCATCGGTGGTGGCGATGGGCGTTATCTCGCTCCCCGTGATGCGGAAGTATGGCTACTCCGACAGGCTCTCGACCGGGGTTATCGCCGCCTCTGGGACCCTCGGACAGATCATTCCTCCGAGTGTGGTGCTGATTGTCCTTGCAGATCAGATGGGTGTCTCTGTCGGAGATCTGTTCGTCGGAGCCCTGGTACCGGGCATTGCGTTAGCCTGCCTCTACGCCGTTTACGTCGGGGTTGTGGCTCTCCTCTCACCAGAAAAGGCTCCTGCTCTTCCCGAGCATATTCGATTGGTTTCGGGCTTCGCCCTGCTCAAACAGGTGATCCTCGTCATGCTTCCACCGCTCTTCCTGATTCTCGTGGTCCTCGGGAGCATATTCAAGGGGATCGCAACACCGACAGAAGCCGGAGCGCTGGGTGCGTTGGGTGCCACGCTACTCGCGGTGACCAATCGTCGACTGACCATGAAGGCGCTTCGAGAGACGATGGACGAGACGACGCGCCTGACGGCAATGGTCATGTTCCTGCTCATAGGATCGACGGCCTTCACGCTCGTGTTCAGAGGTCTGAACGGGGATCTCTGGATCGAACATCTCCTGACCAATCTCCCCGGGGGCGTGGTCGGACTGCTGATAATCGCCAATCTCGCCATCTTTATACTCGGTTTCTTTATCGATTTTTTCGAAATCGCATTCATTCTCATTCCGCTTCTGGTACCGGCTGCGATTATCCTGGATGTGAACCTGGTCTGGTTCGGTGTCATGATCGGAATGAATCTCCAGATGTCATTTCTGACGCCTCCGTTCGGGTTTGCACTTTTCTATCTGCGCGGAGTCACCCCTCCGGAGATACCCACCACGACGATCTATCGGGGAGTGGTTCCGTTCATCGTCATTCAGGCAATCGGGCTCTTGGTCATTATTCTGTTCCCCGAACTGGTTACCTGGGCGACCGGCTGATTCAGGAAACCTGTTTCATGAGGTTGTCGAGGACGTTCGGATCGATCTCATGCGGACCTTCGTAGGCGACAAAAGAGAACGTATCGATCAGGCCCGATAACCGGGTACGTTCTTCCTCGGCACGTTCTTTCGTCAGATAGCGATCGGTCGTACCTGAGACCAACGTCACAGGAATGGATCGAAAAGACGCTGTCATAGACGACTGATCAAGCTCCCTTGCCAGCGTCCCTCCCCATAGTATCAATCGGTCTGCTCTAACCTGTCCGGAAGCAAGCCACCGTGACGCGGTTGCAGCTCCCTGTGAAAATCCCAATACGTGAAGCATCGGGATATGGCCTTCCATCTGCTCTATAATGCTTTCGTAGAGCAGATTCAGATACCGGATATAGTCTCGAATTTCTGCCGAACGATGTTCGCTCGTCATCCATGACGCGCCAACGTCTCCAGATGTCAATTTCCGGTAGAATCGAGAGAGAGCTTCGGGTACAACAATGAGTCTTCCTTCTGAAGAGTGGGCATTGAACGGCTCGGCGAACTCCCGTGCAGTCTGTCCATAACCGTGAAGCACGAACCAGAGCTCGTCCACGATCGTGTCCGTATCACCAATCTCGTAGTATCTCGCCGTGCGAACTACCTCAAGATGTCTTCTGATGGGCTCCGAGGATATCATGGATGATGGCCAGATGGTGAAGAGAATGAATGCGAACGAAGGTCAGCCACTCTCTGGCATTCAGAGGTCCGAGTAACTGGTGGGGTATCCGATATGAGTCCTCCGGAAGAGAGATCAGCTTTGCTTTCATCTCCCGAAAAGAGGTCTCACTACGGTCTGCCCAGAGGCGTACGTCGGCCATCGAAAGATCCGCTGAAGGGGTTACGAAATCGGGTGCTTTGACGGTTCCTCGCTTCATTCGACCGGCCTTGAAAAAGAGTCTCCCCACCCGGTTCGGTACCCCACCCGGTTCTGCAGGAGGATGTTGGGCCAGAATGCGGTCCACTCCACGCCATGTCTTCGCGTTTATCACGGACAGGTGGTAGGCATGATCAGCGGCACTCCAACCGGATACCGACGCGATGACCTTCGTCAAAACTGATTCGGGTCTGGACAAAATCCGGTCCATTTCGACATAAAAGGATTCAAGTCGAGCGTATTCGCTAGCGGGTTCATCCATCGGTTTTTGAATTCGTGAGGGTTTGGAAGGAAGCATGACCGAGCAAACAACCGGCCGATGTCGACGTCACGAATGACTCGGACACCGGAGCCCGGAGAAACCGTTTTTCCGAGAGTTCCTCGAAGAAGGAGAGGAGGGTATCATAGAACCCGAACGGATTCAGGAGACCGATCGGTTTGTCATGGTATCCCAGATTCCGGAGTGTCACGACCTCCATAAATTCCTCCAGGGTCCCGATTCCTCCCGGGAGGCTTATGAAGCCATCGCCTCGATCGAACAGGATTTCTTTTCTCCGGTCCATCGTGTCAGTGATAATCAACTCGTCGGCGAGTTCGTACGCGATACCCTCGATCGACCGCAGGGCGTGTGGAATGACCCCAACCACGTTGCCGCCTCGATCATGCATCGCACGGGCAGCTGCTCCCATCAGGCTGTGATTGCCGCCGCCGAAAACGAGACCAAATCCCGCCTCTGCGAGGACGTAACCCGTTTCCCGGGCGAAGTCGATGTACTTCTGTTCGACACGGGGACTGGATGCGCAAAAAACGGTTATGTAGCGGTCAGACATGCCAGTACAGAGGCTAAGCTGAAGAATGAAGGGTCAACCTTTCTTGAAAGCAAAATCCGAATAAGCCTGTTCGGCCGTTCGGAACCAGGCATTCGACGAACTCTGCCATTTTCGGAAGGAGTCGTAAATCTTTCGGTACTGAGGGTCTGCGGCGGCCTCGTCTTCGATGAGCGCTCTGGAAATCTTTTGAGCTTCTTCCATGATATCATCCGAAAACCGGACAAGATCGACTCCGTTCTGAACGAGTCGGCCTAATGCCGGCGGATTCTTTGCGTCATAATTAGCCATCATACCTCCGTTCGCTTCGGCGGCGGCCGTCTCGAGGGCAGCCTTGTATTCGGGTGGTAATTTGGCCCACGCGCCCTGATTTACATACAGGCTCAATCCCGGTCCGGGTTCCCACCATCCGGGGTAGTAATAGTTTTTCGCTACCTGGTAAAACCCCAGTTTCTCGTCATCATAGGGTCCTGACCACTCGGTCGCGTCGATTGCACCACGCTCGAGTGCTGCATATATGTCACCGCCTGCGAGGACCTGAACCGTTACACCCATGCGGTCCATTACTTTCCCTCCAAGGCCGGGAATCCTCATCTTGAGTCCGTTCAGGTCCGAGAGCGAATCGACGCGGTTTCGAAACCAGCCCCCCATTTGCGTTCCGGTATTCCCCAGAGGGAAGTTCAGAATATTGAAATCAGCGAACAGCGATCGGGTCAACTCCTTCCCGTCACCGTAATACATCCAGGAATTGAGCTGGCGCACCGTCATGCCGAACGGCAGGGTACAGTCGAAGGCCAGAGCCGGATTGATACCGATATAGTAATAGCTTGCCGTGTGGCCGAGCTGAACCGTTCCTTTCTGGACAGACTCCAACACCTGGTTGAACGGAACGAGTTCACCGGCCGGAAAGGTGCGAATGGTAAACCGTCCGTCGGTGAGTTCCGAAACGCGAGCTGCAAGTACGTCGGCCGCACCAAAAATCGTATCGAGTGATCGGGGGAAACTCGACGTCAGCCTCCAGTTAATACGGGGGCGGGTCTGTACCGCAGCCGCCCCCGACGAGTCGGCTTCAGACGAACATCCTGCGAGCAGGGTAGTGGTGGCCAGAGAGGCTGTCGCTTTGCGTACAAAATCACGTCTTTTCATATCGATTCCATCGAATCAGGTTTAAAATAATTAGCCCTTCGGCCGAAGCGGCCTCATGGCGATTTCTGAAATCAGGTAATTATCTGGAGCTTCGAGGACGTGGATCAGGGTCGAAGTGATGTCCGCTGCCGTCATCGGCTGGGACGATATATCGACGCCTGCAACTTCAAAAAATTCGGTCTGAATGGATCCGGGATAGAGGCAAGTCACCTTGATTCCATCCTCTCTCAGTTCCTTCATCAGCGCTTCTGACAGACCCTTGAGCCCAAATTTAGTCGCGTTGTAAACACTCACCATCGGGTTTCCCACCAGGCCGGCCACAGAAGATATATTGATGATATGACCACCGAAACCGACGGCTGCGTTCTTTTTTTTCATTCCCGGGACGACTGCCCGGGTACAGAGGAACACGCCTCTCAGATTGGTCTCATTTTGAACGTCCCAGTCTTCTATCGATGTATCCTCTATGGGTCCAAAACGCCCCAGGCCCGCATTATTGATCAATACATCCACTTCATCACCGTTGTCGTGGATAGCCTCCAGCGATTCCATGACGGATGTCTCATCCGACACGTCGCAGACCAGGCCGGAGAACGAAGCGCCAAGATCACGCGCAATCGCATCCAGTCGATCCTGTCTGCGAGCCAGACCATACACTTTTCCTCCACGTTTGACAAGAGCCCTGGAAAAGGCCTCTCCGAGGCCGCTACTGGCTCCGGTTATAATTGAGACAGAGTTTTCAAGTATCATCGTAGTTCCAATGCCGACGCGTCCATCGCTCTTCCTGTTCGGGAACAGAGCAGGGATATGACCATCGGATTCGTATTTTTAATGAGCATGATTGCAGAACAACAACAGATCCAGTAGAGGCACCACAGTGAAGGCTTCAGACGTCGCACAAACTGTAATGAGGGACCTCCTCCACTCCTCCGGATCTATTGAGGAGACACTCACATTTCGAGGGAAGGCCCTGGATCCAGTCCGCGTGGTGGAGATCTTTGAATCGCTGCTTACGGAAGATAGGAGAGACAGAATTAATAACGTCATTGATGGGCGCAGTCTTACTCTCCTGCCGGTTGTCGAAGGACTGGTGAATACAGGAAATGTGAGTGCTGTCATGCGTTCGGCCGAAGCGCTGGGGTGCGCGCGGGTAGACGTGGTCACCGGGGAACAGCCGTACAAACACTCCAAGCGTACCACTCAGGGAGCGGACAAGTGGCTGGATATACGGCTTTTCCGTTCGCCGTCGGACTGGGCAAACGTCGTCCGCGAAGAGGGTTTCCAGATTGTTGTTACCCTTCTCGGCGAATCGTCTGTCGACCTCGATGAGATCGATTTTTCACATCCGACGGCCGTTGTTTTCGGGAATGAACTCAATGGAGTATCAACTGAAATGGCGTCAATTGCAGACGTTCGGTGCCGGATTCCGACGGTAGGATTTGTTCAGAGTTTCAATATCTCTGTTGCTGCCGCCATTGTCCTGCACCATGCCCGGCAGGCCGGTGAAGGCAATGGTTCAAGACTCTCGGAGAAGCAGGCAACCAGACTTCGGGCCGCCTATTATCTGCGTTCTATTGCACACGCTCATCAGCTGCTGGACCGGTTTTTCGACACCCAACAGGAGCCAGACAGACTGCTGTAAGGTTGAGAAGATGCCCCGACGTTACTGGTGCCTCAGAGACACCACAGGATTTGTTCTTGCTGCCCGAACGGATTGATATCCCACCGTTAACCACGAGATGATCAGGGCGATCCCTGCTGCGTAGACGAATGACGATATGTGAACGTCGGTCCTGAACGCAAAGCCATTCAGCCAGGACAACATCCCGAAATAGGCGATTGGTAGGGCAATGACGATCGAAAACAGGACGAGCCTCGTGAACTGGTTCGTCAGCATAAGCAGGACTTGAGGGACTGTGGCGCCAAGTGCCTTCCGGATCCCGATCTCCTTGGTCCTCTGCTCGGTGGCAAAAAGACCCAATCCGAAGAGTCCCAGTCCAGCGATGAAAATGGCTATCATGGCAAATGACGAAAAGACGGATCCGAGTCTTCGATCTGAATCGAAGAGTTCGTCGAATGTCTCATTCAGGAAGGAATATTTAATCGAACGTTGGGGTACAAATTCTCCCCAGATGCCGTTGATTTTTCGAAGGGTTCCGGCAAGATCGTTCCCTGAGAATCGAACAATAATATTCGGCATGGCGAAGGTGCCCATCTGGAGTGCCATTGGTCTGACTTCGGTCCGAAGAGACGCATAATTGTAATCCCGAATGACGCCCAGGATCGGACCGGAAACGACCGAGTCACCGGCCACGAACGTCCCCAGCGTTTTCCCCACCGCCGTGTTCCAGCCGATTTCCTTAAGACTCGCCTCGTTGATAACGAATCCGGACGAATCACTCGGATATTCGGTCGAAAAATCTCTTCCCTCGAAGAGTTCGATGCCCATGGCTTCAACGTAATCGTTATCGACGAATACCGGCGCCATAATAATCAGCTCGTTGAGCCCGAATCCTTCCGGTTGATAACCGGAGCCACCGTGCAGGCCACCGGGTACCGCTGTGGTTCCTCCAACAGCGAGAATAGACGCCTCTCCCCTGAGGCGCTCCTTGAACGCTTCCGATTGTGTCCGCAAGATCGACGCGCGTTCGATAACGAGGATATGGTCCTTATCGAATCCCAGACGCTTCGCCTGGATAAAGGCCAGTTGATCACCGACTATAAAAGTACTCAGCAGAAGAGCGACAGAGATACCGAATTGAAACACCACCAGACTGTTTCTGAGAATCGACTGAGACTTCGACGTAACCGAGTGCGATTGAATGATTCGTGCCGGGCGAAATGAGGATAGATATAGTGCAGGGTAGCTGCCCGCGAGAATGCCGACCATAGCGGCACCCAGAAGTAGAATGGAGACCGATATGGGGGAAACAATAATGCTGGCGTCCAGTGGCTGACCAGAAATCCGACTGAAAAGAGGTGTCGATAGAAACACGCCTCCGACAGCAAGAATCATCGCAAGAACGGACAAGAGCACTGATTCACTAAGAAACTGAAGAATTAGATGACCGCGACTCGATCCAACAGCCTTTCTGATTCCTACCTCCAGAGCCCGGCTGGCCGACCGGGCTGTCGCAAGATTCATGAAATTGATACAGGCAAGAAGCAGGATGAAGAGGGCGATTGCGATAAATGCATGTACGTACTGAATATCACCGGACGGCTCGAGGTCGATTTCAAAGTTCGACCGAAGGTGTACGTCTCTAACGCGTTGCAGAGAATAACTCAGACGGTTATCTCCAGTCAGCACCTCTTCATACGACTGGCCAAAAATCTGTTGGACTTGCGGTGCTGCGTATCGCTTGAAAAAGGCAGGAAGCTTGGCTTCGAGTGCAGTCTTGGAACTCCCGGGTCGAAGTCTCAGATACGTGAAGTAATTATTGGAGATCCACCGATCAGCCTGCGCATCATCGATGTCCTGGAGTGATCGAAGCAGACTGAATTTAACATGCGTATTCGGCGGTGGGTCGGAGACGATACCTGTAACTTCGAATCGGGACGTATCTCCCAGGACCAACGTTTCCCCGATGGGGTCGTCTAATCCGAAATATTTTTTTGCAAGCGTCTCAGTTAAAACGAGGGTACGCGGCCGAGTCAGAACGGTAGCAGGATTACCACTCAGCAGACGAAAACCAAAAATGTCAAAAAAAGTCGAATCGACCATCAGAATCGGTTTTTCGAGGGCGCTCAGTTCATCTTTGCGAACCAGAACTTCGGTGTTGAATCCGGCGAGTCGGACGACCGATTCGACCTCGGGAAAGTCCTGAATGAGAGCTGCTGCCATCGGGGCAGGGGCGACCGGAGCATTCAGGTCGGTACCGGAAAAGCGTCCATCGAGTACGATTCGATACAGATTATCCGCACTTCGATGGAAGTTGTCGTAGCTGAGTTCGAAGGAAACGAAGAGATATATCTGCAGGACAACGGTAAGTCCTACGGCAAGGCCCAGCAGATTTATCGCCGTATATCCTGCATATTTTCTGAGATTTCGGACGGCTGAAATAAAGTAATTTTTAATCATGCTGATGTAGAGACCTCGGCGATTGTTTCGTCTCTGATCAGGCGCCCGTCTTCGAGTTCCAGAATGCGTTTCCCGTAACGCGCCCAATGCTCAGAATGGGTTACCTGAATGATGGTTACCCCGTCTTCCTCGTTCAGTCGGCGGAACCAGTCCATGACTACCTCCCCCTGTTTCGTGTGCAAATTTCCGGTCGGCTCGTCGGCCAGGATCAATTTGGGTTGCATGATCAGGGCCCGTGCGACCCCGACCAGTTGTTGCTGTCCGCCCGAAAGTTGGCTCGGAAACAGGTCTTTCTTTGCCACCATGTTGAACCGATCCAACATTTCTGCAACCATGCTCTTGCGTTCCGATCCCCTGACTTTCTTGTACAGCAGCGGGGTTTCCAAATTTTCATATACCGTCAGATCGTCGATCAGGTGATAGGCCTGAAATACGAATCCGATGTACTGACGGTGAAGGTCCGTCCTCTTTCTCTCACTGATTCGGTGTACCGGTTGATCAAAAAAGAAATATTCGCCGGACGAAGGTTCATCAAGCATTCCGAGAATATGAAGGATAGTGGACTTGCCGGATCCAGATGGACCCATGACAGAAATAAATGCTCCTTCCGGGATTTCAAGACTGACGTTTCGAAGGACGAAACTCCTGTTGAATCCATGGAGATAGGATTTTGATATCTTTTCCAGCCTGATCATAGCGTGAATCGAGAGTATTGTCTGGAGCCGTTTCCATCGGTGGTACCTACCGCGTTCGAATCACTCATGGCGAAGCGAATCGATCGGGTTTGCGGTGGCTGCACGAATCGACTGAAAAATTACGGTAACCATCGAAATGATCAACGCCAGCAGGCCCACTGCCAGGAGCGTTCCGACTCCGAACGAAGTCCGATACTCAAAGGTGTCGAGCCATCGGTTCATTCCGAAATAGGCGATGGGAGTCGCGATCACGAACGCCCCGACGATGTATTTGGCAAAATCACGCATGAGTAGAGCGATGATTGAGGCAATTGACGAACCAAGTACTTTCCGGAGTCCGATCTCCCGGGTTCTCTGTTCTGCGGTGAACGACGCAAGACCAAACAAACCGAGACAGGCGATCGTGATAGTCAGAAAGGCGAAACTCCCGAACAGATTGCCCAACTGCTTATCCGCCGCATACAACCGATCGACATCCTCATCCAGGAATGAATACTGGAATACATAGTCCGGATACATGGTCTCCCATATGGAGCCGACATCCTGAATAGCCTCGAGCGATCTGTCGGATCGGGTTCGAATGAAGAAGTACTGAAAGGTCTGATCCGGGCCAATGGTTATCGCAGCCGGTTCGATCGCCTGATGCAGTGACTCGGCATGAAAGTCCTTCACGACGCCAATCACCGGACCGCCAAACGGTCCCTGGGTTGTGAGTCGCCTTCCAATGGCATCCTCAGGAGATGAGAAGCCCATGGTCTGTACGGCTCTCTCGTTGAGGACGAATCGGCCCAGCGTGTCCGCGGGAAAGTCGCGCGAATGAAAGCGGCCTGCAATGAGTTCGAGATGCAATGACTCGGCCAGGTCATAGTCACTGAAGAACGACTGAAGAAACGTCTGGTCCTCCGGGTTTGAGCCTTCGGGACTAAGAAAAAAGTTCTGGACGACCTGCCCCGGAGCGCTACTCGACGCCGAAACCGATTCTACTGACGGGAGTGCCTCGACCCGGGCGCGAAGATTTCGATATTGATTTCTGAGGATCGGGTCAGTGAGTTGAATCACCAACACGTTTTCCTTGTCGAATCCCAGGTGCTTCGAACGTAGAAATTCAAGTTGGCGGAAGACAACGGCGGTTGCCGCGATCATCACAATCGAAACAGCGAATTGAAAGACCACGAGGCCATGTCGAAGTGCCTTTGATCCGGAAGATCCACTTGATGATGCTTGGAGAACGCTCGCAGGCCGAAAGCCTGATAGAAAGAACGCGGGATAACTACCGGCGACCACGCCTGCAATCAGGACGACGCCAACGAAAAACGCCGCCGATGGAAGGATGCCGGCCGAGAGGATGCTGAGCGACTTGTCCGTGAGGCTATTAAAAACAGGGAGTGCGGCCGCGAGTCCCACGATCGACAGGACAACGGCGATACCAGCCAGGATCACGGATTCCCCGAGAAACTGCCGGATCAACTGCGCACGTTCGGCACCGAGGACTTTTCGCAGGCCCACTTCCCGGGATCGAGTCGTCGACCGGGCCGTCGCAAGATTCATATAATTGATGCATGCGATAAGCAGTATGAACACTGCGATTGCGACCAGTATCAGGACAGCCGACCGGCTCCCGTTTGGACCAATTTCGTTGTCCAGATGCGAGTCCAGATGAATCGATCTGAGCGGTTGTAACACGGGGCGAATGGATACGCCAATCGAAGCAAGTTGTACGCCCACCGAGCGCTCAAAATACGATTGAATTTTCCCTGATACGTCCGCAATGTCGGTTTCAGGAGCGAGTAGCAGGTATGTATATATCTGAATAACGAGTGGCTGATCGAGGTAATTGTCGCCGTAGATCGGTGCCCTGAGACTCGAGAGAGAAGCAAGAAAATCGGCCTTGAAGTGGGCGTTTCGGGGTATGTCTCTCATGACACCCGTGACTGTGAATTCATATTGGGCATCGAGCTTCAGTCGCTGTCCGATGGGGTCTTCGAAGCCGAAATATTTCTTCGCCATCGATTCGGAAATCACGACCGAAAACGGTACAGCCAGTGCATCCGAATCACGACCCTGAACGAACTCAAAATCGAAAACGTCGAACACGGTGGAGTCTGCGAAAATGAATCCCTTCTCGTAAAATTTTTTCTCATCATGAACCACCATCCACATCTGATTCGGTGGTTTAATGCGAACGGCCCTTTGCACTTCCGGGAGATCACTTTCCAGAACCGGCGCCCAGTTGGTCGCGCTGAACGCGGTATTCACAGGTCCATCCTTGGACGTTCCGTCCAGCGTCAGTCGGTAGATGCGGTCCGCCTGATGGTTGAACGAATCGAAAGAGAGTTCATCGCGGACAAAGAGTGCGATTAGAAAGAAGGCCGTCATTCCCACGAACATGCCCGCAATATTCAGAACGGCGTATCCCTTTCGCCGCTGCAAGTGACGTAGCGCGACGAGTAGATAGTTCTTAATCATGAGACGGTGGTTCGCAGGAAGTAGAAGTTGTTTCGCAATGAAACGGATTTCGGACGTATTGGTTACAGAACATCGCACCCCGGTCTCCACACCAATAATCCTGAAGCTGCTCTGCGCTGTGATTCGTTCTATTCCAAGCACTCCGTCCACGGTCGATTTGATCCTTCATCGCAAACATGGACTCGTCCTGTCTGAACGCTTTTCGTCGATGTGTACTCGTCTAATTCCGGGCATGCTGGTTATCGGAATCATTTTTGGTGGTTGTGCACCACCGGCTCCGGTCACTGCTCCCGATACTCCTGTCGCATTGAACTCGACCCCCGGCCCGTCATTCGCATGGATTGATTCGGAGACCACCTGGATCCGGGATGTGAATTCTACGATCGGATTTAATGCAGGTATCGGAGGGGAGGTGACGCTCTCTTCACTTTCTCCTGACGGAAGCCGACTCGCGATAGGCACAGTCAATGGGCGTACCTCCTCTCTCAGAATGATTGATGTGAAAACCGGCAAATCGGAATTACTTCATGACGGGGTCGCCGAGTTGGTGTATTCTGGATCCTGGTCACCGGACGGCACTTCTTTCGCATTTGGATATTTTGTGCCTGACAACACCGGGGATCGACCGGCGATGGGAGCCGGGAGTCTGGAGAGGGTTCGAGTGTCTGATGGCGAAATTTCCCGTATCGGGTGTTCGGTTTCGAAGGCCATAGTCGCATGGCCCACATCGACGGAATTGCTCGTTCGAAACGCCGATAATCTGTACCGGGTCAGTACTGCCGGATGCAAGACATTATCGAAAACAGATGTTCGAAAGTGGCACCATGTGACGGTGTCGCCAGACGGACGGGTCGTGGCGTACATTCTTCGCGAACTCGCTTTCGTCAAGGAAAACCGTACGTATGAGCCGGATTCGACGTTATACGTAACAACATTCGGATCGAACGAGGCCAAAAAAGTGGCCGGAGACCGGTACAGTCCCAGGAATATGACCTGGTCCGACGACGGCTCAGAACTCGCTTTTGATGTTGGAACACCGTCCGGAGATCGCGCTATCTCGGTATTCGATCTGGCTTCCGGACAAAGTGTGTTCATGAATGCAACCAGATCGTCCTCAGAATATGATCCCGTCTGGGGGCCGGACGGCTCTCTGGCGTATACGACGGAAGATGGTCGCGTTAT
Source organism: uncultured Rhodothermales bacterium (assembly GCA_964383365.1). Classification (GTDB taxonomy): domain Bacteria; phylum Bacteroidota; class Rhodothermia; order Rhodothermales; family UBA10348; genus CAYLHF01. Next base: position 41,387 of record CAYLHF010000013.1, on the reverse strand, counting down.
GCTTCGCCAGGCTGGAGCATCTTTTGCGACCGCCATTGATGCGTCTGCGTACGACGATCCGCTGAATCGACTCACTGGATGGCTCGATTCGAGCACAGTCGCCGTCGTGGGAAACTCAGGATCGACGTATTCCTATGATCTCGTAACCAGGACAGCAGTCAGAATTGGTACGGGCACCCTCGTCCCTTTGCTCAAATAGGCGAGTGGGTCCGGGGTCAGGGCTATCAGTCACCGAAGTCAATCACGCGGATTCTCCAATTTCCGACCCAGAATATCCTTGACCATTTCTGGATTGGCCTGTCCGTCGGTGGCCCGCATCACCTGTCCGGTGAAAAAACCGATCAGTCCCGTCTTCCCGTTCCGGTACGAATCCACTCGATCGGGAAACTGACCGATGACCCCGTCGATGACGTTTTCAAGCGTTGCGCAGTCTGATATCTGAGACAGGCCTTTAGCGCGCATAATATCGGCCGGAGAGCCGCCGTCAGTACGCATGGCTCGAAAAATTTCCTTGGCCATCCTGGACGAGACGGTGCCATCCGTCTGAAGTCCGATTAATTCGGCCAGATTTTCGGCAGAGACCTTTCCGGAAACGAGATCATCCTGGCTCATGACTGGCTTCAGTTCGTGAATGATCCAGTTGGCCGCCGACGGTGCCTGCGCCAGGCGGGCGACAGATTCGAAAAACGCGAGCCAGTCCGGATCGGCGACCAGTAGGGCAGCGTCGTCCCCCGATAGATCGAATCGGGCAACCAATCCTCGTGCCAGATCGAGTTTCTCCGGGCTCAGGTTTTCGAATGGATCCCGTGGCGACTGTATCTCTGATACGCCAGAGATCGACTCGCCTTGCTTTTTGTCGGATTTCTGGAGATCACCGGTCTTTTTCGTAGACACCCGGCTACTTCTTTTCTGATTGTCCTGCTGGCCTGATACCTTCGCCCAGGTATCCTTGAGGGTGACAATTTGGTTGAAGACCGGAATCCCGTCTCGGGAATCGATCGGATCGACAAAAAAGTATCCTTGTCGTTCGAACTGAAATCGCTCTCCGGAAGAGGCGGTGATGAGTCCCGGTTCAACAACGGCATCCGATATTATCCTGAGCGAGTCCGGATTGATGAAATCGATAAACGAGCCGTCTTCGGGTACGTCGTCGGGGTTGGCTACGGAGAAAAGACGGTCGTAGAGTCGTACTTCGGCGCGTCGGCCTTCTTCTGCCGAAACCCAGTGAATAGTCGCTTTTACGCGGCCTTTTTCGGTCACCGTCCCGTGGCTCGTGGCCGGATCGTACGTACATCGAAGCTCGGAAATTTCCCCCGCTGCATCATGGATAACCTCCTCGCATCGAATGATGTATCCGTACCGGAGACGAACTTCCTTTCCGGGTGAGAGTCGGTGAAACTTACGCGAGGGTTGTTCCTGGAAGTCATCTCTCTCGATCAGTATTTCCCTCGTCAGTGGTATCTGTCTGGATCCTTCACGGGGAATATCATGAGGCCAGAACGGGGCTTCGAGGTATTCGGTCGTACCCTCCTCGATATTTGTGAGAACGATCTTCAACGGGTTAAGAACGCACATTACGCGAGGGGCCCGGGCATTCAGGTCATCCCGGATGGCAAATTCGAGCATGCCCGGATCGACCCGGTTGTCGGCCTTGGCAATGCCGATCATTTCGCAGAAGGAGGACACAGCCTCTTTTGTTATGCCGCGTCTTCTGATTCCGGCGATGGTCGGCATGCGTGGATCGTCCCATCCGGAGACATGACCTTCATTTACGAGTTGGAGGAGTTTCCTCTTGCTCATTACGGTGTAATCCAGAAAGAGCCTCGCGAACTCATACTGATGGGGACGTGGATCCGGATACAGGGCATCCACCAACCAGTCATAAAGTGGCCGATGAACTTCAAATTCCAGCGTACAGATTGAGTGCGTAATCCCCTCGATGGCATCAGACAGCGGGTGCGCGAAATCGTACAGGGGATAAATCGAAAATTCGTCCCCTCGCCGATAATGCCGGGCATGCTTGATGCGGTACAGTACAGGATCGCGTAGTAACATATTCGGAGATGACATGTCGATGCGGGCCCTGAGGACGTGCTCTCCGTCTTTGAACACGCCGTCTCTCATCTGCTCGAAGAGTTCTCGATTTTCTGCAGCACTCCTGTCCCGGAATGGACTCTCTCTACCAGCCTCTGTGACCGTTCCTCGATAGTCCCTGATCTCTTCTTCAGAGAGACTGTCGACATATGCTTTTCCGTCGTCAATAAGGCGAAGAGCCAGTTGGTAGAGTTGCTCGAAGTAGTCAGACGCGAAAAACCGATTGTCTCCCCAGTTGAATCCCAGCCAACGAAGATCGTCCTCGATGGAGCGGACGTACTCCATGTCCTCCGTTTCCGGATTTGTATCATCAAATCGAAGGTGGCACCGTCCGCCGAACTCGGCAGCCAGTCCGAAATTCAGCGAGATCGATTTGGCATGTCCGATATGCAGGTACCCATTCGGTTCCGGAGGGAAGCGCGTGACGATAGGGGGCGAAACACGGCCTGAGTCCAGATCAGAGGCAACGATCTGTTGAACGAAATTTTGACCGCCACCGGGTGTGTTATTAGCCATTGAAGACTGTAATTAGAGAGGGAATGGCCCTGTCAACGCGCGGGTGCCAAAAAGAATCCGACGCATCGTATGTAACACAGTGTATTTTAGGAACCCTGATTTTGCAAGGCGTACGATGTCTACGGGAGCATTTCTGTTCTGGTTTTCAAAAACACCATTTCGATATGAGGACGTTTCCAGCAGCATTGAAGAGACGATCACTGATCCTGATTACTGGTCTGTTTATCGTTCCCTGGGCGCTTTTTGCGCAGCCGACGACGCTTGAGTCGAGAGCCGGTCAATATGATAACGGGAAGATGTGGACATTCGAATATCCTCCCGTTAATTATCTGGCAGAGACCTATAATTTCAGACCGGATGCCGCGTGGTTCGAGCGGGCTAGGCTGAGTGTTCTCAGAATTCCGGGCTGCTCTGCTTCATTTATCTCATCTCACGGCCTGGTTGTTACGAATCACCACTGCGTTCGCGCCCGTGTTTCACAGGTAAGCCGAGAGGATGAGCATCTCCTCGACACCGGATTCTATGCTCCGACCCTTGCGGAAGAGCGTCGTATTCCCGGCTACTACGCGGATCAACTCGTTGCCATAGAAGATATCACGAACGAGATAGACGAAGCCGTTTCGGTGGGCATGGAAGAGGCTCTTCGAGAGGACGGGACTGTCGAGCGTGTGAATACCGACTCGGTCCGAATGGTCGCACGGAGCATCGCCAAAAGCCGGATCGAATTGGCTTACAAGGACGTTCCAGGACTCAATGTTCAGATAATTCCACTCTATAACGGGGGTAGGTACTCTGCCTATATCTTCAGAAGATACTCGGATGTCCGTCTGGTAATGGCCGTCGAACTGCAGGCTGGGTTTTTCGGAGGAGATGGAGATAATTTCACGTATCCACGGTACGCCCTCGATTACGCCTTTCTCCGGGTTTACGGTGATGACGGGGAACCCATTTCCTCTCCTGATTATTTTGGTTGGAGTGCACGAGGCGTAGACGAAGGTGATCTGGTTTTCGTGATCGGGAATCCCGGATCAACCAGCAGACAGGCAACAGTCTCCCAACTCGTTTTTTTTCGAGACGTTCTGGTCAATCATACGCTACGCACGCTGACCGACAGGCTGGGCGTCTACCACGAATTTTACGCGGCAGATCCAGAGCGTGGCGAAGCAATGGATCTCAGGAATACCATGTTCTCCATCTCCAATTCTCGGAAAGCGTATTCGGGGCGGGCCGACGCTCTGAATGACCCCGTTCTGATCGCACGACGGGCGGATGCGGAGAAACAATTCCGGGATGCACTTGCCGATGATCCCGATCTCGCGGATTCCTTCGGGGACGTATTCCAACAAATAGACACAGTGGAAAACAAGAAACTGGACGTTGGTGATGAGTACGGGGCATTTCGTCTGATCGAAAGCGCGAGGTACGAATCTGCGTTGATGAGGCGGGCGATCCTGGTCCGGAGGTATCTGAATGTTATCGCGTCGGATACGGCCAGGGTGTCCGAACTTCGCGAACGTATCCTTTCAATCAAGGATCGCCCGAAAGACCTCGAAGAAAGTCTGTTACGAGCCCGGATGAACGATTTCGCGCTTTATTTCCAGAGCGATGCAATGCTCCAATCCTCGATGTTTGGCGCAGCCGGCCCCGAGGGAAAGGCTGAGGAGCTCATGCGCACGTCAGCGCTCGCTGACGAAGACGCGACAGCCATGCTACTCGAACATCCGGAGGCCCTGGCCACCGATGTTGGCGTCCAGTTTGCTGGTCTCTTTCACGATCGATACGAACGCTTCTCAAGCCAGTATGGTGATCTCCTGAAAACAGAGAGAGAGCTGCAGGGGAAAGTGGGACGCGCACGCTTCGCCGTATACGGCGTTTCGGTTCCTCCAGATGCTACTTTTTCACCTCGGTTTACCGATGGAATCGTGAAGGGTTACCGGTATAATGGAACACTGGCACCGCCCTATACGACGCTTTTCGGAATGCTGGATCACTATTACTCATATGGAGGAAATCCCGACTGGATACTCCCGGATCGCCTGGCCACACCGCCACCGGATCTGGATCTGTCAACCCCGCTCAATTTCGTATCCACATCGGATACGATCGGAGGGAATTCCGGCTCTCCGGCCGTGACGCGTGATCTTGAAATCGTTGGACTCAACTTTGATCGCAATATCGAGGGATTGTCCCGAGATTATATTTATCTCCCGGAACGGGGTAGAAACGTGATGGTGGACATGCGGGCGGTAAAAGAGACGTTGGACAAGGTCTATGATGCCGATCGAATCGTTCTTGAGATCACCACGGGGGAATTGTTCGAGACCGAAGCGGAAGCAGACGCCCTTTCAGAGAACTGAGACGCGCAATCATACCAGACGAGGTGGTGGGTATGTCACTACGACTTCAGACTGCCCGATTACTTGTTCGAACCTGGACCGAAGCGGACATAGCACCGTATGCAGCATTGTCCGCTGATCCGGAAGTCATGCGATATATTGGAGACGGAAAGCCCCGTTCCCTGGCGTATGCGACCGACTTCGTCCACCGGATGATGAATCTCTATGAAGAGAGGGGATGGATCCGGTTCGCCGTTGAACACATGGAGACCCGCCGGTTTATGGGATTCTGTGGATTCGAGGAGACCGATTCCGGGGTTATCGACTTCGGTTGGAGATACAGCCGGGAATTCTGGGGCGGAGGATACGGATCAGAAGCCGCGATAGCAGTTCTGAGGCTCGGTCTTGATCGCTATCATCTGGAGCGGATAGAGTCCATGTCTTATGCCGAAAACGCCGGTTCGGTCAGGATCATGGAGAAAATGGGAATGCATCTACTCCGAGAATCCGAAGAAAACGGACGGAAGGTCGTCCATTTCGGATTCTCGGACTGAGGAGTCATCATCCTTTAATGAGATAGATGTTACCGTTTGTCGTGCTGATCTTAATTCGGTTTTTTCCGCCATTGACGGATGATTTTGAATAGATACGATAGTCCCGATGGCGACGCTTTCCGGCATCGGTCTTCGTTCTCTCAACTCCAATATTGAAATCACTGTCGATTTCAAAGTCAGCACCGTCAGCATTCCTGGTTACCTTGATTTCGAGATCCAGTTTCATGGACAGGTCCGCCGGAACGGTTAACTCGATGTCTCCCCCCATCGATTCGATTTCGACATGACGGTCTCCCTCGGACGCATCCCCGACCATTCGAATCTCGACATCTCCTCCCATCGTGTTGGCTTCGATCCATCCATCGATCTCCTGTATATCGATTTCACCACCCATGGTCACTGCCTTTACGTGATCTCGGGCCGATCCGACCGAAATATCGCCGCCCATGGTATGCAAGTCCGCACCCGCGGCAGCGGCCTCGACCTCGATGTCTCCTCCCATCGATTCGATCTGTATTTCCTCCGTGGCCGGACTGCTGTCTGCATTTTCATACGTGACTTCACCACCCATCGTTGACCCTGAGACGCTGCCCGAGACATCGGTCAGTGTGATGTCTCCACCCATGGTTTGAACGGAGCCATCCAGCGTGGATTTTCTAATATCGATGTCTCCTCCCATCGTTGTAAACTTGATCTCCCCTTTGATTTCTTCGAACTCCAGATCTCCACCCATGGAGCGTCCTTCGATCATTCCCTCGAGCTGGACTACGTGAAGGTCACCACCGCTCGATTCGAAATCCAGGTCGAATCTCGTTGGAACCGTTATCTCGATATCGACGTCTGCACGGGAATGTGAATGGTCGAACTCAACGGTAAGATAAAGGCCATTTCCGGAGTCGTCGAAGTCAACGAGAACGTCATCACCGTCACGACCGCCGATACGAAGATCAACCGTTATCTCATTTTTTTGTGAGCCAAATACCGCTATCGTGCCACCCGTCTCAACATCCAGACGTAATATGCCACCCGGTTCAGCAGCGAAGGTTCGGGTCGTGTGCTGAGCCGCTGCACTGGATATCGTCAGCATTAACAGGAGAAGACCTGAACTGTATCTCAAAAACGTTTTCATGATCGGCATCTATGGACTGATGGTACTGACTCACTTTTCCGGAGGCCGGTCCCCGGCCTGTCCGTATGAAGTAGACCGCGACGATAACAAAAAGGTTTGCACCGGGGGATGCGTTATTCACTCTCCCGGTATACGCGCGGGAGAAGGAATCTATAGAGCCCCGGGAACAGTCTGTTGAGTAAGATAGCACGCGTCTCAATACCACCGATATGGGCCTCTGGTTTGCCGCGCATTATTGCCTTCGCGATACGCCTTGAGCAGATCTCGGGTGCCATCGCCTTTTCATGAATGGCATCCATTTTTCCGTGTTCGACACCGTCTGCCATGAGTGCATGATGACTGATGTTCGTCCGGACATACCCGGGGCATATCATCGTCACACCGACGCCTGTACCGTCCAGTTCAGCCCGGAGTCCTTCGAAATATCCGTGCAGCGCATGTTTTGACGCTGCATACGTGGCATGACCGGGTGTACTGACTTTCCCCATCACGCTGGAGACGACGACGATTCTGCCCCGGTCCCTCTCGATCATGTGATGGAGGACCGTCTTCGTCAGAGACAGAACGCCAAAGTAGTTCACATCCATGATGCGACGTTCAATATCCAGTGGCGTTTCTGCGACGCGAGACCGCTGAGAGATACCACTGTTATTTATCAGAATGTCGAGAGACCCATACCGGTCGATGATTTTCCCAAAAGCGATTGCGTGGGTTTGCTCCTCGGTAACATCGAGAGGGAGGGTCATATGATCGCCCGGGCGGTCACACGACTTCCTGACGATCTCCAAAACCTCCGCACGTCTGGCGGACAGGATGACAGTAGCCCCCAGTCTGGCACATTCACGAGCGAGAGATTCACCGATGCCCGATGAGGCACCGGTAATCCAGACGATCTTTTTTTTCAATGAGTGATTCAACGGGCTGGATTATGGACGATTGACCACTGCAATACTACGCCGGAGGCGACCGTAATTTCCATGGGCGTCATCCATTGCCAGAATTTCAATCATATAATTTCCGGACGTCGGAGCCGAGAGCGAGCCCTCGTAAATACTGGGAGATCCGGAATAGTTGAGAGAGACCTCCTGAACAGGTCGGTGACGCTGCGTAATTCTTGCTATCACGTCGATGTCTCCACTGTCCCAGAGTCCGCCCGGTTTCGTGGGACAGCCGCATAGCATCGTTACCTTTACCGCCACAGGTATTCGTGACGTCGCAGTAATGTCTGTGCGGAAATCTCCTCCCAACCATTCTACCGTGAATCCATTGAGTTCAATGATAACACCCTCTCCGGCGATATTTCGTCCGGGGACCAGTAGCATTTTTTTGGTGCTGCTGACGGTGGATTCCGGAGTGCCAAGGGGGCCAAATGCGGTGATATCGACCATGGTCGGTTCTCTTAGATTCAATGTGGTTTCGAACTGAGCGGAACCGTCCGTATCAAATATCTGTCCGTGTCTGGGTCTGGGTTGAACGATAATTTTTTGCGTGTCCCCGGTACTTCCCTTCTGTACACCTTCGGCCAGAACATCGCCGGTGAGCGAGTTCTTTATGATGATGTGGGCTCCTCCTACTCCGGATCCGATCAATTTCGCATCATTCGCTACGGCGCGTACTACGATTCGGGTCGGTGTCCCGGACTGCCGGGCTGAGGCCTCACCCGTCAGGGCGAGGAAAAACAGCAAGCCTGCCAGAAGCTCGCATATATTGCACCGATGGAAAAGAGAACGGGTACCCACTATTGTCATCGTAATAACCTGAAATTGCATATAAAGGGACGGCATCCGACCTCTGGCCGAATGCCGTCTACTGACCCTCCCTATGAACGGTTTCCCCACTGGAAATAGAACCGTAGTGCTACCGGTCAGGCCGTCTTCCGAATATGTCTGCGAAACATGACCGGAACCAGATCTCTATCTGGAACACCGATCTGAACCAGTTCCCAGGCGTCGTCATACGATTCAATGAGGGATCGAAGACGCTCAATCCTTCTCTCCGGATCACGTCCTCCCATCGTCCAGTCGAACGATTCAACCCGGTAATTCGTCAACTTCTTCTCCCCGTTGACGGTGACTTCGACTTCCACCGTCTGGTCGGGCTGCAACGAAGGGACGTGAATGCAAATTTCGTTCATATCTATCGTGGAGACGAGGTTCTGTCAGTCGGCGTGGATATAGTGGCTCTGGATGAAATTTTCCGTCACGATATGACCGTCGAATAGATGAATGACCCGATGGCTGTATTCGGCGTCAGCAGGCGAGTGTGTGACCATCACGATGGTCGTGCCTGCCTCGTTCATCTTGCTCAGCAGGTTCATGACCTCTTCGCCGTGTGTCGAATCGAGATTACCGGTCGGCTCATCCGCAAGTATGAGTTTGGGACCGGCAACCACCGCCCGCGCAATCGCAACCCGCTGCTGCTGTCCACCGGACAGTTGCTGAGGGAAGTGCGACTGACGATGAACGATTTGAACTGACTCGAGAGCAGCATTTACGCGAGCCTTCCTCTCGTCAGTCGCCATTCCCAGATAGAGCAGAGGCAGTTCCACATTTTCATAGACGGTCAACTCGTCGATCAGATTAAAACTCTGAAAAACAAAGCCAATATTTCCTTTTCTGAGTTGAGCCCGCTGACGCTCATTCAGTCCGGAAATCTCCTGTTCCATAAAGAAAAACTCTCCGTCTGTAGGATTGTCGAGGAGACCGACAATATTCAGCAGCGTCGACTTACCACAACCCGACGGTCCCATAATCGAGACAAATTCACCCTCTTTAATCTCGAAGGTGACGTTGTTCAGTGCAGTGGTTTCTACCTCTTCCGTGACGTAGGATTTTTTAAGGTTGACAGTTCTGATCATGATTGGATCCGTAAAGTGTTTGTGACGAATTGTTTATTTGAAAACCAGTCTGTCTGCCTCGTTAAACGTGTCGTAGGAGGAGGTTACGACGCGTTCTCCCTGAGACAGCCCATCGAGGACCTCATAAACCTGTAAGTTCTTGCGTCCCAACCGGATTAATCTCTTTTCGGCAAAATTCCCTGACGCGTCCACGACGTATATCCAATTTCCCCCGGTGGTTTGATAGAATCCTCCCAGAGGTACGACTACCGTTTCTTCCGGGTCGCTCATCTCAAGTTTGAATCGAACGGTCTGTCCCCGGCGAATGCCCGGTGGTGTTTCTCCGACAAAGTCCAGATCTACTTCGAAGCGTCCATTCACGACTTCAGGGAAGACGCGCCGAACAATCATCGCGTACTCCTTTCCCGCAATGGGCAGGGTAATCGCCTTCTGACCTCGTCGGACTCGACTGATATGAAATTCGTCGATGCCTGCACGAACCTTGACCCCATCGAGTTTGTCCACCTGTCCAAAGCGGAAGCCAGCAGTTTTAAGTTCGCCTAACTCCGCATTGAGCTGAGACACGATTCCGTCTACGGGCGCACGAATGGTCAGATTGGCGAGTCGTTCCTGAACGACTTCAAAATTCGATTCCATGCGTCCAACGGCATCTTCCATCTGGCGGATTTGGGCCGTCTGACGAAGCGAGTCGGCGTGGTACGACTGGGTTGTGAGATCCCGACGTCGGACATAATAGTCGTACTCGTCCTTTGTACGCTCATACTCCTGGGCCGAAATCAGATGCCGATCGTAAAGCGTCTGATTCCGGTCAAAATCTCGCTTCAGCCGACGAATGTTATAATCCATATCCGTGAGCTGCTGGCGCAGATTCAGATTATTCTGTTCGACCTGGAATCGAGTCTGTTCGAGGCGGTTGATCTGCTCGATTCGCTGCGTCTCGGTGTTGAGAAGACTCAATTGAAGCGTCGAGTTGGACAGGCGTAGAATGGGTTGGTCTTTCGTGACCGTCTCGCCCTCAAGCAGATAGATTTCTTCTATTCTGCCTCCCTCTATGGCATCGAGAAATACGATCGTTCGGGGTAATACGTTACCTGTTCCCGATATCATTTCCTGAAACGGTGCAAAGGCGACGTCCGAAACAGTGAGTCGCTCCCTGTCGACATTCAACTTCCGACCACCGAGCGTGGTCGAAAATCCCCATGCAATCAGTGCGATGAAGGCAATAATTCCGACCGCCATCCCGATTCGGGAACGGGTCCAGAATACCTTCTCGATTTTTCGATCCATTCCCTCTCCACCACCTCGACTGCCTGAATCCGGGACGGGCGTGCTCCCTCGTGGTGCCAGAAGGGCGTCTATCGAAGATGGAGATTTTGGTTCAGATACTGACATTAGCAGTGATTGACTAATTTCCGGCCCGGGTGGTCGGCATACCGTAGCGTGTGCTCAACAAGTTTGGTGCCAGAATATTGGTGCTGTTCAGTCTATTCCCATGCGCGTACTCCGACATCGCAACGGAACGCGTCTGTCCACGTATGGCACAGATAGTGTTCGAAATCGGACACTATCGTAAAATAGAGTTACCATACGAATCGAACTGACTTCACGGCAGATTCTCCAGAATGTTGCACAGTACGAAACTACTACGTCATTTCGAACAAAATGGACGGCTCGAACAGATCATTGAATCTCGACCATAATCACTTATGAATAGCGACATAGAACGTCTTGCACTGGGACGAATACTGATCGTCGATGACGATGAAGATGTGTTACAGGCGGCGCGACTCCTTCTGAAAAAGCACGCCCGAATCGTTCATACGGAAAAGCGCCCGGAGAAAATTCCGTCCCTGTTGCAGAATGAAAAATATGACGTGGTCCTTCTGGACATGAATTTTACCCGAGACGTGAGTAGCGGGCGGGAGGGGTTCGTCTGGCTGGATCGCATCCTGGAGCTAGACCCATCTGCGGTTGTCGTTCTGATCACTGCCTTCGGAGATATCGAGATGGCAGTCCGTGCGATAAAAGCCGGCGCCTCTAATTTCGTTCTGAAGCCGTGGCAGAACGAAAAATTGATCGCTACGCTTTCGGCAGCATTGAATCTCAGTCGCTCCCGGACGGAGGTAAAGACCCTAAAGGACCAGTCGAGACAATTGGGAACTGATCTTGCCCGGCGGTACAGAAATATGATCGGAGATTCAGCATCGATACAGCGTGTTTATACGCAGATCAACAAAGTAGCGGGAACGGATGCAAATGTACTCGTACTGGGAGAGAATGGTACCGGGAAAGAGCTCGTGGCGAGGGCCCTTCATAGACACTCGAATAGACCAGACGGTGTGTTTGTAAGTGTCGATATGGGATCGATTTCCGAATCGCTTTTCGAGAGTGAGTTGTTCGGGCACGTGAAGGGGGCGTTTACAGACGCGCGAGAAGACCGTGCAGGGCGTTTCGAAATCGCCTCGGGCGGGACGCTCTTCCTTGATGAGATAGGCAATCTGTCGCTTCCGCTTCAGGCAAAATTGCTGACCGTCCTGCAACGGCGTGAAGTCACGCGGGTCGGATCAAACAGGCCCAGGCGATTCGATATTCGACTCATTTGCGCTACGAACAGGCCTATCCAGGAAGTTGTTCATTCCGGTGATTTCAGACAGGATTTACTCTACCGCATCAACACGGTCGAAATACATCTTCCGCCTCTACGAGATCGAAAAGAAGATATACACGGATTGGCCCATCATTTTTTGCAGCTGTATTCAAAGAAATACAACTACCCGATAACCGGTATCAGCGCAGCCGCCATATCGAAACTTGAAAAATATACGTGGCCTGGCAACGTGAGGGAGCTCGAACATATGGTCGAGCGTGCCATCATCATGACGGACGCGACCATTTTACAGCCGGAAGATTTCTTCTTTGCGGCTCGTAACGGTACCGATAAAGATGGTCTTGTATTCGCCAACTACAATCTCGAAGATGTAGAAAAAATGGTCATTCGAAAAGCCATCGACAAACATGATAGCAACATTTCGCGTGCTGCGGACGAACTCGGTCTGACGAGGGCATCCCTTTATCGACGTCTGGAGAAGTACGGAATTTGAATATATTCCGAGGGTGATAGCGTAGGCGGATATGCAAAATTTCAGAATCCAGATCGTGGTCCGCGTCTGTCTGATAGCGGCGGTCGTGATTGGTACCATCACGCTCTACAACTACTCGGAATCATACGTTTCCGCAGCGGTATTGATCGGACTCACCGCCGTCCAGATCGGATCACTCATCCGCTATGTAGACAAGACCAACAGGGACGTAAGTCGCTTTCTGAGATCGGTCCAGTATTCCGATTTTTCGCAGTCATTCTCTGCGCACGGTAGAGGGAAGTCGTTCGCGGAACTTGGTACGGCTTTCACGGAGGTTATGGATGATTTCAAGGCCGCTCGAGAAGAAACAGAAATTCACCACCGGTTTCTACAGACGGTCATGCAGCATGTCGGGATCGGACTCCTGACATTTCAGGCGGACGGAGAAATCGGTCTTATCAACAACGCAGCAAAACGACTGTTCAGGGTACACCATCTTAAAAATGTACGCGCACTGGATTCATTCAGCCCGGCACTTGTCGATGCACTACTTCGAATGAAGTCCGGTACGCGGTCCATCGTCAAGGTTGTCATCGATGAAGAACTGTTCGAACTCGTCTTGTTTGGAACGGAGTTCAGACTGGCAGAGAGAATGTACCGGCTTGTTTCCGTTCAGGACATACAATCGGAACTCGAAGAGCGCGAGATCGAGGCATGGCAGAAGCTGACACGTGTACTCACCCATGAGATCATGAACTCCATAACACCGATCGCCTCTCTGGCAGGAACGGCCGCCGCTCTTCTGGATGGGGACGTTCAAATTGAGGACGAACCATCGGTGGAGATTATAGATGATGTTCAGAGCGCCGTTCAGACCATTGAACGGCGAAGTCAGGGCCTCCTCAGATTCGTCCAGGCTTACAGGAGCCTGACCAGAATTCCACGACCCGATCTGAAGATTTTTCCTGTTCAGGATCTGGTAGATGGAGTGGTGGAGCTATTTTCGTCCGAGATATCATCGATGCAGATTCATCTGGACATCGTCATTGACCCTCCAGGATTGGCCCTGACAGCCGATCCGGAATTGATCGAGCAAGTACTGATCAATGTTGTTAAAAATGCCATTCAATCGCTTTCGGGCAGGGACGATCCCCGCCTGTCGCTGCAGGCGTTGATTGACCCACGGGGAAAAACGGTCATCAGGGTTACGGATAACGGTCCCGGTATCGAACCCGAAGCCATGGAGAAAATATTCGTTCCATTTTTCACCACGAAGCCGCAGGGATCCGGCATCGGACTCAGCTTATCCCGGCAGATCATGAGGCAGCACGGAGGGACGATGTCTGTCCGGTCGAATCCGAGCGACTTCACGACTATCACTCTTCGGTTCAAATAGGCGCTACGACGTGTTGAGATCACCCTGTATGCGGCAATCAGAAGTGACTTCCCATTGAGGGCGAGCGTGACCTAGATTCACTTTTCGGATCCGTCACGACTTTCCAGCCGGCTGAAATGATATTGAATGGTTTTTTCAAGCGTCTTTCTCGTCTGTTAACGACGGCTGCGCTCATTGTGTGCAGTTGCCCGGGTGCGGATGTCTCCGCACAGTTTCTGGTTCGGGACATTAATGAAACGGGCCGAGGATCTTCCCCGGGTTCGTTTACGGCATCGAACAGAGGGGTGTTTTTTGTTGCCAATCTGGCCTCGTCGACAGGGCGCGAGCTTTGGTTGACGGACGCCTCGGGGGCAGGTACGCATCTGGTCAGGGATATCAGGCCCGGATCGTTCGGCTCTGACCCGCGACACCTGACATCGACCGGAGACCGGCTTTTTTTCGTGGCAGACGACGGTCAATCAGGAAGGGAGCTATGGATTTCGGACGGATCCGACACTAACACTCGATTGGTCCGGGATATATCCTCCGGAGCCTCGTCAAGCAATATCTCGGACGCGGTTGTATTCAGGGATACCCTGTATTTCGTAGCTGATGACGGTTCCGCGGGACCCGAACTCTGGAAAAGTGACGGAACAGAATCCGGTACGCATATTGTCAGGGAGATTCGAACGGGGTTTCTCGGATCGTTTCCCCAGCGGTTAACGGTTGTCGGAGATACCCTGTTCTTTCTGGCCAACGACGGGATATCGGGACCTGAACTCTGGAAGACAGACGGATCGGAACAGGGGACCGTTTTGGTGAGTGATATTCGCCCGGGTCCTCTCGGTTCGAATCCGGCAAACCTCGTCGCCATTGCGGACACCCTATTCTTCACGGCCGACGATGGTGTGCATGAACGAGAACTCTGGAGGAGCGACGGTCAGTCTGCCGGAACGCGGATGATTCTCGACATCCGTCCCGGATCCGTCGGATCGAATCCCTTATTGCTCGAGCCGATCGGCGACATGCTGTATTTCGCAGCAAACGATGGTCAGACGGGCACGGAATTGTGGAAGAGCGACGGGACGGCCGATGGCACCAAGCTCGTTCTTGATGCGCTGGCGACGGGCAGTGCTTCTCCACGAGAGATTGTCGCCGTCGGCCCTGAATTATTTTACACCGCGGTAGACAGTACCAGCGGGCGTGAGCTCTGGACTTCAAATGGCGAGGAATCCGGCACGCGACTCGTAACCAGGATAAACGATTCTGGCAATTCGGATGTCTCCGGTCTTGTTTCGATGGATGGTTTCGTGTACTTCCACGCCAACGACGGTACAGATGGCAGGGAATTGTGGAGAAGCGACGGAACGGAGTCGGGAACCCGACTCGTAGCCGATATTAATTCCGGTGAACGGGATGCGAGTCCGGATGAGATTTCTTCCGTGAATGGTCGCCTGTATTTCAGCGCTACAGACGGAATACGTGGACGGGAGCCGTGGACGAGCGATGGCACGTCCTCGGGAACCGTTCTCCTTCTGGATCTGGAAATTGGATCATTGAGTTCCGATCCCGGAGAGTTTGTCACACTCGGAAACATCCACCTCTTTGCCGCCAGCGACAACAAACACGGACGCGAACTCTGGATCACAGACGGAACTCGCGGTGGTACCACGCTTGTGACCGATATCAGATCCGGTGCTGCTGGATCGAATCCCAGCGACATAACCGTATCCGGCGACGTTGCCTTTTTCATCGCAGACGACGGGATTTCCGGTAGAGAATTATGGAAGACCGACGGAACGTCTGCCGGTACGGCTCAGGTCAAGGATATTCGGCCTTCAACGGCCGGCTCGGACGCCTTCTGGCTGACCGATGTATCCGGTACGCTCTTGTTCGCTGCGCGCGATGGCCTGACCGGTCTGGAATTGTGGAAAAGCGATGGTACGGAGGCCGGCACGACACTGGTTCGGGATATAATGACGGGTCCGTTGGGATCTGGATTATTCGGATTTACGCCCGTACAGGACACACTTTATTTTGCCGCCACCGATGGTGAATCCGGTTTTGAACTCTGGAAAAGTGACGGCAGCGAATCCGGAACAGCGCTGGTCAAGGATATCCGTCCGGGCAGATTAGGATCCGATTTGCTCTGGTTGACCCCGTTCGATGATCAGATCTACTTCTGCGCCAACGACGGGACAAACGGATATGAGCTCTACGTGAGCGATGGATCGGAAGCGGGCACGCATCTGGTCACGGATCTGGCTTCGGGGAGAGCGAGCGGAACCTACTCATGGTTGACAAGAGTGGGAGACCATCTGTTCTTCCAGGCTGGTTTTGGGGGCTCTGGACTCGAACTCTGGGTATCCGATGGGACGGAGTCAGGAACGCAGTTTGTAGCTCCGATATCGAGTGCCCCGGCTTTCCAGACACCCTGGTTCACCCCCCTTGACTCCACTCTGTTTTTTACGGCCGAAGATGCAGCTGGAGATCGGGAATTGTGGAAAAGCGATGGAACGTCGGATGGCACTGTACTGGTTCGAGATATCTCCGCCAGCACAGGGGAACCATTGGGAGACCTGATGACGGTCGGAAAGCGTCTGTTTTTTACAGCTGGAAATGGTTTCTCGGGGCGTGAAATCTGGACGTCCGATGGAACCCCGGAAGGAACGGTCCTTGTCGTTGATGGCGTAGCAGGAATCGAAAGTTCATTTCCGGGTCTGCTCGGTTCATTCGGAAATCAGCTTTTTTTCAGAATGGATGACGGAATATCTGGCTCCGAACTGTGGATACTCGACGCGAGTACCATACATACCGCTTCGGAAGACCGTGTTTTGCCTGAGGAGTTTGAACTCTCGGGTGTATTTCCGAATCCATTCACCAACAGGACTCAATTCGAGTTGTCAATTCCAAAGACGGACCACGTCAGGATAGAAGTGTTCAACCTGCTCGGGCGTCGTGTTGCGAACCTGTTCGATGGCCCCCTGTCTCCGAGTCAACCCCACCATTTTTCAATCGACGGATCGACGTGGAGTAGCGGTCTCTATCTGATTTCGGTATCAGGAACAACATTTAGAGAAACCCGGAAAGTCATGCTGATCCGATAAATCCTTTTTGCTTTGATGGCCGGATTCCAAATGATTTGGCTTGGGTCTTGGTATATTGGCAGGGACGTGGGACCATTCATTTACCCATTTGTATGACCCGAATAATCAAGACAGGATCTACACCGGCAAAAAGGCGGAGAGCCCATATCCGATCCTGCGCCGAAGTGCTGAGATTGCTTGCAGAACGAGAGACATTCGACGATGAATCAGCCGATATGGCTGCCTTTCTGGTATTCAACTTGCGGGACATCTACACCACGATCGATGAGAGTGCTCAGGCGTGGGACGATCGTAACTATTGGAAGAAATCGGAGGCCCTTCGTCAGAAGTGGAGGTGGACGGCGACAACGTCGGAGAAGTTGAGGGTGCTGGTTCTCGAAGAAAATTGGCAGAGCATTCCGTCGCTATTGATATCAATGATCCCATATTTTTCCGATATTAACATTCAGTCCATTACGCGCGGGCCGGACTGGTGGTGCGGTGCCCGGAGGGCGCTCATCCGCGAAAGTGCATCGCCCGTAACCAATTGAGCGATAGATAGGCGATACGGATGGTCCCTCAGAATCACAGTGCAATGTCTACCGGCGACATTCTCGTCGCCCCACCGACACTCAGGGATCCCAATTTTCGCCGGTCGGTAATTTTACTCTGTGAACACAGTGAATCGGGAAGCTTCGGATTGATCCTCAACCGGTTTGTGTCGGTGGATATGGTTGATTTTGTCGAAGACCTGGCTGCGTACCGGGAGCCCATTCATATCGGAGGCCCGGTTCAAACCGATACGCTCCACTTCTTACATCGAATCCCTGATCTTATTCCCAACTCACGGCCGGTCATGAAAAATGTTCTGTGGGGAGGTGATGCTGATTCCATGCTCGAAGTAGTTCGGGAATCGGGGTTGGACCGGAACGTTCTCCGATTTTTCCTGGGTTACGCTGGCTGGACAGACGGACAGTTGCTCTCGGAAATTGAGTCTGATGGCTGGATTGTTGTCCGGGGAACACCTGACCTGGTTTTTTTCGATGATCCTGCGATACTCTGGCGGACCATCATGAGGCGTCTCGGTGGAGAATATGCGCTACTGTCTACCTATCCAGACGATCCGCGCACGAACTAGAGCTCTGATCGGCAGATTCCTCTGCGGACCGTCATCGGACGAACCCTCGCTCGAAGACGGTCAAATGTCTCCTAACTGGGGTCGAATGATCATTTCTTCGACGACGCTCCGACCTGACAGCTCATACGCGTTGACGACGGCAGTCGCTACATCCTCCGGTGCCATGAATCGATTGGTGGGCAGATCGGTCCCGTCCCACGTATCGGTCCTGGTGGCGCCAGGCATGAGGATGGTAACCCGTATACCCTGATTTCGGGTTTCTTCCCGAATTCCCCTCGCCAGACCGAGGAGAGCGTGTTTGGCGGTACAGTATGCGAGGCCACCTGGATAGCCCTTTATCGATGCAACAGATCCCATGAACAGGATATGTCCGCTACCACGTTCGATCATTCCCGGAAGAAAGGCAGATGTCACATGGAACGCACTCATCAGGTTGACATCCAACTGTCGCTTCAGGAGCGAAATGTTCGTTTCCTGCCACCGGCCGGGCTCGAACGCGCCGGCATTGTTTACTACAAGGCGGGGGACACCGGCGTCTTCCAATATGGCTGTTGCCATTCTCGCGACGGCGTCCTCATTCGTCAGATCACACCTATAGGTTCGCACACCTGCACCGAGCGAACGGCACGATTCCGCCACGTCGTCCATCTTGCGGGCATTTCTTGACACGAGTGTCAGGTAAACGGGTAAATCGGTTTTCTTCCAACGGGCGAAAGCCAAAGCAATCGATGCTCCGATACCACGGCTGGCTCCGGTAACGACGATATGGTGAGGTTGACGAGGCATTGTATTCAATTCGGTCCGTGTCCTCCGATCAGGCGCATGAATTCGGCGCGGGTGTCATTGTTCTCAAGAAACACGCCCGACATCGCGCTCGTCGTTGTGATGGAATTCTGTTTTTCGACGCCTCGCATCACCATGCAGAGATGAGTGGCCTCTATGACCACCGCCACCCCCTGAGGTCTTAAGACCTCCTGAATCGCTTTCTGAATCTGTATCGTCAGTCGCTCCTGCACCTGTAAGCGCCGGGCGAAGACATCGACTACCCGTGGCAACTTACTCAGGCCAACTATTTTCCCGTCCGGAATGTAGGCGACATGGGCTTTTCCGAAAAACGGAAGCATATGGTGTTCGCAGAGGCTGTAGAGTTCGATATCTTTTACGAGAATCATCTCCGAGTAATCCTCTCTGAATACGGCACTGTTCAGGATGGCAGACGGGTCGAGAGCGTAGCCCTGGGTCAGGTACAGCATTGCCTTCGATACCCGTTCGGGAGTCTTGAGCAAACCCTCTCTCGACGTATCCTCTCCGATCCCCTCAAGCAATCCCACGACGTGTTCCTTGAGATGCGTCAAATCCCCGTCGTCGAACTGCTGATAAGTGCGGTAACGGGCCATGTTTGTGTCGTCCATAGTAAGTACCGTGTCCTCTATTCTCCTCGATATTCTACATAATTGCGGTCCGTTTCGTAGAGGCGGATCAGGTAGAGAGTTCCTCCTGGGATGTGGTCGACCAGTTCAGACCAGAAGGAAATCGCCAGATTCTCCGCAGATGGTATGACCCCTTCGAGAAAGTCAACGTCCAGATTCAGGTTTGCATGGTCGCACTTGCTGATAATTCGTTCCTCCACGATCTCCTTCAGAATTCCAAGATCGATCACGTATCCCGTTTCCGGATCCGGAGAGCCCACGACGCATACGTCCAGTTTATAATTGTGCCCGTGCCAGTTCGGAGCATTGCACTTCCCGAATGTGACTGAATTCCACTCGTCGGTTCGGGCCGGGTTGTGCAATCGGTGGGCAGCGTTAAAATGAGCCCTTCTGGTGACGTAAACTCGAGACATGATCGGAGCCGTACATGGGTTTCCCGCGGTCGTCGGTCGAACAGTAAGAGGCATCCAACGTTCCGGATGGACGGGTGACGAATAAATGGGGTATCCTCTATATTCCCATTCCAGCGCCTCATTCGAACATTGAAAATCGGAATTTCATGGCTGATAAAACTCTGTTTCAGCGAATCGCAGACCGGGAGCTTCCGGCCGACATCCTGTACGAAGACGACCATTGTATTTGCATCCGGGACATCGATCCGAAGGCGCCGGTCCATGTCCTCATTATACCCAGGAAGCCGATTCCGTCCATCGATGAATTGGACGCTTCCGATGCCGAACTCGTAGGACATCTCTTTCTTGTCGCTGCAAAGATCGCTTCAGCGGAGGGCCTCACAGATGGGTATCGTGCCGTGTTCAATTGCGGCGAAGACGGTCAGCAGACGGTCCCTCATATCCACCTTCACGTTCTTGGAGGTAGAAAACTTACGTGGCCACCGGGTTGAGATCTGGTGATCATAGGGTCCGTTTTGGAAACCTCCTCATCTACGTGATCGGTGGGATAATCCTGGCGCTGTCTCCGTTACCGGTTCGGAGTCAGAGTTCCTTTGTATCGGGTTTCGAACGTGATGTCAACCGCTATCTCTGGACGAGCGGTTTGCGGGTGAGCGAGCAGATGGGGCCCTGGTCTCTGGAATTGAGCAATGAGTTTAGATCCGATGCGTTTATCCTGTTCGACAACCGTCTTAGTTTCAGGGACGAAAACAGGGCTTCCCTAACGCTTCGGCGTTCCGTTGGACAGCGAACCATCTCCGTATACGAGTCTGTTGGATGGTTTAGTCTGAGTCGCGTGCTCAAACAGGACCTGCTCGGAGGGGTCCGGTTTTCGGGTCCAGGAGGAAGTTGGGTTGAGCCGTTGGTCGGAGTGTCTCTCGATCGACGACCGGGTATCGCGAGTGACATCACAACCGCTCCGCTCAGGACCGATGCAGGGCCCAGTGTTGGATTCAGTCTCGGCCTGCCGTCTACGACCATCGACGAGTACCGGGTTCAATTCAGCGGAGAAGGAAGGTTTCAACGCATTTCGCCGCGGCGTGGGGGGCTCCTTCGGTTTATCGGATCTGGCGAACGAACGTTCGAGAAGACGACGGTTCGCACGTCGGTTCAGGCGTCGAGCGTACGGAGGGATGCCTATCAGGCAGCCTCATTCCTGAATCGTGGAGGAAACCTGGACCGTATTACGGAGACGGTGGAATCGACTCGGAGTGATACGGTCGCGGTATCGCTCATCATCGATCGGCCGTTTGAGTCCGGGTTGTCGTTGGGCGGTCGAATCGATGTCTCTGCCAATCAACGGCTCGTCAGAACGCTTCGGGCACCTGAAACAGCCCTTTTCTTCGATTCTGATTTCAGCCGTAAAGTGGTGGAGGGGGAGATAAACTCATCGTTTTTGCGACGTCAGAGTCTATTCAGAATATCCCTGCATGGCGGTGCAGAGGTCGAGCGCCGGACGCTGGCTAACGAAAAGGACCTGGCACCGGCCCAGGCGGCACAGAAACAGAATCTTCTCCGTCAGGCAGACTATGACCGGGGATTTGCGACGTTTCGGATCGAGACAAGATTTCCTCTTGGATCACGCACGACGGTTCTGGCCAATGGATCAGCTAATATTCTCCATCATGACACACCGACGATCAATCCGGACGATCGGGATGAACTTTTTTATAATGGGACCATCGGAGTTCAATACCGATTGAGCGATGAGTTCGACGTTCAAATGCAGGTGTTCGGGACGTATTTCCACACCGTCTATGTAAAATCGTCTCGATCAGCAGAAAACAATGTCCAGCGTTCGCTCCGATTTCGTCCTTCGGTTCGCTGGCAGCCAGGTCGGAATACCCGAATCGAATTCAATACTGAGGTGCGGGCTACCTATACGGTGGACGACTTTGTTCTTCAGGGGCGGAGACCTACCGATCAATCGGCAAGAGAACTCAGGTATCAGTTGGAGGGTACGCAGGAGTTAGGAGAGGACATTCGGATTCTTGCCTCCGCCGCTGTGAGCGATCTTCGACTCGGTCGTTTTCTGGATCGGTCGTTTGCGGAGATTCCATTCGATACACTCACAACAACGAGCGTCTGGATCCGATTACAGGTAGGCCATCGGTTGCAGGCCGATATCGGACTCCGAACGTTTATTCGTAGTGACTTCAATCGCTCTACGACGGTCCGATACGTTGGACCGGAGTCCGACGGTGGTTCCACAGAGAATCGAATGTCCATCTCCAGACCCGGACGTCAACGAATCGCTCAGATCGGTCCGACGGCCGCCATCGTATGGCCTCTCGGTCCGGGGGCTTTCATACGTCTGGACGGATGGGCAACCGTTCAGAGGATAACGCAAAAACTCTATGGAGAACTTCCAGCCACCCTCTCGGAATCGGTCCGCAAAGCAGGGAAAAAGGGTATCCGTTCACTGATTCCCAATTTGGCCGTATCAATGCAGTGGACCTTTTGATTAATTTTGCCACTCTCGGAATAAAATGAAACGAAACACGCGTACCAGAACCGTACTTCGAGCATGATCATTATCGGTGTCACCGGCGGGATCGGAAGTGGAAAGAGCGAAGTCTGTAGACTGTTGTCGCTGAAAGGTGCAGAATTATTTTCCGCTGACGATGTAGCCCGGAGACTGATGACGGAAGATGAGAGCATTCGTAAGCGGATCGAGGGTCTCCTCGGGAGAGATGCATATACACCCGACGGATCCCTGAACAAACCGTTTGTCTCAAAAGCCATTTTCTCATCGGACGAAACGCGTTCGGCATTGGAAGAAATTGTCCATCCCGCGGTGTATCAACGGTTCCATTCCGCTGCACGGGAAGCCCGGACATCGGGATGCAAACTTTTTATCCGGGAGGCAGCCCTCCTCCCGGAATCCAGTCGACTCCTGACAGACTTCATCGTTGTCGTCACGGCTCCGGAGAAAGAGAGAGTTGCTCGTGTGCGCATGCGGGATGACCTGACGGAAGCGGAGATCCGGTCCCGCATTAACAGTCAGATGAGCGATACCTCCTATCTGGAAAACGCAGATTTTATTATCGAAAACAGGGGTTCTCTCGAAGAACTCGAATCGCGCGTATCCTCTTTTCTCGACTGGCTTGAGCCGGAGGCCATGTTTCTGTCTGGTCCGACAAAGCGTCCGGTGATCGGGAAAGGAGTGCCTCGAAAGAGGAAGGGTTTTGTGGACTACCTGGCCAGGAGAATTTTTTTTGGCTCAGGTTGGCGATTTGAAGGATCCCTTCCAGATCAATCGCGGTTTGTTATCATCGGGGCTCCCCATACGTCGAATTGGGATTTCGTCCTGGCGATGCTGACGATTTATGCACTTCGTCTGGACTTTCGATGGATCGGCAAGCACACGTTATTCCGGCGACCATTCTCTACGATACTCAAGAAGATGGGTGGAACTCCCGTCGATCGATCGGCCGCCGGAGGTATCGTGGACCAGGTGGTCGGCCTCTTCGAGACGGAGACAGCGTTTGTATTCGGACTGGCGCCTGAAGGGACCAGAAAAAGAGTCCTCCACTGGAAAACAGGATTTCATCGAATTGCGCGTCGCGCGTCTGTGCCTATCGTCCCCGCATATCTCGATTTCGGCAGAAGGATTATTGGATTTGGTCCTCCGATGTTTGCGGGAGGACATCCCGAGGCCGACATCGGTAGACTTAAACTATTCTATCAGCAGTTCGAGGGAAAGCGTCCGGATCTGGGATAGATCCAGACAGTCAGGTGGCGGCTGACTTAACAATGATGATCTAAAGCCGATCATGCGAGTGCCGGATATGTATTTCCGGTACACCGCAACTGGCGATCATCATGACGAAATTGTCATCTCTTCTCGGACGTACGGTCACGCTCATTGGAGTCGTGTTCCTGGTTTCATTTGCCGTGGTTGCACTCTCGTTCACATCAGTCCAGACCCTCCAGAGACGAGATAAGATCAGGTCGCTGCAAGAGTCGATTCTGATGGCAAACGCTACGGTCCGAGAGTTTATAATTACCCGGGACCCCATATTCGCAAAACGTACAGAAGTCCTGCTACGAGAAGCGGACGTCGTTCTGCGCGAGGGTATTCAGTCTGATAATTACAATCGACTCCATGCCCAGGTACATCTCTATCTTCGTTCCATCGGGAGCCTGATTGACGCATTCAAGGCAAGAGGGTTCTACGAGGGATCCGGACTGGAGGGGCAGATTCGGAGTAATCTCAATGATATCGAACAGCGGCTTCGAGCGGTGTCGGCCAGTACTACTCTTGTCGCCCTGTTGGATATCCGTCGCAACGAGAAGAACTACATCCTCCGAAACAGGGAAGATTATCAGGATGGGGTTCATTCGGGAATCGACAGGATGCTCGGTTTACTGAAGGCGGAAGATATACCGACGGCCGAGAGAACCAGAATGAGCGGACGGTTGGCCGACTATCGACACGATTTTGACGAACTCGTTTTTCTTACGCAGAAGGTCGAGTGGATCAAGACCGAATTGAATCAGCTAAGAGATTATTTGAACGAATCGCTCTCAGAGGCGATCGAGAAAGAAAGCCGGCAGGCGGAGCAACGCCTGTGGTTGTCCCTCGCGTTGATCCTTCTCTCTTTTGTATTGGGCATCACGTATGCCATTTTCATAGCCGGTAGTGTCGTGAAGCCGATCGGCCGTATGCGTGAAGTACTGAGCCGCCTGGCGTCGGGTGAACATTTCGAAGAAATGGAATCCGGTCAGTACGGCGAAATCGCTGATCTTGCCGAGGCGTTCAACGAGGTCGCCCGGCAGGTTAAGCTACGTGTTTCAGCTGAAACCGAAGTGCGGGCCTCGCACGTCGAGCTCGAACAGAAGGCACGGGATCTAGAAAAGGCAAGAATGGAATCTGAGCATCGGGCCACCGATCTCGGTCTCCTGGTCGATGAACTGGAAAAGGCAAGGATCGACGCCGAGCAGCAGGCGGACAAAAGGTCCAGTTTCCTGGCCAGCATGAGTCACGAAATACGAACTCCTCTCAACGGGATCATCGGCATGAGCAGTCTGCTCGGTACCGAGGATCTTAAATCTGATCAACTCGAAATTGTCAATGTGATTCGTGCGAGCGGTGAATCCTTACTCGAAATCGTCAATGATATTCTGGATTTCTCAAAAATTGAAGCCGGAGGAGTGGTACTGGAGCGATCTCCTCTCTCTATTGCTGACGGGATCGAGGAGGCGATGAACATGGTTGGACAGCAGGCGGCAGACAAAAACCTGGATCTATCGTACGCCTGTTCCGAGGATGTGCCTACCGATTTGCTCGGTGATGCAACGCGCATTCGTCAAATCCTGGTCAACCTGTTGTCAAACGCTGTAAAATTCACGTCCTCGGGTGAGATTCATATCGGTGCTGCGGTCCTGTCTGCGACACCGGAATGCGCAGAGCTTCAGATCGAAGTCAGAGATACCGGAATTGGAATTGGATCGGATAAACTTGCGACTCTCTTCGATCCTTTCAAGCAAGCCGAGGCCTCGACAACCAGGAAATATGGAGGCACCGGTCTCGGGCTCTCGATTGCCCGTCATCTATGTGAAATAATGGATGGTAAAATGTGGGTCGAGAGCGAACCCGATCATGGATCTACGTTCTTCTTTACCATTCGCCTCGACCGCGACGCAGGTGCTATCAGCGAACAGAACGCGGCGGTATTCGCGAAGAACAGCAGTGTAATTATTTTGAGTCAGCAACCCTGGTTCAGTGCGGCGCTGAAACACATGATTAGCACCGGCGGAGGCACAGGGTACGTCGTCGAGTCCAGTGAGGAAGCGTTGGTGTTACTCAGGGGAACGACCGATTACGATGCAATACTCATCAATGACGGGGCCGAGGGTGTAAATGGAGTCGCAGGAGTGGCAATCGCCCGAATTCTTACCGATGAAGTGCCGGACTGTCCGATGATTCTGCTTCGAAACCTGGGGGAGCGGGTAACCGATTCCGCTGTCAAAGAGTGTATCACAAAACCTGTAATGAGATCTCGTTTGTCACGCCTGTTCGCCGGGTTGACACATCCATTAAAAGTGAATGATCGCCCGATGAAGGCTCGAAGGGCGGGTCCGAGGCCATGTGCCGAGCGGATGCGTCAACAGATTCTGGTCGTCGATGACAACCTGGTAAACCAGAAAGTAATCGTCCGAATGCTCTCGAAGCTCGGTCACAAGGCAGATGTTGTGGGAAGCGGTGCCGCTGCTCTTACGGCGACCGAAGAATCATCCTACGATGTCGTCTTCATGGATGTTCAGATGCCACTGATGGACGGTTTCGAGGCCACACGCTTGATTCGGGACAGTAGTCGGGTAGACCGGCAGCCGTTTATTGTAGCGCTGACCGCAAATGCGACGTCAGAGGACAAAAAGAGATGCCTGGACTCCGGGATGGATGATTATGCCAGCAAGCCCGTTCGGACGACCGTGCTCGAAGAGATCCTGGAACGTGCGCTTCAACTTCGGCGCTTACGCACCGGGCCACGAAGCACGTCGTCGAATGTATCTGACTAGAACCGATTCCGGGTCTTAGGACGTTCGTTTTTTCTTCAGTACGAACGGAATACCAACGATTGCCGGCAGGACGACGTTAATCCCGAAAACGCACAGGGCTGCGACGGTAGCTGCAGCGCCCGCCCCCGCCATCCGTTCAAAAACATACGCCGCCGCCCCTTCCCGGACGCCAAGATCCATCAAAAACAGACCAGGGGCCCACGTTTTTGTTAGAAGCGTGAATGAGGCTCCTGCGGCGGCCATCAGCCTTGAGACAGACATTCCCGTTCCGAGAAGCACCAGAGAAAACTGGGTGAGTGCAATCGTGTAGCGCGTCAGAACCAGCATCCAGATACGCACTGCCCGTACGGTTGACAGACGTTGAATCGGAGACCATTTGTCTTTCAGAGCGCGCGGCATCGGGAGTCGCTCGTATGAAACTACTCCGACCGCCAGAGCAGAAAGAGTGATCCCCAAAAGGAGCGTACCGATGGAAACGAAGCTCCATCCTGTACCGGAAAAAACGTCCTGATTCGCCAGGATCGACAGCGCTACGCCACCCGCGAGCGTGGCTACGGAGATTCTGAAAAGGCCTTCCGTGGCGTAGGCGACTGTGAGTCGAACCGCCCCGTAGCCTGTGTGATGCGAATAGCGGGCGAGCAATTCACCCACTCTTGCGGGTGTGAAGAATCCGAGGGTATACCCTGCCAGAACACTGGATACAATTGACCGAGTGGGGGCTTCCGGCTCGAGTGTCCGAACGAGGATACCCCAGATCAGCATACCGAGCCCCATATTCATCGGTAACAGGGCCGCGGCGGAAAAAAGAAAAACAGGGTCGACGTGGCCGAAGGAAACAAAGAGATCTTCGGGATCAATCCAGAAAAACAGCACACCCAGGAGTGCGGCAGAGAAGATTGCCTGAATCCACGACGCGGGCTTGATCACATGCTCATTGTTCCTTTCCCGGAATCGAGGACAATGCACTTTTCTCGATGCGGAGTTTCGTGTTGTTATCCACCTGGGCCAGGACGCTCGTTTCGTCAACCTGTGTGACGGTTCCGTGGACACCACCGATTGTCACGATCCGGTCGCCTTTCTTCACGGCCTCGATCATGGCTTTACGCTGATCTTCCTTCTTTTTCTGTGGCCGGATGATGAAAAAGTAGAAGACGATGAAAATCAGAACCAGTGGCAGAAACATCGTAAGGGGATTCGTCGGATTTGCCGCGTCCTGAGGGTTGATCAGTAGAAAGAGAAGAGAGAGCATGGGTTGTATATGTCTTCAGATGACGGTGTATTCGATCGTATGTGCCGGAAGATAGCACCGAAAAGCAGGAACATAAAAAAAGGGCAAGCTGACCGTATCGCGTCGCTACGACCTCTTACCGCTGCTGCCTTCCGGCCCTGACGGAGTTCAGAGGGAGCTGACCGTACGGGACTTGCCCTTTGGCTGCCCCGTACGAAGACTCAACGGGCATGTTCCAGTCTCCTATATTTACGGGTTCGGCGCGGCAATGGCCACACCGGTTGTTCGTTTCAGCTTCTCACCTTTGATCCGGCGTTGATCGTCCTGCGTGTGGATATCCATTTTTTCTCGTTGATTCTCGTCATTGCACTGACGATAGCCTACTCCGGCCCGCTCCTCTACTTCGCCCTCGGCTTCCGGCGTACGCGAAAGGAAATCGTGGATGACCCAACGGAGCGGGTTCGCGTATCTATCCTGATTCCCGCCCGAAATGAAGAGAATAACATCACGGAGTGTCTGTCTTCAATTCTGGCAAACAGGTATCCGGTTGAACGGACGGAGATACTCGTAATCGATGATTCTTCAGACGATCATACGGCCGACCGGGTATTGCAGTTTGGCGAGTCGTCCGTGCGACTGATTTCTCTTGATCCATCTTCTGGCGGAGGGAAAAAGCGAGCGATTGCGGCGGGTATCGCCGCTTCGAACGGCGAGGTCATTCTGACGACGGATGCCGACTGCCGGGTGGGGCCGGACTGGATCATGTCCATGATCGGGAGAATGGACGACAGCACGGGTCTTGTGGCCGGTCCCGTGCTCTTCAGAACGGACGGGTCGTTTTTCAGCAAGGCCGTGGCAATGGAATACATGGGATTGGCTATCGTATCTGCGGGCAGCATCGGAATGAAGACTCCTGTCTCGTGCAGCGGAGCCAATATGGCGTATCGTCGCGAAGCATTCGAAGTGGTGGGTGGTTATGAGGGAAATGATCACCTGGCGTCCGGAGATGACGACTTTTTACTTCATCGAATTGCCCGTCAGACGGATCTGAAAATCCGATACTGTCTGGATCGATGCGCCATTGTCGAGACTGCTCCCCCCGAGACTCCTCGGGCATTCCTGAATCAGCGGATTCGCTGGGCATCCAAGACGTTTCATTACGAAAAGACCTCGATATTTTCGATGGAATTACTGATCTGTATCGTTCTGGCCAGCATTCCGCTTTTGCTGTTGACAGCCGTGCTGGTTCCGGTATTGTGGCCCAAACTGGCGATGGTGCTTGTCTTGAAGATGATCTCAGAATTATTCGTCTTGATCCCTGCCGCCAGATTTTTCCAGAGACCCGGACTCCTCTCCCTACTGGTTTTCGTCGAGCCGTTTCAGATTCTGTACGTTCCGTACGTAGTCGTAGCGAGCATTCTGGGATCATTCGAATGGAAAGGGCGCATACTGCAACGGTAATATCGGTCCACACACCATGATATCAGGATCGTCAACATTGTTTTCAAGGCTACACGCTCTCCTCTGGTCTGGAGTCGTCTCCAGGGTTGCGACGGGCCGACGAGTTGCGTATCTGACGTTTGATGACGGTCCATCGGGAGGCCTTCCGGACCTCCTGGACCTGCTGGATCGAACCTCCTCAAAAGCGACATTTTTTTTCCGGGGAGATCGCCTTGAACACCGGGTTGACTTCGCGCGGGCTACACTCGACGCCGGTCACACAGTCGGGTGCCACGGGTACGCGCATCTTAGTGCCTGGCACAACGGACAGCAAAAACTGGAAGCCGACCTGATGCATTCGCTCCGGGTGTTCACCGATCACCTCGGCATACACCCGGTGATGGTGAGACCTCCTTATGGACGGCTTCGTCCTTCGAATCTTCGTTCCTACCGCGCTGCCGGATTGCGTCCCGTTCTGTGGGACGTTGACCCGGTCGACTACCGGGAGCCGAGGAACCCGTCAACCATCTGTAGGGCCATGGAAAAAAGAATTCGTCCCGGTTCCATCGTCCTCCTTCACGACGGCGCGGGCGCGTGGGAAGACGGATGGACCGAATTGGAGCACTGGATACGGTCCCGGCAGTATGCAGGGTGGATGTTTGAGTCACTGACGACAGAAGTCGTATGATGACGTTTGTTATATGGGTCTGTATGGCCGTTCAGTCCATGGTATGGGGGGGTGTCCGAATCGGATACACCCGGGCAAAAAAGCGGACAGGGGGTCTGGCCCCGGATCCGCCGGTCGACGGAGTTTCTGTGATTATCGCCGCGCGAAACGAAGCGTCGACGCTGCCGTCACTGATTCAGTGTCTGGATGCTCAGACCTGGCGATCCTTTGAAGCGATAGTCGTCGACGATGCCAGTATCGATCTAACGGCAAAGGTCGTTCGGGAGGCAATCAGGACAAGACCCTGGTTGCGACTGGTGGAGATGGAAACTCCCGTCGAACCGAGGAAAAGGAACGCGCTCGCAGCCGGTATGAAGGCCGCGATCTATGACCGATTTGTTTTCACAGACGCAGATTGTGAGCCCGGACCCGGGTGGCTCGACTACCACGCCATTTCCGATTCATCTGGAGAATGGATAGTCATCGGGGGAATCAGCATGAGACCTCGCCCCGGCCTGTTAAACCGGTTTCAGCGTTTCATGCAGATTATCAACTGCGCGATGGCAGGCGCAGGCGTGGGAGCGAATCGGCCGTTTCTTGCCTTCGGAGGTAACCTGTCGTATTCCCGGAAACTATTTGAGCGTGTCGGAGGCTACGGAGACGGTCAACTCGCAATGAGTGGAGACGATGATCTGTTCGTTCAGCGAGTCAACAGATCCGGCCTGGGATCGTTTCGATTTCTGTCAGAGGCACCGGGCCATGTTGTGACTGAAGGACCGTCCGACATGGCCTCCTACGCACGCCAGAAAAGACGACATCTGTCCGCCAGCCGCGGCGCCAGGAAAAGCGTCCTTTTCCTGGGTGCCATCCACCTTGTATCCCTGATCGGAGTCTGGGCGGCTCCCCTTGTCATGGGATGGTTCGGAATCGGACTCTGGGCCACCCATCTTCTTCTTTCTGGAGAGGCGCTGAGACCGGCCATTCGGGATTTTGGGAAGCCTGATATCCTGATGTGGCTTCCGGTCCTGATGCCCCTCTATGTCCTGTTCAATATGGTTTTTCCGCTCTGGGGATTGATTTGGCCTCCAAAGCGTTGGGAACAGGAAATCTCTATAATGTGATGCGTGTGCCTGTGAACATCTCTGTGTGCTGGTGCGGATTTGCCATTGTCCTGGTCTTTAGCGGCAGCCCGACTGGTGTTCCGAATGCGATGACTGGCCCGATGGGGTCGCGGACATCTTCCGGCGATGGGGTTCACACCGGATCCTCGCCGATCGTTGATTCACACCCCATGCTTCTCGAATCCGAAGCATCTGTCGAGTTACTGGATCGAGCACGGGACTCGATCATGAGACTGAAGTTCGAGCAGGCGGATTCTCTTCTGGGCGTGCTGAAACTGAGACCCGATGGCTCACCCGCAGTCGCCTACCACCGGACAGCCATGGCTCTTTTGAGGGTATTTTTCTTCGACTCGAGAGAGACATACGATGATTTTTTCGATCGATCGGATCATTTGGGAGAAGTGCTGGACAACCGTAAGGCGTCGATCGGGCGCGATTATCTGCGGGCGGAAAACGTTCTCCTCCGAACGCTGGTCTGGATTAAGAAGAGGGACTATGTGAAGGCGGTTCTTGCTGGAAATGCAGCATTCAAGGCTTTCGAACGACTGACGAAGACCGAATCGGTACTTCCTGAAGCATGGAAGGGGATGGGTCTCCTCCACATGATGATCGGCGCCGTACCTCGGACGTACCGACGCTATCTGACGTTTTTCGGATATTCGGGGACGCTTGAAGAGGGCGTCTCCGAACTCCATCGGGCAGTCGAGGAAAGTACGTACGCCCGGGAGGAGGCGTTGATTTATCTGGCAACCCTGGATCTCTACGAATTTCCTGCCGGTGTGGATGCCGTAGACGTGTTGTCGGGTCTCTGGAGGAGATACGCCGGCAGTCCACTCTTCGGCCTCTTGTATGGAGATGCGCTTATTCGCAGGAGACAGGCACCCGCCGCAGAGACCGTACTGCGTCGGGCCCGCGAGGTGTCCCTGGAAAACGGCGTCGTATCGGTAGCCTATCTGGATTTTTTTCTCGGATTTTCGGTCTTCCTTCAGAATCGATTCTCCGAGGCCAGAGGATGGTTTACGTCTTTTCTCGATCGCTCGCAGGCGAGTGCCCTGAGAATGAGAACCCGACTCCGGATCGGCGAGACCCTGGAACTGGAGGGTGACAGAGACGCTGCTGTTGGGTGGTACAACCGGGTTGCCGTAGAGCGGGAGTATGAGGAGGACGCTGCCGCCGGGAAGCACGCCCGTGATTTACTGGCGCACCCAATGGATGCGGTGGACCGGCGATTATTGATTGCGCACAACGACTTTCGGAGTGGAAAGCTGGATGATGCCGTCGTCGTGTTTGAGGAAGTGTATGCTATCCAGGGGGTTCGTCCGGTGCAGCAGGCAGAATCGGCTTACCGACTCGGGCGGCTGAACGATCATCGATCGGATTTCGAGACTGCGGCCCTGTGGTATGAGCGCGCAATCGACACACCGGGCGATCCACTCGCCCGGTATGCGCCGTGGAGCATGTACTATCTGGCAAAGATAGAGGCCGAGCGCGGACACAACGGCAGGGCGACGCGGCTCCTGAGGCGGCTTTTGGACTACGATGGGAAGTATGAGTTTCGACCTTCTATGGAGCGCCGGGCGACACTGTTGCTCGACCGGATCGGTGGTGATTAAGCCCTGTCGCCGGTTCTAAAGCGTACTCACCGGGTCCACATCCACCGCCAGCCGATATCCAGTAGGAAACGTACCGAATGCACTGTTTGTCTCTCGAATCGCGGCTCGCGCTCCGGCCGGAGATTTTGACGGGTCGATCTTGATCACAACCTGGGTTCTAAACAGACGTCTGACCTTTCCGACGAACGACGGTGACGGTCCGAGCACATCAAGCGCAGGCGCGATTGTAGACAGCATCCGGGTCCATCGTCTGCTGATGGACAAGACCCGCTGTTCATCCGGACCGGTGAACAGGCACGCGATCATCCGGCCGGCCGGAGGATATCCGAGCATTTTTCGTTCAGGCAGGGCGGCGGCGGCAAAGCCCGTATAATCGTGTTGCAGCGCGTACTGAATAACGCGGTGGCCGGGCTGACGTGTCTGAAGAATGACTTCTCCCACCAGGTCGGCGCGACCCGCTCGACCGGCCACCTGGGTTAACAGCTGAAAAGAACGCTCTTCGGCACGAATGTCCGGGAAATAGAGGCCGGTATCGGCGTTTATGACACCTACGAGGGTCACCCGGCCGAAATCGAGCCCCTTGGCGACCATCTGGGTTCCGAGTAGAATATCTGCTTCACCTCGTCCGAACCGGTCGAGAATCTTGTGGTGGGCGTCTTTCTTTGATGTCGTGTCAAAATCCATTCGGAGAACCCGGGCACCAGGTAACCGGTCGATCAGTTCCTCCTCGACCCGCTGCGTTCCTACGCCAGACTGCAGGAGAGTCGTATTTCCGCACTTGGGACAGGCGCGTGGCATCTTGGCCGTTCGCCCACAGTAATGGCAGCGAAGGTGACTCCGCGTCTTGTGAAAAGTCATCGATACCGAACAATCCTCGCATTCGAGCGACCACCCGCATGTCGAGCACGCTACGTACGGGGCATATCCTCGTCGGTTTTGAAGGAGAATGACCTGTTCCTTCCGGTCCAGCCGATCCTTGATCGCCGAGATCAGGGTCGGCGACAGTGCGGTGCCGGGCTCGATGTAATTCTCAGCAGATCGAAGGTCGACGATTCGGACGGTTGGAAGGACGGATACACCGGATGTTCTCGGAATACGGTCCGGCATAGAGAGCAATCCGTATTTTCCAGCGCGCGTGTTTGAGAGGCTCTCCAGGCTCGGCGTGGCCGAACCCAGAACGCACACAGCACCATTCCTGCGGGCCCGGACAACGGCGACATCGCGAGCATGGTACCTCGGGGCCGGTTCGAACTGCTTGTAGGACGGTTCGTGTTCCTCATCGACAATGATCAACCCCAGATCAGAAACCGGTGCGAACACAGCCGATCGCGGACCGATGACGACGGGGTAGCGACCGGCCCGGATGCCGGTCCAGGCGTCGAATCGTTCACCCGGACTCATTCGCGAGTGCATGACGGCAATTTCATCCCCGAAATGACTCCTGAAACGACGGACTGTTTGTGGAGTCAGCGAGATTTCAGGAACCAGAATGATCGCCGAGCGACCGCGTTTCCGGGCCTCCCGCAGCGCACGGATGTACACTTCGGTCTTACCGGAGCCCGTTACGCCGTGCAGAAGAAACGTTGCATACGATGCGCCAGAAATCGCCTCCTTAATCGTTTCGAGAGCATCTGTCTGGGCCGGACGCAGCTCACCGACGTGCACACGGTCGACATCCGTCAGGTGACCTCGTGACCGATCGACCCGCTGCCTGAACGTCTCGACGTATCCCAGTTCTGCGAGCCTCCGAATCGTGGAGGAAGAACTCCCCGTCCTGCGGATAATCTCTCCCTGAGTCAGGTCCTCGTTCCTATCGACGAGGAGCTCAAGGATTGCCTGTTGCCGGATTCCTCGCGGTGGGTCTGCCGGTGGATCGGTTGACAATCTTACCCGGGTTTCTTCGAGGGCCCTCGTGCGTGGTCCCCGGACGACATTCGTCGTATGAAGGAGTCCCTGGTTGGAGAGACGTCGAATATCCAGCCGTGTCAGACCCGGAACTGATTTTCGAAGAGCACTGAAGGCGAGCTTACCATCAGATGCAAGTACCGAAAGGACATGACGCTGGCGGTCTGACAGGGTGCCCCGAGGCTCGGAATCCGGGAGGCGTTCTATCTGAAGCTGACTCGATGAATCAATGCCCGGAGGCAGGATTGCCCGAATCGCCTCTCCCCACGAGCACAGATAATAGTCGCCTACCCAGCGCGTCAACTCGAGTTGTTCCTTTGAGAGGACGGGCTTCTCATCGATCACATCCAGGACCGATCGGGTTTTCTCGACATCGGTCTCATGTGCCGTATCCACGACGACCCCGGTCAGGACCTTTCTTCCGAAGGGTACGACGACCCCGGTACCGACTGTAACCTTACCCGAAAGTTCGGTTGGTATATCGTACGTATAAATTATATCGACTGGAATCGGCAGGGCGATCAGCGCATAGCGTGCTGACCGCGGGGTAGCCACCGCTCGCCCGTCAAATGGGGTTGAGTCTGGTAATACGGTCTGCCGGGGTTCAGGCACGGGACGCAACAAGGTGTCGAGGGCGATCAATAAAGTCAGATGGAACCGCTCCGACGATCTCCTGAAGAAACCGTTCCTTTTCCCCGGGGTTGAGAGGACATCCGCCCACTATCGGACTCCCACCTGTCCCGAATGATGACTGCATCTCGCGCCCGCATGTGGCTCCTCGTTGTACTGAGTGCTCTCGTCTCCGGATGTCTCCCTTCATCCTGTTCGAACACAGAGTCGCGCGCGCTTTCGCCTGCGGATTCGATATCCCGTGCATTCGCGCTGTCGATGCCGGTCGACACACTCGTTGCGACGTCTACGATCCTGCCGTCCGACTCCGTGCCGTTCGAACATCCCCGCACGATCGAATTCAGCCCGGATGGTTCCGTCTGGATCGCCGATCCCGGGGTTCACCGCGTTTTTTCTTTCGACTCACTCGGTGTCGTCGCGGCGAATATCGATGCATCTGAGTTCAAGTACCCTTACCTGGCCGGTTTTCGTTCGGACACAACGCTCGTTTTTAGCCCCGATGCCCACGTGGTTGCGTTCCTGAGCGGGGGTCACGAGGTACGTTCCGTTCCTATCCGTTCCGGCCGGCCGGGAACAGGGAAGCTGGAGTACGTCCGTGATGTCGAGGGTGCACTTTACTATAAAGTCCTCGGAAAAGATTTCGAGGGGTACCTGGCCCGGCTCGACGACGACGGCAGGGTAGCGGAACAGTTTGCTCTTCGCGGCCCGGAATGGAGGTTCGCCGGCCTTCTGAGGGCCTGGGGAGATTCGCTGGTCAGCCTGGCAGGGTATCTCCCTGTTGTCGATGTACTCACCGCTGGAATTGGTCCGGATTATCTCTCGTCGCCGGGACCGGACTCCCTCCTGCTCACAGGCTTCGATTCGCCGATGCTCTCGCGTACGCGATCCTTCCGTCAGGGAGATGTTTCCGCTCCTCCGTTACTCTCGGCGTCGGCGGCACCAGCCGGAGGGTTTCTATTTGTCCTCAATATGCGACCGGGCTGGCTTAATATCGATGTCTATGACCACGCCGGAATGCTGCGGTACATCCTCACGCAACCAGACCCGGCGTTCAATACGGAGTATTATCCGTCCGATATCGCCGTCCGGAGGAGTGGACTGGGTTCGTTCGAGTTTGCAATCGCCGTCATCAAACCGGATCCACGGATTGATCGGTATACGTGGACGCAATCTCGTTGATTGATGAATTTCGATTTTCTCAAAGGGTCGGTTCAGTTCGTCAAAGGGGTCGGACCGCGACGTGCGGACGTGCTCAAGGAAGCAGGCGTGGTCTCCGTTCGGGATCTCTTTCGGTACTATCCGCGCCGGTATCTCGATCGAACGAGCGTGACGCGGGTCCGCGATATCCGGTCCGGCATGGACAGCGTAACTATTGTCGGTACGGTTCGAGCGACGGGGATCATTCCCGGTCGTAAGAAGAGTCGTTTCGAGATGACGCTGATGGACGAATGGGGAGGCTCGATCAAGTGTATCTGGTTTCAGGGAGCGAACTGGGTGTCGAAGGTCTTCGAGACCGGTCAAAAGGTGGCCGTCCACGGGAAGCCCCAGAAGTACGGAGGACAGTTCAGCCTCAGTCATCCCGAATTCGATCGACTCGAAGAAGAGGGGCCTGCGCTCGACACCGGACGTATCATCGCTCTCTATCCCGGAGGTGCATCCCTCGAACGGGTGGGCCTCACCAGTCGGTTATTTCGACGGATCGAGTTCGGACTGTTTAAGGACAACGGTACCCAACTCGGCGAAATGCTGCCTGAGTGGTTGGTTGCGAAGTATGCTCTGATGGAAGGGAGGGTCGCTCTTCGTGCGGTGCATTTCCCGAAGGACGATGACGAACTGACGAAAGCCCGTCACCGCCTGAAGTTTGAAGAACTCTTTTTTATTCAGCTCATGATGGCGATGCTACGGCGAGAGAGGGTAGCCACGCCGGGGATACCATTCGAAAACCGAAAGGGTCTCTCATCCCGCTTTCTGGAAGACGTGTTGCCGTTCAAGCTGACCCGGTCCCAGCAGGCAGCCATCGCAGACATTCGAGTCGATACCGGTTCGGGAAATCAGATGAACAGGCTCCTGCAAGGCGACGTAGGGAGCGGAAAGACGGTCGTTGCCGTGGCGGCGCTTCTGCGTGCCGTCGAGAATGGATGTCAGGGTGCATTCATGGCTCCAACCGAAATCCTCGCAGAGCAACACTATCGTAATCTTTGCTCCTATCTCGAGCCACTCGGAGTCAGCGTTCGCCTTCTACTGGGTGGGATGAAGAAGTCTGTTCGCGACGAGATTCGAAGGGATCTCGCGAACGGCTCTCTCCCGATCGTGGTTGGAACGCATGCGGTGATTCAGAAAGATGTCGATTTCCGTAAGCTGGGACTCTGTGTGGTGGACGAGCAGCACCGTTTCGGCGTCAGGCAACGCGCCACCCTTCTCGAGAAAGGCCACAGACCGCATATGCTCCTCATGACGGCGACGCCGATTCCTCGCTCTCTGGCCATGACCGTGTACGGAGACTTGGAGGTAAGTGTGATGAGAGACCGTCCGCCCGGACGCATGCCCGTCCGAACGATGATGCTCTGGGATAAGCGCCGTGATGAGGCCTATGACCTGATTCGATCTGAAATCGAAAAAGGGCACCAATGTTACATTATCTATCCACTCGTCGAGGAGAGTGAAAAGCTGGATTTGAAAGACGCGGAATCCGGATATGACCGTGTCTGTGAGGCTTTCCCGGGGGTACCCGTGGGTCTCGTTCATGGACGAATGAAGGGTGTGGAGAAAGACGAGGCGATGAGCGCGTTCGTGTCGGGGGAGACCCGGATCCTGGTCTCGACGACGGTTATCGAAGTCGGTGTAGATGTACCCAATGCGAGCGTCATGATGATCGAACACGCCGAACGATTCGGGCTCAGTCAACTCCATCAGCTTCGAGGAAGGATCGGGCGAGGTACCGCCCAGAGCACGTGTATTCTGATGGCGGACTTCAAGCGCTCCAACGAGGCCGACGTTCGTTTGAAAACCATGGTAGAAACGGATGACGGGTTCAAGATCAGCGAGATGGATCTGAAGATTCGGGGAGCCGGGGATTTCTTTGGCACACGGCAGAGCGGTCTGCCGGATCTTAAAATTGCAGACATCGTCGAGGATCAGGACATACTCATCGAGGCCCGGCGCGCCGCTTTCGAACTGGCCGACTCAGACCCTGAACTGGCCGCCCCCGAACACGAGATGCTGGCCCGATATTTCAGTGCCTTCTACGCTCGCGACCGCTTCAACCTCTCACGAGTTGGTTGAGCGTGAAATCAGTGCACGTAACTCCCGGCGTTGATGTCAATTGACGTTCCGGTGGCGTGGTCGGCGCGGCCACTCGCGAGCAGGACGATCATCGGGGCGATATCATCGGGTTCAGTGAGTCTGGGAAGCGCGATTTCGTCCAGAACGCCCTGTTCACCGTTTGCGGCTATGTATTCGGCAGCCATATCGGTGCGTACCCAGCCGGGGGCGATGACAAAGGAACAGATGCCATCTTTTCCATACGCGCGGGCAATGGAACGACTCATCGAGACCATACCGCCTTTCGAGGCAGCATAGGCGATGGAGTCCGCCGTATCTCCTCTAAATGCTGCGCGCGATGCGACATGTATCAGTCTGCCTCCAGAGGGAGCCTTCGAACGAAAATGCTCGATTGCGAGCCGGGACAGGAGTCCGGATGCGCGAAGATTTACCGCCATCGTCTTGTCCCATACCGCTGTAAAATCCTCCATCGAATCACCGAGCGGACTCTCCAGGGCGACGCCGGCGTTATTGACCAGCACATCAATCCCACCGAAGGAAGAGACGACAGTTTCAAACAGTTGAACGCACGCCTGAGCATCCGAAAGGTCTGCCTTGAACGCACGGGATTCGTTTCCCGCGAGGCGGCGGGCCTCGTCTGCCGCGTCGGTGCTCCGGCCGTAATGGACGGCTACGCGTGCTCCCGCTTTGCCGACGGCTACGGCTATGGCCCGGCCAATTCCGCGACTGGCTCCTGTGACGAGAACATTTTTCCCGGTGAGATCAAGATGCATGGTAATCGATCTGTGGATGGTGAATACCGGTTACTGATGACGGCCGAATTCGTAGCATGCTATTCCAACGTTATTCCGTCTCGTCTCCCTGCCCTGGAAGAGTAGCCTTTCTTACACCGGTCCGGGTGCTTCCCGTCACTTTTTCTACCGGTCTTCGCCACAGGGCGACAGACGAACACGGTTCGCCATACATCAATTTCGAGGCTACCTGTTGAAGTGCCGTCATGGCGTCGCTGTAGGTGGAAATCGGAACAATGCCGGAGCCACACCCCTTCACCACAACCATCGCATCGCGATATCGCTCGAAGTCAAAGTCTGCCAGCGCCCGGGAAAAGACCCGGGCCGCAGCGGTTTCTGTAGAGCCGACGGTGACCGATGCAGCGTATGGTTCGAGCCTCGAGGCAACCAGCATGAAGGCCCACGTAGGAATGATCGTTTCGCCGGGAGCTGTGATGGCTACATGCTGATCGGTGTAGGCCGACCAGTCGTACTCGCGTACCATCGCGCGAAACGGCTTCTCCCGAAGTATGAGGCCCTCATATAAGAAAGGTTTCATATCAAGGACGACGACCTCGCGTCCATCCCAGAGCGACTCCAGGTCGAATACTTCGATGGCGCTTTCGGCAACCTTGTTTACGATGGGTTCCATCTGATCATCAGCCTGCATGGACGGGTAACGGGATTGTGGGCATTTCAACACCCAGGTGTTCCAGAAACAACGTGATGGCCGTATCGACGTCGGCTTCAGTCGTGTGCCGCCCCATACTCGTGCGAATGGAACCCGAAGACTGTGCGCGCGAGAGGCCCATGGCCGTCAGGACGTGACTTGGCTTACCGGATCCGGTCGTACACGCGCTTCCTGCCGAAACGGCCAATCGACCAATTTGCTGCATCATGTCGGATGCAACGATACCGGGGAACGTGATATTGCTGGTCTGGGGAAGGCGAGGCGCGGCTTTCCCGTTGATCTTCAGTCCGGGAATTGTGGCCTCGAGCACCTTTTCAAAATGATCGCGCAAGCGGGACAGCCTCACGCCATCCCGCTCGAGAGATTCAGACGCCAGTGCTGCTGCGGCTCCGAGTCCGACAATGCCCGGTACGTTGAGCGTGCCCGCGCGAAGTCCGTGCTCCTGACCTCCACCACTGATGACGGGTGCGAGGCGAATCGAAGGTCTGTGTTTTCTGACGTACAACGCGCCGATTCCTTTCGGGCCGTAAAACTTGTGTGCCGAACAGGCCAGAAAATCGAGTCCGGCTACTGAGACCGCTAGCTTGCCGATGGCCTGCGTGGCGTCACACAGAAACAGCGCCTGGTGATGAGACAGCACCGATGCAATATCTGCGATCGGATGGACGACACCGGTCTCATTATTCGCCCACATGATGGCTACAAGAATCGTGTCGT
This sequence comes from uncultured Rhodothermales bacterium, assembly GCA_964383365.1. GTDB lineage: Bacteria > Bacteroidota > Rhodothermia > Rhodothermales > UBA10348 > CAYLHF01. The sequence goes on along the minus strand of CAYLHF010000013.1, from coordinate 751 downwards.
CGCGAAGCGCTTCTTCCACGGATCTCACGCTCACCGTCCCCTCCGGTCCGACAGGAAGAACGTTTATTTCGAATCCGTCCGTTCGCAACGCGCGGCAAGACTCCAGGACCGCCTTGTGCTCAGTCGCGCAGGTGATGATGTGTTTGCCTTTCGAAGCATGCGTCCGGGCGATGCCCTTGATCGCCAGATTAACCGCCTCGGTCGCACCCCCCGTGAACACAATTTCATCCGGTGTCGCCTGGATCAGAGACGCAAGTTGCTCACGTGCGACATTGCACGCCTCGTCGGCCGCCCAACCGAAGGCATGGGTCGTATTTGACGGATTCCCGTATTCGGACAGGAAAAAAGGGGTCATCCGCTCCAGAACCGATGGTTCTACGGGAGTCGTCGCATTGAAATCAAGATAGATGGGTCGATCCATCGGTCTGTTATCGGGTGGGAGTCACGGACTATACCATCCAACCCCGGCCGCACAGAACTAGTTTCTGATTCCTCTCTGCCCGTCCCGAAACACTTGTTCCGACCCTGCGTTCACAGCCGCCCCCAAAATGCCGCGTTCGTCTAGGGGTTAGGACGCTGGCCTCTCACGCCGGTAACACGGGTTCAAATCCCGTACGCGGTACCAGAATAGTCTGATGGGCACCATGCCCGTCAGGCTATTCTAATATTCGACGGTTATGGGAGTTGAAGCCGTAGGGTTCACACGAGCGAGGCGACAGTGGTCGTTTGTGCCACGGCGATGCGACATCAA
>CAYLHF010000012.1:6123-89238 GCA_964383365.1 uncultured Rhodothermales bacterium | reverse complement strand
CGAGGGGAGAATTTGCCACCTCCCTGACGGTCTCCGCGGCTTCCTCCACTTCCGCGGCTTCCTCCACTTCCGCAGCTTCCTCCACCTCCGCGGCTTCCTCCACTTACGCAGCTTCCTCCCCGACCTCCTCCGGTTCTACCGCGCCGTCCTCCGTGCAGGACCTGCAGACGTCCACCTCGTACTCCCTGCTCGAACCGACCTGCGCCGAGTCTCCGTGTCTGAATCGTGTCGGCACGGGTGTGATCGGGTACGGTTCTTCGTCCTACCCTCAAAAAATAGAAAGCATCCAGCCGCACAAGCGACTGGATGCTTTCTGCTCCCCGGGTAGGACTTGAACCTACAACCCTGCGGTTAACAGCCGCATGCTCTACCATTGAGCTACCGAGGAATCTGCCAGAGGCGTGTCGAGAACACTCCGTCTGGACAAGCGCGAAAAATAGGGCGTCGATGAAAATCGAACAACCCTCTTAGCGCCGATTTCAATAACACGCGAGGTCTTAACACTTCGCAACCGGAGGCTCGGCTTATTCCTTCTCCCAAACGTTATTGGACCGGTCCACGTCAGGAAGAAACTTCTCCGGGTCTATTTCTACCCGGGTAACGGTTCCTTTCTCAAACCGAATGGTAACTTCCCTCTTATCTGATAACCATTCATCTACCGGAATAGTGTCGTCGACCGTACCTCCATCGGCGTAGGTAACCTTGATTGGAACAGGGAACGGAGACAGTCCAAGATCTCTAATAGTAACCTCTACACCGTCTGTACCATCCTTTACATCAGCTATAGCCTGATCGAGGGTCCACGTGTTGAAGAACATCGTCGTCCAGAACCAGTCATAATCTTCTCCGAGAACATCGTTGAACGTATTGAACAGATCATACGGTTGAGGGTGTTTGAATGCCCACCGACGGGCGTATTCTCTATAGGCCTCTAAAAAACGTTCCTGTCCGACCAACCCCCTGAGCGCATTGAGAGCCACCGCGGGTTTGTTATAGGATGCTAACCCACGTGCCGCAGTATATAGCGGATATCTGTCGCCGTGACGCATGGGCTCTACTTCATCTCCAGTACCGGCAATTCTATAGTATCCCTGTCGTTCTGGCACCCAGGAGTCTGAATTCCAGAACGCGGCAGAACCTTCACTGGTATTGTACGAGGTTAATCCTTCGTCCATCCACGTAAACTGTTTCTCGTCCTCTCCGACGATCATCGGGAAATACATGTGTCCGATCTCGTGGAAAGTCACTCCGAACAATCCGCGGTCAGACCGCGCACCTCCAATATGCGTGATCATCGGGAATTCCATTCCTCCTCCTATGACTCCTTCTACCGTTGTCATGTGCGGCCACGGATAAGGCATGAACATCTCTGACAGGAATTCGATGGTATACTGTGCAAATTCCGCCGAGCGGACCCATTTATCCTGCTCCGGACGATAAAACGCATGGATCATGGACAGGTCGTTGCTCTCGTCGCCGTCTCGATCTCCAACTTCTGCTGTCGTAGCATCCCAGAGATAGTCATCGGACGTGCCGAAGGCAAAATCCCTGACGTTTTCCGCGTGGAATCGCCAGGTCAATTTATCAGCATCAGAATCGACGGTTGACACTCCCGGTATCCGGTCGTCCTCGGTCACAATATGCGTGATGTCATGGCTCCCGGCAGCCTGCTCGAGACGCTGTTGGGTCTGTGGGGAAAGCACCTCTGCGCCATTAATCAATTGTCCCGTCGCACCAATTATCCAGCCCTCGGGTACGGTGAGCGCCACGTCATAGTTACCGTAGTCCATGTAGAACTCTCCGTTTCCCATGTACGGATCGGCTTTCCATCCATTTACATCGTCGTAGACGGCAACCTGGGGATACCAGTAGCCGACGAAGAAAATTTCTCCATCAGTACCGATCCTGGGAGCGCCCGCTTCCGGAACTTCGAATTCCCACTCAAATGTTATCGATACACTATTCCCGGTTTCCAGTGTCTCCGGAAGACTCAGATTCATCAGCGTTCCGCGAAGGTCGTATCCCGCACGTTTGCCCGTAGGTCTTTCGCCAATTTCTTCTCCTCCGCTCGATACGGATAGAATCTTCATTCCTCCGGTGAGTTTCTGCGGCCTGTTTCGCACCACACCAGCCTTGTGGAGATTCTGACGGAGATGAATGGTCAGTCGGCTCAGGTCGTCCGGCGAATTGTTGTGATAGACGAGCGTTTCCGTGCCGTGAAGAATTCTCGTCGTCGGATCGAGATCGGCCGCAATCGAATAATCGGCTCCATTCATCCAGTAATTAGCTCCCGGTTCACCAGAAAGCGTCCGAGTTCCATCCTCCAGTGCCTTCTCGAACTTTGGATTCGGGATGACCGGGTACGGAATGGGCCGGACATTCTGAGCTGACGCACCGTGTGCGGTCGAAACGGCGATAACGATCAGGAAAAATCGATTAATGAATTTCATGATTACAGACCGGTGATCTCAAAATAATTAGCTGACAGGATAATGTACTCCAGTTTTAAATGTTGTGACTGATACTTTTTTCCCTTGATGCTCGGCTTACCGTATGGGTTGAATAACACAGAATGATCGCAAGACGTCAGGGGGAATCAACATGCGTAAATCTGTACCTATTATTGCATTTCTAGCTTCAGCGGTCATCCTGGTCGGATGCCAGGGGGCCAAGGTTCCGCTCGGTGTCGCGAGTGATTCCCACGTGAATCAGAATCTGTTAGGAAAATGGACATCGGCGGGTACCTCAGCAGGAGAGGGGAAAACATGGCTCGTTGTCGATAGACTTGACGAACATGAGTACTTCATCGAAATATGGGAGGAAGACGACAAACAGGACAAAATCAACCTGCGGGCATTTACGACTCCTGTCGATGGCGTTCTGTTCGCAAGTGTTCGCTGTATCGGGTGTGATGAAGAAGACGAGTATTTCTTTTTCAAGTACGAGCGATCGGTCAACGGTACGTTGCGCATTCAGGGCCTGAATGAGAATCTGTACGGTACCGTTCTAAATCGTTTTGAGCGATCCGACGCTCTACGCGCCTACGTTAAACGGAATCTGGAAGAGGCCACCTTTTTTGACGATGAAGTGATGGTATTCAGTCAGGACGGGTGAACGTTTTTTCGCCGGGGGATACCTCCGGTTCGGTGGCGTAATTGAGCTGGAAAGCGAAATGTGAAATTAACGTGTAAAAATATCCGATTTTATCGTTATAGTATGGAGACGCCATACCCAGGTGACTGCTGATCCAGGCCACCGGCGTCGAACCACTCACCAATCATCGGTAAGATCCTATGTCAGCCACACTTTTTTCGGTCTCGAAAGAGATCGGAGCGCGGGATGTATTCCCGTCACTCAAATCCAGATCACTTTATCATTTGGTCGGAAGAATTCTTTCGATCGTTGCCATTGGTCTTTTTATTGGTTTATTCCTTTCAACGTCGGCACTAGGTCAGGTCGGAAAGAAGAATTCCAAGAAGGATCCGTGTAAGAAAAAAAGCCAGAAAGTACTCTGTCAACTCCTGAAGATGGAGGCCCAGGCGGCCACAGACAAAGCAGATCTGAATGCCCTGTTGGACCAGTTTCAGACCAGTGAGAACACGCAGTTCGATTCTACGACTGCACGGGCGGCTGCAACCGCTGCGGCAGCCTCTCAACAACTCGATGAAGGTGTTTCGCAACTATCGGCACAGTTACTGGCTATGAATACGGCGCTCAATGCCAGGCTTGATGCCATTGATGCTGATCTGGCGACCATCATCGACAATACGACGTCTCGTCATCTGGTAACTGCCAGTCTTTGTTTCGATGTTGAAGGCCACCTTGGCGTGGATGCGGGTCTCGGTTGGACAGCCGTTGGTGTAGCCGCCGAAGGTACGGCCGGGGCAGACGTGTACGGGTCGGGTGCAAAAACAGTATTGGATCAACGAGTCGGACTTGACGTGTCAGTGCCGCTCGGCGCAAGCGTCTCTGCCACGGGTGAAGCCTGTGTAGAACTAATTCCGATCGAATACGATGGTCCACTTCCAGGAAGTCCGGCATTCTCAGACGGGATTGCGGGGAGACTGGGCCAGATGGGCCTGTCCATCAAAAGTTCGAGTTCAGGTCCGGTACCGGCCTCCATACAACCGGTTATAGACAATCTGAGTAGTATGAGGCAAGGGTTGCAGAATGGGGCCGGTGGGCTGTCGACCAAACTCGGTGACCTCGGAGCGGTATCCAATGCCGGGATCGCGATCGTAAACACCCTGAGCGTCCCGACATCACCTCAGGAAGTATTCTCATCGGCCAGCGTCATGGGCACGAGTCTGGCGACTGTTTTACCAATCGATCAGGGTTTGAAGGACCTTATATCGGATCCGCTGGCAGCCATCACCGATACTCCAGATATATGTGGTACCGTTGGGTCATTCCCGGCCGGTCCGGTGCGAAATGAAGTACAGCGTTTATGCGGCAAATATCCCTTCGCCCAGGTGGAGAGTACGCTCGATGACATCCTGGCTCTAAAGGGGCTCGTTGATGCCATTCCTGGCCACATAACGGCCGGTGTGGGCATCGTTCAGAACGGATTGTCAACCGTAGAAGACAATCTTGGAACGCAAGTCAATGGGGTCCAGACCAGTCTCGGGACACAGGTCGGCTCCGTAGAAACCAATCTCTCGAACAAGATCGAGAATATCGCCGGTCGTGTTGGCGCGAAGGTCACGAATTTGAATGGGACGATTACGGGCCTGAACGGAACAATCTCGTCACTTCACTCAGAGATTAATTCTCTACACAGCGAAATCGACCATCTGAATGATCGGATCGACGATTTGACTTCTCCACCAACCGGCGGCGGGGGAGGAGGGTCACCGTTTAAAGTGAGCGGATCCAACCCGCTGTCTGAAGACGCGTTATTCAATCTCAGCGATGATGCCGGTTCGAAACAGATCCCCGATTCCTTCGGACTGGATGTGAACTATCCTAATCCGTTCAATCCGACGACCAACATACAGTTTGCCCTTCCTACAACCAGTGATGTGATGCTGAAGATCTACGATATGCTCGGCAGGCAAGTCGCAACGCTGGTCGATCAACCGCTTGACGCCGGATATCATACGATTCAGTGGGACGCGTCGAGATTGGCAAGCGGTACCTACATATATCGGTTGTGGGCCGATGGAAAAACATTTGATCGGCAGATGGTTCTCAACAAATAGGGAGGACGCTAGAGCGCCACAGACTGGATTCCGATTCAGTTGAGGAGACGATGAATCCGTCGTCTCCCTCCGTGAGCTGCTTGTTTGAGGCGCGTCGATTTCGTACCATTTGTGCCGCTGTCAAATGCCCTGGTGGCGGAATTGGTAGACGCGCTAGGTTCAGGACCTAGTGTCCATTTAGGACGTGGAGGTTCGAGTCCTCTCCAGGGCACACAGACCCCTTGTATGACGTTGTCTTGCAGGGGGTTTTGTTTTATAAGGTACTGCTACGAGCGGCTGGTGTTGATGCGGGACTTGCTGGCGGAGGATAGGAGTATTTATGTGCATTGTGATTGGCATGTTGGTTATAGCTTGAGACTTGCTGTAGATGAAGTTTTCGGCATTGAACGATTCAAGAACCACATAACATGGAAGCGATGGGTACCGGCTTTTTGATGGGTTTTCTGGGCGGTGCCCATTGTATTGGAATGTGCGGCGTGTTTGCACTGCTGGCCGGTTCTGGTTCCACGGATCCCCGCACGAGAGCCGGACGACTTGCGGCATATTTTCTTGGAAAAACAATTACGTATGCCACTCTGGGAGCTGTTCTCGGGGTGATCGGTCACTCGGTCCCCGGTTCCCTCGAGGGGGTGCAGGTGATTATTGCTGCGCTGACCGGCATATTTTTGACTCTGATTGGCTGGCATATGACGGGTCATGGTCCATCCTGGGCACTCGTGGCGCCGCGGCCCGCATCAGCGTTCGTTGCAAGAATGGGAGCCCAGGTCAATCAATCTTCGGCCTGGGGGCGGTTCCTGCTCGGTCTGCTCAATGGCCTTCTCCCCTGTGGTCTTGTATATGCGGCCCTGGCCAGCAGTTTTCTCTTGAACAATGCAGTTTCAGGGGCACTTTTCATGACGGCTTTTGGCGTTGGGACGATACCTGCGCTCGCCGTCATGGGCGTGGGCACGGCTCTTTTCGGCCGAACGAGTCGGGAGCAGATTGTTCGGTTCATGGGCTGGGTCGTGATCATTCTGGGTCTGTATACCCTGTTTCGCGTTTCGCCCCTCAAGGCGCTGGTGATGGGTGGGATGTAGACGTTCGGCCGGTGCCTTGTTGTTCCGGAGCGCCGCTTGCGGTTTCGCTGGATTCTTCCTCATCCTCCAGAATGATCCGGACGGCCGGCGTGTGCACATCGTCGAACTGCCCGTGCTTGACGGCCCAGATGAACCCATAGACACCAGCGCCTGCCAGCGTAAGGGCTATCGGTACCAGAAGGTAAAGGATGTTCATGGCAGTAGGGATTCTGCAGTCGGTTGCACCCTGTGACCGATGTCGCGCATCACGTTCGCGATTGAAACGATTTTTGAACAATCGACAGCACAACAACCGTCAAGGAGCTCAGCGGCATGGCTACGGCGGCAACCAACGGTGTGATCCATCCGGCCATGGCGACAGCTGCTCCGGCTGTGTTGTAAACAAGGGAGAGACCAAGGTTTCTTCGGATCACTGTCATGATGCGCAATGTCCCGTCGAACAATCGAAGGACGGATCCAATTCCGCGTGCTGTGATATAGATATCGGCCGCAACCTGTCCCGCCGTTGCACTGCCCTCGACGGCAATGCCTACATCGGCCTGTTGCAGCGCGGAGGTGTCGTTTATACCGTCGCCGATCATCGCGACCCAGTGACCGTCTTGTTGCAGATTCCGGACCATTTCCAGTTTGTCGTCCGGCGAAGCGCGACTCAGGATGCTGTCCTGGCCTATTCCCGTACGCGTAGCCACGTGGACGGCCACCTCTTCATGGTCACCGGTACAGAGGAACACAGCGCGGCCGCTGCGACGGAATACGTCCACGACATGGGCGGCATCCTGTTGAATACGATCCGAAACGGCCAGTATGCCGATCAGCCGGGCGTCACGGACAATGACGACCGGAGTCGCGCCTCGGGATGCAAACTCGTGTTCCCTGGCCTCGGCCTCAGCGGTAATATCAACACCTCTCCTTCGAATCCAGGACATCTTTCCAACCAGAATCAAGTGCCCATCGACCGTCCCTTCAATCCCTTCTCCTGCATGTTCTTCAACATCGTCGGGGCGTTGCTCAAAGACTGCTGACGAGGGAGAGATTTCCCTGCGAATCGCCCGTGCTACCGGATGATGGCTCTCGTGCTCCAGAACGGCTGCCAGAGGAATGGCCTCTTCTGAACCCCAGCGATCGACAATACTGGAATTTCCTTCGGTCAGAGTACCCGTTTTGTCCAGAACAATCGTATCAACCCGGGTCAGCAGTTCGATCGCGGCCTGGTTCTTGATAAAAATTCCGCGACGTGCGGCACGCCCTGAACCGATCGCCAGCGCTAACGGCGTGGCCATACCGAGCGCACATGGGCACGTGATGACGAGCAGGGCGACGGTATGTCGCAGCGCAAGATCCCAGCCCGCACCGGCCCAGATCGCGAAAGTCACTGCTGCCAGGCCAAGAACAGTGATCACGAAATATCCGCTCAGTTGCATGGTCAGTCTGGACACAGGCGCTGTGGTGGAATGTTGCTCGGAGATCCACGACAGCAGGCGACCGATCCGTGTCTCGTTTCCCCGGGCACGTGTAGAGAGTTCGATCTTTTCAGAGATGTTCGTTGTTCCGGCCCACACGGAATCTCCTTCTGCCACGAATACGGGATTGCTTTCGCCCGTCAGGACGGCGTTGTTGACGTACGTGGAGCCCCTGGCGAGAACGCCGTCAACCGGGATGATTTCTCCGGATTCTACTTCGACCGGTACGCCAGGATCGATTTCGTTGGAGCGGACTATCCTGCGCTCGCCATCCGGAAAGATGCCGCGTGCCATGGTGGGCAGTAGTGCCAGTAACTGATCTGCTGCATCACCGGCTATACGCCTGCTGCGAAGCTGAATCCACCGGGCTGTCAACAGTGCTGCAATGAGTACGGTAATGGAATCAAACCAGATTTCGCCGCGGCCCGTCACCGTGGACCAGGCGCTGTCCATGAATCCCGCGATGATCCCGATACTGATCGGGGTATCCATATGGAGATGCCGTATTGATCGCTGTTTCCATGCGATTCGTATCGACGCCCAGGCGCGTCTGAAGAAGATGCTTCCTCCATACAGGATCGCCGGAATTGTCAGAAGCATACTGAGCCAGACCGCCGCAGTCCGCAAGCTGCTGTTCTGTTCGGCAGCCAATCCGGAATAGAGGGCAAACGCAATGAGCATGACGTTTCCTGCAAGCGCCCAGCATACCCCAACCCGAACCAACATGCGCTTTTCGTCCTGTATTGCTGCGTCTGAACGGGCGCGTACACGCGGTTGAACAGGATATCCTGTTCCCGCCAGCCATCGCCCAATCACGGAGAGGGATGTTCGATCGGGATCCCATTCGACGTACAGCAACGCCCTCGGTAAATCGAGTCGGGCTAGCGTCACCCCCGGAAGTTGCGAAGGCAGTCTTTCGACCAACCAGACACAGGCCGCACAATGTACACCTCCCAGGTACAGTTGTGTGCTGCGTGTTCCACCGGCTTGAAGTTTCGTGTAGCCGTCGACAAACTCGGCAGTATCCAATTCCGCCAACAACAGGGCATCGGGTTTTTCTGGTGCCGGGCAAGCCTCGACAACGTTCGGAGAGATCTCGTTCAACCGGTAATAGGTATCAGCCAAACCACCGGCAACCAGAACCCGATACACGGTCTCGCATCCCCTGCAACAGTAATACGGGTCCGTGCCCACCGGCGTTTTTCCAATAGGAAGTCCGCAATGCGCGCAAGGAGTGGAAGGTGCGGGTGGGGCGGACATGGCGAAGCCCGGTCAATGACCGACAGATATTTCCTGGCGAATCGTCTGGACGAAGTGCAGTGTATCGAGGTTCGCCGAAATGGAGACCACCCACATGCCGTCACCGAGATCGGGGACAGGGAATCGATAGCTTCCGGCAGAATCAGGAATAGAATGCAGCGGAAGGATTCTGGCCGGCTCCTTTACACCGGGTTTCTTGATTGACAGGGTTCCTGAAAGTCCGCTGACCGGATTTCCAAGACGGTCATAAACCTCCAGCAGACCATCCTGAACTCCGATTTCGATGCGACTGGACCACGCGAGCGTATCGCTTTTTCGTTGTATCGCCGACAGCGAATCCCAGTCTACTGCCTTCTGGTAATAATCCGGAATGACGTCTACGCCGCCATCAGAATGTGCCATCCAAAGGGCACCAAAAGATGCGGTGACGCTCGAAAGGAGGAGCAGAACGATGATCGCTGGCCAGAGATACGGCCGTGGAGTGTTTTCAGACATGGTAGCCGGGGCACAATGATTTGTGCACTATCTATCTGACACAGGGAAAATGGTTCTCGTGAGTCCGCGAAGATCGAGGGAAAACGCTATTCACTGTGAAGGTCCGAGCAGGACAAACGTCAACTCCGTGTTTTCAGTGTTCGAGAAATCAATCCGGAAACGACCCTCCACGGAATCTGAGGTGAATGCCTCAGGAGGAATGATGACCCAGGACTCGACGTGTTTCATTTCACCGGGTGCCAGAGGCACGTCATTCACACCAACCATTCGGATCTCTGCATCGGAAGGTTCCAACGCAGTTATCCAGAATGTGGCATCGTCTGCAGTCTGATTTCGAATGCGAAAGCGCAGGCGATTGGCTATGCGCCCGTCCGGGAGAACCGTAAACGGATCACCAACGCTGCGTCCCACATTGATGTCAAAATTACTCCTTGAAGTAAGAGCTATCGTAAATACCGAAAAGACGGCCAGAAGCAGCACGGAATAAATGAGGGTTCGGGGGCGCAATATCCGGGTGCTTTTTCCGGCCAACTCGTTTTCCGATGTGTAACGCACCAGGCCTCTGGGTTTACCAATACGATCCATGATTGAATCGCACGCATCGATGCACTGCGTACATGTGATGCATTCCATCTGCAATCCGTCACGGATGTCGATACCGGTCGGACAGGTTCGAACGCAGGCACCGCAGTCGATACAGTCGCCCTGGGCCGGAATAATGCCGGCAGCTTCTTCACCGAGTTTCTTTTTCGATCTCTTCGATCGAGGCTCTCCACGAGTTGTGTCGTAGGAGACAATCAGGGAATCGACGTCGAGAAGGACCGATTGCATGCGCGCGTAGGGGCACGTAATTGTACACATCTGCTCGCGGAAAAAGCCAAAGTTGAACAGGATGAGTCCGGTGGTCAGCGCCATCATCACAAAAAAACCGATATGCCCGACAGGAGCGCCCTGAATCCATTGAAGCAACACCGTCCATCCGACAAAATAGGCGACGAACGTATGAGCGAGAACCAACGAAAAGACCAGGAATATGCATATCTTGGTCACCTTTCGCCAGACCTTGTCAAACGTCAACGGCCCCGAGTTTCTTCTCTTTCGCACATGTTCAGGGCCTTCGATCAAACGCTCGACCGGACGGAACAGAAACTCGAGATAAACGGTCTGTGGACACGCCCAACCGCACCATACGCGCCCCAGAAGCGCGGTTCCTATCACGACCGTCAGTAGGATGCCGATGAGAAAAAGCATCAGCAAAATGGTATCCGTGGGATAGAATACGATTCCGAAAAGCGCGAACTGCCGATGAATGAAATCCAGAAGGACGGCAGGTCGGCCTCCAATACGGAGAACCGGAAGGAGCAGGTAAAGGAGAATCAGCACCCAGGCAACGAGTTTTCTTCGATCAAGGAATTTTCCCGGACTGGGTACAGGGTACATCCACCGACGCGTACCGTCGCGCGTCAACGTACTCAGGACGGCTTCCGGAGATGCCAGAACAGAAGGTGAGGAGTCGCGGCCGCTGGGAGGTGGCATTTCATTTACCGCTCATTCTGAGTGCGGGTTGGAGAGGATTCAGGAAGCAGAAAGAAGTCCGGGGGGAGTCAGACATTCTCGTATACTTCTCCCTGTGCGGGTTTGGCACCGGCCGGATTCGTGCCGGCGATCGAGCGAATGAAGGTAATCAGTTGCATACGTTCTTCCGGTGAAAGGATTTTTCCCCATGCCGCCATTCCCTTTTTCTGAACGCCATTGGTGATCACCAAAAAGAGATCCGTGTTTTTATTTCCATGGATCCAGGCGTTATCGGTCAGATTGGGGCCAATGAGTCCTTCTGCACTCTTTCCGTGACACACGGAACAACTGGTTTGAAAGAGCGCCTTTCCGGCTTCAATATGTTCAGGGACACCCAGATACTTTGCAAAGGTGGTAGAATCCGCCTGAAAGGTTGGATTGGCCTCTTCATAGGCGGTGCGCAACGCCTGAATCTCGGCCTGACCCGAGACCAGGTCTTCCTGGTACGTTGGAATCAGTCCGAAGACGTGGACACCCAGGGGATAGAGAATCGCAAAAAGTATGGTGGCGTAAAAGATCCATAACCACCATCCAGGCATGGGGTTATCGTATTCCTGGATTCCATCGTATGTGTGCTCGCGCAATTGCTGGTCATCCGGATCGGACGACGGCTGCGCGGTATTGGAAGGGTCCGTTGTAGTCATTTCAATAGTGGATCAAAGCTGATTCGGATTGACTTCGGTCGGATCGTCGAAGGGTATGTTCTTGGCTTCCGTCCGTTCCTTGCGAGAAAGCAGAAAGGCACGCGCGAGGATCAGGCCGAATGCTACGATGAATGTGAACAGACCGATGAAGGCAAGCAGTCCGGTATCCATCGCTTGAACTACATCTTTGAACATATCCGTTGCCGATTCGGTTGTTTACTGTTTCGTCTGAGAACTTTTTTTCAGATCTGTTCCTAGGCGCTGCAGATAGGCCACCATGGCCATAATTTCCTTGTTCTCAAGCCCCGATGGTCCACCGTCGGCTGTCACACGCCTGGCAAGAGTGCGAGCCTGACTCCTGGCCGTCTCAACTGCGCCGGCAATATCGGTGTCTGAATACGGCGTACCGAGGAATTTCAGCGCCCGCAACTTCGATGGCAGATCGTCCAGATCGAGTACATTCGCCAGGAGCCAATTGTACGGAGGCATGATCGAATTGGGACTTGTGGAACGGGGATTCTCCATGTGCCGTACGTGCCAGAGATCCGGGTACTTGCCGCCAATCCTCAACAGGTCCGGTCCGGTTCGTTTGGATCCCCAGAGAAAGGGTCGGTCATAGACAAATTCTCCTGGTTTGCCGTATTCACCATAGCGTTCGAGTTCGTGTCGGAACGGACGAACCATCTGTGAATGACAGTTGTTGCACCCCTCTCGTATGTAAATATCCCGACCGGCGAGTTCGAGCGGTGTGTAGGGTGTTATCGTGCTGATTCGAGGGATGTTGCTGCTGACCAGGGCAAGAGGCAGGAACTCCACCGTGCCACCGACCAGGATCGCCACGGTAACAAGAATGGTGAACACCAGCGGCCACCCCTCCAGTTTCCGGTGCATTCCTTCTGTTTGATCTGACGTATTCATTTCACTTTCAATTCGATTGGCAGAATTTGGATTCATGCTGTGGCCACTTCGAACGACGGATCAGGAAGACTTTTGGGGGCCTTCCTGATGGTCATCCACATATTGATACTGAGCATGATGGTACCGGACAGATACAGGGTACCACCTACGAAACGGACCCAGTACATGGGCACGATCTGTGTTACCGTTTCGACGAAATCGGGATAGAGCAGTCGTCCTGCATCGTCGAACGCGCGCCACATGAGACCCTGTGTGATACCGGCGGTATACATCGACATGACGTAGAGCAGCATGCCAATCGTTCCGACCCAGAAATGGGTGGTTGCCAGACGCTTACTCCACAGGTCGGTTCGCCACAGTTTCGGAAGCAGCCAATAGATCATTCCGAAGGTCATGAATCCGTTCCATCCCAACGCGCCAGCGTGCACGTGACCGATGGTCCAGTCCGTATAGTGACTGAGGGCATTGACTGATTTGACGGACAGCATCGGTCCCTCGAACGTTGACATTCCGTAAAACGTGATACCAATGACATACATTTTCAGTACAACGCTGTCCCTCAACTTGTACCAGGCACCGCGAAGGGTAAACAGGCCATTGATCATGCCTCCCCAACTCGGCATCCAGAGCATGACCGAGAATACCATTCCAAGCGTGACGGCCCATTCTGGCAGTGCGGTATAGATCAGATGATGGGGACCGGCCCATATATAGATGAATACGAGCGACCAGAAGTGGACGATGGAAAGCCGGTAGGAAAAAATGGGTCGCTCAGCCGCTTTCGGGAGGAAGTAGTACATCAGACCCAGGAACGGTGTCGTCAGGAAGAAGGCGACGGCGTTATGTCCGTACCACCACTGAACGAAGGCATCCTGGACACCGGCATAGATCGGATAACTCTTGAAGAGAGCAGCCGGTACTTCGAGGCTGTTGCCGATGTGCAGCACGGCGACCGTTACAATTGTGGCAATGTAGAACCAGAGTGCCACGTACATATGACGTTCTCGCCGTTGTTTCAATGTCATGAAGAAATTGACGGCGAATATGACCCATACAACCGCGATGGCAATGTCAATGGGCCACTCCAACTCGGCGTATTCCTTGCTCGTAGAAAGCCCCAACGGGAGTGTAATTGCAGCCGATACGATGATCGCTTGCCAGCCCCAGAAGTGAATCCTGCTCATCGTATCGCTGAACATCCGCGCTTTGCAGAGTCTCTGAGTCGAATAGTAGATGGCGGCGAAAATGGCGTTTCCGGCGAATGCAAAAATGACGGCGTTGGTGTGCAACGGTCGAAGGCGGCCAAAGGAGAGCAGTGGTCCCATATTCGCTTTCCAGAACGATAACTGGAGGGCAATCAGAACACCGACAAGCATCCCGACTGTTCCCCAGACGGCTGTCGCGATGACAAACTGTCGTACAATCTTTTCATCGTACGAGATTACGGTAGTCCTCATCTGAGCCGCTCCGCCTCTATAGGGTGGGTTCGTGGATTCCATTCGACTGCGTGATTTCACGATTAAAGGTATTCGGTTTCGACGGACAGATTGAAGATACCAATATCCTAAATGACGCCACCATGAAAAATTGGCTCTTAACGACTCATTCAGAATTCGGGACGTGGAATTGGGGGCATCGAGTGTCAGATATTCTCCCAGTTGTTTTATTACCCATGCCGTATCGGGGTTGCCGCTGGCTGCTGACCGTCTGAGAGAGGCAAGCCAGTGTAGGGAAATGGTTGAACGTATTTGCGGAATCGTCGAAAAACAGTATTGTATTACGGCCTGAACTCGTACGTGCAATACGTGTCCATATCATATGGAAGACGCTGATTTCATTCACTATTTCGCTGGACCCGTTCTTCGAATGGACCGGCCACGGATCCCATATCATTTCATCCCGGTACCGGGTGAGATAGCGAATGATTTGATTGGATCAGGAACGAGACGCGTCATCATCGAAATCAGAGGCCACCCACTCAGGCGATGCCTGTTTTCGAATTCCGAAGGAGAAGACTCAGTAATGGTCAACCTGTCATATCTCCGGGATATCGGAGTTATTCCGGGAGACATTGTCGAGGTATCCATCTGGTCGGATCCGAATCCAGATGCCGTCGACCTGTGCGAGGAATTTCG
This sequence comes from uncultured Rhodothermales bacterium, assembly GCA_964383365.1. Taxonomy (GTDB): domain Bacteria; phylum Bacteroidota; class Rhodothermia; order Rhodothermales; family UBA10348; genus CAYLHF01. The sequence continues at coordinate 74,474 of CAYLHF010000012.1, read as the reverse complement.
AATCGCCCTTGATCAGGACAAGGAAGCCTCGGACAGGTTCTATTCCTTATCCGTAGGGAAACGCCGGTCGATTGCATACTATCCGAACAGCGCAAAGCGAGTCGAGACGCGAATCAAACGCTCGATCGAAATCTGTCACAAACTCAGGACGAAAACACTTGGCATGGATCTGGCAGAGAGGGGTGGTTGACCGGCTGCCGTCCCTTTCATCAATTTGAAAAAAAGTTGACAGCGAGTTAACAGATGATTGTCATCCTACGACCCTCTTAACCAGCTTGCGAAGAGTCAGGCCCTGCACCAGGATCGTAAACACCACGACGATATAGGTAATCGCGATGATGATATCGCGTTCGGGTCCCTGCGGGAGCGAGAGCGCGAGTGCTACAGAAATGCCTCCTCTCAGTCCACTCCACGTCATAATTCGGATTGCTCCCGGGCTGAATTTCCAGACCGGTCTCAGGGCGAGGACGGGACAGGCTACCGATACGAATCTCGCCAGAACAACGGCTGGAATAATCATAAGGCCAGCAAGCAGGTACTGTTCCGTGAAGGTCAGAATGAGGACTTCGAGCCCCATGAGGACGAACAGAACGGCGTTCAGGATCTCATCTATCAGCTCCCAGAAAATATCCAGGTGATGCCTGGTCTTTTCGGACATCCCAAGTAGCCGGCCCTGATTGCCGACCAGGAGCCCGGACATAACGGTTGCAATCAAGCCTGACAGATGCATCGAAGTGGCCAGCGCATATCCACCCATCACCGTTGCGAGTGTAATCAAGACTTCGACCTGATAATCGTCGACACGCCGAAGCATTTGAAAGGCCAGGTATCCCACAACCACGCCGAAAAGGGCGCCACCGACCGCCTCACGGAGAAAGAGAATCGTTATTTCCGAGGCATCCACTGCTCCGATTCCGGTTGCCAGTTCCAGAATCACGATAAAAACAACGACCCCTACGCCGTCGTTAAAAAGAGACTCACCGGCGATTTTCGTTTCGAGACTCTTCGGAGCACCCGCTGTCTTCAGGATACCCATCACAGCTATCGGGTCGGTGGGCGAAATCAAGGCTCCGAACAGCAGACAGTAAATAAATGGAAGGGCGAGTCCCATCCACTGGAGTATCAACCAGGTAGCCGATCCGACGAGGACTGTAGAAATCAGGACACCGACCGTTGCCAGCGTACCGATGACCCATTTCCGATCTCGGAGGTCATTGAGATTGACATGTAAAGCCCCTGCGAACAGGAGAAAACTCAGCATTCCCCGGAAGATAGTCGCGTCAAAATCGATACTCCGGAGGATCTCTTCAGAATTCAATCCGGCGTGCAACCCGAAAGAATGGAATATGACGACCGCGAGCGAGATGATCAGGGATATCAGCATCACGCCGATCGTGGTCGGCAGACCGATAAACGAGTAATTGATGTAGCTGAAGGCAGCAGCCAGGCAGATCAGGACGGCCGAGAGCGTAAATAAATCCATGGATGCGCACGGTGGTGGAACGAGGTCAACAAGATACGCGTGCGCGATCAAGCTCCGAATGAAACATATCTCACTTTTTGGCAAGAATAGTGTATTTAGTGATATCCGGTACCACACGCATTGTTATACCTCTCTTGTGATGAAGACCAGGTCTGCCCGAAAACGCGTTTTACTGATCCTGTTCGTCGTTTTTTTTGGCGGAGCGTTGGTTTTATTACAGCAGTTCGATGGGGACACAGTCTCGAACAGACGTATCTCTGGCACGATGGGAAACCCGGGGACTCCGGGCGATACCAACCATTTCTTGAGTGTTGTTTCAGATATCGGATTGACTCCTCCGGAAGGGGAGGATCAGGTGATCGTACTTCGGGTAGCTGCCAGAAATAATAAGACCGAGTTTCGGACCGACTATATCAGCTTGTACTTTTCATCGGATACCCAGGTCGATCTCAACGACTGCATGGTCTCGTCGCTTGAATTCCATTTTGATCCGGACGAAGCGCTCTCGGGCGATGTTACCATTCGTCCGGATGACATTGCCTGTCTCTCGCCGGGAACGTGGTACGTCCGGGCGATGACAGATGATGGGTTTCAGGGACCGACCGAGACCGTACGTTTCGACAATTGGGTTCATCTCACCTTATCTCCTGAAGATGCTGAATCGGTTTCGACTACCCGTATCCCAATGGATCGCCGAGATGGCCGTTTGTTGAGTCTGTCTGTTTCCAACACGACTAAGCACGATTCGGGCGAGTATCCACTGGACATTTATATGGCACCTGTCAGAACAGGTGGACCGGTATTCCTTCAACTCGATTGCCACGTGACGACGGCAAAGCTTCGGATTCCGGCAGGACAAACCGAGGTGGTCCGGATTGAATTACCCCGTGAACCCATGCGGATTGACTGTCTGGACGGATCAGGTTCCTATGATGTCGGAATTTACGATCAGACAACGGGGCAATTTGTCGATGTACGGGGAAAGGTGCGCATTACGCCGTACGAACTTGGAGTTATGATTGCCCCTGACAAAACCGGGCTCTCTTCTGTTGTTATTAACGATGAGGTGCCCATCACGTGGAAATACAAAGGTTTTCGATCCGGAAGTGTCGATATCTTGATTTCGCGCGGAAGTGGAAATGACTTTACTACGCTGGCGTCAGGTATTCCACTTGAAGAACGCTCGTGGACCTGGATCGTACGTGAAATACCCGATCAATACACGATTAGAATTCAGACAGCCGGGGGAAAGAGATACGTCGAAATCCCCACGCGTGTAGACCTTTCAGCCTCTCATCGAGCCGTATCAGACGGAACGGGCGAAGCGGTCTATGACGGTAACCGATTGACAGAACGGACGGATCAGGATGCTCCGTTAGACATCGAGTCCACATTCGAAAACTACCCCAATCCGTTCTCGGACCGAACAACGATCCGGTTTTCCATCGCAAAGGCGGGCGATGTTTCCGTGGACGTATTCGATATGACGGGTCGGAGAGTGGGTTCTGTGTTCTCTGGCAGGCTCTCGATGGGGGTACACGAGATGGAGTTCACGCCCGATCAACTCGCCGGCGGAACCTATCTATGCAGGTTGGTGGCTCCGTCTGGACAGCGAACCCACACGCTGACGCTCATTCGTTAGTGGGTGTAGACGGCTCCCTCCACGACGGGTGTTGCGGTTGCATCCAGGTCTCGGGCCCGTCAAAAGACACAGAAAGTGTCTCGTCGGTGTCTCATGCGTGTCTCATGTGAGACACATTAATGATTCAGGGCGGCCATATATTTCGGGGTTTTTCTCGGCGTGCGATGTGCATTGGAACGAAAAAATTGAGCCGCTCTCGACTCAGTCGAGAGCGGCTCAAAAGCTGGTCTGGATCCCGTTCCTGTATACGGTCTACTCTCTGACGGTGACCATAGGATAACTTGCACCATCTGGACCGGAGATCGGTGAGCTCATCAGGGCGTTGAGGACTTCCTCACGGTCGGCTCCCGGGTGCTCACTCAGGTAACGAGCTGCGGCACCGACTACATAGGGTACCGCCATGGATGTGCCGGTTGCGATAGTCAGTTCCGTCCGTCCCTTTTTGATCCGTCCCAGAGAAACGACATCGACTCCGGGAGCTACGATATTGACGGTCTTACCATAGTTCGAAAACGATGCCCAGTCGTGATCATGATCATACGCACCGACTGTGATGGCTCCGGATGCATGGGCGGGTGTGACCGTAGCGGCATCGACGCCGTCATTACCTGCCGAGACAACCACGGTGATACCCATGGCTACTGCGTCCGTGATAGCGTCATCGAGAAGCGTAGCCTCTGTTGAATGGATGTTCTCCCCGAGACTGAGACTGACAATGATGGGATTCGAATGCTTGTCGCCGTTCGACGCGGCATAGGCCATGACTTCATTCAATGCCTGAATGACCACGGATTCATCTGTTTTCCCCGCCGCATTGAGAACAACAAAACTGTTCATTTCCACACCTGGAGCAACGCCCAAAACACCCTTGTCATTGTCTTTTGCTCCGATTGTCGCCGCAATATGATAGCCGTGTGTGAAGTATTTAGGCCCCTTACCGTTACTGAAAATACGCTCCTCTTTCAGATTAAGATCGTCTTTGCCAAATGCCGTATCGAGAACGAAAACGCTTACGTCTTCCACATCATCCATCTCGTCCCGATCCTCATCATCGCCGTCATCCTGATCCTCTCCGTCAGACCCTCCGATCGCTCCGATATCACGGATCCCCCACGAGATATACTGGTCTTTCATCTTCGCTCCGGAGAACCCGCCGTCAGGACCGGACACCGGAATATCCGGTTCGATAAGACTCACATCCGGATCTCCGGACAACAACTCGATGGCTGTAGCCAGCGCGTCTTCATGATCTCCGATTCCGAGGGCCTTCCGAATATCTTTTTTATTCATCGTCGCGGCCACACCCAGATCGACTATGGATCCTGTCACGTCATGACGTCGCAGCCAGCCGTATCGCCTGAGCCATCCATAGCGACGAAGCCAACCATTCGCATCAAGCGTAGGGTTGGAAAATTTGACGATTATTTGTGCCGTGCCTGAGCCCTTCCCGAGAGCATCGAAGGACGTCCCGAGGAGGTTCATATGGCGAGTCTTGGCAGTACTCTCGACGGAGAATACCGGGTCAGATTCCATGGCAGACGTCGGAGCACGGTCAGTGCATCGCGATGTCAGCAGGAACGTGATGAGGAGGGTTCCGTGGAGAACCCACTTTCTCTGCTTGTTCATAACGGTCAACGGTTCTTTCGAACGAAGGGGCAGGCTGAACTTGCAAAAGCGGTGCCAAAGTAAAACGGTGGGGGTGGCACGGTAGGACGCTCTTTCATTGGCCTGCTACGGTAAATACGGAATAGAATCTATATTATCCTTCACATCCCATCCATTTCTGTTGATTCAAAATTAAATTTCTATTAAAGATCGATTTGGATTGGTTTTTGTGATCGGAAATTACCGGTTTCCGTCATTTTGTAGCGCGTACCTATAGCTATGAATAAAGTCTTATCTGCTGTCGTCGCCCTCGTCAGTCTCACCCAGCCCGTAAGACTGTCGGCAACAGGATTGTTTCAACCTCTGGATCCGCAGAAGGCCATCACCCAGCTTTTACACGATGTCTGGCAGTACGACGAAGGCCTACCTCAGAATACAGTTCATGCCCTCATCCAATCTTCGAACGGATATCTGTGGTTAGGCACCGAAGAAGGTCTCGCTCGCTTCGATGGTCGCACGTTTACAGTGTATAACGGAAGAAATACGCTGGCATTCGAGCGAGGTCATAATGTTCTCGCCCTGAAAGAGGGTGCAGACGGGCGAATATGGATTGGGACGGACGGTGCCGGCGTCCTGTATTATCGGGATGGCGTCGTCCAAAACTATATGCCCCTGACATCTTTCGGGTCCGTTCGAATCAATGATATAGAACTATCATCGAATGGTACTCTATTTCTGGGCACGAGTAAAAATGGTCTGCTTTCATGCGTCCAGGATGTTTGTACGAAGTTCGATACGTCGAAGGGGCTTCCAGGGAATCTTGTCCAGACGATCGCACTTTCGGCGAGCGATGAATTATGGATCGGAACGGATCAGGGCCTGGCAGAAATGCACGTCGGAGCGGACCAGGCACCCCATGAGATCCGAAGCGTTTCGGGGTCGCTGGTCCAGGAACTCTATATCGACCGGGAAGATCGTGTCTGGGTCGGGACACACTCGGGGTTGATGAGAATCGAAGGAGAGCATGTACGGCATCTTGACCCGTCCAACGGGTGGCCTGAAGATGTCGTGTGGTCTATTGTTGAAGATGGTTCCGGGTCCATTTGGCTGGGCCTGGACCATACTGGAATGGCCAGATATCATGATGGCTCGATGGATACCTTCACGCCGGAGGAAGGTCTCTCCAACGGGCGCGTACTCTCCGTGATGGAAGATCGAGAGGGAAGTCTCTGGATAGGAACCGGTGGCGGTGGACTCAACAGGCTACGTGACGGAGCATTTACGACGTGGTCAGAGCGAGAAGGACTTGTTTCCAACGCCGTATCAACAGTCTTTGAGGACAGAGCCGGTGCCATTCTTGTTGGCACATTCGGTGGTGGAATTTCCAAATTAGTTGGATCGAGTCTGACATCGATCACGACCGAGTCCGGACTACCGAGTAACGTGGTCACGAGTATAGCCGGCGCCCCGAACGGAGCATATTGGATTGGAACGGTGGACGCCGGGCTCACTCTCTGGAAAGACCGGCGAATTCGGTCCTACACGTCGACTAACGGGTTGGCCAGTAACGCCGTTTATGCGTTGTACACGTCATTTGATGGCCGCCTCTGGGTAGGTACCGACAACGGACTTTCTGTTATTGACGGGTCATCTATCCGGTCGTATACGACTGCCGATGGGCTGTCGGGTAATTCGGTAACAGCGATTGCAGAGAGCCCGAACGGTGAGCTCTGGATAGGAACCTACGAAGACGGGCTCAATCTCTTCAATAACGGCAAATTTACGTCGTTTACGACCGATTCGGGACTCGGGAGTAACACCATATCTGCCCTTTACCTGGATCAGGACGGTACGCTCTGGATAGGAACGTACGGTGGCGGCTTGACTCGATTTAAGGACAATCGCTTCCTGACATTCGGATCCAGAGAGGGGCTGTTCGACGATAAAATTTTTCAAATTCTCGAAGATGATAACGGCAACCTGTGGATGGGTTGTAATCGGGGCGTGTTTTCAGTTTCTAAACGCGATCTCGACGACGTGGGACGTGGAGCAGCCGACCGGGTAGGCAACGCGATCTATGGTACCGACGACGGACTCCGAACTCGCGAGGTAAATGGTGGGGTTCAGCCGGCAGGTTGGCGTGGTTCCGATGGACGCCTGTGGTTTCCGACAGTCTCCGGCGTAGCCGTCGTAAATCCGACAAATCTCAGACGGAATGAGACGATTCCTCCCGTCGTTATCGAGAGCGTCTATCTGGATGATATTCGGGCAGATCTCAGAAAAGGGGTCGAGGTATCTCCGAGTGTCAAGAGAATCGAGATAGCGTATGCCGGATTGAGTCTGGTTGACCCGAATACGGTTTCATACCGATATCGACTCGAGGGTTACGAGGATGTATGGGTAAATGCTGACAATGAAACGTCTGCCACATTTACTCATCTGGCTCCCGGTACGTATACGTTCGAGTTAATGGCATCCAACAATGATGGCGTTTGGAATCGAGAGGGAGCTTCCATTTCGTTCACGGTCGAACCGTTCTTCTACCAGACGATATTCTTCTGGATAATCGTCGGTCTACTCTTTTCCGGAGCTATTGCGTTCGGACATAGGGTTCGGGTCAGGAGTCTCCGTCACAGGCAGAAAATTCTTGAGAAGGAGGTAACTGCGAGAACCCATGATTTTGAGACGGCGACCGATGAACTTCAGGCCACAACCGAAGAGCTCAGGGATTCTCTCGAACAGAAAGATATTCTACTCCGGGAGGTCCATCACAGAGTCAAGAATAACCTGCAGATGATCTCGAGTCTTCTTCGCTTGCAGTCTCGCCAGGTTAGTGACGATGCGACAAAACGCCTGTTTGACGAATGTCGGGATCGAATTTATTCGATTTCTACGATCCACGAACGAGTGTACAGGTCTGACAATCTGGCCGAGTTGGATTTTGACGGCTACCTTAGAGGTATTACGGAGCAACTGCTCGTATCCTATGATGCGCAAAACAGAAACATTCTTATTCAGATTCAGTGTCCCATACATTATATGGACGTAGACAGGGCTATCTCTTGCGGGTTGATTCTGACAGAACTGGTGTCAAACGCGCTGAAGCATGCCTTTCCAGATAATTCCGAAGGGGGCACGATTAAAATCCGTATGGAGCGTGAACAGGAATTTTATCGTCTCACGGTATCCGACGACGGAGCGGGACTGTCAGACGATTATGCAACGCACACCGAGGCGTCTCTTGGACTGAATCTTGTAAGAGGTCTGGTCTCGCGTCTGGGCGGTCGTTTTACGATAGCTGAAACACGGAAGTCAGGTCCTCAGGGTGCCCGTTTTGACATCATTTTTCCAGTCGTTTCGATTCATGGGTCCGTATCGGAGGATGAGGTCAGGCAAAAAATGGGTACTCACTGATCGACGACCAGTCGGAGAAGGATAGTGGTAAAGGTACTGATAGTTGAAGATGAAGCGATAACCGCTCTGGAGTTGGAATACCACCTGCAGCAGCTGGGGTATCAGGTGGTCGATAAAGTTGTTTCAGGCGAGCAGGCCGTCAGGCGAGCGTCGGCTCTACGGCCGGACCTGATCCTCATGGATGTCCATCTGGAAGGGACGATGGATGGGATCGAAGCTGCGCAGTTGATCAGGGAGTCACAAGACGTGCCTGTTGTTTTTCTCACGGCTTTTGGAGACGAACAAACGCTCAATAGAGCCAACGCCACCGGACCATTCGGGTATGTGATCAAACCGTTTCAGGAGAGCGAGTTACGTGCGAATATCGAGGTTGCATTATCCAAATACAGATCTCACAGACTACTTCGCCGGGATCGGGATAATTTGCAGCTTCTGCTCGACGGACTCCGAATCGGGACGGTAATTACGGACGCGGACGGTAGAATCGTGTTCGTCAGTCAGGTAGCTCGACGATTACTCGGAATCAATGAGTCTGATGCCCTGGGCCTTATGTGGGATCGAGTGCTGCCCTTTCAGTCGGAGACGATCTCGCGCGTACGCGCTAAATTTGATTCTGAAGACGGAACGTCGACGCGTATTCCTACGAGGATTTCTCTCGACCACGGCCAATCCTATCACATGGAACTCGACATCCGCAGAGATCCTCAGGAAAAGCGACGGCGCTTGTTCGTTTTTTACGATGTTACGAAGGTCCATGACCTCCGACGACAGCTGGCCCGACAAAACAAAGGCGGAGACATTATCGGCGACAGTGAGCCGATGAATCGCATTTTTGATCAAATCAAGTCGGCCGCACGCTTCGATTCTACTGTCTTAATAGAGGGAGAGACGGGGACCGGAAAAGAACTCGTTGCTCGTGCCATTCACGATGCCAGTGCCAGGGCATCCAAGCCCTTTGTAGCAGTGAACTGCGGTGCACTCACAGAGTCGCTGGTAGCGAGTCAGCTTTTCGGACATAAGAGAGGCTCATTCACCGGTGCCATTTCGGACGAACCCGGCTACTTTGGCGCTGCGAACGGGGGAACCTTGTTCCTGGATGAGATTGGAGATATTCCGTTGGATATTCAGGTGAATCTGCTTCGCGTCCTGGAGGAACGAACCGTTACGCGTGTCGGTGAGACCAAGGCAAGAAAGGTAGATGTTCGTATTGTTGCCGCTTCGCACCGACATCTTCCCACCGAGGTCGAGAACGGGACCTTCAGACAGGACCTGTTATTCCGCATCCGAGTCGCCCGCCTGGAGCTGCCTCCTCTCCGGGAACGGAGAAGCGATATTCCACTCCTTGCGTACCACTTCCTGAGTGGCCTATCGGCAAAATCAGGAGTAGAAATTGACACACTCGGTGAATCGGCGGTCCGTTGCATGCTGGAGTACAATTGGCCGGGAAACGTGCGCGAACTTGCCAATGCGATTGAATACGCAATGATTCATACTCCCGGGAGTATCATCGAGGCGAATTCGCTCCCGCCGGAGGTTCGCACGTCGGTGGCGGCCGATTTGCTTCCTGACGGATTACCCGACGATGAGCGTGATCGTATCCTGGCGGCCCTTCGGCACACGGAGGGCAACCGCAAAGCGGCCGCCAAATTGCTTGGCATATCTCGGGCGACGTTCTATCGCAGGCTGACCGAGTTCAAGCTGGATCAGGTCTGAGCCCCGATTCAACGGTCCTACTTCTTTGGACGGACGCTCGTTCTCTGTCCGTTCCCGCAATCTCTCCGTCGACGGTACACCCGGCTGTTTCATTGAGACAGATCGTTGATACAAGCGGTGTTAATCCGTGTGTCAGTGAGTCACATAAAAAGTATGTAAAATCCTTGTAAACAACTACAAGGGCCTGAAAAGGGACAAATAATTAAATTATTTATTTTGGCATGAAGTTCGTCATGGAGTGAATTGCGTTCCCAATATTTCGAGGCGAACCATGACAAACAAATCATTACCACTCGTAACTGCACAGACTCGATTCATGATCCCCTCCGGCACGACCGCTTCCGAGATGGATCGGCGAACGCTGGTTAAAAGTCAGAATTGTGTGAACGCAACTGGAAGAACACGGTGGAGTTGGGCGTGTCGCAGTCTGCAGAGTAAACGACTTTTTCAACAACTCGACATTAAGAACCGTCCCCCGCTCAGGCCTGGAGATGTCGTTATTGTCGAAGTTGGTTCGGTAGGCGACATCGCCCATGTCCGAACAAAGAGCAGCGCCTGGATGCGACTCCATGTCGGTGACGTAATTATCGGTATTATCGGACAACAGGAGAAGAGCGGAAAACGGCTCCCGATTACCAATGAAGGCTTCTTTGAGATGTGGTCGGAAGAAGGGATCGTTGGACGACTGCCCGACGCGATAGAGCAAACACCGACACGCGTGGTATTGCGCGGTGTGCTCGGGGACGAGGCAGGCTCCAGAATCAACCTGAAGAATCTCTTTTTTGAACCGGCACGTAATCGGGTCGCGCTTCCGCCCATCTTCCTTACCGTGGGAACAGACACAGAGAAGGGCCTGACCGAATCCAGCGCGGGACTCGTGAATCATCTGGCCGAACACAAGGTTCGGGCCTCCATGTGTCGTCTGACGGGAGAAATGAGTTCACCCGATCTGGACGAAATGCTATCCAGTTCGGCCACGAGCGTTCGTGATCTCGCCGAATATGGATTCCCTTCGACCCGGGGAGCACGACCTGTAGAAGTCGCTCAGCTATTTTACACGCTGATAACAGATGCTTCCATTCCGCGGCCTGACGTGATTGTCGGACAGATTTCTGACGGAATATTGAATACCGAATCACAGGTCGTTCTTACCGAACTGGCGTCTCTCCCCGGAATATCAGGAGTCTTACTGTTAGCTCCCACGGCCCTCGCGGCGGCGACAGGTGTGAAGATTCTCGAAGAGATCGGCGTGCCCATTGTCGCCATTGTCAACACGGGATCGGGTCCGATAGGTGCCGATCTGGAGGGGATTCGTGAGGGTATTCCCGTTATTGAATCAGATCCACACGGGCACAGCGGGGCTGAGGCTATCATGGCGTATATGAAACGCCTCGTCTCGCGGAAAACAAGCGATATCAGGAGAAAGAGTACCCTTCGCCGGGTGGAAGGATGTGGCCCTTCCTCGCCGGATCGGCGCGCAGCATAACGCTTGCAACCGAACGGTACTCAACGACCAGAACATGTCCGGACGTGCACCCGATTAATCGAGAACGGGAACGCAAAGTGCACGTACCGGGCATTTCTGGCATAATTAGTCTGGCACGGCGAGCGTTACGTCCGTCGACGTGTCTTTTACCGATCAGCCAGACCTGCGCTGTATGTAGGGAAAACCCCTACATACAGCGCAGGTGTTTACTCACATTGTTCTTAAGGCTTACCTGCCACGAAGTGTGTCCATCACCCGCGATCTTCGTGTGAGAAAAGCCTGTACCATTCGGGTGGAAATCACGGATCCGTCTGTAGCGGGAAACCACGCATTCGAATCCCATTCTGTAAGTACTACATAAATTTTTTCGCACGCTACGAGGTGCCTAAAATGAGAGGACATATACAACAACTTCTATTCGCCGTTTTCGTCGCAGCTCTGGCAGTCGATGCCAGTGCTCAGACCACGCTGACGGCCACACCCGGGAGCGCGACACTCGATGGCGTTATCTCTTCGGGAGAATACACGGGCCCGGCCCTGGTTACGGCAAACAACGTGACGATGTACGCGATGGGGGACGGAAACGATCTGTATCTCGCGGTGCAGTGGACGGATAAAACGAATACCATGAGCGTCGACAAACACCTGTGGACGTACGACGGAACCGCGTGGAGTCAGACGGGAAATGAAGATCGGTTTGGTTTCATATTCGACATGGGCCTCAACGGTGCAGACGGCGCGAGTTGCACGACCATGTGTCATTTCGACGGCCTGATGAGAACCAATACAGGCATCGCTGATAACTGGCACTGGAAGGCTGCACGTGGTGGTGTGGCGATGGGGTACGTCGATGACAAAAATGTTCGGACCGATAATTTTCACGGAGATGCTGGCGTCAGTGCATATGCCGATAATGGGTCCGATTCGAATGGAAATCCGAGTTTCATGCCGACGGGTGGACCGGGAACGAGTGTCACGTATCTGACGCAAGATCAGGCAGCACAGGACCTGGCGCAGGCGAACACCTCACTTCCAGCAGCCATAGCTGTTCCGTTTGATCCGAATGCCGGTTGGGCGGCCGGTGCCAAAATTCCCGGATATATCAACCGGGTGCCGTCGGGCGACAGAGCTTCGGTTCTTTCTCGGGCGACTTTTGACAATGGAGTATGGACGGTCGAATTCAAACGTTCTTATGCAGGATCTCCGGGTGACTTCACGGTTACACCGGGTAGGAGCGTGGCATTCACGCACGAAATCTTCGACAATGAAGGAGGGAGCCATCCCAACGATGGAGTTGACGGGACCATCTACACGCTTGATTTCGCTCAACTGACAGGATCAACGCGATTGGTAGTTGGCAGCGGAGCACCGGTAATGGATGGTACGGTCACTCCGGGTGAGTGGACCTCGCAGCCGCTCATCACTGCCAATGGCGTCACGATGAATGCCATGGCCGACGGGAACGATTTCTACCTGTCCGCACAGTGGGTCGATAAGTCCGGGACGGAGTCCATTAATAAACATCTCTGGGCGTACGATGGCACGTCCTGGACACAATCCGGCGACGAAGATAGATTCGGACTCATCTTCGACATGGGACTTAACGGCACTGACGGCGCCAATTGTACAACCATGTGCCATTTTGACGGTGTGATGAGAACCAATAACGGTGTCGTAGACAACTGGCACTGGAAGGCCGCTCGCGGCGGAACAGCGCTGGGATATGTCGATGATAAATGGGTTGGAACAGATACCATGCATGGAGACAGCGGTACGAGCGCCTATTCCGACAACGGGGCCGATGCCAATGGAAATCCACAATTCATGGCGGCCAACGGGCCGGCAGAAAGCCCGGTATTCCTCGGGATGGACGCCGCCGCGATGACGGCCATGACGGCTCACTCGTCGGCGGCAGTGTCCATGGCCACGACGTTCGATCCGAATGCCGCCTGGGTAAATGGTAGTACAATTCCCGGTTACGTCATGCGAGTACCCGATGGAGACAGAGCATCCGTTACCACATCCAGTAGCTATAAAAATGGTGTGTGGACCGTCGAATTCAAACGTGCCTACGCCGGTACGGAGCATGACTTCGCAGTCGTTCCGGGCGGGACCGTAGATTTCACCCATGAGATCTTCGACAACGAAGGACACGAGCATCCAAACGACGGCATTGATGGAACCATTTACACCCTGGACTTCTCTACCATTACGGGTGTAGAGGAACTTGCTACGGATGAGATTCCAGTGACGTATGATCTCGAACAGAATTATCCCAACCCGTTTAATCCTGTTACGAGAATCCGTTTCAATGTATCGAACTCAGAACACGTCGCGCTAAATGTCTACGATTCGCTTGGTCGTCTCGTCAAGACGCTCGTAAATCGCGATATGGTTCCGGGTCGGTACGAGGTTGAGTTCTCCGGAGAAGGCTTGGCTTCCGGGATCTACTTCTACCAGCTGATGGCTCAGAAGAGTGTAGAGACCCGTCAGATGGTTCTGCTGAAGTAGAGCCTCGTGTCATTCACGTGACGATTTGACCGGGGCGCTGCGCGGGTTCGTGTAGCGCCCCGGTCAGATTCGATAATCAGATTCTCGTTCACTTACCGGATCGAACAGAAATGTCTTCCCTAATGAAGGTCTTCGGCTTTGCTATTCCGTTCCTACTCATTGCGTTTGTACTGCGATTGACAATTTTTGCGTCCCCTGATCCGGTCGTGCAGCCGATCGCTTACAATCACAATATTCATGTGGAAGGGGAAGGTCTCGAGTGCACGGATTGTCATCAACGGGTAGAAGAGTCTCCGAGGGCGACGCTCCCTGACCTGGAAGTCTGCCTGGACTGTCATGACTCGGATCCACTCGCCGATGATTCTGCAGAAGAAGCCAAACTGATTGCCCATATCGAGGCAGGCTCCGAAATCGATTGGCAGCGAGTGTATTCCGTTCCAGACCATGTCTACTTTTCGCATCGCCGACATGTTGTTTCGGGCGACCTGGAATGTTCCAATTGCCACGGTCCCGTGGGTGAGTTAACGGCCCCCGCGGAGGTTCCATTTTATCCACTTTCGATGGACGCATGTCTGGACTGTCATCGAAAACTGGAAGCGAAAACCGACTGTCTTTCCTGCCACCGATGAGGTTCACCTTCTATCAGAGAGAGTACAAATGAAGATACAGCGACGCGAATTTTTGAGATTGCTGGGCGGTGTGTCGGGAGCGATTGCTCTCGGTGGATTTGGTATCGATGAAATGATCGATGTGCCGGACGAACTCGTCGAGCAGGTCAAGAGGGGAAAAGGGATTGAGACATGGAAGAATACCATCTGCCGGCGATGTCCGGGGGGATGCGGATTGTCTGTGCGCCTCATAGACGATGTCCCGATAATGGTCAAAGGTAATCCGATGAATCCGATCAGTCTCGGAGGAATTTGCCCGCTCGGCCGAAGTTCGATCGGAATGCTCTTCAACCCCGATCGCTTGAAGCAGCCAGTGAGACATGTAGGATCACCTGGAGATGGTCATTGGGAGGAGATCTCGTGGGACGAGGCGCTCAATATGATTAACGAAGCTCTCTCAACACTTCGTCGAGAGAAAAGGACGGAAGAATTGGTCTGTCTCGGCTCCGACGAATCGGCGTTTGAGCAGCAGCATATTGACCGATTCATGCAGGCGTTTGGATCGCCAAATTATTATCGATTTGCTGACGATGTTTTTGCCGGTGCGGCGCATGAGATGGCAGAAGGGACACGTACGTTACCGGCATACGACACAGGAAATGCAGATGTCATACTGAGCGTGGGCGCCAATTACCTTGAAGAGGGATATGCTCCCGTATACCATACGAAGGTATTCAGTCGTTCCAGGGACCGCGAAGATGGATCTAGGGCACGAATCATACATGCTGACGCCAGGCTGAATCTGTCTGCGTCGAATGCTGACCAATGGGTCCCTATCAAACCAGGGACGTATGCGTCATTTGCGCTGGGTATAGCCCATGTGTTGATTCGTGACAATTTGTATGACGCATCTTTTGTCGACAAAAGAACCGTTGGTTTTGACGATTGGAAAGACGCTCGGGGTGTAAAACACGCTGGATTCAAATCCATCGTAATGGACTCGTATCATCCCGCGAAAGTCGGTGAGCTTACCGGGATTCCATCGGAGACGATCGAGTCGATTGCGCGCGAGGTCGGACATGCCGATCATGCCATTATTCTGGGCGACCAGGGCCTACGTTCTACGACTGACGGTACAACCGGGGCACTCGCCGTCCACGCTCTGAATGTGCTCCTGGGAAATCTTGGAAAGAAGGGCGGAGTCGTTCGACCATCTGACGTTCCCTTTGCATCCTTTGCCAGCGTAAAACCTGATTCTATTGCTAGGGAGGGTATCAAGGCCCTGCCGATTGGTCGCTCCACCAAGGGCGATTATCCGGCAGTTGCCTTCAGCCCGGATGAACTCATCAACAACGCCGGCGCTCAGGATCCGTATCCGGTCAGTGTGCTGTTCCTTTTTGGTGGGAATCCGTTGTTTTCTTCGATCCGTCATCACGATTTCGAGTCGTTGCTTCGAAATACACCCCTGACAGTGAGTTTTGACGTATTCCAGAACGAAACGAATGCAAATGCTGATCTCATCCTCCCGGCAAGCACGTTTCTGGAGTCCTGGGGTGTCGTCGATTCTGTTCCCACGGTTCCCATGTCGTATGTGGGTGTCCAACAGCCGGTTATTGCTCCTTTCTATGAGTCAAGAACCCCTGCCGATGTACTGATTGACATCGCGAATCGGCTTGATGACTCTGTATCTGCAGCGTACCCATATAAAACGCTGAAGGAAACCATCAAAAATCAAACCCGGGGTCTCTTCGAATCCGGTACCGGAATGATTGCGTCTGAGAGCGCGGGGGAATTCTGGTCGGATCGTTCGTCGCGACCGAATCATACTCCCGGAAGAGAGCGCTCCTTCGATTCGTTCTGGAAAAAATTGGTCGACAGGGGCGGCTGGTGGAATCCCGATTCCGTCCGGTACGAGAAACCGCCGGTATTCCACACGTCATCGAGGAAATACGATCTTACGACAGCGCATCTACTGGAGACTGGAGCCCATAGTGAGACGATAGAGAGCGACGGGTATGACCTGAATCTAATCACATTTCAGACGCTCACGCACCGAGATGGACGGGGTGCTAATGATCGCATGCTTCAGGAAATGATGGGCCAGGCAGTAAGATGCTACTGGAACACCTGGGTCGAAATGAGTCCCGTCACAGCTGCTGACAATGACATTCAGGATGGTGACTGGGTATGGATCGAGTCCAGACAGGGAGCCGTTCGGGTCCAAGCAAAAATTCACGAGGGAATTGTCCCGAACACGGTCGCAATTCCATTCGGTATGGGGCACACTAATTTCGGACAGAACGCCGATGGATTTGGCGAGAATCCGAACGCTATTATGGCCGGAATATATGATCGCCTCGGCGGAACACCGGCCACGCAATCCACGCTGGTTCGCATCAAGAAAAGAGCCTGACGAAAATGAAAAACCCTAGCAAGCAATCGAGAGGATCACACAATGCCTAAATGGGGAATGGTCATAGATCTCGATAAGTGCACCGGCTGTGGCGACTGTGTCGCGGCGTGCAAAATCGAGAATAATGTAGCCGTGGTCAGCCCGGAGGAGGCGAATTCGAGTCGTGCCATGTTCTGGATGGACATGACGACCGCCTACGAAGGGGACTATCCTGATATGAGCGCCAAACGAGTGCCTCGTCTTTGTTTCCACTGTGATAATCCACCGTGTACGCGTGTTTGCCCGGTTCACGCTACCTACATAAACGACGAAGGGCTCGTAGCTCAGATCTATAACCGCTGTATAGGATGTCGCTATTGTATGGCGGCGTGTCCGTTCACGGCGAAGTCATTCAATTGGTATGAACCTGAGTGGAATGAAGCACAGGATGCCACCCATAATCCAGATGTATCTCTCCGGATGAAGGGCGTCGTTGAAAAGTGTTCGTTCTGCGCTCACCGTCTGATCAAGGCGCGTGAACAGGCTGCACTGGAGGATCGCGAGGTACGTGACGGTGAATACGTCCCTGCCTGCGCGGAAAGCTGCCCCGCCGACGCCATCACATTCGGAGATCTGGACGACAAGAGTAGCAAGGTCTATGAGCGTTCCCACAGCACACGTGCCCTCCGGGTTATGGAGGACCTGGGCACAGAACCCAAAGTCTACTATCTCGCGGAGAAAGAATAATCATGGCTGAAACACAGAAAAAGGACTATGGCACCGATGCCGCGCTATACCGGCCGATTTATGAGACGGGACGAGGATTCTACATTTCGGTTGTGGTGCTCGTGGCGGTAATCGTCTGGGCACTCTACATGTATATTACCCAGATCCGATACGGACTCGGTGTTACAGGAATGAATGAACCCGTGACATGGGGGTTCTACATCGTAAACTTCGTGTTCTTCATCGGAATTAGTCATGCGGGTACGCTGATATCCGCGATACTACGGCTGTCTCAGGCCGAGTGGAGGCGACCGATTACGAGGATGGCAGAAGTCATCACAGCGATTGTACTGGCCATCGGGGGGCTTCATCCGATCCTGGATCTCGGGCGTCCCGACCGAATGCTGAACCTGTTCACGGTCGGTCGTTTGCAGTCGCCACTTCTCTGGGACGTTACCAGTGTTACCGCATATTTTACAGCAAGCACAGTCTATCTGTACCTGCCCATGATTCCTGATATTGCAAAACTTCGGGATCGAGGAGGTCGGCTGAATAAACTCTATACGTTTATGGCCTGGGGCTGGACCGGAACACCTCATCAGCACAAAATCCTCGATCGTGCGATCAGTATTTTGATGGTCATGGTCATCCCCATCGCAGTCTCGGTACATACGATCATCTCGTATATCTTCTCGATGACGCTCCAACCGGGATGGCACAGTACGATATTCGGACCGTATTTCGTTGTGGGAGCAATCTTCTCGGGAATTGCCGCCCTTCTGATCGTGATGATATTTTTCCGGAAGCTCTATCACTTCGAAGCGTATCTGAAATTCATCCATTTCGATTATTTGAGTCGTCTGTTGCTCATCATGTCGATCCTGTGGTTCTACTTTACGTTCTCAGAATTCCTGACAGGCGTATTCGGTAATGAGCCCCATGAAATGGATATTATCTGGTACAAATTTACCGGTCCATTTGCGGTGTACTTTTGGGCGATGGTGGTGTGCAATTTCATCATTCCCGTGACGATACTCTCGTTCAAGAAACTCAAGACGATTCCCGGTATTCTGATCGCTTCCATCACGGTAGTGATCGGGATGTGGTTGGAACGATTTATCATCGTAGTTCCGTCACTCGCAAACCCGAGAGTGGATCTACCCATAGGATCTTATCTCCCGTCTCTCGTCGAGTGGTCTCTGTTCGCAGGTGCCGTTGCCGTATTTATGCTCGGATTCTTGCTGTTCTCCAAGGTCTTCCCTCTGATTTCTGTATGGGAAATAGAGGAAGGTCGCGATGAAAGTGTGGAAGAAGTATCCGAAAGAATTGAAAGTTATCTACCCGATGTGTCATGAAGAAAACAGATCCAAATACCCCTTTCATTTTCATTTTACAGGTAGCGAGCGTCTCAGCGATCTGGTTTTTCGTCGGAGGAATAACGATCTGGATGATAAATCTGGTATCTCTGTCGCTCCGATATCAGGACGCATTGGGTGCGAGCATCGGTATCAGTCTTGTAGCAGTTCCCGTATTTTTAGGATTAGCCAGTGTACTGACCTATGTCTTCGTCGGTTTGCGGCGCGAATTTGTAAAGGGACGCTCCGAGAATGTAGATTCGGAATGAATCTTGTAATGAAATGTCGCGAATAGGACCGATCTATTTGATACTCTGAACATTCTGCGATACCCTTCAAACGAAAGATATTCGCCTGGATAGGCTAACGTTACAAAGGAATTAGAGGTAGAATAATGAAGCGGGAGATCACCGGTGTTTTTCTGATGGTCGTGATCGTCGGGTTTTCATTCATGAACACGGCCATGAGGTCGAGCGTCGTTCAAAATAATGGACAGTTCGACCTGGTTGGAATCGATCAAGCCGTGTATCAGGGCGTTGCAAAATGCAAGACCTGTCACAAAAAAGTGGAACAGGGTGAGCAGTACGGAATCTGGCAGAAAACAGCCCACGCGAAGGCCTATGAAACCCTGGCGGGAGACAAGGCGAAGGAATACGGTGCCGCTGTCGGCATAGACAGTCCTCAGGAAGATCCAGCGTGTCTGAAATGTCATGTAACTGGCTACGGTGTCGATCCGGAATTTCTGGGAAAGAAATACAAAATGGAGGACGGCGTAGGCTGTGAATCCTGCCATAATGCTGGACAGAATTACTACAAAAAGAAGACGATGATTGCACTCGTCAAGGGAGAGATTACTCCCGAGTCGGTTGGTCTCAAGATCCCTGATGAGGCTACCTGTCTCACCTGTCATAATGACGAAAGCCCCGCTTTCAAAGGATTCAACTTTGAGGAAGCTAAAGCCAAAATCGCCCATCCGATCCCGGAAGCTACGAAAGCCGAAATATTGGCCGGTAAGTAGCGTTGAGCGGTGATCTGAATTAGGAATTTCGTCCGACAGATCTGATATTCTTGGTCGGATCGTATGATCATTCGTAATCGCCTGTGAGTCATGAGTAGATCGCTTCTGTGCGGTATCCTGGTTTTATTTTTGCTGTTCTCGGAGTTCGGAAGCGCACGTGGCCAGGCTCGCGTAGACGGCCAGGTGTATTCGATGCTTTATGGACTCGAGAATGCATCGTCGAATCAGCAATGGGACTATTTTCAGGGGTTTAATGTCCGCGTTAGACCGTCCAACTCCAGACTCACGCTGAAGACCAATTTCCGAATCGCCCGACGGGGAGATCCTGGAGACTGGACGGAGCGCGTTTACAGTGCGTATGCGAATTACCGAAGTTCGTCCGGGAAACTCGTCTCCCGACTGGGTCGGCAGTTCCTGTATCGGGGCGTACTTTCGGGCTCCTTCGACGGGCTATCGATGGCGTTCAGGCCTCGTCCGGAGTGGAGTGTTCAGGTAATCGGCGGGACTCGGGTTGCGTGGAATCGCTCGCTTGCGGTCCAGTCGTATGATGATGCCGGTCTGATCGGGTTTTATTCCGAATATCGACCGTCTTCCGGTGGTCCACGACTGGACGTCAGTTTCATCAATCGTCGTAGTGGAAGACAGAATGCGTGGCAGCAGGCGGGTGCCGGTATTGCAGGGACGTGGTTGTCGAATGTGTTTTATCAGGCTCAATTGGAATACAACCTGAAGGCTTCCACCATCCAGCGCATGCGTTATCGATTGACCTATCGTCCCGATAAATGGGCCATTTCGGCAGAGTACAATAGCCAGAAGCCGAGAGTATTCGAAGATTCGTTTTTCAATTTCTTTGAACTCGTGGCTGCAGATCAATTCCGTATCGGGGCGTCGTGGAGATCGAAGACAGCTCAATTGGGTGTGCGATATGTCCATACGAGTTTTAAAGAGACATCCACGACCGATGAGGTATTTATTTCGGCCGACACACGGTATGGGACGGCAGGGTTCGTATACAAGACCGGGTTTGGAGGGGATAATACCGGTGTCTTCGGAGACCTCAAGTACCCGCTTACCCGTTCTTTTGAGGTCAATATTCGCAGCAGCTACTACAGCTACGAGAGGCGCAGTCTCTCGTTTAATGAGGACGCTACATCATTCTCAGGCGGTTTCAAATACAGGCCTGTTTCGAATGTGTTATTTGACGCGAGAGTACAGCAGACAGCTAATTCTTACTTCACCAGCGATACCAGATTGCTTCTTCGCCTCAGTTACGCGCTTAGATAAACAGGCCCGCACTGATTTTAATTTATTACTATGAGATCGAATCTTGACTTGAATCGTCTGTTGCTGCCGGGGGCCGTCATCTTGATTGTCGGGTTCTTTTTATTGCAGCCGGACGTGTCTGATTTTATCCAACCGGATTCCGTCCAGAACACACCGATAGAAAACCTCACCTTCTCACACGAGCGGCACGTTATTCAGGAAGAATTGGAGTGTCTGGATTGTCATGATAGCGCCGAAGACAGTGAAACAGGGGCAGACAACCTGATCCCCGATCATGAGACATGCGAGGACTGTCATGAGGTGGAGGATCCAGACAACTGTGTACAGTGTCACGAAAACGGCGATGCTCCGGTAGAGTTGATCAGAATCGTCGATTATAACAAGAAATTTTCTCACAACAGACATCTCACGGCGGAACTGTCATGTGTAACATGCCATGCCGTGATGCCGGAGAAGACGGAAGTTGATCCTATCGTGTTGCCTTCGATGGTGGCCTGCCTTGACTGCCATGAGGATCGTTCCGTATCCGTAACGTGTCAGACGTGTCATCTGGGTACGGACCGACTGAAGCCACCGAGTCATGACGGTGATTTCAGGAGAGTTCATGCTGATCTCTCGCGATTCGATGCCAATCTGATCGATGGTGAGAAGACATGCCAGACATGTCATCAGGACGACTTCTGCCAGGACTGCCATGAGAGTGAGAACATAGATGAACGTACGCACCCACTCAACTGGGAGTTCACGCATGCGCTGGAGGCACAGTCAGCGGAAGTCACGTGCCAGAGTTGCCACAGCGACTTGACGTTTTGCGCCGAGTGTCACACACAAAACCTGGTGATGCCCCACAGCCACACACCGGGATGGGTAAATCGCATCGAAGGCGACGGAGGACGTCACCGGTTGGAGGCACTTAATGATATTCAGACCTGTATGTCATGTCACGTGGATGATGCAGACGTGGTCTGCGGTACGTGTCACGACTCTACCCTGTAGATTGATTAGACTATGAAGCAGTGGTTTTTTTGCGGTTTTCTATTTTTTCTCGCGGCAATCACCGTTGTCGCATGCAGCGATCCAGCTCAACCCCCGGACGTTACGACGCACCCGGCGGGCTGGGCCGATCCGCAATCGTCGACGTTCCACGGTCAATTCGTACTGGAAACTCCGGGTAAGACCGAGACCTGCGCAACGTGTCACGGCGACGACTTTTCAGGGTCAGTAGCCGGCGTGAGCTGTCAGTCGTCAGGATGTCACAGCGTATTTCCACACCCTGCCGCGTTTGCAGACACACTGGGGCTCAATCTCCACACGCAGGCTGTTGCGGATCAGGTTCACTGGGATCTTACCGTGTGTCAGAATTGCCACGGTAGCGATTATGCAGGAAATGGCACGGACGGTAAGAGTTGTCTCACGTGTCATACGGACGTGGATGGCCCGGAAGCGTGCACGACCTGTCACGGAAGTGATGGAAGTATTGCCCCTCCCGAAGATCTGCGTGGAAATATTTCAACGACCTCACCGGGCGTCGGGGCTCATCAGACGCATATGGGTGGAAGCGATCTGACCAATATTCTGAATCCCGAGTGCAGCCACTGTCACAACAAGCCAGAACGGTATTCTTCCGAGGGACATACGGATGGTGGTCCCCCGAGTGCGGATCTTCTGTTCAGTTCGTTCGCAACGGCAAATGGCACGCTTACACCGGTCTATGATCCGGTCGCCAATACGTGCAGTAATGTATACTGTCATGGAAATTTTGAATTCAAGAAGGCCGACAGTGCAGCCCCGGGTATTTATATCGCGCCGCAGATAGAAGGCAATCATCTGGTGATGAAGTGGACGGAGGTCGGAAGCGGTCAGGCCGCGTGCGGAACGTGCCACGATCTACCGCCGAAGGGACACCTTCAGGTCACTACGTGCAATGGATGCCATCCGCGTGTCGTAAATGCCAACATGGAGATCATTGGTAAAGACCTGCATATCAACGGTCAAATCGATCTGTTTTGATTTAGCGTCCATCGAGGGAAACAGCTGTCAGACCGAATGATCGCGTGACGACAGGTTTTCAAAGACACCTCCAGAAGAGCAGATGCGTTCACTGCTACCGATAGCCGACGCTGAAGTCTCAATGAATCCTGCCTGAACGGCTGCGGAAAGACATCGACGCAATGGTCGAATCTATTTTTTTTGATGGTTCGCTGGTGTGGATTCTTGCACTCGTGTTCTTCTGTGTAGCTCTCATGTATTCCTCGGTCGGACTGGGAGGCGGATCCAGTTACACGGCGTTGCTTTCAATTGCCGGAGTCGGTTTCGGATCAATACCGACGATATCTCTGCTCCTGAATCTTACAGTGACGTCTGTTGGTTCGCTGAATTACGCTCGATTCAAGCACGTCAATTACCGTCTGGTGTTGCCTTTCTTGATAACATCGATTCCGATGGCCTTTCTGGGCGGATCCCTCTCCATTTCAAGAGTCGTTTTTGAATGGTTACTGTTGTCGTCGCTTGTATTCGTGGCCTTTCGAATCTACTTCTGGACCGATGTACAGATCCAGTACGCATTGCCGGGCCCGATGAAACGCGCTCTTCCGTTCGTACTCGGTGCGATACTCGGAATGTTGGCCGGAATTGTAGGTATCGGGGGCGGTATATTTCTGGTACCTCTGATTCTGGTCTTCAACCTGGGCTCAGAGAAAGAAGCAGCTGCTACCGGGTCAATCTTCATTCTGGCCAATTCGATTGCCGGTGTCGCCGCCCGCGTCCAGTATCATTCGCTGGACTGGTCGTACTGGTGGCCTGTAATCGCGGCCGTCTTTCTCGGTGGAGCACTGGGATCTTATCTGGGCGCCGCCCGCTTCTCGGGAAAGTCCATTCAGCGAACACTGGGCATCGTAATCGTACTTGCGATCATATTCCTGACCAGACGGGTCATATGATGCCACAAATCAAGCGGATTCTTCGCTTGCAGAGGAGCGCCGGGAAAAGAACTTGAAGCCAATAAACCCTGCGAGACCGGTCAGGAGTATTGCTGGAATCCATCCGATGAAATTGAGCAACATGAGAAGAAGGAACATGGACCCGGCCCCCTGCACCCAACCGATAACCTGAGCTTTCTGACGCGCACTGTCGAGTTGCTTACGGGTGTAAATCGATGTCTCGTACTTGCTGGTCATCGGGTACTCCTGGGTACTGGTTTTGGAATAACGCGCTGCGTTGACAAACGATCTACCACTCGCCGTACGAATCCCGGGTTATTACCCCCGGAGCGTACGTCGGGCAGTCTGATTCGGTTGCGCACCAGGTGGCATCCGCACTCGTCCGGAGCTATCTCCAGACACCAAGAAGGGCACCCATCGCCAGCAGGGCAACCAGATTATATGCCATGTTTAGCCAGTATACGCCGATATTTTGCCCTTCAAACGATACGTTTTGCCATCCGATCGTCAGAACAAATCCAAGCCAGACAAAGAAACCGCCCTTGACACCAGCTGCCCATCCGGTGAGCGCATACGCGTCATCGAACGCCTGCAAAATGTGCGCCAGTACGTAGGCCATCACGAGTGACATAACAAATGTGACGCCATACGATTTGAGTGGATTAAATCCATCGCGAAGCTCTTCCTCCGACGTACCCATGAGTTCCATCCACTTACTCCCGAAGAGCGGTCCGTACCAGAGAGCTCCCAGGACCATGGGTATTATTCCTGCAATCAGAACGGCCAGAAGATCAGGATTGTACATAATGTACACCTCTATGCATATGATGATGAATAGCCGAATAAATGGATGAGAGAACAGGAACGCAACTCACGTGGCTACCGATGCGATCGCCCAAAATTTCCTGCAAAATGATCTTTCGGGTCGCTTCGAAGGTACGAACCTTACGACGGATTTTTTTCCTCCGGCGGTGGTCCATAAAACGCTACAATTCTCTTGTTGAATTCCTCTTCGTCTATGCCTGAGAGCGCTCCTTTGCAGAGACTCCCAACATGCGACGGGAAATTGGCTCCCATCACCCATTTAAGATAGTCCGGAGCATCTCGGACAATATCGAAAAGAGGTTTTCCTCCGTGCTTGCCGAATCCCACCGTCACGCGGTTATTTTCCCAGATAAAGTGATCGGAGGAACCGATCCAGAAGGCCAGTTCGGGTGTGGTAATCTGAGCCAGGTCTTCCCAGGATGCTTCCTGTAGATTGAAGGATTTTCTGACTCCTCGCAGGACGCGGACTGCGGCCTGAACATCTGCCTCCGCGCTGTGCGCATTCTCCATTTCCGTCCCAACGAATCTTCGATGGGCATCTACCAGTGAACGGGGCTCCATCGCCTGCCAGATTCGGTACGGATCGACGACGAGCTTTTCATAGAGTACGACGGTCCGACCGATACGGGAAAACTCCTTTTCTACAAATCGAATGTCGAACCGGACGTTATATCCCACAATCACGTCTGCTGCAGACAGAAACTCGAGAATTTCGTCAGCCACATCACCAAATCCGGGGGCGTCTTTTACGTCCTCCATGCTGATTCCATGTACGTTTCTTGCCCCTTCTGAAATGGGTACCTTTGGTCGTAGAAGACGGTGATAGCTACGCTCTTGTCCGTTTTCATACAGACACATCGAAATCTCTACGATTTGATCTGTTTCAGCATTTTTGCCGGTGGTTTCGACATCAAATGCTATCATTACTTTACTCATGACTACACAATCTCCGCATCAGTATTAAGTGGTTGGTGAAAAATAGTACCTACCCTATGACATCTAGGTGTCATACGAAGAAATCTATATTCTAAAACGACGGCTATCCAAGTTCGCTCATCCGGCCCCGGATCCCATGGTATGGATGTAAGAGCAGAAAAATAATTGCCCGTGATTAATCAGCATCAGCATAATATAATTCAGCGTCTCGGCGGCATCTTCTCAGGACCTTCGACCCGCTATCTAAAAAAAATCGTGATTACCCCGTCTGCTCAGAGTGGGCAGGAGCTTCGTATTGCCGCAGCCCGGGCTGGATTTTCTTCGATCAATGTCAGTTTTCAAAATACGCTTTCCCTGGCCGCATATATCCATGAGCGGGACCCGGAACAGGCGACCCATAGGAGACTCTCCGCAGCCTCCGTGCCGTTTCTCGTAGCGTCACTGATGGATCAGATGCCCGATCTCGCTGACTCTCCCGTTCGAAAATCAGCCTCACATGTGGCCCGGACAATCACAGATTTGAGACAGGCAGACATCAGTGCTGACGCGTACCGTAGCGTGTCTCGATCAGAACATCGACGTGTCATCGGCAAAATCTATCGCGCCTATGAAGGGTATCTGGATGTTAATGATCAGATAGATGATGCGGAACTATATCGTCGTGTTGTTGAAGGAATCGGGAGGACAGCCGATGTACTCCCACCGTTCTATCTCGTGGTCGTGGGGTCTGTTCAACTGAGTGAGTTGGCATTCAGATTTGTTCGAGAGGTGGCCGGGCTGAGTATCGGTTTCGAAGTGATGACGCAACCCGGCCAACGTCTGCCACCCCTTCATCTGAGTGCCACCGATAGATTCGCGCATGGGTTCAGTAGAGACCATCGCCCCGAAGAGGTGCCCGATATAACTCCGGAACCGGACACTGACGCCCCTGGCTCCTCAGAATCCCCAATCATATTCAGAGCGGTGGGTCCCGAGAACGAAATCAGGGGGGTGTTTCAGGAGATCATCAGGCGGGGCCTGGTATTTGATGACGTCGAGATTACGTATCCGGTTTATGACCCGTACGTTCGGATTGTCCGATCGCTCTCGAACAGGTATGATATCCCTATAACCCTGGCAGCGGGAGTGCCTGTTACGTCGACCCGATCGGGTATGGCGCTGAAAATGTTTCTGGAATGGATGGCGGGAGGGTATTCGAGCGAGGTGCTGGTCGAGGCATTACGGGGTCGGTTTATCGAATTGGCGGTGACATTTTCCGGCGAAGAACCTGAAGATCGAAATATGGTGGTAGCGGATTACCTGTCTGGTGTTCGAATAGCAGGTACTCCAGATGCATACGTCAGACATCTGGAGAAAAGGGTTGCGATCGAAGCCAGAGGAAATTCGCCGTTTTCGGATACGGCATGGAGCGCGCACAGAGTCCGCTCTGTACTGCAATACCTTTCTCCGTTGCTTAAGATTTGTGGACCTGATCGCGTTGCGACGCCCCGGGATCTCTCGGATCTGGTCCGGATCTTTCTGGATCGTTTTGTACCGCTGGAGCCCCATCTGCCTGACGATCATCTCGAACACGTGGCGAAACGCGAACTCGGTTCGCGTTTCACCAGCCTGTCTGACTTGATTGATGTATCGATCGACCGGACAGAACTGCTACGACTGGCTATCGAGTACCTGGGCGACCATTTTGTTCGTGCCCGGGCTGCAGCGCCGGGAGCGGTTCATGTAGTCCCACTGACCGGAAGCGGCTTTTCAGGCAGACCGCACGCATTCATTGTCGGTCTCGACGACAATACATTCGGGCGCCACGCATCGGACGATCCGTTCTTTCCGGATTCTGACCGGGAAGCAGTCGAACGAGATGGGTCAACCCGGATATCCATGACCTCAAGCTTTGCCCGGTCGAGACAATGGTATCTGGAATATGCCCTTTCGAATAGCGTCGGTCATCGGTGTCTTTCATACGCATTTTACGACCCCTCCGACGGACGCGAACAGTTTCCGTCGGCAGCCCTGCTGGGAATAATGGCCCGACACAGCATTCGAGATACGGACCTTCCCATCGTCTCCTGGATACCGGGAAACAAGTCGAAGAGTTGTTTTCTTGACCGTACAGATGTCTATCTCGCGCTTGGAAAGAATACGAGGGCGATTGCAGATCTTGAGCGACTCAATCGTAATCTGGCAGCCGGCAGGTTGGCGATTCGCGCGCGAGAACTCCCGGACTGGTCTGGATTCGATGGACTCATATCCCGGAAAGGGTTGGACCCGGACTTGACCGGGCAGGAGGTGTCTGCGTCCCGGCTCGAGACACTATTTTCCTGTCCGTACAGGTTTTTTCTCAGATACGTACTTAAGGCCTCACGACCGGACGAGATCGACGAGGGGGTCTGGATCTCTCCACTTACAAGAGGTCGCATCGTTCACGAAGGCCTGCGTCGGTGGGTCGAACCAGCTGTCAGGGATCAGATAATCACAGCCCCGGTCGACGGCCTTTCCAGCCTGTTTACCTCCCTGGTAGATGATTATGCGGCCCTGTCTGCCCCGCCAAACGCGGCCGTTTACGAGAAGGAACTGCACTACTTCAGGAGAATCAGTCTGCTCTACATGGCCGATCGCACCTCGAATAGAGGTAACTATGTGCCCTTGGGTGTCGAACGGGTAATATCCTCCCCGGAGCAAGATTCAACGGATCATGAAAATCTATCCGTCCAGATCGATCTGGGTAACGAGCACATAAACCTGACGGGAAGAATCGACCGTATCGACGTGGATCCAGATGGTCGCCTGTCCATAACGGACTACAAGACAGGTTCTGATGGCTCGTACGAGTCTGAGGACTTGCTGGGTGGAGGCGTTCACCTGCAGTGGGCGCTGTACGCCTATGCGGTGGAGACGATGTTTGAAAAGGACGTGATAGAATCGGGGTACCTTTTTCTGAATGAACAGACGATGGGACGACGGATATCGGCAGACCCCGGCGAGGTTCGAGCCGATATCGAGTCCCTCATTTCGGCAGCCAAATGTCTTACCGATGAAGGGGCATTTGTGCCGTCCGGAGCGTTTACGGGCGTGTGCTCGTATTGTGAATTCTCCCCGGTATGCGGTGATGCGGACACGGTGAAGCGTCGCCTGATACGAAAGCTTGACGAGACACAGACGGGAACGCCGATCGGAGACGTTTTATCTATCTGGCCGCCGACATCGCGCAGAATCTCATCCGAAGGCGTGGACAGTCAATGAGAGACGAACAATGATATTATCTGACTCCGAAGCTCGTCGCATGATCTGCGGCACCCATGATCTTTCCGGTCCCATCGGGTCGGACGATCTATTCTTGGCGGATTCAAACCTGGTGGTACGAGCAGCGGCTGGGTCGGGCAAAACCACGGTCCTTGTTGCCCGGATGACGGCCCTCATCCGATCGGGAGTAGCACCAGAGTCGATCGTGGCAATCACATTTACTCGCAAGGCTGCAGGAGAAATGAGGGGTCGTTTCTTCAGCCACCTGCGGGATGCCATACGGACTATTTCAGGCATTCTCGATACGATCCCGGACGAGAGCAGTGACGTTCAGTCTCTCGTTCATGAACGAGAACTCCTTCGCTATGCGTTATCGGTAATCGATCAGATCTTTATCGACACGATTCATGCATTCTGCCAGCGAATACTTTCGGAGCGTCCTTTTCTGGTCGGTCTTCCGGCAGATTTTTCGGTTATAGATCCTCTGGATGAGGAGCGTATGTCAGCGGTATGTTGGAGACGATTCCTTGATGCGCAGACGAATTCCGCTGCAGAACGGATGCAGTCCCTGGCGACGAATGGAATCCATCTTCCAGATCTGTATGATTATTTCCGTGTTCGCTCCGGGTTACACGGCCTGCCGATAGGTACAGAATCTTCGGAGAAACCGGACGCATCTACGGCGCTCAGCGTAACCGAAGAATTTCTGGATCACCTCCTTCGGTATGTTCCCGGAGCGGGAAAGCGGGACCCACTGATGCTCACGCTCGAACGCGCCGATCGATTCAGAAAGAGTATTTCCCTCGATACGGATGCGGTTATTGTAGAATGGTTGCGACTGTTTGACAATCTCGTCTCACCTTCCGGATCGCTCAAGAGTGGTCTTATCACGCTCAATCGTTGGTCGCCGGACAAGAAGTCGGAAGCGTATCGGTTTGCCCAGTCGTTGAAGGGGAGCGCGAAATTGGGCGAATCGACCCTCGTGCACTTCATCCTGCTTCATATTCGACCCGTCGTACAGGCGTGGCGTGAACATATCTATCCGGAGATAGAGGAAATCGTTCATGATGCGGTCGATGCGTATTTCACGTATCGAGTGTCAGAAGGCAGGCTGGTGTTTCGAGACTTGCTGCAACTCTGTGTCAGACTCTTCAGGACATCGGAGTCCGCCCGAGTCCATTTTTCGTCTCGATTTGGGCGCATCCTGGTCGACGAGTTTCAGGATACCGATCCGCTTCAGGCAGAGCTCCTGTTTCTGCTGACGGCAAAAAACACCAAGGAGACGGACTGGAGAGCGTGCAAGCCCCGCCCCGGCTCTCTGATGATCGTCGGTGATGACAAGCAGGCGATCTACCGGTTTCGGGGAGCAGATGTCAGGGTTTTTTCGATCTGTGAGAAATTGATCCGACAGTCCGATGGGAGGGTCTTGAATTTGACGTCTAATTTCCGATCGACTCCGTCACTGTGCGCATGGATAAACAATGCGTTGATGGAATCTTTTGGTCAGGATGGGGCAACCTACCAGGCGGTGTATGAACCACTTTCTGCGGCCAGATCGGAAACCGGCCCGGTAAAGTCCGTCTGCACGCTTTCCATCCCGAGACAACGAGGACATTTGTCGGAGTCTATAGCCCGACTGGAAGCGGGAAAAATTGTTTCGATTATCAGGGAGATGACGGGCAAGGACGGGAGCAGAGATTACGGAGATTTTCTGCTACTCACTCGCGTCTCGAACCGGATGCACCTGTTTATTGACGCTCTTCGACAGTCCGGAATTCCTTTCGAAACAGCCGGGTCGAGGTCGTTGCACCGGGCCGTCTCCCTGAGAACTATCCTGCATCTGTTGAACGTAGTGAGAAATCCTTCGGATTCGGTTTCTCTCATCGCTTATCTGAGGGGTCCTTTGTGCGGATTTTCGGACAAAATGCTGGTCGATTTCCGGTCAATGACGGGAGCCATCGATCTTCGTCTTCCGGTCCCATCCGAAACGGATGATGCCCTGGCGTACGCCGTAACCACGGCCCGGGCGCTCGTCGAATCTTCTCGCCTGGCCCTGATTCGATGGCCGGTGGCGCAGGCGATGGAACATATATTGATGACAACGGGACTACTGGCTGCCTATGCCCAGGAAGATGCCGGATCGACAGAGGCGGGGGCACTCGAAAAGGTTCTCGTACTGCTGCGTACGTGGGAATCGGCCGGGATGAATTGGCTGGAGGCAAGGCAGGAACTGCTGCGACTCAGTCGAGGCGAACTGGACCAGGAAGGTCTGACCCTCGAATCAGGTCAGGGTAGGGCCGTCCGAATATTCAATATTCATCAGGCAAAGGGATTGGAAGCCGACGTCGTTTTTCTGGTGGATGCAGACCCC
This sequence comes from uncultured Rhodothermales bacterium, assembly GCA_964383365.1. Classification (GTDB taxonomy): domain Bacteria; phylum Bacteroidota; class Rhodothermia; order Rhodothermales; family UBA10348; genus CAYLHF01. The sequence continues at coordinate 42,926 of CAYLHF010000012.1, read as the reverse complement.
TCGGTCCGTGCCCGCGAACCACAATTCTTTGTCGAACGGCGGGAGGGTGGTGCGAGAGTAATCGTTCCGGTCCGAAAAAAGGCGGGATTCAGGGAGCAACCGATAGCCGAGCCCACGTCCTGGACGAATGCCATGGAAGAAGAAAAGAGGTTTTCTGCAGCAGAAGATAATCGTCTCCGGTACGTCGCGGCGACTCGCGCGCGCGAGCAACTCTTTATTACGAGGTATATGGGGTCAGACGAAAAAGGGTTCTGGGCTCCGTTTTACGACCATCTGCCCCTGGAGGCCGACGGAGACGATCTGAATCCCTTGGAGGATGAAGCCGGCAACTGTCACTCGGACGCATCCAGGGATGAATCCAGTTTTAACGATGCATTCGAGAATCTCCGTATCAACAGGGAACGAATGGAGGCAGGCCGTGTGCCGACGTGGCAATTGATCCGTCCGAGTAAACCAGAGGTCGAATCAGTAGGGTCGTCTACTATCGACGAGTCGTATCGTGGGCGTGGTCGTGGATATGGACGGGCGGTACATCGCCTGTTTGAGTACGCAATTGAACAACATCTTCTGGGTAAACCGATGGATGATGCACGGTGGTGCAGCTACTATCTTCAAGAAGAAATTGAGGGAAGCAATGGGAGGGATCTATCGGACCTGGAGGGGAGTGCGATTCGAGCGTTGTGCGATTTTCGAAAGTCCGAAATCTGGCATTCAGTCTGCGATTCGGATGAGTGTTACACTGAATTGCCTTTCACCCATAGTCTGAAGAATACGGAGCCGGTTCAGGTCGTATCAGGCATAATGGATCTTGTTTTTCGAGTCGGCCCTCAATGGACGATCGTGGACTACAAAACGGATGCTCGTACTGAACGTAGTTTACTGACGCACTATGCAGGACAGTTGCAAGCGTATATAGACAGTTGGCAACATCTGACTGGAGCCACGTCGATTCGGGCCGGACTCTGGTCCGTACAAGAAAGCACATTTATGCCGGTCGAATAGCCGCCGTTCTGGTTGTATTCCGACGATATAGGTCGGAATTTACCAGAGCCGGTCCGCGAGTGCATGTTCTGTTTGCGCTTTGCGGCGGAGTCTTGAATCACTCATGGACGAATGTCGTCATACAGCCTGGGAACGGAAATGGTGGAAGGAATCATCGGTATTTTGATCGGGCTGATAGCCGGAGGGATCGTAGCCGTCCTCGTCATGCGTGCGAACAATAATGCGACGGCCGCGCGTCTTTCTGAGCGAGAAGAAAGTCTGGAGCGAGCAAATTCCGAATTAATTTCGGAGAGAGACCGTCGAATTGACCTGCAGAGCCGACTCTCCGCGCTGGAAGCCGGTCGGGAAGAGGAGCGGCGTGCTGCTGAGGAAAAAATGAAACTGCTACAGGACGCACAGAAGGATCTCCTCGTCCAATTCGAGTCCCTGTCTCACAAGGCATTAAAATCCAATAACGAGCAGTTTCTACAGATTGCTAAAGGTCAGGTCGAGAAACTGGTTTCGGAAGCTGAAAAATCGCAGCAGAAGCGTTCGACCGAAATGCAGAAGCTCGTCGATCCCCTGAAGGAATCGCTGAAAACAGTGACGAGTCAGATTGGAGAGATAGAGAAAGAGCGCGTGAAAGCCTACTCGTCGTTGACCGAACAGGTCAAAGGACTCTCACAGGCACAGGCTGAGCTTCAGAAAGAAGCGGGAAATCTTGTCTCTGCCCTCCGAAAACCAACGGTTCGGGGACGATGGGGTGAAATCCAATTACGCCGCGTCGTCGAGATGGCCGGAATGGTGGACTATTGTGACTTTGAGGAACAGCACAGCATTGAGACTGATGAAGGACGATTGCGCCCCGATCTTATCATACACCTACCTGGAGACAAGATTATCGTCGTGGACGCCAAAGCACCGCTCGAAGCGTATCTGGATGCCATCGAGTCGGAAGACGAATCCGTGCGATCCGTCGGTCTTCACCGACATGCAGAGCAGATCAGAACGCATGTCAAGCAACTCTCTGCCAAGGCCTATCAGGATCAGTTTGATACCTCGCCCGACATGGTCGTGATGTTTCTGCCGGGAGAGTCATTTTTCTACGCGGCCCTGACGGAAGATCCTTCGCTGATCGAGTACGGCGTCGAAAGGAGCGTGATTATTTCTACACCAACCACGCTCATCGCTCTCTTGAGGGCTGTGGCGTACGGATGGCGGCAGGAACGCATAGCAGCAAATGCCCAGCAAATTAGCAATCTGGGGCAGGAACTCTACGAACGTATGGCGGTCATGGTGGATCATTTCTCGGCCGTAGGGAAACGACTTGATTCCGCTGTTTCAAGCTACAACAAAGCCGTCGGGTCCATGGAATCCCGGGTACTGGTTTCAGCGCGAAAATTCAAGGAGATGGGGGCCGGGAGTTCAAAAGACGTAGGTTCGATCGAGCCTGTCGAAACGGCAGCCCGCCAGTTGGCGTTGCCTGAAAACGTCCTTTCTGGCGATCTGGAGTGATCCCCGTCTGGTTGAGTGGCGATCTGGTCAGTCGCTACAGGCTCCAGGATGACCCGGGACGCATCACAGGATACCGTATGTAATCCGGATAAGGCCCGCTGAACGTGTCCAGATATCTGTCGTTTTGGCAGAAAATCTGGCAAACCATTACTGTTCACAGCTATATGGCGGTACGGTCTGATCCTGTGCATTCTCTACGATGCGAGTGACGTTTGCGTCTTGAGGTTGGTACCGTGATTTTCTTGACGAGAAATCCCCTACACGTTAAATGGGAAACATCCCCACTCGGTCCGCGAACGCTTTATTGTTACCGGCCCTCTACATTGGTGGATCGTGCATTCAGTAAGTCAGCGATGGAGGGAAGCAAATGCATCCAAATCGAATATCCTGCAGCCAGTCCTGTGTGAGGGTGGGAGCCCTGATTACACTCATTATGCTGTCTCTTACAGCGTGTCAGGAGCCTGATAACAAGATCGTCCGGGAGTACGTGAAAAAGGAAGTACAGATTCCGATGCGTGACGGTGTACACCTGTATGCCGCAGTATATATCCCCCGTGACCAAACACAGACGTATCCCTTTCTGATCAAGAAATCTCCCTATAGCTCCGGACCGTACGGACCGGATTCCTACCCGAATCATCTGGGACCCAACGGTTCCGATCGATTTGCTGATGAAGGCTATATTTTTGTCTATGAAGACGTCAGGGGAAGGTTCATGTCGGAGGGACGGTTTGTAAACATGACACCCGATATCCCCACCGAGAAAGACTCGACTGATGTCGACGAGGGTACAGATATGTACGATACCGTCGATTGGCTACTGAGAAACGTAGAGCCCAACAACGGGAGGGCCGGTATCTGGGGAATCTCTTATCCGGGTTTCTATGCCGCCGCCAGTTCGATAGATTCGCATCCGGCTCTTCTGGCGGCCTCACCGCAGGCTCCGATCGCCGACTGGTTTGTCGGAGATGACTTTCACCACCACGGTGCGTTTTACCTGCAGGATGCATTCCGTTTTTTTCCTTTTTTCGAGAGTCCGGATCCGAATCCCACCGACCACTGGAATGCTGGATTTGATTTTCCCACGGACGACGCCTATCAGTTTTTTCTCGATATGGGTCCTCTGAAAAACGCTAACGAGAAGTATTTCCACGGGAAGATCGCGTTCTGGGACTCCCTCATGGCCCACGGCACGTATGATACTTTCTGGAAGCGCCGGAATATCGTTCCAAATATGACAGGAGTTACAACCAACATGATGACCGTTGGTGGCTTTTTCGACGCCGAGGATCCCTATGGTCCGACGCATATCTACCAGTCGGTTGAAGAAAATAATCCGGCTTCAAACAACACCCTGGTCATGGGGCCGTGGTTTCATGGTGGATGGGTCCGCGCCGATGGTGATCACCTTGGTAATGTGTCATTTGACAACAAGACGTCTGTATTCTATCAGGAAAAAATTGATCTCCCATTTTTTAACTACTACCTGAAGGACAAGGGGGAAAATCAGCTCCCGGAAGTATATGCGTATTCCACGGGATCGAACACATGGCACGAACTGGATTCCTGGCCCCCGGACACCGCTGAAAGAACCGCTTTCTATTTGCAGGCCGATGGGGGCCTTTCCCCGGAACGTCCGAAGACTTCCGACGAGGCGCACGATGAGTACACGTCGGATCCGGGAGATCCGGTGCCGTATACCAGTGAGGTGCGAATAGACCGGACCAGAGAATATATAGTTGAAGATCAGCGCTTTGCCGCCGGGCGCGAAGATGTTATCGTTTACCGGTCGGATCTTTTGAGTGCTGATGTCACCATAGCGGGCCCGGTTACGGCGCACCTTTTCGTCTCGACGTCGGGTTCTGATGCGGACTACGTGGTAAAACTAATCGATGAATTTCCTCCGGACGAGCCGGAATGGCAGGCGGAAGAAGAAAAATACCTGCCGGACAAGATGGCCGGGTATCAGATGTTAGTCCGGGGCGACGTCTTCAGAGCTAAATTCAGGAATAGCTACGAGCATCCGGAGCCACTTGTACCTGGACAGATAACCGAGATCTCGTTCGATGCACCGGATAGTTACCATACGTTTCTGAAGGGACATCGGATTATGGTGCAGATTCAGAGTAGCTGGTTCCCGCTGGTCGACCGAAATCCACAGACCTACGGAAACATTTACACGGCCCGAGAGGAGGATTTTCAGGTCGCGACCGAGCAAATCTACCGTTCAGGAACGCACGCGTCATACATTGAACTGGGCGTAGTTCCAGAGTAAGATAGACTCATACAGCTCGATGGGGGCGGAGTGTCAAAACGAACCGGACGAGTTCTCCCCACTCATCCATTTCCTGGGAAACACGCTGACGATTTGACTTCAGCACTTCCCTGACGTACGCGACTTCTTCGGAGCCTCTTCTTCGTAGCTCCCGATATTTTTCGGTCGAAATCTTGAGCCCGACCAGATTTTTAGTCAGTGGCTCGAACATCCGATCGATCATTTCCCGGATGGGTTCGGTGTCCATCCGTGTGACCAGATCTAGGTGTGCGAGCATCAGTTTGCGGTCTGCCGAAACCAGTTTCCTCTTGATCGTCAGACGATCTACCCTTTTCAGGCCAGAAGCCAGACCCACTTTACTCATCGCCCAGATGATGTACTTCGGTGGATCGAATTGAAACCACCTGACTCCATTTCGATAGTCACCGGCAAACGTATGATGGTAATTATGATATCCCTCGCCGTACGTAAGGAGGGAGAGAATGAAATTATTTACGGCCGAATGCTCCGTTGAATATGGCTTACTACCCCACATATGGGCAAGAGAATTGATAAACCACGTGCTGTGATGGACTACGAACAGTCGTGCGAGTAGCGCGAAAACGACGGACCCGAATAGATCGCCGACGACAAGCCAGGTCAGGAGTACGACCAAAATATTCGTTACTGCGACCCATAGGCCGTAATACCTGTGCTGGATTCTGAGCAGGGGATTCGTCTCAAGGTCCCGGACGAGTCGCTCGTCCCACGGAGCGGGATGCTTGAACATCCACAATATATGAGAGTGCCAGAATCCGATGGATGTGCCATACGGATCTCGGTTCGTGTCCACATGACGGTGATGCAACCGGTGATCATGTGACCATTTTAACGCGCTCCCCTCTGTGGCCAGGGTTGCGAAAAAGAGGAGAACCGATTCGACTGCCCGGCGGGTTCTATACGTCTTGTGCGCATACAGACGATGGTACCCCGTGGTAATACTCAGCAGACAACCGCCCGACAGAACTACCGCCATGCCGACGAGCTCAAGGGACGGAACCTTAAGGGCAAGATATATCGGTAGCAGAATCAGGAGAAGAAGATGGTATCCTCCTATAAATGACAGGTTGGTCCAATCGATGGACTCTCCTTTGATACGGAGACGAGATTCTGGAGACATTTGACGTGCTTCGATTGACAGGCCAAAACGACCCTAACGAGAGAAGAGATCGAGTCGTTCAAAACTGTGGCGTACAACCTACCTGTTTTCCAGAAGGTTCCGTCGGAGGATTTCGTTTCCTCGGCTCATTGACTACGAAACGGAGGACGCTACCCGATGAGGTCGGACGCGTGGTCGATAGACGATACTCGGTCCGAATTGCGCCGATGAAGACTGAATCGATCACCGTGGGGTCGATGGCGGGAGTGGACGGACCCGGCTGACCCTCCGTCGGAATTCTCTTTATGGATCGGAAGGGTGATAATAAACGTAGATCCGTCAACCCCACTCGATTCGAGTTCGAGCCTACCCTTCATTGATTCAATCAGGTGACGTGCAACCGTCAGACCGACTCCTGCTCCTTCATGACTTCTGTCGAGGCCTTCAGATGCCTGTTTGAATGGTTCGAACACACGAGTAAAATCGGATCTGCTGATTCCGATTCCCGTATCCGCGACCCGGATTACTGTTTCGGACTCACTGGCCTCGAGGTGCACGACTACCTTGCCACGGTCGGTAAATTTAAGTGCGTTGTCAACGAGGGCCCGAATAGCGTAGGCGATGCTCCGCCGGTCCAGATTCATTTCACCAGGACTGGAATGTATGGCTGCCTCCAGAGCAACATCTACGTTCTTTCTCTGCTCATTTTGAAGCGCAATAATTTCGTGAATCAGGTCTGATACGAGGACTGGTTCGGGTTTCAGCTCGAGGTCCATGCGCTGAACCCGGGCCAGTTCAAGAAGTGAATCGAGCGTATGAAGGAGTCTGTTTCCGTTGGCCTTGATGTAGCCCGCGAACTCACGTTCTTCACCCTCGGCCTCGGACATCAATATATCTGAATATCCCAGAATTCCCGTAAGCGGTGTTCTGAATTCGTGGCTCAGGTTATCAAGAATGACCGATTTGAATTCGTTGGCTGCCCGCGCTTTGTCTCTTTCTCTTTCGAGTTCCTCATGGCGTTTTCTGAGCTGTGAGATCCGGATGCGGTACGTAGCGCCGGCAAGCAGAATCAAAGAGAGAACACTCAACGAGATGAACCACCACGTCTCATAAAAGCTCGGTCGGAGATAGAAGGAAACACTTGCACCCTGTTCATTCCACACGTCATCGTTATTGGATCCTATTACCACGAATTGGTAATTACCGGGATCCAGGTTCGTATACGTGGCAGAATGATCGGATGTGAGCGTCCAATCCTCATTGTAGCCGACCAACTTGTACTGGTAGCGATTCTGCTTCGGCGCTTGAAAGCTGAGAGCCGCAAAAAAGAACTCGATCTTGTCAGCACCATCCTCCAGGCTGAGACTCTGATTCGGATCCATGTTCACTCCATCGACCACAAATCGTTCTACATGAACGGGAGGAGGGGTCAGATTGGAGTGTGGATCTGTCGGGTTGATCATCGGAACACCCCCTATGGACGGAAACCAGAGTCGACCATCTGCACCTTTCCATCCGGCGGGCTGAAATCCGCCATTCATTTCTACTTCCTTCAGACCGTCCTGCTTGGTGTACACCCGTGAGGTGATTCGTTCCGTTGATCCCGGCTTGAAAGTGTTCAAGGCATTCTTGCTCACCTTGAATATACCCTTGTTGCAGGTCATCCAGAGAGCGCCGTCATCGTCTTCCAGAATCAGGTAGATATAATCGTTGAACAGTCCATCCGTCATCGAGTATGTGGTGAACGTGTCATCTTTCAGTCTGGTGAGACCTCCGCCGTACGTGCCGATCCAAACGGTTTTTTCTTCGTCGACGTAGAGGGCCGTCACGTTGTCACTCCCAAGTCCGTCGGCAGCCGTATACGTTTCAATTCCACTCTTTGTAATTCTGTTGAGACCACTCTTATAGGTGCCGACCCACATATCGCTGTCTGATCCCTCATAAATAACCGAGATGTAGTCACTCGCGAGGCCATCCTTGGATGTCAGATTCGTAAACGTCCCGTGATCGTAGATGGAAATACCACCGTCTGTTGCAATCCACAACCGATCCTGGGAGTCCGTATAGGTTCCGGAAATTCGGTTGTCAGCCATGCCGTCGTCTGTGGTAAAATGCCTGATGGTCCCATTTCGGATTGCGTTGAGACCGCCACCATACGTTCCGATCCAGATAGTTCCATCTGCCGTCTCAGCGAGACCCGATACCTGATTGTGGGACAGGCCGGTATCCGTACTGAACGTCTCGACACGATCATTTACCAGGTGGTCAACACCACCAGACTCGGTCCCGAACCACATTCCGCCGTGCGAGTCCTCGAAAACACTCCAGATCATATTTTCAGACAGTCCTTCCATTGTCGTATACGAGGTGAAGGCGCCCTCGTAGAGCCTGTTTAGGCCACCGCCGTCGGTCCCGAGCCAAAGGCTTCCCTCATCATCTTCATAAATCGATGAGATAGACTGATAGGTGAGACCACCGGTAGAATCTCCTTTTTTTGAAAATATTTCGACCCCGGAGGACGTAATTCGGGCTAAACCCTGATCGGATGTTCCGATCCAAAGTGTACCCACTCGATCCTCGAAGAATACCTGGGCCTTCATTGATCGCAATGGACGATAGGTGGGCTCTTTTATCAACTCATGGCTGAGTGTTACGATTCCGGATTCTGTCGCAACCCACACGATGCCCTGTTGGTCTCTGAAGAGTGCCTCAATTTTAACAGAAGGAAGCCCGTCTTTCTCCGAATATCTCCTGACTAATTTATTTCGCTGGTGAATCAGGCCATTGTTGGTTCCGATCCACAGACTTCCGTCCATATCGGCCACGAGCGACGAAATTTTGTCGTCATCGGCGATAGCATAATCGCTTTTTTCGAGCGTATTCGAACCGGGTTGTATAGAGAAAAGCCCTTCCTTGGCGCTTCCGACCCATATGGTACCCGTCTCGTCCTCGATGATGGAATTCACCACACGAAGCCCGCGACCAATCTGATCGCCTACATTTACGAATCTGCCGTTCTCAAATCGGACTAATCCTGCGTCCAGTCCAATCCATAAACGATCAGAGGTGTCAACGAGCAGTGAAACAATCTTGTGATCTTTTCCGAAGGCGGGCGTATTACCCTTGTTGAAAACGTCGAAAGTAATTCCGTTGTAGCGGGCGAGCCCTTCCTGTGTGCCCAGCCAGAGGTACCCGTCGCTGGTCTCTGCAATGGCTGAAATGGTACTTTGCGGGAGGCCGTCATCCTCGGACCATGTCTGTAAACCATACTGGGAAATCCGTTTTTCCGGATCCAGCGTCGGAACTACCTGAAAAGCAGTAGCCGATCTATTTGGTGCAAACGCAAGTACCAGCGTCAACAGCAGAAAGTAAGTAGCGCGGTAAGCGTACATAGAGTCAGGTGCATAAAGCACGGATTCATTTACAGGATCGGATTCCGAGTCTAAAAAATCAGATTAGAGTCCACGTCGGGTTTCGGCTCTTTTTGCCCGCTGTTAAGGAACTGCGAGCAATTATTTCCCGGAACGGTGCGGGCCGATCTCCCGGTTAGGTACGGCTTCTGATGATCAACTCGCCACGATCGGCACACTCAACTCTGAGTTCGTGAGGAAGCGCGCACCTCGAATGCTGGCCAGAAGTTGAAAAATTTCTTCCGTGAGGGACCAGAGATTATGTTCGTCGAGTTCCCATGAATGGCCCCAGAGGTGCAGAATACCTCCATTCATTTCGACGTACTCGATGTGCTTTCGAATTTGATCGGAAAGAGACCGAGTACGAATAATCACCGGAAAGCAATTCTTCAGTCCCGTCCAGTTCGCCTCCTTAACCCCATGCCTGACATGGACTTGTGGGGCGTGATCATAAATCTGCTGTGTTACCGGTGCCAGAAGGCGATCGGCCGGAGGCATCGTGTGGAAGGCTTTCGTCGTTCTTGCGTAGATAAACTGCGCGTCTCGAACCGCGCGTCTTGCCCGACTACTGATTTTTCCTTTCGGGTAGCAGAAGGTTGAGACGACAGTCCCCGTGATATCTTCCAGGGTATTTTTTCCTGATTCGACTTCCCGAAGGGCGTCAGCGTAGGACATGCGGTCGATACGAACGTGATTGTACGTATGTGCGCCTATCTCCAGGCCAGATTCGGAAAGTGCCCTGATTCCCGACGCATCGAGGACCGCATGCTCTGTGTTTCTGATTGGAATATACGATGTCCCCCGAAGGCCGTACTTCAGCAGGAGATTTGCGAGTCTGAAATCCGAGGGATGTCCATCATCCCAACTGGTGGTGACAAAAATGTCACGTTTGAGAGAGTGTGGATGTTCTATGTGGGCGTGGGACGTCAATATCCAAATAGCCACGAACCGGCTCGATTACCAAGCGAGTAGGGGAGGCTGTCGTCAACGGGAATTATTCTACCGTCGACGTTCAAAACCTGTAGCGTTCCGGGAAAATATGCCATCAGAGACGGATCTCTTCGCGGATCGGGTCGAAGGGTCCATCCGAAAAGTTTCGACAGGATAAAGGGTACATTTTCCGTAGAGAAGGGCTTAATCCTGTTGGAGGCGATGCCTGCAAGAATTGAACCGGCACTCGGGGGGTGATTGGCCCAGATTACACACGGGACCTCAACCTGGACCCTGCTGAGTTCCGGAAAACCGTGACTCTTGAGGCCCACCTCTTCACCGTGGTCCGAGGCGAAGAGGACCACTGAAGATTCCTCCCGAATCCTCAGGGTTTCGATGACGCGCTGAAGAGTCCGGTCTGTTTCGTAGACGCTGGCATCGAACTCGGGCTCTTCGGATCGGGTCGCTTGGATATACGCCTTGTCTTCAGACGTGCTGCGGGCGTCATATCTGTAATGACTTCCGGCCAGATGCAAAACAAAAAATCGTTTGTTCTCGTCCGGCGAATTCTTACTCGAGAGCGCTCTTTCCGGAGCATTTAGTACCTCCCCGAATCGATCCGCAAGGTCCGTGTCGAAAGTTGGTCCTTCAGCATCGAACTGAATATACTCGGTCCGATCGGCGAGATGTGCGACCGCTCCCACGGCACTCTCGTCAGAGCCATACGGCCACTGATTCGAGAGCCAATCGGTCGAGTACCCGGCATTCCTTGCCACGTCAATGACATTCCAGTTGTTGAGGTACGGTTTCCTTTCATACGTGGTGGCAAATGAGAGCACGCGGATGAGAGATTCCCTCGTGATAGAAGCGGGAGCGACTGCGTTTTCCATAAATATCGCACCAGGATCGGACCTGAGATCCGACAAAAATGGCGAGGTATCGATACCGTATCCATAGGCCGACAGATGATTTTTCGGAGTGGTTTCGCCAATGACGAGGACGACAATCTCTGGTGTCCCGATGTCCGAGAATCCGACAATATTGGTCGGCTGTGTCGTTTCCTCGAGCCTGGTGAGTCCCGCTCGTTGCTCATAATAGCCCAGCGTCAGGAGCGCTTCGCCGATCACGGGTACGTGGGTATATAGGTTGGCTGTCACGGCCACCGGATTCCGGGAAATTTCCCGCCAGAATTTTGTACTGGCAGATCTCCGGATAAACGGGACAAGAAGTAGGGGTATGAGGACGGTCCACGCAAAGCGTGCTCGAATCAGGCGCTTTTTGTCCCGGGTCTGGAGTGCCGTAAAACGGCGGATGGAGAAGACTCCGACGACGATGAATACAATCGTCTGTACGATGGATCGAGCTGGAATGAGGGACAAAAACTCGACGACTTCCCGGGAATTGGATTCGAGGGAAGAACTCAATCCTCCGGGGGATAGCGGTCCGCCGTATCTATAAAAATGGATGGCATTGACAGCGTACCCGATTGTGAGACCGGTCAGAGCAAGAATCCGGCTCATCCGCCACTCGGTTGCGAGCACGGTCGTAAGGACCATCGCCGAAACCAAAATCTTATATCCGGCTGAGATGAGGTCCGCTCCAGTGATACTCAGGGCATGGAACGAGTAATAGTAGAAGGCTGTCAGCAGGAGAGGAATGGATACGGCTCGTATGCTTCCTACGAAGGTCGCGCCGCCGGTTATCGATTTACCATTTGCAATCGAGACGTGCTCGGCCGTTAACTCACGCGGGATGTGATGTATCATGGTCGCCTCCGGAGTGTCCGTTAGTAGGCTCCCGACGATCGAATCACGGCCCGTACGGTCCGAACAAGAATCACGATGTCTAACCAGATTGACCAATTCCTCACGTAGTAGGCGTCATACTGTTCGATCCCGGCATTGCCGGTGTCGGATCGGCCGGAAACCTGCCACAAGCCGGTAAGACCGGGTCTGACCCTGCGCCTTAGCGATTTCACCCGGTTCACGAGCTCGGTTTCATGATAATCAGGCAGCGGCCTTGGCCCAACGAGCGACATGTCTCCCCGGATGACGTTGATCAGTTGAGGAAGTTCATCGATTGAAAGGCGTCTTAATACTTTTCCAATCCGTGTGATGCGCGGATCATTTTCCAGTTTACAGCGCGTCTCCCATTCCGTTCTCAATGCCGGGTCAGCATTCAGATACCTTTCCAGGACGCTGTCAGCGTCTGAAACCATCGTTCTGAATTTGAGGGTCTGAAAAGAATTGCCACGTAATCCTATGCGGGTTTGCCGGAAAAGGGGTGACTGTCCGTCTTCCAGCCAGATCATCACCGCCACGACGCTGCAGAGAGTAATCCAGAGCGGAGAGAACAGGAGCGTGAAGGCGAGGTCAAATGACCGCTTCAGTATTCTGGACGTGGTATCTGCAAGATTCAGCTTGATGTCCAGACCGAGGATTCCCCCCAGATCAAATGTTCGGACCCAGAGTGACGGCATCTCACTCATGTCCGGCAAAATGATAACATTTCGGTAATAGGAGAGCGGCCCTTCAAGCAGATGCATTTTGAATTCCCGCTCTGCTCTCGGCATGGCCAGAATGGCAGCCTGGGCATCCGGGAGAACCAGATTGGTGTCTCCGAGGACCGGGATTCCCTCGACAAATTCACCCCAGAATCCCGGGTGGTCATCCAGAAAAGCAATCGGTCGGTATCCGAGTCCAGATTCAGCCCGAAGTGACCTCACGACCTCCTGTCCGGTCTCACCGGCGCCGTAGAGGACGACCGGTAGTCCATAACGACCCGTTCGAACGAGCAGGGCCTTGATGGATCTCCGTAATGCGGGGATGAGGACAAGAGAAATTAGAAAGGCAATGGAAAAGGAGAATCGACTGGTATCGGCTGCCATCTTTCCCCAGAAGAGAAGGATTGCGGCAAAACCAAACGTAAGGCTGGTAGCCAACACTTCACGTCTGAGTTCTTCAATGGCTCCCAATCCCCAACCAGGATACAAACGAAACATTACCGCACTCGCCATCCAGATGGGAAGAATGAGATTGATCCACCACTGGAAAAGCGGCGCTCCTGATACAAAATAATGCAGCGCACCCGCTAACGTCAGAGAGAGCGCCAGTGCGGCCGCATCACCCGTTGCGAGAGAAATGGTATTAAAAACACGCCGATACTCAAAAGCGACAGGAGAGGCATGGTCACCATTTCCTCGCTGAACACCGGCACTGGCGTTCACCATCGTCTCGGAGAGCGAAATATGCTGATAAACGCACGAATCCTTCTCGTGATGACGACCACTGGGTCGTTTCACCAGTCGCATCTGCGCCTGTTCGGAAGAAGTTGACATCAATAATACCCGGGAAAAACGTTGTGGGTCTACCGCTCTGCCTCCTTCCGGAAGACGAAACGATACGTCTCTGTTTTCGGCCACAAATGCCGATTCCTAAAGCCATATCAGGCCGAATCGATGATGGATTCGTAGATGGACATGAGCATGTGATGATTCGCATCCTCTCCAAATCGCCGGACCGCATCATTTCTTGCGTGCGGCCGCATTCGAGAGAGGACGGAGACGTCGGACTCAATTGCCTTCATTCGTTCTCCGAGTGATGCGGGATCACCGGCATCGAAGAAATATCCGGTCTGACCCTCAATGACGACGTCCACAACGGCACCCAGTCTGGATGCCAGGACCGGGGTACCCATGGCCAGTGCCTCGATCGGTACCCTGCTGAAGCCCTCGTAGCACGTGGACGGAAAAACAAGGAGAGCCGCGTTTCTCATCAGCTCGAGTGTCTCTGATCTGGTTTTCAGTCCTTCAAATTCGATGGGAAGTCCGGCAGCCAGTGTGGTCAGATCGTCCATCAGGAGGCCATCTCCTACGATTTTAAGGGGGGTCTGTACGGAGGCGTCTTTCCAGGCCGAAACGAGTGTCTCTACGCCCTTCTCCGGAACCAAGCGTCCCACGAACAGGGCATACCCACCGTCACCGTTTCCGGGAAGATTTCGCGTATCTACCGCATTGGGCTTGATGAAAAGTTTTGTATCCGGAATTCCATGTTCACGATAAATATCTCTGGCTGAAGAATTCAACGTGATGAAACCAGATACTACGTCCGACCACGTACCCATTTTCTTGTGCCACATAGTCGATGCTACAACGCCGGCAGTGGCTAAACGACTATTCCGGTAACATCCGTACATCAACGCAGGGAAAGGAAACGACGTCTTTAGACAGTTTTCGCAGATGGATCCGTCTCTGAACAACAGACCGTTCGCACAAACCAGACGATAATTGTGTAAGGTCTGAACGACCGGTACGTTATTGTCTCTGCACGCATGAAAGACCGCCGGGGATACGAGGGCCAGTGTGTTGTGAACGTGAACGATATCAAACCGTTCTGTCTGCAGTATCGCCCCCATCTCATCGTAGATCTCCCTGTTCCAGACCGTTTTCCGGGCGAGCTCAAGGGCGTTCATTCCCTTCGTATCATCATTATGCCTGGTAAACGTCTGAACATCGTGACCGTGTCTTCGAAGCATCTCTGCTTCATCTTTGAAAACGCGATACTCGCCACCCCGCTCTCGATAGTAGTTATGTACCAGGAGAATTTTCATCCGCTACGGGTGTACCGCTGCGGTTGAAGTATCAGACGAATGGTTCGAACGATTCGACCACAGGACTTGATGCAGAAAGAGGAAGACAAATCTGGGGTTATGTTTCATGTATCGCTTCCATAACCTTCGGGGTTCCATAGCCAGGCGAAACGCCCATTCCATCCCGAACCGCTGCAGGAGGACCGGTGCCTGTCGTACATGTCCGCTGTGGAAATCAAATGCAGCCCCGACACCAATCATCGTTGCCGGAATTTGTCTTGCATGATCTGCCATCCAGCGCTCCTGGCGCGGACACCCTATTCCAACGAAGATGATGCGAACGCCACTTTCGACCAGTTCGCGGGTGTACGCGTCGTCCTCATCTTCCGTGAGGGGTCTGAATGGAGGAGCGATAGAACATGCGATGACGATATCCGGAAATCTGCGTTCGAGTGTTTCCTTGAATTCACGTAGGCGGTCGCTCGTACCTCCGTAGAGACCTATAGGAATCTTCCGCTTGGAGGCTCCACGGCAGATCTCTAGAAGCAGGTCAGGACCGTACACTCGAGAAGCGTCTTTATGTCCCAGTATCTTGAGCGCCCATACGAGTGGCATTCCGTCGGAGGTGACCATGTCGGCGCGGTTCACCACCTCGTTGAAAGACTTGTCATCGTGTGATTCCATGGCCATGTGGACGTTGGCCACACACACCCGCCGGTTGCTTCGCTCTTCCGACCACTGAAGAATTTGATCAGTCGCTGTCTCGTAATTCAGGACGTCTACCCGCATACCGACAATATATTCAGACGGATATTTCATGCCTCAGATCGCTCCAGAAATAGTTCGGGTTGCGTTCTATATAATTCAAGTGCGGCGATCCCGACGCCAGTCACGCACCAGAACCAGATACCTCCCATGGGACCCTCAAGGAAAACATCAAACGACGAATTGATAACGAATGCGGTCCAATACGTAGTCAGAAATGCAAAAATCCCAAACCACCTGGTTTCTCCGCGTTTTCGAGTTGACAGCGTCACCTTCATCATCCCGATCCACCACGACGACAGAAAAAGTATCCATAACAGCAACCCCGGGACCCCTGATCTTGCCAGGAATGTCATGTGGGCACTGTGCGGGCTCCGGAGCGACTCGTTTTTGTATACCTGGTATCCGTCCGAGTTCGCCAGATTGATTCCATAGCCCTTGCCGGTGAAGAAATACTTTCCGAACACGGTGTAGTTGATTATATCGACCCACCAGTGGACTCGCCACGCCTTGGTACTTTCGAGGCTGGAAGCTCTGGAACTGTACAAAACACTCTCCACGTTCTCCTGTACCTGCTCAAGCGAGAGCGTTCGTCGTTTGTTGATGTGAATCACGGGGTTGATCAGAATGACGGTTACCACTACCAGGAGCAGGCCATATATGATCGGGGCGACCCTGAGCCTCGGAGGCCTGAGAATCAGTAGAAACGTAATGGCGAGCATGAATGAAACCATCCCGCCTCGATTACTAACCATGATGACCACCAAATCTATGGCCGTCATGGTGAGTATCAATGGTCGCTTATTTGCGAACCCTATCATGGTGAAAATGGCTATGCCCGCAAGGTGAACCTGCATATCTCCCCCTTTGGCCGTCAGAATCGGTGACGGTGAACCGGGAACCGTAAAACCGCCGTTCGTGACGTTGGCAAGGATGTAAAGCGCCGCAGCGGATAGAGCGAAACCAAGAGCAAAAAGCCGGTATCGTACGAGTAGAATCCGGATCCGATCTGGATGAGCGAGTATTACGGCTGCCACTATGATTGCAAACGTTCCGTATCCCCATATCGCTCCGTCTCTGAGCGCTGTTGCTCCATACCGGTCTATGTATGGAACCGTGTTGATGGCCCCCCAGATCATCACCAGAAGAAGTACCCGAACAACGGGGAGTCTACATACATACCCCAGTTTATGAGATTGAATGGCTGCCAGACCGCCCAAAAAGAGTGTGATTTCTCCGATGAAAACCGGTGCGACACCGATATATGCGAATCCCCGGCCAAAAAAAGTGTACCCGGTGAGAACAATTGAGAGCAGAATCAGAAACCAACGTCCCAGAACACCGGCCGATCGGTCCCGGGCAATCCAGTATGCTTCCGGTGATTCAGGTCTTGACCTTCCTCCGCGAGTTATCCTACGAGCAGCATTTCGTCGGGGCGTGCGACGATCATCTGCCGGTCGGGTCGATCGCGAATTGGACCGGCTGCCGGTAGGGCGTCTTCCTTCGTAGTTCTGAGAAGCAGGCGAATGCATGAATTAGATCCGATTTACCACGTTCGGTATCGACACGATGTAGAAAATCTTGATCCGAATTCGTCAGACTTCATTTTCGCCAGTGGGGAATCGCCTGCGAAGGCGAGAGGTATGCATTCTGAACCGGGCGTTCCCGAAGGAAGCATACCAACTTCTTCGAATGAGACCTCCCTGGGACGTATTGGCAGAAAACTTCTCATCCATGAAGTGATGAAGGTCATCCATTATGTTCAAACCAACCGATTCATGTTCTGCCAACTCCATCAGCAGGGCAGAGCACAACTCCGGCATGAGTCGCTTCAGTCTACCATTCGCTACGAATTCAGGCCTCGTCAGCTGATACAGACCATCACCTACGAAGTGTCCAACGGACGTGGCGATTGATGACGACTGAACCTGCGTTATCGCGTTCCACTGGCCGGGACCGAAATCGAGAAATGAGAGGCGACCGGTCGCAGGGTCCATCAATACATTTCTCACACTGAAATCTCTATACGGTCCTTTCAGGAGTCTGGAAACGTAGGTAAGGCCGGCGAGAAGTTTCACGGCTATTCCAGGCACATCTCCCGAGTCAATATCTGTACTCGCAATCAAATCAAGCAGAGGCAGGCCCTTCAATCTCGTCATTTCAACAGCGGCCGGGTTCGTACTGAGCCGAATGACCCGCGGAAGGTCGACACAACCAACTCCTGTTCTCTGGCGCTCCAGACGTTTCAGCGTTTCAAATTCGTACCGGGCATTCCTGAGTTTATCTACCTTATTGTCACCCTCGTACACCTTGATGACCGTTCTTTTCGATTCAGTGAGGTAGATGTTGGCCTCAGAGCCGCGGTCGATTAACTGGCTCCGGTCGAGAATATCGGCAGCGGCGCGTTCCTGAGAATCAGCCCCGAGCTCTCTATCCCGTACATCTCCGGGATCCAGTTTCCCTCTATACACGAGCACGTTGTACAGGATGAGGGCAGAAGCCATGATGATTTCGAATATGACCGCTCCCTTTATACCCAGGATGCTGATACTGAAAACTCCGATTGTCAGTAGCATGACGACGGAGAGGAAACTGTCTGTGAATATTGCCGAATTGCGGCCTCTGGAAATGAGATCGATCTGTATCAGTGAACGGACAAAATAGAGGAGGTGCCCGAGCGCACCGAGGGACAAAATGATGGCGAGACCGGAGCCATCGTAATGTCCGTTGTAGGCAAAATGCAGTATCTGACGTGAAAACACTATCAGGGTGAGAATTACCATGGTATACGGAATCAGAATCAACCCACCGACCCGCATTAACCATCGTCGAAAGCTGTCCTTTCCTGTCTCATGAAGAATCCGACTCGCCCGAGACGGGAGATACGTAAATGTCGCCAGTTTGATTGGATTCAGTATGTTGGTAAGCTGGATTACAGCCTTGAACGTCCCGACCGGACCGATTCCGACGAACGCTCCGAGCACCCATACATTTCCGTGTCGACCGATCCAATGGAGTACCTCGCTTCCGGTCAGCCACCTGCTGAACTGCCATATTCGACGGGTAATGGAGCAGAAAGAAGGAGAGGAGGGACGGACAAAGTGTAAGTGCTTTCTCAACTGCCAAAGTCCATAACCGACGGCGACGCCCGATGACATTCCAATTACTGCATATAGATCTCCGACACGGGGCGTTTGACCGGTTACCAGTACCGCTATAGACAGTGCCTGTAATCCATAGGAGAGGGCGTCATTCTTGAGTGCCGACCTGGAATCTCCCGCTGTGTACATGACTCTCCGAATTGCATCCTGAATGAGCCACGGTAGCGCTGTGATCGAGAGCCACAGAACGGCATGGGCTACTTCGGTCGATCCAGCATAATGGAATAGTACAGCTGCGAGACCGAATAGGAGCGCAGTGACCGTTCCGCCGGCGAGTTGAAGTTCGAATAGAACTGACGTGAAGGAATTGGTCTCACGTGTAGACAGTTGGGGTACCAGGACGTTATGTGCCTGTGTGAGCGAGGCGTGCTGTAGGTCGGTGGCGAGCAGCAGGATGCTGTACAGAAGAACAAATAGCCCGAGTGTCTCGGCAGACGTAAATCGGGCAATGAGAAAAATGGTCGTAAAATTGCAGACACTCACAAAACCCTGGTCGAGGAGCGCCCAAACAGCGTTTGATCGGAAGGGCCGAAACAGTCGAGCCCGCTCTATCCATGAGTCCAGACGATGCGCGGTCTTAGGGGCTGATTTTGGTTGATTTGCGGGCATGCCATGTTGCCTGTTTGCTATTATACCCGACCCGGCCCGGAATCCGTTGCCTGAATGCCCTGAAAATGTGGATTCACGACGTTCTGTGCTGCGTGCGTTTGTTGTAGCGCCGTCGCTTGTGCTTACTGGCGTCCGCCTTATCCGTGTAGCCATTCAATATGACGCGAGGAGGTCGGCTGGCCGCACGGTCTATATCCGTTACGGATTTCTGGAATAACTCGAAATGCGTCTTGCCGGTGCGTGCAACCAGAAATACCTCGTCACTGAGTTGACCGAGTCGCAACGCATCGGTTGAGTGCGTTACCGGTGGCGTATCGATTACGACGACATCGAAATGATTTCTGACCCGTTCGATAACAGGGACCAGGTGCGTGGACATCAAGAATTCAGCAGTTCCGTTATCAGGTCCATGCAGGGAGAGTGCGTAAAGATTCGGCAGGGCTGCGGAAAAGGCCTCTACGCCCCGTCCGTCAGAAAACGTACAGGTCTCCAGATCGAACTCAGCCTGCTTGGTAAGACCCAGTAACCGGCTGACGGATGGATGGTAGATATCTGCATCAAGAAGGAGCGTTCGATAGCCGGATTGGGCGAGTGTTACGGCGAAATTCGCAGCGATCATACTCTTGCCGTCTTCCATTTCCGGGCTCGTGACAACAAATACCTGCATTTCGGAGGGATCCCCGGAAAGGCGCATTTGAAGACTCTTGATCGCGTGAGATACGGCAGACTGTGGGTGAAGTAGGCTGACCAGATCTGTAGATACCGTTCTCTCGAAGAAGGGTGCAAATGATTTCCTGCTTCTGAAGATCGAATGCTCTTTCCGCAGATCGGGTATAGTTCCGATGAGATCAATCTGGTCCGGGACCATATCGGTCGGTTCAAATATCCGAGAATCGGTTTTGTCGCGGGCAAATGCGCCGCCGATGGCCAGTAAGATGCCCAAAACGAATCCGAGACCGCCGATTACTGACGGTGCCCGTACGGGTTCAATCGGGGTTACGGCGGGTACGGCTACCTGGGCAAATATTCGCTGTGAACTCTCTGCCTCGTCTATTTTTCTGATTTTCTCTTTCAGTTCGTCGTGTCTGGTCTCCGCAACGGCATGCTGGCGCTCAAGTTTTTCGAGGTCGACCTGCTGAGTCGGAAGAATTTTTCGCTGTTGCTCATATTGGGCCAGGCGGGTCAGAATAGCGGCTTCCCGTGCCTTTTCAGCGGACAGGGACACGCGCTCTTCCGCGATTTGGCGCCGCAGCTGGGCCATAATGGCAACGCCAGAGTCCAGCTTCTGAAGATCGATTCCTCCAACGGCAACGACCTGATCCACATAATCCGCTGAAAGCCGATTAATTCTGAGACGAAGTGATTCCGCTTCAAGAAGCAGATCCATCAAGTCTTCGCTCGTCTCGGGATGCTCTCGGAGTCCGGGATTTTTGGTATAGAACTGCTCGATGGACAACTCTACCTCTGCGATTCGGGCATTCGTTTGCTGGAGACGTGTATCCAATCCGGATGCCGCTTGCTCAGCGTGCAATTGCGGCTCCAGTTTGTTGAATTGATCGATCAGCGAGGATATTCTGGCTTCATACTGACTTATTTCGATCCGGGAGTCATCAAGCTTGGATCGAAGCAGGGAAATTTGCTTGACTGTGTGAGACTCTTCTTCCTCCAGCATAATGTCTCCTCTCTTTGCGGCGAAAGCGTGCAGAGAAGAATCGAGATTTGCCATCACTACATCCTGGCTAACCAGAAGATCAGCATAATACTGCCGGGCTTCGACATATTGCGCTTCCAGGGCTCCGACAACAGACTTTATATATGACTGGGCATACAGGTTTGAAATCAGAGCAGCTTCCGCAGGTTCGGTGCTCAGGGCACTGACCATTATGGCATCGGGTTCATCGTCGTCATTGGGTTGAGGACTGACCGTGACAAATTTTTTCCTGAATCGTTTCAGAACCGAGGCCCGACCCAAATTGGGATCGAGTCCGTCGAACAGTGTTAATGGAGTCGTAATGAGTCCCGCATGCTTCATTGCGAGGAGCTGATCCACGGTGGTCTCAACCAGTTCATTCGAGGTCTGCAATATGAGCGCGTGGTTCGCAATCTTACCGAGCCCGAACTGAGCCGATTCGCGATTTATTCGAGGAAGATCCTCCACCTCCTTTCTGAATCCCCGAGTATCGACCATGAGGAGCGTCGTTGCCTCATACGATGGAGGTACAATAGTGATATATGCCGCTACGGAGAGCCAACTAAGAATCGCGATTAGTAAGAAAACAGCTTTTCTTCTTCCCAGAACGGCCAGTACAGACTCATCGGCTCCACCGTAATCAGCTGGGGCAGGTTCCGGAAACAACGGGGGAGGGGCGGGTGCGGATTGAGGGCGGCCATCGACCAGACGTGTCCACTCGGGCGGAGTCGACGATGGAAGAGCCGGCAGCAGTTCAGATGATCCGGAGTCCGCGTGGGTGTCCGGATCGGCATTCGATCGGCGACCATGTCGTGTGGGACGCCGGGATTCCGAATCAGACGGAACATCCGATGAATCGTGGTCAATGCGCGGTCTCGGAGCCTGCCAGCGTAGTGCGTCCGAGTGCTCATTTCCTGGCTCTCGAACGGGCTGAGAACTGTGATCGTGGTCTATACTGTTATTCATTTCCAGGTGCGTATTCGGTCAATCCACCATACGGGATTTAATATCGGCCGGGTTTCTTAATCCGTTAGTATGACCATGTGGTGCCGATGGTTGTCGATCAGGAGTGACCCGGGTTGTGTGGTTTTTCGTCGACTCTGTAGCGAAACCCGACATCCGCTCGGATACGGGGGACGCTTCACACCGAACTTCGTTTTGGAAGTACGAAAGTGTTCTCTTCAGTCCGTTCGAACGATCGACTTTCGGGAACCAACCCAGGATATTGAAGGCGCGGGTGATGTCCGGCTTTCGAATTTTCGGATCGTCTTCCGGCAGGGCTCGATACGTTACAGAACTCCTTGCACCGGTCAGGGCAATCACTTCCTCGGCAAATCCACCAATCGATATTTCTTCCGGGTTTCCGACGTTCACCGGCAACGGTTCGTTGCTCTGGAGCAGCCGAACAACTCCTTCTACCAGATCGTCTACATAGCAAAAAGACCGGGTCTGCGATCCATCTCCGAATATGGTGAGAGGCTCGCCTCTGAGGGCCTGTCCCATGAATGTTGGAAGGACCCTCCCGTCGTCGAGCCGCATGCGGGGCCCATACGTATTGAATATTCGTATAATGCGGGCTTCAACGCCCATTTCCCTGCGATAGGCAGAGACGATCGCCTCTGAGAAACGTTTGGACTCATCGTATACACTTCGGGGACCGATGGGATTTACGTTGCCCCAGTATGATTCCTTTTGCGGGTGAACCAGAGGGTCTCCGTAAACTTCACTGGTGGACGCGAAAAGGAATCGGGATTTCTTCTCTACGGCAAGGTCAAGCAGATTCTTGGTTCCGGCTGATCCCACCTGCAGTGTTTCCAGCGGGTATTTCAAATAGTCGATGGGGGACGCGGGACAGGCAAAGTGAAGAATATTGTCGAGTGGACCATCAATGGTGAAGGAGACCGAAACATCCTGTTCCAGGAACGCAAATCGAGGATGTCCCAGTAGATGTTTGATATTGGATCGACGTCCCGTAATGAGATTGTCGACGCAGATAACGTGATGTCCATCCTCAAGGAATCGTTCGCAGAGGTGGGAGCCGATAAAGCCGGACCCACCTGCTATGAGGGTTCTTGTCAGAGTTCTAGCGTTGGACATTTTTTGAAGGCGTGTATTTGCGATAACCAGTCGACAATGACTTGGCTAATACTGTGCCAGTCTTACTGTGAGACAGCTTTCATGCCAGTTATCGGCTCGATACGCCCATTCTGAAGGTGAAGCGATCCCCACAGCGCACTCATGAAGCCCTTCAGATGCGTAGGGAAACGCCCTACACGACGAGGTTCAATTATTCCTACAGACGTCTTTTCAACGAATTCGTATCCTTGACTCAGCCACCGACCGCCACGTCCCAGGATTAGGACCTGGCTCTGCGTCGGTGGATCACCTCTCAGTGATGATTGGTTCTGGGTGAAGCTGCCCGGTTTTGGTACAGCCAAAACCGGGCATGCTTTTATCCGGGAAACATTGAGAAATGATTCGTCCGGGAACGGGATCGCTACCTCTCCTTCGGAGGGCATCTTCGACGCGGATAGTATGCATCTGCTGATCGAGACCGAACCCGGTTATGGACCTAACGCACGATGGCTATCGACCTAACGCACGATGGCTATCGAGCGCGTCTTGTCGAAGACAATTCCAGAAAAACCATCAATTCGTAGCCGATAGTAATAGATCCCTCCCGGCAAACCGGAAACATCCAGACTTGATGTATACCAACGGTCTTCCGTTCGGAAGGAATCGTCGAGCGATCTGACGCGGCGCCCTGTGGCATCGAAAAGGTTTAAATGAACGACACCTTTGTGAGCCACAAAGTACCGTATCTGAATTCGGCTACTCGCCGGATTTGGAAATGCGCGCGCGAGTAGAAACTCCCCGGGCGTATCCATGGTCAGCTCAAGAGATGCGAGTCTCTGAACGCGTCCATCAGCAGATTCAGCATAGAGGAAATACGAAACGTCGCCTGCCAGCGTGATTCCAGCATCCAGCGACGTTCCATTCTGTGCACCCGTTCCGCTGGTGATCGTATCGGTCCGGTCCTGAAACGTTCGTTCCAGTCTGAATCCATCGATTCCGAAGTCTTCGAGAAACTCCCACGAAAGTCTTACAAAGCCTTCGTCGTCTACTACTGCGGTGAGAGAGGCGGTACCGAGTGATTGATTACCCGTTACGAGAAGCCGGGCTACATCTGTTCTCAACTGAGGAAGGCGAACATAATTGTTGTCACCTGGACAGGCAGTCGCACTGAAATCTCTGTGGCCTCTGATCAGCGTCGGGGCAACATGGTATCGCTCACTCAGGAAAGCAAAAAGGGTTTTGTACGTGGCGAGTGCTTCCGGAGTGGGTACTTCTTCGCAGAAACTGCCCTCTGGAGGATGATAGCACCCAAGTAAAACCGTTCCGATGTTGCCCGTATTGTGCCCTCCGACGTGGGCTCCAAGAGCCAGACGAGGAACTTGCGCCAGCGAGGTGCTTGCATCAAGAAACGGCCTTCCCTGATAGAGTCGGCCACTGCGGTCGATCGCGAACTGATATCCAATATCGCTCCAACCGCGGATATTCTGATGGAAGTCCTGAATAGCCTTTACCTGTCGAATACCATCCTCCCTGGACGTGGCACTGAAACCTGCCGCATGATGAAACGTCAGGAAATCAATGGTCGGTCGGGCAAGATCGACGGGTGAACCTCGAAACGGTGACGCGCCCCAGTCGGCGCGGGTAATGAGGGCTGGTGGAATTATTTTTCCAGCCTTTTTTCCTGTGATTCCGTTCGGGGCGGCCGGTAGGGCCGATGACGTTGCATCCTCGTCGGTTCGGTTGTCGAAGATACCGGCGTCTCGCAGCGTTAAGGGACTCGAAGATGAATTTGAAACGCGAATCTCCATCCGGACTCCCGATCGCAACGTTTCTCCATGGAATCCGGCGACAAACAGATCTTCGGTGACCGAACGGACCGAATAGAGGTCAATCCACGGGCCCCAGGACCCGTCCGCTTCAAATCGGACCGCGGCCTGGATGGATTCCGCCGTCGAGGCTATTTCGAATACGACTCCCGTGAAGGAAGCCAGAATCGGTTGACTGACGGACGTCAGCGTGAGGGTCTTGCCGAGACGTTCCTCGTTCGCGGATTGAAATGTTACTTCCGTCTCGCTGACATCGTCCAGAACCTGAGCCCGGCTCGTTGTGATGATCAGCAGAGATAGCAGGAACGAGAGCAGAAATCTGTTTGGCATCTGGCGGAGCGATCAGAAAATCAGGTTAAAGGTATACCAATGCGTCTGCTCGAGTCTTCCAAAGTCGGCATACGCATAATCGAACCGGGCACGAATGGAGCGGTCAATTCTCATGTTTAAACCAGCACCCAATGTCAGGCCTTGTTCGCCGTCTTCCTCGAACGCATTCTTGAATCCAGCCCGAAGGGAGAAAAGATTCCGAAAACTGTATTCGGCACCCATATTTACATATTCACTGTTGTCATTCGGATGCGCTGCATCGGTTAGCAGTACGATTCGATGATCCGAACTCTTGAAGGCATCCCAGGCCAGACCCACCCGAAATAATAGCGGAAGGGGATGCCTGTCCAATAAGAACTCCGAATTTACGATTTCAACGTTGCCTTCCTGATCAGGGCTCGGGTCGGTACTGAAAATGATATCTCGACCGTTCATTTTCATTTTCGGTCCGAAATTGGCAATACTGGCTCCTAGCCTCAAATTGCGATACGGTGTTGTGAACAGGACACCAACATCGAAGGCAACGGCAGATGCCGTGCTGTGCCAGATCTTCTGATTGATATACTTGAACGTCGTTCCGATTGAGAAACGATCGGTGAGCGATCGGGCATATGACAGTTGGAGCGCGTAGTCCTGACTCCTGAATAACTCGCCCGTGCCCTCCGGTTGTCGCGTAGTCCGAACCTCCATATCTCCGGAATCCAGAAAGATCAATGAAGCAGCCAGTGACCCCAGATTTCCGAGATTGAATCCGAATGCGGCATAATTGTAATCGATATCAGCAAGATACTGTGTGTGTGAGATCGAAAAGGCACCGCCTCTTATCGTCGACAGTCCCGCCGGATTCCAGTACAGTGCAGACAAATCACTGGCTTCTGCGACGAACGATCCACCAAGAGCAATCGCCCGTGCCCCGACACCTATTTTCAGAAATTGGGCGGCCGTGGTTCCCACTTTTGTGATCGTTCTAGTCTTTCCACCCTCAGACAGTGATTGAGCTGCGACGCCGTGGCCCACATTCAAGACCGTGATGCAGATGCAAATAAACGTCCATCTGGTCGTCGAAGCCGATGAGCGACAGAACACGCGTCTGCCATACGTGAAATACTTCATGACAGTCATTTGATTACCGCGAATTTGCCAATGAATGATCCTTCTGCTGATTCCACATGGAATATGTACAGGCCGTATGCGATGTTCATGTTGTCTTTGGTTCGAAGGTCCCAGAACGCCTTCCCGTCGTCAAGAAATGAATCATGTTCGATGGTATCGACGAGTTCGCCGTTCACCGTATAGATTCTTATCGTGCACGTCCTGGGGACATTCGCGAAATACATTCGTCGATCACCTCGATCTGATCGCGTAACTGGATTACGCGGCTCAATCTCGTTGGTACCTACGTATGGATTAGGGACTGCGTAGATGTCGCGAAGCTCCTTTTTTACCAGTTCGGGATCGGTTCGGGCCCCGGCCGTCTCGAAAGAGAAAACGTCATCGCTCGAGAAAGGCTTTGTCGTCCGGACGAAGAACACGTCTCCATTTCCAGGGATTTTGCCGTCATCGACGTATTTAACCTGCCACGTAGCGGTCAGTGTATTGTTGATCATTTCCAGAAAAATGATCTGCTCTCCCACATCCCACGCACCGTTTCGGTTGATATCTGGCGCGAAGGCCTGTATTTCCTCATTCGCGCGAGTCACATTCACAATCCGGAATGGTAGGGGAAGATTGTTGCTGAATCCTGTTGTCAGGATGTCGTTGGAAAACGTGATTTCGTAATCGGAAGGCTGGGGAATACGTCCAGGTCCTGCGGTTGCCTGGGCGACATCGAAGGCTATATCGCTTCCACCTACGGCCCAACCCGTTTGATCGAGATCCAGTTCAAGGGGTTCATCCTGAACAAAGAGCTGCATTCCGTCGAAAATAGGATTCGATTCCTCGAATTGAGTCCGCGTACTCAACGCTATCGGTTGGTATTTAAAAGTCGCAATAAGCGAATCTCCGTCTGTGACCGATGAGGTGGCGAGGACTTCTACCGATCCGAGGAGTGAGTTGAGCAGATAGTCGGTGGCAGGTGTCAGAACGGCCCCTCCGGAGCTTACGAGGCTGAACGATTCCGGAAGAATATTAGCATAGCCGAGCGATGAGGTTTTTCCGAGGACGGCTCTAACCGTCGTTGACACCGGATGGTCGTTGGTGACGCTGTAGGAGGCGGTTCCCGAATTGCGTGAGAACTGGAGTGTATACTTTCCTTCAGCGGGTACGGCAAGATCATCCAGAATCCGCAGGACGATGGGGCCTGTCGCCGCACCGCCAATGTGTCTGAGACCTCCTGTCGCTTCAATGGATGGAGGTACGTAACCCGCGACCTTCGGACGAGGCGTGACCGAGATTGTGTTTACATCGAAAATAAAATCATCGGTGGTTGGGTTGAACGTAATGGTCTTGCTTGTTTCACTCGGCGGAATACCGTTAGCAAAACTGGTCTCCGAACCACCCGCGAAGCCTCGGTCGTACGCGACCACGGAGTAATAATACGTCTGTCCATTGATAACCCGATTGGAATCGACGAACGTATGAAAGAGTCCCGTGTCATCTCCAAGATCAAACGCCACACCACGTTTCGGGAAGACGATCGGAGACGGACCATTCAGCCCGTTGTCCAGATCAAATTTAGCCTCTACACCCAGCTGGTTCGTGAGCGGCTTGAACAGAAAGGGCGTTCCATTTATATCGGTGATAGTCTGCTGATCACTAAATTCGTGATCGGTTGACCGGTAGATGGTATATCCTTCAAAATCCTTCGTACGGCTGAGGGGATCTACTGATTGTTCTGAACGGTCATCCCAGTACAGTGTCACTTTTTTATTTCCTGCAACGGCTCTTACGTGGGGCTTGGCCGGTGGCTTAGCGAAGCGATATCCGACGTTAAAAATCTGTTGAACTGTCTCTGCGTTGAGTCGAAGATCTTCGAAACTGGCTCCGACGATCAGGGCGATCGAAAAGCGTTTGGTCTCACCGGCACGGAGCGGAAAGGAGCCCGATCCGTACAGAAAAACGTAGTCCCCCGGTTCGCCGGGGACGTCGTCAAATCTTCCCGGCGTTACCCAGTCCCAGACCTGCTCATCTTCCCTGATCCGACTTCCTGCAAATCTGGGAGAGGCGAACGAAGTCAATCCGATCATATCGCTCTCATCGATGTCGGTGAATTCAAAATTTGGTTCTCCCGGTTTGGTGATGTCGAACTGATCACCCGCCGTAGGGATACCGTCTCCTTCTCCGAAATCTCCTGTACCGGGTATACCATCCAGACCCACATCATCCGTATCGGAATTCCAATCGCCGTCATTGTCCAGTCCGTCTGTCCACGACTCATCGATCATCCCATCCCCGTCGTTGTCAATGCCGTCGCCCGGAAACCGTTGTCCTCCTATGTTCTCGACTCCACGTCCAGGGCTCTCCAGAAATTTATACCCGAAATATCCCGGCGGACGTCCCGGAATGTCTGATCTGCCATCAGAGTCCCATGCGAAGACCATATTCAGGTCCTTGTCGAAGAAAGCCAGATCGTCGGGCCAATCGCCCGGGCCTCCGATGTGAGGATCACCCCACATGCCGAATACTACTTTGTCGAGGTCTTTTTCACTCTTGTTGGTGATCTTGTAAACCAGGAACATGGCGTCCTCAGCCAGTGGGTTCGACCATTGATACGTCCGCACTTCGACCTCGAGGCCCAGACCGCGTCTGGTACTGTCGGATGGGAACGGATAGTAGACGAACTCGCTGTTTGACGCATCATTCATGAAGTAGAGCGCCTCCTTGTCGGCATTCGACGAACCCTGTTGAAGAGCCCCCGGCCAGACGTACTGCTTCAGATTGGCATTGAACCAGGAACCGGGCCAGGAATCGGGCTGACCATCCAGATTTTTGTCCTCGGCATCGCTCGTCGGGATCAGCTTCGAGTCTTTGTTTACGACCTCGATTCCCTCGAAATTACCGACCGGCTCGGCACACGGGATGGGCTGCCATCCCCAGAACGTTGTCCCGTCGGGTGAAACTTCACCGCCGTTGGACACGATACCGTCAGAAACGATATGCATGACGTATACCGGATCACCGTTGGCATCGAGAACCGGGGCTCCCGCGTCATCACGCTGGATCACGCTCTTGGGGTCCTTATGGCCTTCATCCACAATTTCGGCACCGACAAACGGGCCGAACTCAAAACCGTACCCCAATCCGTTCCAGACAATATCGGTGATCGTGTTTCCAGGAGAGGAGATAGATCCAAAATTCAGGATCTGAGTCGTAATTCGATTACCATTCATGACTGCGTCGCGTCGCTTCGTAGTGTCCTCAAAGCAGTCAGCGCCAGCAAACGATCCTCCCTTCTGTGCCTGTTGGTAAATCCATTTGGCCTGTCGAGAATACGACCACCCACGTTCCCGGGTCTGCGCATTGGCACTCCCCGCAATCAGTAGTAGGAGAGTCAGCGTTGAGAGTCGCTTGATTCGATTCATAACGAATAATGTCGGGATAGAATATATCGGAAGGGACTGTCCGCTTGTGGCTCAGAAATTGAGCGTGGCACCGATCCTGATTTCTCGTGGCGAATTATAAAAATTGGGGCGTGAATTGTATTCGTTGAGGTCATGTATGCCAGGGAGGCCGTATGCCGGAATCCAGGATGCATGGACTCCTCGTTCTCCATTCAGAGAGTACGTGGCACGACCCGTGTCATTGAACACGAAACGTTCGTTGAGACGATCGAGGAGATTAAAGACCTTGGCAAATACTTTCAATTTGGTTCTTCCTGCAAGGGTGAACACCTTGTGTGCCTGCATGTCGAGTTTCAACTGGGACGGTTTACGACCCTGGTTGGGAAGCTGATCAATTTTCTGATCGATCAGGAGTGGGGTATACGGATACCCTGAACCATACTGTCCGATGAAGGAGATCCCCCAACTGCCCGGATTCGAGAGCGTGATTGTAGATGAGATAATGTGCCGCTGGTCGAACGATAGCGGGACCAGTTCAAACTCATTTTCTTTTCCGGACAGGAAGTTGAAGAAGAATGAGTTGGCATCATTATTATTGCCCTCCGCTACCTGCAGCGTATAGTCAAGAGTGGCTGACAGATATCCGTTTCGACTCCGCCGCTTGGTCAACGAGAACGTCATCCCCTTCACATTGGCGTAGTCCTTGTTAAGATATATCCGGTACACGTCTTCGCCCGCGATGGTGCTGAATCGAAGGGTCTCCAGAGCGAGGTAATCGCGAATGTCTTTGAAGAATCCTGTTATATCAAACGCCACCAGATCTGAAATCTGTTGCTGAAGACCCATCTCGTACGTGACGGTTCGCTCGGGTCTCATGTTCGTATTTCCGAACGTAGGCGTAGAGCCGACACCAAACTCAAATTCGGGGTTACGATATAAATTGCGAAGTGTCGGCATCTGCGCAAAATGTCCGTATGAAAAGTGAATAATTCCGTTATCTGTAATCGGGAAACTCACGCCTATCCGAGGCATCAACAGCGTTGTAGGATTGGCCGTCGCCAACTCATCGACGGGAGTAAACGGATTCAGCAGGTCTGGTATGTAGGACCCATTGGGATTGAATCGCTCAAAACGAAGACCTGCGTTGATGATGAAATTCTCGAATTCAAGCTTGTCTTGCGCATACGCACTGAACTCCTGTACCGATTGGTCAACGTATCGATCATGAGCGGGGGTGCTTACATCCGGAACCTCCGGAGTCCTGTATCGATCCCCGTCAAACAGGACGGTGAAATTCTCTCTTGAAAGCTGATGAGACTGAAATTCAGCTCCTACTTTCATTTCGTGGATAATTCCAATCTGCCACGTGAAGTCTGATTTCAGACGAAACGATTTAGATTCTTCTTTTACGTTTCCCTTCTGATTTCCTCCGAACAGAAACTGGTTTCCAGGAAAGCCGATAACGCTTCCGGTAGACACGTATCTCGGATCGACCGGATCTGAGTAGAGCCGGGATCGAAGGGTGTTATTGGCGACGGATGCACGGACGGTGTAGAAAGCTCTATCGGTCAGCGTATGAGTCCAGTGTAGACTCTGATTGATGCTGTGGTCCCGTGTAGTGAGTAC
The DNA here is from genome assembly GCA_964383365.1 of uncultured Rhodothermales bacterium. Taxonomy (GTDB): domain Bacteria; phylum Bacteroidota; class Rhodothermia; order Rhodothermales; family UBA10348; genus CAYLHF01. Next base: position 11,508 of record CAYLHF010000012.1, on the reverse strand, counting down.
GCCGTCCGGGTTGTAGCGATAGGCAAAATTGAACCTCTTTCTCTTGGCACCGTCGAGAATGAGCGAATACTCGAGTTTGGTACCCGACCAGGGACGCCCGTTTATTTTTGTGATAAAATTTCGTCCATTCCGGGGATTCATTGCGACTCTTTCGGAAGGGATCTGTTCATTCTCACCGTATTCGTACCAGGGTTTTCCATTCAATTCGTAGTACCACGCAGGTCCATTGTAGTCCGGCCTGAACTGTCGGATCGTTTCGAGCAGAGCCGGATCGCCATTGAAATTTGCCGAGTCCGATGGAAGATGCTCGCGCCACCCAAAAATGGTTCCGTCATTCTGATCGTAGCGACCGCTGACGAAGAAGTGCAGGTTTCGGGCGAGCGGGATGGCGCCACTGAGCGTTCCTTCCAAGGTGAATACGTTGACACCGAACCCACTCGGTGTGCCGAATAAGTCACCGTGGCTCGTCGCATTGTCGCCACCATAGTAACTGAAAGATCCGTGGAGTTTATCGGATCCTTCTTTTGTAACGAGGTTCACGATACCGGACATCGCCTTTCCATATTCGGCGTTGAATGCGCCGGAAATCACGGTCATTTCCTGAATGGCATCCGTCGCAACAGAAGTTGCCAATCCATTGGTATCAAACGGATTGCCGACTGACATTCCGTCGACGAGGTATGAAATCTCGTTACTTCGTCCTCCTCTTATATGTATCTCCCCACTGGGGCCCTGGGTAACGCCCGCCTGGGTAACGAGTACGCCGAAAAAACCTTCCACGGGTAACGCAGCAATCTCTTCTGCCACAACCGTTTTGCGCGATGCCGTCAGGTCCTTCCGTACCAGAGGACGGTCGGCACGCACGACAATTTCTTCTCCCTCAATGACCTGTTCGCTGAGAGCAATATCGTACCGTGTCGTCTGCCCCGTAGTAACCCGGAGTCCGGAAACGACTTCCCGGGTGAAACCGATGTAGGAGAACGCGAGTGTATAATCACCCGGACGGACGTTTAGAATGATATAATTGCCGTTGGTGTCTGTCACGGTTCCCTGGGTCGTCCCGTCGATGACGACATTTACACCTATCAAGGCCTCTCCTGAGTCCTTATCGATCACCCGCCCTGCAATTTTACCCTGCCCGGAAGCGGTATAGGGGCTGATAAGCAGTACCAGAAAGGCGAAAAGGGTACATGTCGGCGCGAGGGAGAATGGCCGAGATGCAACGATTGAGCGTAGACCTGAATTCATTTGTCTGTGGGAAATCACTCTCGTAGCACGTGATATTGCAAAAAACAGGACGTAAGTCTCGAAACTAGGCAAAAAAAGGGGAGGCTCGTCAGAGCCTCCCCTCTAATTGTCAAAGAAAAAGACTACTTGAGCAGAACCATGGTTTTGGTCTGGCGGAAGTTGCCGTATTCGAGGCTGTAGAGGTACGTCCCGCTCGCGGCCTGAAGGCCTGCCTGAGTCGTCCCGTCCCATGTGACCTCGTACGTACCACGAGAATAGAACTGGTTGTTTACGACGCGCTTGACGAGACGTCCCGAAACGTCGTACACGCTGACCGAGACTGCTTTGTCGAGCGGCAATGTGAATCGAATCGTCGTCGATGGATTGAACGGATTCGGATAGTTCTGCTCCAGCACATAGTCAGATGGAAGCACGATGGTGTTGTCTTCTACCGCTACGTTCAAGCCTGCCATCGATATCACCCGAACGAAGGCGCGCACCGGGTTGGCCTGCCGGGACGCGACGGTCCGGTCGTAACGAAGGGAGTCTGCGTTCCAAACTTCGTTATAAACGTACAGGCTGTCATCGACACCCTGGAAGGACAGCGCGATCTCCGTCGTGCCGTCTCCATCAGCATCTCCCAGAAACGCGATTCCCGAAGGGAATACCGGATCTCCGTCGCTGGATTTGGTCGTTCCCTGTTTGGATTGAGCGGTCTCGTGGAAAGAGGTCATCGTTCCGAGAGAATCTCTATGTACCGTATGGAATCCTAATGTATCGAGGGGAGATGACGTATCGATGTTGTAAATCTGATAGCTTGATCCATCTTTGGGATCTCCGCTACCCAGATATTCGGCAACATGGATGTACTCAGACGGCGTGTTGTTATTGAGTTTCTCGATGGTGTAGGACGAGCCCCCTTCGATGATCTCCATGAGGCCATCACCGTCGATGTCACCAAAAGCAGCTCCACCGGTTGCCGACAACGGAATTGCATCATATGCAAAATGACTGGCGTCCACGGTCAACACATTCTCGAACGACGAATAATCGAGCACGCTTGTCTTGCCCGTGAAGAAGTTAGGCCAGAATACTTCGTCGTTGCCGTCTCCGTCGATATCTCCGGCGACGCCGCCGAACAGGGAGACATGATCACCCGGGGAGGCCTTGAAATTGCCTCCGTCCGGTGCGGGTACATACGAGTTGGCACCATTCGTCGTCCAGTTGAAGAAATTGAAATTATTCCACGAATGAAACGACAGATCCATGAATCCATCGCCATTCAGATCAGCGGGAATGAGTCCGTAAGGACTTCCACCGCCGATATCGCGTGTTCTGGGCGCCTCGCGGCCTTCGATACCCCATGTTTCAAACGTGGTACCGAATCCATTCATCTCATAGTTGCCGGTCACTGAAAGGATGTAGAATACGTCGTGTGCACTGTTGCCGTTTGCGGCTACGAGCAATTCCTGCTGGTTGTCTCCATCTACGTCCATGGCAACAAATTTCTGTGAGTACACGAAACTGCTTTCTCCGATACCGTCGATGTCGTAGAACTGAGCAACGGTAGCAGGAGAGGTCCCATAATTATCCGAGCCGGCTACACCATCGTGCTCCCAGACATAGACGCCCATCTTGAATGGATCCTTATAACCAGTACCTGCAACGTAAAGTATCTCCCAGTTTCCATCACCATCCAGATCGCCGGCGGTCGCATAACGGGCGTTGGAACTCGATGAGGAAGAATCGATCAGGGCAGTCGAATAGACCAACTCCCATGTATTCACACCGGACGCTTCAATGACATGAACGGCACCACCGGAGGCGTCGTGTTGGGAAACAAGAAATTCTTTCTTCCCATCCTTGTCCATATCGAAAGGACCGGAAATACCGCGTGCACCGTTGTGTACGTAAACCGGGAATGGATCGGTGAGTTCGCCCGTTCGATTGGGATTGAAGACGTATTCTGTGGTGGATTGGGCAAATACCGATCCAGCCATCACAAAAAGGCCTGCAATCAAGAGGGTAGTAACTTTTCGCATAATGCTGCTGCGTTAATTAGTGAGTACGGTCATCCTCCATTTTGGCGTGGCTGGATATAATATATTGACCACGTAAAAATTGGGTGAAAAGGAAACGTATGAAAACGCTTTTCCCATGTCAATACTGACACCCCGCTTAATCATATTAAAACTTTTGAGACCGATGAGCCGTGGGAAGAAAAATCTATGCATAGTACTGCTTCTCATCCTGGCTCCGATCGGTGGCGCATCGAGGGCCCAGGTTTCGACACCGAAATATGAATTCAGGGGCGCCTGGATAGCAACGGTTCTCCATCTGGACTGGCCTAATTCGTCCTTTTCCTCATCAGAACAACAGAAGAGCGAACTCGCGGCGATGATCAACGGTCTGGCGGATCGGGGGATCAATGCCATTTTTTTTCAGATTCGGTCCGAATCCGATGCCATGTACGAGTCGAGTATAGAACCGTGGTCCAGGCATCTGACGGGCCAGCAGGGTAGAGCCCCGAATCCGCTGTATGATCCTCTGGCCGAGGCCATCCGTCTCGCACACGCTCGTGGGGTCGAGTTGCACGCGTGGATCAATCCTTTTCGGGTTGAACGATCCGTAGGTGGTTCTACGTTGGCGGCCAATCACGTCTCGAACACCCATCCCGAATGGCTATTACAGGTCAACGTCCACTCCATTCTGAATCCAGGTATTCCTGATGCGCGTGCCTATATCGTCGATGTAATCCGTGATGTGGCGATGAGATACGACATAGACGGTGTCCATTTCGACGATTTTTTCTATCCGTATCCACCGAATGAAATCGGTACACAAGACCTGGCTACGTTTCTCGCATATGGCGGTGATTTTTCGAATATGGCCGACTGGAGGCGCAACAACATCAATCAGTTTGTGCGTGCCACGTCAGAAGCTCTCAACGGAATCAATCCGGACCTGAAGTTCGGAATAAGTCCGTTCGGGATCTGGAGATCAGGGGTGCCGGCGGGTATTTCCGGGTTATCGTCCGTGGATGTGATTTTCAGCGACCCTGTTAAATGGCTATCTGAGAAATGGGTGGACTATGTGGCCCCACAACTCTATTGGCCGTTCGGTGGAAGCCAGGACTTCGGATCCTTGGCCAACTGGTGGTCCGGCGTTGCCAATGGACGAAATATCTATCCGGGTCTTGCCGTGTATAGAAGCGATATTTCTACCGCGTCCGGAGATCTGTATACGAGTTCTGAGATACCATCCCAGATTCGATACATACGGGATCATACGGATTCCCAGGGCACGATCATGTTCAGGGCGTCAAATATTTCCAGACTGTCCTCCAGAGGCCTGGCAGACTCGCTCAGCACAGACCTTTATCGCTTTCAGGCGCTGACTCCCGTGATGAACTGGCACGATACGTTCCCGCCCGATCCTCCGGAAAATCTTACAGCGGACATTTCGTCAGACGGGCGCGTGACGCTCACCTGGGACCCGGCGCTGACGGGATTTACGCTGGCCAGACGGTTTGCCATCTACCGGATAGCAAGTAGTACAGAACCCGATGCGCGCACGGTCACCAACAATCCTGAGAATCTTATCGCAACCACGTATTCGCCTTCGTATATCGATCGAGCACCAGGAGCGAGTGTTCCGACATACTATTACGTGACGGCAGTAAGCGCCAATTCCGTCGAGGGTGACGAGACGGCTCCGGTGGTCTTAACACACACCGGCAGGGATAATCAACCGGTTCTGGACCTGCCGTTTGAAATACAGTCCGTATCCCCCAATCCCTTCAGGAACGATGCGCGCATTCGATTCGAGACAAGAAGGGCGGCCGTTCTCACAATTCGAATCTATGATATTCTGGGCCGTGTGGTAGACGAACTGCATCCGGTCGGGCTTTCGGTGCCAGGCGAACACGTCGTCGAATGGAAGCCTTCTGACATGCTTGGATCCGGTACGTACTTTATCGTCGTCTCTGATGGACAAAAAACCATCTCTCATCCCGTCACGAGACTCCGGTAAATTGCTACCAGAGTTTGACGGGGCTCTACCAGAGTTCGATGGGGCACCGAACCGAGTTCGGCGGAGTTCCACCAGAGTTCGGTCGATCGCCATACGATTCCGGTATCGAGTCCGTCACATGTTCAG
>CAYLHF010000012.1:0-6023 GCA_964383365.1 uncultured Rhodothermales bacterium | reverse complement strand
CCAGAGTTCGGTCGATCGCCATACGATTCCGGTATCGAGTCCGTCACATGTTCAGTCTTGTCTTCAGAGCCTTCGAGCGCTCGCGGCTTGCAATTACTTCATGCGCTCCGGACAGTACGAGTTTGTAACGCCCGGAAAACCACGGAATAAGTTCTCTTATGTGGTCGAACTGTACGATAGCAGAACGGTGGACTCGAAGAAACCGATCGGGATCCAACATGCTTCCAAGCTGATCGAGGGTATAATTCACAATGTGCTGCTTTAATTTGCTACGCGTCGCTGGCACATCTTCCTCCGTAATGAAAACTCTCGTGATCCCTTCACTGATCTCGATGGATACCAGTCGTTCAACAGGCACGATCAGTATTCTGTCGCGGTAGGGGAGAGAAAGGTGCTTGAGATAGGACACGCGGTCATTATCAGAAGTCTGCTGGATTCCCGTCTCTACATCACCTGCCCGCGAATCCATCCAATCGAGAAGGCGTCCCAGACGGTCTTCGTTTTCGGTTTTGTCGTCTGGTTTGGAGCAGAGTAGCGACGCTCTTCGGACCGATTCCAGGAGGCGATCCGTGGAAATCGGTTTCAATAAATAATCGACCGCATTGGCCTGGAAGGCTTGAATGGCGTATTCATCGAATGCCGTCGTAAAAATCACGACCGGTCGATGGTCCGGGGACAATCGATCGAGCACTTCGAATCCGTCGTAACCGGGCATCTGAATATCGAGGAACAGAACATCGACGTCTATTTCTGCCATTCGTTCAAGCACTTCCATTCCATCCGACGCCTCTCCTACAATAGAGACTTCGATGTCCTTTCCGACTTCAGCAAGCAGCTTCTTAAGTCGGCGTCGGGCGGGTGGTTCATCGTCTGCAAGAAAGGTTCGGAGCATGAGTACGATATTGATCAGGTTCGTGGATTATGAATGGGCCGGGACCGTCTTTCGCTCATTTATCGGCACAATCAGTACAACGCTGGTTCCCTCGTCCGCATCGCTATCAATTCGGAGTAGATCGTCGCGGCCGTACAGTTTCTCGAGTCGGGACGCCACGTTCGTCAAACCAAGGCCAAAAAACGGATCTATTCCCTTCGTATGTGCCCGATTTCCAAATAGAGCAGGTATTCCCACTCCGGTATCTGACACGCGGACCTCGATCGTCCGGTTTTCTGTTCGCGAACAGATTATGGACAGAGAGCCGCCGGTTCGGCGGCGCTCGAGGCCATGCTTGATGGCATTTTCGACAAGTGTTTGCACGGCGAAAGCCGGGACCGGATAGTGAAAAAGCTCAGAATCCAACTCACACGTGATTGAAAGTCGATCTCCGAATCTCGCCCGTTCGATCCGCAGGTAGTTCTCGACAAGTGCGATCTCGTCCTGTAGCCGGACGTACGGATCACTCCCGGTATGCAATGTATACCTGAAAATAGCGGCTAGATTTTCGACCACCGTCTCTGCCTCTTCGGGTCGCTCTGAAATCAGGGACAGAATGGTATTGAGGGCATTAAAAAGGAAGTGAGGATTAATCTGAGATCGAAGTGCTACGAGATGCGCATTGGAACTTTCTCGAGCCAGGTTTCGCTCCCGTTCGATGAGGGCCAGACGCTCGACGGCGAGGACCAGTTGGCCAGCCACCAGGCGCAACTGTTCGAGATCCTCCAGATTATAGACTGCTTTCCGGTTGTTCTTAAGGCCGAGGGCAACAAGACCAAGAGCCCGATCCTCGATTCGAATCGGAACGGCAAGAGCAACACCGTGTCCGAGCAGGGTTTCGACCACGTCAAGTGGTAACTCCAGTTCATTCAGTTCGGAGTTTCTTGCCCAGAGATTATCGTCGTTGGTGAAGAATGGCCAAATCTTGGTAAATACCCTTCCCGTCAGGTACGGTGCTTCCGGATGGTACGAACCGATGACCCATTCGCCGGACGCGTGAGACGGCAGGAAAATGGCGGCAGATCGAGCCTGGAAAACATCGCCCAGTACCCGGGCCGTTCTTTCAGCAAGTACCGAAACGTCTACAAAATCAGTCATTTTGTGCTGAAATGCTCCCAGTTGTTGCCGCGCACGTTTTCTCTCAGAAGCAAAAAACGAAGAAGCAACGATACTCAGTCGTCTTCCGAAGCGATCGAACAGAATCAGAAGAATGACGACGTAGAGACCTTCGACCGCGATACGGGAACTGCCCATTCGTCTGAGAGCATTTTCCATGAGTGAAATTCCACCCACAAACGCGAAAAAAATAGAGCCCAGAGCGAACAGATAAATAAATCCTCTCGTCAGTACATCATCCACCTTACCATGCCTGAGTGTGCCCAGGCTAAAGAGAGCGATGGGCGCGACGGCCAGAAGTTGCGCTCCTACGATCATCCACCCGGTCGCGATTTCCGTTAGAGAGACGAGAGCCGGTACGATACCCAATACGATCAATGCGACCAGAACCGCGATCAGTAGAACGATGCCTGTTCCTGTTCTGCCCCAATTTCCGAGACCGGCGTCTTCATCGGATCGCCCTGACGGGAACGAAACAAGGACTACGGCCGAGGCTGCCGAAATGTAGCACGAGGCATAAAACAGGATCGGTACCAGCAAGTCTTCGAGGGCAATCGGTCCCAGGTGTCCAAGGAGTGTTGTGGCCGAGACCCCCGCCAGTAACAGGGTCGGAACGACGTAAATCAGGGTGGAGATTCCTCCGAACCATCCAGAGCGCACCTTGCCCAGTGCCGTATTAATCTTGTACAGAAGCAGGACCGGAAACCCGATCCATCCGAAGAATGCGAACAGCGTCAGGCTCTGGAATATATAGTCGTACGTAGAGCCCGTAGACGGCGGACCCAGAACCTCGACGAGGGCGAGTCTGAGCAGATTTCCAAAAATCCAGAGAGAGGAGACGGCGATGAGTAGAAATTCAAACAGGGCTCGCCGGGTATGGATGGCCAACGGACCGGCTATGAAAAGGCCCAGCAAGTGAATAAACGCTCCCAGCGTGAATCCCCACAGTCCGAACTTCCAGAGAGTCGCAGATCTCGGATATAGAAATGTGGGCGATCGCGTCAGCGTAATCCTGGTCTCGACGATTTCGTGGCCACGTACAATAACGAGATCCCGGGTGTCTCCAGGACGTGCGCCGGATATGGCGTTTTCGAGTCCTTCAATATCGAAATATTGCTGATAATCAAACATGTAGAATCGATCACCGGACTCTATACCAGCATCGTCTCCGGGACCGTGAGGAAAGACATATTCAGCCGAAATACTGCCGTCATTTTCGGACCATTCGATCCAGTCAGATCCCCGTGCCGTAGTTTCCAGTGGCGTTCCGGCAAAATCCTGATACCCGGCGATCTCATACCAGTCGAGACCCAGCTGGACAAGTGGTACGAGCGAGAAAATCCCGGCGAACAGGATGATACCAGTCGATATGCGAGCTCTAAGTGCCAATTGGAATAGCGTGAGATGGATCGAGAATCAGCGTTCGTATGGACGTAAAAAACCGGCTACTGTTTCTTGGCAGGCCCTATAATCAAAACGAATCGGATATTCCAACCGATCTACCGCCTACGCAGGTGAATTTTGTCCGTCTGTAGATATTCACAACTCAACAGTAGGATCCTACCCGTGAGGGGATCGTAGAGGTGGACACAAAACACAGGAGTACCGGATTGGAAGCCTTGATCGACACTCATTCACACCTGTATCTGGACGCATTTGCAGACGATCTGGATGCCGTTATGGACCGGGCACACGAAGCCGGTGTCGAAGAGATCATCATGCCCGCCATCGATCTGAAATCGATCGAGCCGGCGCTGAAGTTGTGTGAGTCTCATTCAGATCTCTTCGCCATGGTTGCCCTCCATCCGTCGGAAACAGCGAAGGCGACGGACGCTGATTTTGAAAAGATGGCATCCTATGCAGATCATCCGCGGGTAGTTGCTATAGGTGAAACGGGCCTCGACTATTATTGGGATACGTCCTTCGTAGACCGGCAGGAGTATTTCCTTCGAAAGCACATCCAGTTGGCGATTAAAGAGGACCTGCCGATCGTTTTTCATAACCGGGATGCGACAGACGACTTGATCCGGATCTTGACCGAGGAAAAAAAAGCCACATCGGAGCCGGAAAAATTGCGAGGCATATTTCACTGTTTCGGAGGACCGGCTACGGCTGCGGAAGCCATACTGGGCCTCGGTTTTCTGGTCGGAATCGGTGGAACACTCACATTCAAGAATGGAGGAGTTCCCGGCGCCATCGCCGAAATACCGCTCTCTTCGATCGTACTCGAAACAGATGCACCGTTTCTCGCGCCAGTACCGTTTCGAGGCAAACGCAACGAGCCGGCACATGTGGTCCGGGTCGCAGAAAAACTCGCTTTTCTGAGATCCGTGGACGTAGACGTGATCGCGAGTGAGACGAGTGCCAATGCACGTCGGCTCTTCGGGCTGAATGCCTGCTGATTACACGACAAACAATTCCGGAGGCAACTCGATCCGACTCCGGGAACGAACGGCACGATCTGCTTCAATGGCGACTACGGTCGCCTCGTACGCACGTTGGTAGTTAATTACGGGTTCGAACGGGCCGAAGAAAAAGTTGTCTGCCAGGGCTTTTAGTGCGTACCAGAGGGGAGACTCCGTGTTTGGGTCGTCGGCCGTCGGATCCTGACCGATGGCGTCGAGTTTCGTGGCATTCGCGAGAAGAGCAATTCCGGTTTCCTTGTAGAACTTGTCTTTGCGGGCATAAACTTCCCAACCCAGCATGGGTGCATCTACTTCCTTGAACATCCATGCCTTGGAGTCTCGGAGTATGATGGTCGAGTCGCTACCGTAAAACGTATCATATGTTGCGTCAAATCCACTCACCAATGTGGCATCATAGATCATGTTCTCTCCTCCGGGATACTCTACGATGGCCTGGACCGTATCGGGAATCGCTCTACCGTCTTTCCAGAACATGACCGAACCGAACCCCGTGACGGCCACAGGAGGCCTGCCGAGCATCCAGGATGCGGTATCCAGTTGTTGAATACCGACTTCCCCTATCAATCCAACGGAATGATCAGCATCCAGTCTCCAGTTCAACGCGGTAGTTCGATTGCTGTCCGAGGAGGAACGGCGCCACGAATTCCTCCGGTGAGCCTGTGACCGAACCATGGCAGGTTGCCCGATGGCTCCTGATCGTATGAACTGAAAAACGGATCGATACTGGGGTTCTGTTCTGTTCAATATGCCTGCCTGGAATATGCTGTCGGGCGCGTTCCTGGCGGCCGTTGCGATGGTTCTGGCATCCGATATGCTCGATGCGATGGGAGCCTCGCAATAGACATGTTTCCCCACTTGAAGCGCTGCGAGTACGATTTCTACGTGCAGGTGACTCGGAGTAGCAATGAGCACTATCTGAATCGCTGGATCGTCCAGTACTTCCCTGTAATCTGAAACGGTTTTCACACCCGGGATCTGCCGTTCAGCCCTGCGAAGCATCATGTGGTAGGAATCACAGACCGTAGTCAGATTGAGTTCCTCAATGCGCCCTACAGCCCGTGCAATCTCCCGTCCCCACTCTCCGAATCCAATCAGGCCACAGGCAACCATTTCTCGTCTGGAAGAGGAGGGAAAAACGGTATCCTCGGCGAGAGGAATTCGATCGGCGCCAGCCAGCACGCCGGCGAGCGTTCCAAGTGACGACTTCTTAAGAAAGTCGCGTCGGCTGTTAACTACGGACCTGGTTTGTTCTGCCATGAGGTAAGGGTTGATTCAATCGTCGAAGATACGATAGGCGGGCGACTGTTCTTTCGAGTCGTGATCCTGTCGAAAGTCTGGAAGCCCATGGACTTCGAATACGGAGGGGCCCGCTTCAGAGGACGCGCTGAGTGTCGCCCAGCCCATGCAGGACCCTGCCATTCCGGAATTATTCGAACCCAATACGAGAGCAGCGGTAGAGAGCGCGTCGGCGGCGGGCGCCGGCTTGGCGGGGACCCGCGCCAGGTGCCCCTGCTTTGCGGGGCGGGCCGGGCGTGGGGTGAGTAGAAGAC
>CAYLHF010000011.1:44378-95581 GCA_964383365.1 uncultured Rhodothermales bacterium | reverse complement strand
CGATCGTATAGACGAGCTCGCCTGGATCCAGATCACATTGGGCCGCAATCATATGGATGAGGAGAGCGTACTCGGCGATGTTGAACGGTGCGCCGAGAAAGAGGTCATTCGAGCGCACATAGAGTTGGCAGGAGAGGCGTCCGTTTCCCACATAGAATTGGTAGAACATGTGGCACGGCGGGAGGGCCATACGAGACAGGTCCGAGACGTTCCAGGCGTTCACGATGTGCCGGCGGGAATCCGGATTGGTTCGAATCCCGTCGACGAGCCTTTCTATCTGGTTAATGGCCTCGCCATCGGGACCGGCCCACCGGACCCATTGCTTGCCATAAACGGGTCCCAGATTTCCGTCATCGTCTGCCCATGCGTCCCAGATATGAACGCCGTTCTCCACGAGATAGCGCGTGTTCGTATCTCCCTTCAGGAACCAGAGCATCTCGACGGCGAGTCCCTTGAAGAACGTCTTTTTGGTCGTAACGAGTGGGAAACCATCAGCAAGATCGAATCGCATCTGATGGCCAAATACGCTCCGGGTACCCGTCCCCGTCCGATCCGTCTTGTCGATTCCGTGGTCACGAACGTGGGCCAACAGGTCCAGGTAGGGTCTCATATAAGGGAGGGATCTTTTGCCGAAAGGAAGGATTGATGGACCACCAATCCGTAGTGATGCTGACGCAATTTACGAAGACATCCGGACGTCGTCATGGAGAGTTACCCACCGAATCTACACCAGGCCCAGGGCATCAATCACCTCAATCGGGTCCTGGGTTACGCCCCCTTCGTCGTTGAAGACGGGGTGGCCGTTGTTCACCTTACACCCGAGGATTGGGGGGTCGTGTCCGATACCCTTTTTCGAATGGAAACGCCTCGAGAGATGCTCCCGGAGTCGATACTCGAAATCAGTCTGAAAAACGAGAACAAGACGATCGTCCTCACGACGGCAGATATGACGATTGAGATCGAATATCTGTAGTCGCGTGCGCTCAGTTCACGGCGGCACAGAGATCAAACGTCGGAATCGTGACCCGGAAGCGTTCTCCGTTCTCCCGTTCCATGACGTAGTATCCGTGCATCGTTCCGGTAAATGTCTCCAGAACACAGAACGAGTTGTATTCATACGCGTCGCCGACATCAATGACCGGTTGACGCCCGATTACGCCCTCGCCGTCCACTTCCTCAGTCCTGCCCTCGGTATCGCGAATGGTCCAATGGCGTTTCAGAAGCTGCACTTCTGTGAGTCCATTATTCTCTATCCGGACGAAGTAACCGAAAACGAACTGATGCTTCATGGCATCCGACTTTCCGTCCAGATATACCGGACGAACGGTCACCACGACATCTTCCGTCGTTGCGTTGTATGGAATCATGGGAGGAAGTGGTTTCGGTTTCCGAATCCAATTCACCCTTTCATGCAGAGTTCCCACGGGAAGGAAACGGGAGAGGGATCTCCGGTCCGACCAGCCAAAACCGCCTCCCGATGTACATTTCGAGTTGATTTCCCGAAGAGTACGTGAACTCCGGTCCTGCATTGTCATACTTCACACGATAAAAAAGTATTTTCACCGGACAATACCTGGAGCGTCAGATCCCATGTGAGGTTCTTTGTATCGCACTACCCAAATCCAGATCGATCATTTCTCTCTCTAATTTTCTGCGTTTGAATGGAACAGAAAACCGTCGAAACGCTGCCTGAGGCCACTATCCTGTTTGCAGGTGACTCCGGCGACGGAATGCAACTTACCGGTACCCAGTTCACGCTGGCCACTGCGTACGCCATGAACGACCTGGCGACGCTCCCTGATTTTCCCGCCGAGATCCGTGCCCCTGCCGGCACCACGTACGGAGTGAGCGGTTTTCAATTGAAGTTCGGATCGAATGATGTCAGAACTCCGGGTGACGAAGTCGACCTGCTTGTCGCCATGAACCCGGCCGCACTGAAAGTGAACCTCCGGCGCGTAAGGATCGGAGGTACGGTGCTCGTGAACAGCAATGCATTCGATCAGCGAAATTTTGATCTGGCAGGCCTGGGCGCCAATCCGCTCGAAGACGGGTCGCTCGACAAATATCGCCTCGTATCGATTGAGCTTACGCGTCTGACGAGAGAAACGCTGGCAGACTCCGGACTGAATCAGAAGGAGATTGACCGGTCGAAAAACATGTTCGCCCTTGGTCTCGCTCTCTGGATGTATTCCCGCCCCATCGAGCCAGCCATCGACTGGATTTCGAAGAAATTTGCCCGGAAGGAAATCGTTCGTGATGCGAATCTGCAGCTGCTCAACAAGGGCTATCATTTTGGAGAGACGACCGAGCTATTTGCGTTTCGATACGAAGTCGACCCCGCAAAACTTCCTCCGGGAAAATATCGGGCGATCCAGGGCATTCAGGCGCTCGCTATGGGACTGCTGGCCGCCGGAGAGCAGAGTGGCCTGAAGATTTTTTATGGTTCGTATCCGATCACACCGGCCTCTGATATACTGCACCAACTCAGTCGCTACAAGAATTATAACGTGGTGACGGTTCAGGCCGAAGACGAGATTGCCGCCATCGGATCCGCCATCGGTGCCAGTTTCGGTGGGGCACTGGGTATTACCGGTACGTCCGGTCCGGGTCTTGCTCTGAAGACGGAAGCAGCAGGACTCGCTATCATTACCGAGCTTCCCCTCGTGATCATAAACGTGATGCGAGGTGGTCCGTCTACCGGCCTCCCGACCAAAACCGAACAGAGTGATTTATTACAGGCCATGTACGGTCGAAATGGAGATTCGCCATTGCCTGTGCTTGCCGCGAGTACTCCGGGTGACTGTTTCGAGACGGCGTACGAGGCGTGTCGATTGGCAGTAAAGCACATGACACCGGTTATTCTCCTGGCGGACGGGTACCTGGCGAATGGTTCGGAGCCCTGGCTTATTCCAGATATCGCAGACCTCGTGCCGTTCAATGTGCAATTCGCACCGGAGGACAAGGCAGGTGATGCCCCGTTTTTGCCATACAGGCGCGACGACAAGACCCTTGCCCGTCCGTGGGCGATTCCGGGGACGGCCGGGCTCGAACATCGAATCGGTGGGCTGGAGAAAGAAAACGAGACTGGAAATGTCTCGTACGATCCCGACAACCATGAACTGATGACCCGACTCCGGGCCGAAAAAGTCGAACGGATTGCTGCAGAATTGCCACCGCTCGATGTTTTCGGAGAGAATGAGGGGGATGTTCTCGTCGTCGGTTGGGGCTCGACCCGTGGTGCGATCGAAGCCGCGGTGTCGTCATCGATCGCCGACGGACTCAAGGTGGGTAGCGTTCATCTCAGGTACATCAATCCCCTTCCAATCGATCTGAAGGACGTCTGTGGCCGGTTCAAGCACCTCCTGGTTCCCGAGATGAACGACGGACAACTCGTTCGCATCCTCAGAGACCGGTATCTCTTACCCTTTGAACCTCTGAATATTATTCAGGGTCGACCGTTCAAGGCTCGCGAGATTCGGGACCAAATCGAATCTATGATAGACTGATTCTCTCGCTATCGGGAGGACCGGGCAACACTGGCATATCTACTATGGCTGACGAAAAACGTAAACCAACACTTCCACCGGGTGCAAAGGCTGCAGGGCCGAAATTACCACCGGGTGCAAAGGCTGCAGGGCCGAAATTACCACCGGGATCCAAGAGACCCCCGGGAGCAAAAATGCCTCCGACCGGAAGGCCCGGGTCGCCGAGCGGTGACGGAGCCCCCACGCGCGCTGACTTCTCCTCGGATCAGGATGTTCGATGGTGTCCCGGGTGCGGCGACTATGCGGTTCTCGCGACCGTTCAACGACTCATGCCCGAACTCGGCATCCCGAGAGAAAAACTGGTCTTCATAAGCGGAATCGGGTGTTCAAGTCGTTTTCCCTACTACATGAATACCTACGGGATGCACTCCATACACGGGCGCGCTCCGACCATAGCCACGGGCCTGAAGGTCTCTCGTCCGGATCTCGATATATGGGTCATTACGGGAGATGGCGACAGTCTGTCCATTGGTGGAAATCACATTATCCACCTGATGCGACGAAACGTGAACCTGCAGATCATGATGTTCAATAATCAGATCTACGGCCTGACCAAAGGACAATACAGCCCGACATCGGAGGTCGGGAAAGTGACGAAAAGCTCGCCCTTCGGATCACTCGATCATCCGTTTAATCCAACCGCACTCGTTCTTGGTGCCGAAGCTTCGTACGTGGCCCGGACCATGGATCGGGATCCTAAACACATGAAAGAAATGCTCCGGCAGGCTCATGCGCATCAGGGTACGGGTTTTGTCGAGATCTATCAGAATTGTAATATTTTCAATGACGGCGCTTTTCTTTCATTTACAGAAAAGGCCACAAAACCGGAACGGGCTGTTTTCATCGAGCACGGGAAACCACTCGTATACGAAAACGGAAAGAAAGGCCTTCGCCTCGAAGGGTTCAATCTTCAGAGCATCGATCTTGAGAACGGATCGTTCTCGGCCGATGATTGCGTCGTATACGATGAAACAAGTAAGGAACTCGCGGGCATCGTGTCTCGCGTATTCTGGGACGATGTCCTTCCGCAACCGTTCGGTGTATTTTACCGGGAGCGGCGGATGACGTACTCCGAGCAGGTACAGGCTCAGATTGAAGACGTCATAAAAAGAGCGGGGAAGGGCACTATCGAGGAGTTGCTACATGCCGGGGACACCTGGACGGTCGCGTAGCCCGGGTCTCGAGTACGGCCCGTGGGCGGGCACCCCATTGTGAACTGCTGTTCAAGGTTGATCCCTTGTATTGCGCGCGCCCGGAGATAGCGTTATATTTCTTGGCTCTGGAAAAAAATTAGACTTAACGCGTAAATAAGCGCGTATTAGATATGAAAGCGGATATCCATCCTGACTACCACTTCGTTGAAGTCACGCTCGCAGACGGAAGCAAGTTCAAAACTCGCTCGACGATGAAAGGTGAGAACTACACGTCTGACGTGGATTCTACCAATCATCCGTTCTATACCGGCCGTCGTCAGTATGTCGATACGGCGGGTCGTGTCGAAAAATTCCGCCGTCGCTATAATAAGCCGGCGCCCGCAGAAGAAGGTGGAAATGCTGCGGAAGAGGCTAAGAAGTAGCCCGCCCGTTTTTTCGGTGTTTGAAGGGCGATCTGTCACCACAGATCGCCCTTTTTTCGTTGGACCCGGCTATAGTATTGTACATTGCGTTCGGGGAGCAACTGCCCGATCTATGCGAAACCTCCATTCCTGCCATGAATGCAGTCGATCTGATTCTTCGAAAACGTGACCACGGATCCCTGCGTCCGGAAGAAATTCGGGATCTGATCGACCAGTACACGAAAGGCAACGTGCCCGACTACCAGATGAGCGCCTTCCTGATGGCCGCTTTTCTGAACGGAATGTCGACCGAAGAGGCGACTGCGCTTACCGAAAGTATGCTCTACTCTGGCGATGTGCTCGATCTATCGGACATTCCCGGAATTAAAGTCGACAAGCACTCGACGGGCGGTGTCGGGGACAAGGTTTCCCTTCTTCTGGCGCCCATTGTCGCGGCGTGCGGTGTTCCCGTACCCATGATATCGGGCAGGGGACTGGGACACACAGGCGGAACGCTCGACAAGCTCGAATCGATTTCCGGATTCACGACCGAACTCGATATCGCTTCGTACCGGGATCAGTTGGAAGACATCGGTGTGGTGATGATCGGACAGACGGCCGAAATTGCACCCGCCGACAAGAAAATTTATGCGCTGCGAGATGTGACCGGTACGGTCGAATTTATCCCGTTCATTGCTGCGTCGATCATGAGTAAGAAACTTGCCGAGGGTATCGATGCCCTCGTGCTGGATGTCAAATGCGGTTCCGGCGCGTTCATGAAGACCGAAGAAGACGCAGGCAGGTTGGCCGAGACGTTGGTGCGAATTGGAGAGCGATTCGGAAAGAAAACGGTCGCGTGGATGACAGGGATGGAATCACCTCTGGGATGCGCTGTCGGAAATTGGCCAGAAATGGACGAAGCCATTCGCTGCCTGCAAGGGGACGACGTACCGGACCTGATGGAAGTAACCCACATGCTGGCCGCAGAGATGCTGGTGATGGGAGGAGTGGCGGAAACGGTCGCCGACGGAGTCTTTACGTCGAAAACATCCATTCAGGATGGAAGTGCGATGGATAAAATGCGAGAGTTGATAGCTCGGCAGGGAGGAGACGCGAAATCCATCGAAAAAACATCTGTCCGGACAGATGAACACCTCGTCGGACAGGTCGTAGCCCCCGCCGGATGCAGTCCCCGTATTTCTGGAATAGATGCCCTTCTCGTGGGTAGAGCGTCCATCGAAATCGGTGCGGGTAGAAAGAGTAAGGAAGATGAAATCGATCCGAATGCAGGGTTCAGGCTCCTCAAGAAAGTGGGAGATCCGGTTCGACCCGGCGATGTACTCGTCAATTTCTACGCGTCTGATGACCGGCCTGTGAACCGTGCAGAAGGACTGATTGAGGCGGCCTATTCATTCGGGGATGAACTGAGTCATGTCCCATCGAGACTGATGAAAAGGTTTGGAAATGGTAGCTGGTTGAATCTGTCTGACATCAATTCCGTATGACATTCAACAAAATGATGACTCCGACCTTTGTCGGACGGCAATAAGTGTTCGAATAGACGCGTAGATCACTATATTTGTCACTGGGAATTAACAACCCGTCTCACTCAACGAAGTTTACATTATGTCGATCTGGTCACGATTCACGCGATTTGTGAAGTCGATCTTTGGAGGGGCTATTTCAGCACTCGAAGATCCAAAACTCATTCTTGAGCAGAATATTCGGGAGCTCAACGATCAGGTCCCGAAAATGAACGAGAACATTGCGACGGTGAAAGCCAACGTGATGCTGCTTCGCAAAGAGGTAAAGAAACAGGAAAAAGAGGTCGCTGATCTGACATCCAAGATCAAGGCGGGCATTCAAGCAGGCAGAGACGATATCGCCGAGCGGTATGCGATGCGATTGGAGCAGGTCAAGGAGATCCTGGTCAGTACGAAGGAGCAGCAGAAGTATGCGTCCGCTGCCTACGACAAGGCGATTCAGGTCAAGAAAGCGTTTATGCGCGAGAAAGAGCATAAGATCGCCGAGGCAAAGGATGCGCTGCGTGCACACGAACGAGCCAAGTGGCAGGCCAAGGTCGCCGATACGTTGGAGAGTTTCGAGGTTACGGGTATCGACCAGACGCACGACGAAATGATTTCCCGGATCAACGAAGAAACGGCCCGGAACGAAGCACGAATGGAAATGGCACTCGACTCCGTCGATACCGAGACGATGAAAATAGAGGAGGATGCCCAGCAGATTCGTGCGTCCGAACTTGTCAAGCAATTCAAGCTTGAGATGGGTGTCGGAGATACCAGCGGTGCCCGTGAGGAGCCCGAACTCGACGTGCCGGAGACCGAGGAAGAACTGGGCTCAAAGACCATCGGAAAGCAGCGTACGCAGAGCTAATACCGCTTACAGGCCCTCCACAGGGTTATCCTGACGGATCTAACGCGAATGACGAGAGAGGAATTCAATAAAATCAAGGAGGCCGAAAAGGACCACCTGCGGAAGCTGAAGAAGCTCAAGCAGGCGGCCCGGCAGCTCGAACGGCAAAAATCAGTTTCCCGCGCCGTGACGGACATGACGTCTTCCGTGCGCAATACGCTGGACCGTCATGCAGACGCGATGGATATGATTTCTACGGAAGCTGCCCTGAACGAGGCCCGATTGGAATTCGCTCTCGAAAACACCGACGTCTCCAGTGAGAAGCTCTCCGAATTGGCCGACGAAGAGACGCTTTCGAAATCCAGGGCGCAGGACTTCGTTCGACAGATGAAGGGAGCGCATGAAACTCCGGATGCCCAAACGTCCCCTGATGGAGACGCGCTCGATGAAGAAGCTCACGATTCAGAGCCGGATCATGACGAATTACCCGAAAAAACAATAGGCAGGATGAAACCCTGATTGCGTCTTCTGACGTACTGTTGTTTCCACAACCCCATACGGCAAGCGCCGATCCATGAGTCAGCTCGAAATCAATTATACCAAAGAAGCTTTTCTTCTTCCGTGGAACCTGTCGTTCCTCATCGTTGCGATGATGACGGCCTTCGGGGTCAGCATGATGGGTGTTTCCTGGTCATTCGATCTCGTACTGCTGTTCAGCGCCGCGATTGAGCTTATATACCTGGGTACGATGCCCCGACAGGAGCGATTTCGACGGGCGATTCGGTCTAGACGGGCTGCGGAACACGCAAAACCCCCGTCTCAGAAAGAACTTTTTCACAGCCTCTCGGCGCAGAGTCGACGGCGATACGCCCGGTTGCGGAAGCTGCAGAAGGACATCGGCGCGAACTATCGCAAGCTCTCGTACGCTTCGCAGGGCATGTTGGACAGCCATATCAAGAAGATCGGCGGCTTGTTGGACTCGTATCTGAATCTTCTGTATCAGCTGGAGCGATATGAATTTACATCGCGAAGCTCGACAGAGAATGAGGTAGTACGTGCGATGGAGCGCCTTCGAATCGATATGGAGGATGATCCGCCACGGGTAAAAGCAGTCAAGGCGCGGCGGCTCCACATTCTTGAGCAGCGTCTGGAACGATCCAAGAAAGGACAGGAGAATCTGGAGATCATCAAAGCCCAGTTGGAGACGGTCGAAGATGTGACCAAGTATATTTTGGAGCAGTCGCTGACCCTCAGAAATCCTGAGGAAATAACATTCCAGTTGGACACGTTGCTGAGTGAAGTCGAAGAAACGCAGGCGTCCGTGATAGAAATGGAAGAAGTCTTCGCCAAGCCCGCAGATCTTCTCTCGGAAATGGATACTTTTGTGGATCCGCTCCAGGAGGAGTCACCCATTACCGGGACACGTGTCAAGGAGTAGGGAATAGACGGGCTCCTCTCAGGTCTTACAACAGGCGATAGACTGACTGAATACTATGTCCTTCTCAACACTTCAATACGAAATTGACGCAGACGGTACGGCCGTCATCACCATCGACCGGGAAGACCGTCTCAACGCGCTCGATGCCGATATCATCAACGATCTTGACGAATGCTTCAGACAGGCACGGGTCGACGAGCGAGTAAAGGGAATCATTCTTACGGGGAAAGGGGAAAAGGCGTTCGTTGCCGGTGCCGATATCAGACAATTCTCTGATCTGGATCCCCTTGCCGCACAGCGTTTTGCGGTCCGAGGACAGGCTGTGTTCAATCGAATTGAGGAAATGCCGGTACCGGTCATCGCTGCAGTGAACGGCTTTGCTCTGGGTGGTGGGTGTGAACTGGCGCTTGCCTGCCACATCCGGGTCGCGTCGGATAATGCCCGATTTGGTCAGCCCGAGGTAAATCTGGGAATTATTCCAGGCTACGGTGGGACCCAGCGTCTCCCTCGACTGGTAGGCAAGGGAGTGGCGACGGAACTCATTTTAACCGGAGCCATGATCACTGCAGATCGGGCGTACGCCATCGGTCTGGTTAACAGCGTTGTGGAACAGGAAGGACTTCTCGATGCTGCGCGCGAGATGATTAAAACGATATCCTCCAAGGCTCCCGTGGCCGTCGCATTCTGCCTGGAAGCCCTACGTGCGAGTGATCTTCCGCTCCGACAGGGTCTGAGACATGAGGCCGCACTCTTTGGTCAGGCATGCGCGACGGCCGACTTCAAGGAGGGTGTCTCCGCTTTTCTGGAAAAGCGGCAGGCGGACTTCACAGGGAAGTAATGATTCACTCTCCCACACGGCAGGTATCGGCATGTGAATACCGTTCCGGTAGGAATACAGACATTCCGGGATGATTCTCACGCTCGTCATATTGTCCCTCCTGTTGAGTGCGTTCTTTTCCGGATCTGAAATTGCCTATGTCGCTGCCAATCGACTCCGGGTGGAGGTGCTGGCCCGACGCGGCGGACTCCTGAGTAGTATCGCCCGGCGTTTTCTCTCAGATCCTGCCACGCTCCTGACAACGACGCTTGTCGGTAACAACCTGGCTCTCGTGGTCTACTCGACGCTGTTTGCGTTGCTGATGAATGCTCCCCTGAATGCCTTCTTCGGGACGACGCTCGGGCTGAGTGGACCGTCTCTGGGCGCACTTGTCCTGGTGGCTCAAACGATCATTGCGTCTACCATTGTCCTGGTCGTGGGCGAGATCATTCCTAAATCGATTCTTCGGGAAACCGCTAATCGTGCCGTCTTTCTTCTGGCTCTTCCACTTCGACTGTCGTACTTCATCCTGTTTCCGATGGTGAAAGTGGCCAGGTGGTCGGCGCTTTTTGTCATGAAATGCGTGAAAGCGGATGCGGATGCATATAACACGTATATGCGTCGAGATTTTGAGATGCTTCTCGAGGAGAGCAAGGCCAGTGGTGAACTCGATATTGACGAGGAGGAGAGTACCCTTCTCTCCAACGTGTTCGCGCTCGGATCTATCAAGGTTAAAGAGTCGATGCTCCCCAGAACGGACATCGTCGCCGTGGAAGAGGGTACGTCTGTGGCGGACCTTGTAGAGGCATTTGTGGCTTCGGGACACTCCAAAATTCCCATCTACAGGGAAAACATAGATAATATCGTAGGTATTGTTTTCGCCTATGATCTATTCGATAAACCCGAGCGAATCGAAGAGGTGATGCGGAAGGCCGCATTCGTTCCGGAGACAAAATTATCGAAGGACCTGCTACAGGAATTTTTGGACAGTAAGACATCGATCGCGATCGTGATTGATGAATATGGAGGAACGGCCGGACTTGTCACATCAGAGGATCTGCTCGAAGAGCTTGTCGGCGATATTCAGGACGAATTTGACACCGAAGACCACGTACTCCGGATTGTCGATGACAGGACGGTGATTGCCTCGGGTCGAATCGAGGTTGATGAACTCAGAGAAGAGACCGGTCTTGAGTTACCGGAGGGAGACTACGAGACGATCGCAGGATATCTACTCGAGCGTCTGGGAACGATTCCGGCGCTCAGGGACGAATTCGAAGTCGATGGCTTCCGATTTACGATTCTCCAGGCATCTGCCAACCGGGTCGAGTTGGTCCGGATCACGCGATCCGATTCTACTCCTTCGGAAGATGAGAGTCAGGATCGTTCAAGCTGACGGCATGACGAACGTACGCGGTGATCAGTCGTGCGTGGTGGGCGAGCAGGATCGGCGCTCGCGAGGCGGTTACGCGTTCGGCGGGAGTTGAATCCAGTCCCGGCGGACTGATTCTACCCATCCACAATACGAGCTTGTCCTGCAGGATGGGGAGTCGGATGGACGTACCGACGGGAAATTGTTCTTCGTAGAAATCTTGTATTTTAGCCAGACGTTCCCCGATCTGCACCGACTGTGTGTGAATATCCGAGTTCGGAACGGGATCGGTTTCTTCGCCAGCGGGTGGCGCCCCCTGTGCATTGTTCCGTGGCGCCCCCTGTGCGGACATCTCGTCAGCCAACATTTCGCTACCGAGCGTATAGTCCCGGAATGCGTAGGGCATACCCAACACGCTGTCTCCAATGAGGCGCGCGGTCGGAACGCCTGCCGACCCCTCCTCGACTGCCCGCGCGCCGACAACGGCCAGGAGCGAGAGGGTTTCTTCAGCCACTCGTGATGGATCGACATCTGGAATTAACTCGAGGACGCCCGCAAGCAGATCCTGAAACAGGACGTGGGTACCTGCCGCCGCAAATACGGCGATGGAAAAAGGATTCATTTCGGCAGTCTCTACGCCCGATTCCCTACGATCTGACCTCACTTTGCGCCGGACGGATCAGGACCGTCTCCCGACTTGCTGATGGAGTCGCGCATCTTGGTGTCTGACTCGATATTACGCAGGTTGTAATAATCCATAACTCCCAGATTGCCTTCCCGAAAAGCATCGGCCATAGCCAGGGGAATTTCGGCCTCAGCAGCGACAACCCGGGCTCGTTGCTCAACGACTGATGCTCGCATTTCCTGTTCGTGCGCTACCGCAGCTGCGCGGCGTTCCTCGGCTTTTGCCTGAGCGATTTTAAGATCGGCCTCGGCCTGATCGGTCTGGAGCTTGGCACCGATATTCTCACCGACATCGACGTCGGCAATATCAATGGAGAGTATCTCAAACGCGGTTCCGGCATCGAGGCCTTTTCCCAGGACGACTTTCGATATACTGTCCGGGTTCTCCAGGACCAGTTTATGCGTCTGAGAAGATCCGATGGTGGATACGATCCCCTCGCCCACGCGCGCGATAATCGTTTCCTCACCCGCACCACCGACGAGCCGCTCAATATTGGCCCGGACTGTCACCCGCGCCATGGCCCGGAGCTGAATGCCATCTTTTGCGATTGCTGACACCGGGGGTGTCTCGATGACTTTCGGATTGACCGAGACCTGAACGGCCTCGAATACGTCCCGACCGGCGAGATCGATGGCCGTGGCGCGCTCAAACGTCAGGTCGATGTTTGCCTTGTCGGCGGAAATCAGGGAATTGATCACCGATTGGACATGGCCGCCGGCAAGGAAGTGTGCCTCGAGTTGAGGAGGATCCAGAACAATTCCTGCTTTATGAGCTGTGATCAGTGGTTTGACGATTGCGATCGGGGGTACTTTCCGAAGTCGCATCCCTACCAGGTCGCGAATCAGCTTCAAATGCACTCCTGAGAAATAGGCGGTCACCCAAAGTCCGATGGGGATAAAGTAGAGAAAGACCATCATTCCTAGCAGAATGACGGCGATCAACATGACGCCGGTCGCTGTAAACAACATATCCATAGCTATACTCCGTAATTAATCTTCTTCTGACCGCCGGAAGTCCCCGCTCTGTCCACCGGTCTTTGCGACCAGATGAATAGACGTGATTTCCATCTGCTTCGATATCGATTTACACATGTCGTAGATCGTCAGGCACGCTACCGATACCGCCGTCAGCGCCTCCATCTCAACACCGGTCGGGCCCATACTCTTGGCATAAGAGCGGACGTTTACCGCGCTCCGACTCTCGTCGAGCGTAAGTTCCACGTCAACGCCCGTGAGTTGCAGTTGATGACAGAGAGGAATCAGTCGGGAGGTCTCTTTCGCACCCATAATTCCCGCGATCTGGGCGATACCCAGCACATCTCCTTTTCTGACTGTGTTCTCGGCTACCTGTTTAAAGGCTTCCGTTCCGAGCAGAATCAGCCCTTCCGCGACGGCTGTCCTGACCGTTCCGGTTTTGTCGGAGATGTCGACCATCTGGACACCACCTTCCGGATTAACATGGGTAAATGTGGGCATGCGAGTCTGGCGTTCGAAACAGGTGAACAGGGAATATGAGCATTGAACGGCTGGGTTCAAAGAGGGTTCGGCATCGGCTGGTTGTCATGTCATCCACCGATCAGGATCATGGGACGGTTATCCGATTTTGCAATTTCATACATCCCGTCATGAGCGGCCTTTTTGCGTCCGATGGCGGTTGAGATTAAACCGGCGAGTTCCTGGTCCGTGGCTCCCGCACGAATGGCGTCGCGAAGGCTTACTTCGGCTGAGCCGAAGAGACACACTTTCAGGTTGCCGTCCGCGGTAAGACGGATTCGGTTGCAGGAACTACAGAAGTCGTCACTCATCGAGGTAATGAAACCGACTCTGCCACAGAACCCGGGCACCTGGTAGGTCTTGGACGTTTCATGGGCGGCATCGTCCAGCCGCTCCAGTTCCGGCAGCTCTTTTTCAATAATCGATATCATTTCCCGATACGGGATGAAATCCTTGTCCGACCAGTCATTACCGCCGAAGGGCATATACTCAATGAACCGAACCTCGATCGGGTCTTTTTCAGTGAGACGTACAAAATCCACCAATTCGTCCTCGTTGAAACCCCTGAGAACGACACAGTTTACTTTTACCGGATCATATCCTGCATCGACTGCATCACGAATGGCCTGTCTAACGAGGGGAAATTTATCTCGTCGACTGATAACCTGAAATCGTTCGGGTCGAAGCGTGTCCAGGCTGATGTTGATGAGATCGATCCCGGCTCTTCTGAGATCGGCGATTTTTTCGCTCAGCAGGAGAGCATTGGTAGTAATCGCGAGCGTCTCGACCCCGGGAAGGTCCCGTAACTTTTCGACCAGGGAGATGATGTCTTTTCGAATGAGGGGTTCCCCACCCGTCAGGCGAATCTTGGTTACTCCGGCTGCGGAAAAGACTGTCGCCAGCCGGACGATTTCCTCGTACGTAAGCATTTCACTCTTCGGGCGGAGTTCTATGCCAGATGCAGGCATGCAGTACGTGCATCTGAGATTACACCGCTCGGTGAGCGCGATACGAAGGTACGTATGATTCCTACCGAAGGAATCAGTCAGTATGTCGGTCGATGTATTCACACAGATTCGGGATGCAGATACTTTTCCTGAAAAACCGCCTCGCAGTGTTACTGTCCGGCGATGTTAGCGTCCAACAGTATTACAAGTCGCCGAAGATACGCAACCCACCGAGGTAGGTTGCCAGTACTTCCGTCTCCAGAACCTGAGGAGTGGGAATACGCATAATATCCTTCGACAGAATCACAAAATCTGCAAAATTACCCACTTTCAAAGAACCGTAACGGTCTTCCTCAAACGCAGCCCACGCTGCGGTTCGAGTGAAAGCGGATAGTGTTTCTTCTCTGGTAAGGCGTTCTTCCGGATACCATCCTCCCTCGGGTTGAAGCGATCGGTCCTGGCGGGTAACGGAGGCAAAGAAGCCCTCAAGAGGATCTGCTTTCTCGACGGGGAAGTCCGATCCAAATGCGAGTGGCGTGTCTTGGTCGAGATATTTCCTCCAGGCGTATGCTCCCTTGATCCGATACGGCCCGATCCGATCTTCAGCCATATTTTTATCACTCGTAGCATGTGTGGGCTGCATGGATGCGACGATTCCGAGAGCGGCAAATCGGGGGATGTCTTCGAGGGTCACTACCTGCGAGTGTTCGTCGCGGTGGCGCCCTTCTTTCGTAATTCCGGCCGCCTCGTATGCATCGAGAACGACTCGGTTTCCCCGGTCTCCAATTGCATGTGAATTGACCTGGTACCCACAATCCAGGGCTGCCCGTACATCTTCGGTATAGGTTTCCGGATCGACCCGAAGCAAACCGTAATTCCCGTGATCATCCGAATATTCGTCAATCATCGCCGCTCCCCGGCTACCGAGCGCCCCATCGACATACATCTTGACAGACCGTACCGTGAGCATATCTCCATAGTCGAGTAGTGGCCTGTTGCAGTACTCGTCGAAGGTGTCTCCACGCCCTCCGACCATGGCATACACCCGGAGATTCATGGTCCCGGCGTCGATGGCTCTCTTGTAGCGCTCAATCGTGTCGTGACCGGCTCCCGCATCGTGGACGCCCGTCAGTCCAAGACGGGCCGTCTCTTTCGTTGCCAGCTCGAGTGCCAGATCGAGCTGTTCGTCGGTCAGTTCCGGCTGTTGATTACCGACATATCGCATGGCTGCGTCTACGAAGACTCCTGTGGGTTCTCCGCTCTCGTCTCGAACGATGCGACCTCCCACCGGATCGGTTAACGCACGAAGGGAGTCGAGACCTACTGTTTTCATGGCAGCGGTATTCGCCCAGGCAGCGTGGCCGTCAATCCGGCGCAGCCAGACCGGACGGTTTGGAAACGCAGCGTCCAGATCCTCGTGGGTCGGGAATGCGCGATCTGCCCAGAGTGCCTGATTCCATCCCCGTCCACTGATCCAGACACTGTCCGGAGCGGACTCGGCGAAGGTCTGGACTCTGGTTACGACCTCTTTGATGGAGGTGGCACCTCTCAGGTTCACCTGAAGCTGTTCGATTCCGAGACCCATTAGATGACCGTGCGCATCAATCAAGCCCGGGACAACAGCGCGTCCATTGCCCGAATGTTTCGGAAGATCCGGAAAGGCGCTCGTTACCGCTTCGCGGTCTCCGATCATGGCTACTTTGCCTTCGACGACCGCCATGGCCTCCACCACCGGACTCGATTCCACTTCGGTGTAGATCGTAGCGTCAACGAGCACGAATGAAGCTGGATCGACTGTTGGTTTCCGGCAGCCAGCCAGGCAGACGGTAAACGTCAGGACAACAAATGAGAGTCGGTTTTTCATGGCTCAACGCTTGAGTTAGGGATGGAGACGGGTATTCATATCGGTTGTTTTTCAACCCACAGAGTAACCGGACCGTCGTTGACAAGATGCACGTTCATCATGGCACCGAATTCTCCCGTTTGAATGGACCCCGGTGCCCGTTGCTCCAACCTGTTTATGAACGCCTCGTAAAGCGGCCGGGCCGTCTTTTCGCCAGCGGAGTCGATGAATGAAGGTCGGTTTCCTTTCCTCGTATTGCCATACAAGGTGAATTGCGATACGATGAGGATCTCTCCTCCGATATCGTTGATCGACCGATTCATTTTTCCCTCGTCGTCATTGAATATGCGGAGATTAAGACACTTTCGGGCAACCCACTCCAGTTCCTTCTCGGTATCGTCACGATGAACCCCCAGAAGAATGAGCATCCCGGTACCGATGGAGCCGGTGAGGCTACCTTCGACGGTCACGCTGGCTTCTGAAACACGTTGAACGAGGGCAATCATGGGTCGTCAACCTGGTCGGTTACTCTTTCAGGGTTGCGAGCCGCTTCGCCTCTGACATGGGTGAGCGCTCCGTCCAGCGAAGATACGTACGCAGCCATTGCTCTTCCCCGGTGGCTGATTCTGTTTTTTTCCTTGGCATCCAGTTCTGCAAACGTGCAGTCCGAATCCTCGGGAACGAAAATAGGGTCATATCCAAACCCTCCCATTCCACGTTCCTGACGGGTGATGTGACCCTCACAGACGCCTTCGAAATACGTGATGCCGTCGGTATCGTGAATCGCGACTACGGTTTTGAATCGCGCTGTCCTGTTTTCTTCTCCTGCAAGCAGATTCAGCAGGAGGGCCCGATTGTCGGCGTCGCTGGCTTGTTCACCCGCGAATCGGGCTGAAAAGACCCCTGGCCTTCCGTCCAACACGTCAACTTCCAGGCCCGTATCGTCGGCCAGTGATGGCAGACCGGTGTGCTCGAAGATAGCTGTCGCTTTAAGCATCGCGTTTCCTTCGAGGGTGTCCTCGGTTTCCTCGACATCGGGAGCATCAGGAAAATCGGCGAGAGAATGGACATGGATAGGGTGACCCGCGAGGAGGCGCTCCATTTCCTTTATTTTTCCCCTGTTTCGGGTGGCAAGAACGATTTTCCGGATTTTCTTCAATTCTCTGGTATTTCAGGATTTCGTGAACTGATACGCGGTGAGGGGGGTAACGGTTTGAAATGCCTCCAATGGAAGCGTATATTGCGGGGCTCGATAAAAATCACTTCCAAGATACTGGAGAATCTGCTGTGCCGGTAGGTATCAAAGTTAGAGACAACGAATCCATTGATCGCGCACTGCGTCGGTTCAAGAGAGCTGTCAATCGTAGTCGCGTGTTGCGCATTTACAGAGGCAACATGGCCTTCACGAAGCCATCCGAGGAAAAACGTCTCGCCAAAGAGAAAGCACTTCGCAATTCTCGCAGACGTCGCTACTAAGTCGCTCAGAAGGCTTCCTCGTCCTCTGCGTCGCTTCTATTCCCGGATTCTTTTCAGACCGGTCCGTTTTCTCAGTTCAGCCCCCTTCGTTTAAGTAGCGGCCCGATTTCCGGTGGCCGTCCCCTGAACTGTTCGTACAGGTCCATACCAGGACGCGATCCGCCCATACTCAGCAAGTGGCGATAGCGTCTGGCGGTATCCGCATCGAAAATACTGGTCTCCTTGAAGGCTTCAAATGCATCGGCATCGAGTACTTCAGACCACAGGTAGCTATAGTATCCTGATGAGTAGCCCGGATCACTGGAAAAAATGTGGGAGAAGTAGGTGTTTCGATATCGGGGGATGATTTCTTTCGGTAGTCCGATCGTGTCCATGGTGGATTTTTCGAACGTACGCGGATCGACGTCATCTGCCGGCGGCACGGTGTGCCAGGCAAGATCCAGATACGCCGCGGCCATGTATTCAACGGTCAGAAACCCTTGATTAAACGTGTCCGTGGCCTTGATTTTTTCGATCAGGTCATCCGGGATTACTTCCCCCGTCTGGTAGTGTTTAGCGTATAATCGGAGTACTTCCGGCTCACTCATCCAGTTCTCCATGACCTGCGACGGGAATTCCACGTAATCTCTGGGTACGTGCGTGCCGGAGAGTGATGCATATCGAACGTGGGACAGGAGCCCATGAACGGCGTGACCGAACTCATGAAAGAGGGTCTGTGCGTTTCCGAACGAGAGTAGTGATGGAGAGGATGCCGTCGGTGGCGGAAAGTTGAAATTAGTCGTGACGATTGGAGTCACCACCCCGTCCAGTGTCGACTGATCTCTGATTTCGTTCATCCAGGCGCCCCCGTTCTTGCTCGCACGGGTAAAGAAATCCATATAGAGCACCCCGAGGTGGCTACCGTCTCGGTCTTTTACCTCGAAAACCTGCTGGTCAGGATGCCATTTGGGCATATTTTCGAGTGGCGTAATGGTCAGACCGAATAATCGATTGGCCAGAATGAAGGCCCCATCCCTGACGGCACCGACTTCGAGATACGGGGCGAGCGCATCCTCGTTAAAATCAAACCGATCTTTTCGAATTTTTTCCGTGTAGTAGCGCCAATCCCAGCCGGCCAGTTTTCCCGATGTACCGTCAGCATGCATCATGTCCTGGAGTTCGTTCCGCTCCTTGATAGCCACGGACAGCGCAGGTTTCCACACCTGATCGAGGAGATCGTAGACCCGATCGGGAGTCTCGGCCATATTGTCTTCGAGAATGAAGGCGGCGTGCGACGCATAGCCGAGAATCGAAGCGCGCTCTTTGCGGAGCACGGCGATTCGTGCGAGCAATTGGTTGTTGTCGTGGTCGTTGCCATTATTCGCCCGCATGGCATACCCAAGGAAGAGCTTGCGACGAGCCTCACGGTCGGGCGAATACTGAAGGAATGGATTGATGGACGGACGAGACAATGTAAAGAGCCACCCCTGATCATAACCCTGATTTTTCGCTTCTTCCGCTGCCGCTTCTATCAATCCTCCAGGGAGATCACCCAGACTCGCCCGGTCCGTTACGTGAACGGTGTAGGCATTGGTCTCGGCAAGCAAATTCTGACTGAACGATTCCGTCAATGCTGCGAGTTCAGAGTTGATCTCCCGTATCCGTTCTTTCTCCTCAGGATCCAGCATAGCGCCACCACGGACGAACGATTTATACGTTTCCTCCAGAAGACGCTGTCCTTCTGCGTCGATGTCGATGGTGTCTCGACGATCGTACACCGACTTGACGCGCTCGAATAACGCCTTGTCAAGGTGGATGTCGTCGTAGTGGGCAGACAGTTTCGGGGCAATCGCCGACGCCGTTTCCCGCGTCAAATCGGTTGAATTAGCCGAGTGAACAGCAAAAAATACGTTCTCGACCTTCCCGAGTGTTTTCCCGCTTCGTTCAAGAGCTTCGATCGTATTCTCGAACGTGGCCGGTTCCTGACTGTCTGCGATCGTCCGGACCTCACGACCTTCCTCCGCGATGGCTGTCTCGAAAGCAGGCAGATAATCTGCACCCTGAATCTCGTCGAATGGTGGCACACCAAATGGGGTGTCCCATTCTGACAGGAGTGGGTTTTCATCCGACGGAGATGATGTGTTGCACCCGGAAAAGAGGATCATTGCGGTGAGGAGGGGAAGACATGCGTATCTCATAGCACTCAGCTTCCATGAATTGAAAAAGGAAATTTGATCACCCCAAGTTACGCAGCGGGAAGTGATAGTGCTTCCCGAATGATCGCCTCCTGCTCGGCGTGATGGACGTGTGCACTTCCTGTGGCAGGCGATGCCGACGCGGGCCGGCCAACATAGTGTATGGGCCTGAGACTCTTCTTGTTCAACAACCGATTGAATCGGTCGCGAACGAATGTCCATGCTCCCATGTTTTCCGGTTCTTCCTGAAGCCAGATAACACTGGTTTCAGGTCTCAACATGGCGAGTTGCTCGAGGACGGCTTCGTGGGGGAATGGATACATCTGCTCCAGACGCGTGACAGCAATGCGTCCGTCGAGCGAAGAATCTGCTTCGAGGGCTTCAATCAGGTCGAAGTATACTTTTCCTCCACAGAACACGTGTCGCTGCGTTTCCGACCCCGGCTTTTCGGTGGTAATCGCCGTCTGAAATCCACCGTCGAATAGATCTTCGGGACGAGACTGGACCCTCGGGTGCCGAAGCATGCTCTTCGGTGCCATGACCACCAGCGGGGTCTTGACTTCAGGCCGTGCCTGTCGACGCAGCGCGTGAAAATAATTCGCCGGAGTCGAGAACGAACATACGGTCAAGTTGCCCTCCGCACACATCTGCAGGAATCGCTCCAGGCGAGCAGACGAATGTTCCGGTCCCTGTCCTTCAAATCCATGCGGTAGAAGCAGAACCAGACTACTGAATTGTCCCCATTTTTCCTGTGCCGCCGAGAGGAACTGATCGAATATGATCTGAGCCCCATTCGCAAAATCACCAAACTGGGCTTCCCACAACACCAGTGCTTCCGGGCGGGAGACGGAGTAGCCGTACTCGAATCCACACGCTGCATATTCCGACAGGAGGCTGTCAAATATTTTCAATCTGACCTGCGAGTCCGAAATATGGTTCAGCGGAATGTAGATGTCATTCGTTTCCTGGTCGACGACGACTGCGTGTCTGGAACTGAACGTTCCCCGACGCGAATCCTGTCCACTCAATCGAATACAGGTTCCATCCAGTAGAATCGTTCCGAACGCCAGGGCCTCCGCGAATCCCCAGTCAATTTTCCGGTCGTCCAAATAGATTTTTTCGCGACGCTCGAACTGTCGGCGAAGCTTCTTGTGGACGCTGAACCCGTCCGGAAACCGCGTGAGTGCACGAACTGTCGACAGGATGGCATCCTCAGGGGCTGCAGTAGGAACGTCCTCAATTTGAGGGTCCGTGTCTCTGTGTCGCGTCAATATGACTTCCCTGGGTGCTTCGCGATCGTGCAACTCTTTGGTTTTCTCAAACGCGTTCTGGAGTTGCGAACGAAAGTCGTCCAGCATCTCCTCGGCGGACGACGGTGTCATATCTCCCCGCCTCAGGAGTCGCTCGGTATAGAGTTTTCGAACCGACCGCTTGGTTTCAATTTTTTTGTACAGGAGGGGCTGTGTGTATTTCGGTTCGTCCCCTTCATTATGACCTCGAACCCGATAACAGAGCATGTCGATCACGACATCCTTATTGAATTCCTGGCGATAATCGAGGGCCATCCGGGCCACACGGACACAGGCTTCCGGGTCGTCGCCATTGACGTGGAAAATGGGTGCCTGAATCATCCGGGCACTGTCCGTCGCGTAGTTCGAACTCCGTGACTCATCGGGTCCGGCCGTGAAACCGATCTGGTTGTTAATGATGAGATGAATGGTTCCTCCGGTGGAATACCCGTTGAGCTGGCTCAGCTGAAGGGTTTCTGCAACGACTCCCTGTCCTGCGAATGCAGCGTCACCGTGGATCAGAATGGGTATGATGCTATCCTGACTCTCGTTCCCCGGGATTTCAGAGGCCTCGTCTTCCAGGCATTCCTGCTTTGCCCGAACCATGCCCTCGACCACGGGATTGACTGCCTCGAGGTGACTCGGATTGGAGGCGAGCACGACTGATATGGATTGTCCCCCCGGCGCCTCATGTACCCCTGTTGCTCCCAGGTGATACTTGACATCTCCTGATCCCTGTGTGGTGTTCGGGTCCAGGCTGCCCTCGAATTCAGAGAAAATCACCTGGTATGGTTTCCCCAGGATGTTTGCAAGTACGTTCAGTCGTCCGCGATGGGCCATGCCGATGACTACTTCGCTAACACGGGACTCGGCAGCATCGGACAGAATTCGATCCAGTACCGGGACGATCGTCTCGGATCCTTCGAGAGAGAATCGCTTGTGCCCTATATACTTGGTGTGTAGAAACGTTTCGAATGCTTCGGCCGAATTCAGCATCTGGAGCATTCGAATTTCCTCTTCTTCCGTGATGGTTCGCTGCGCCTCCAGACATTCCATGCGTCCTTCCAGCCACGACTTCTCCCCGGGGTCCGATATGTGCATGAATTCGATTCCGACCTCTCGTGTGTACGTCGTTCGAAGCGTGTTCAGAATCTCCCGGAACGAGAGCATGTCACGGCCTCCGAGTCCTCCCGTAACAAACTCGCGGTCTAAATCCCAGATGGTCATCCCATATGTTGCAGGATCCAACTCCGGGTGATATTGCCATTCATATCCGAGGGGATTTACGTCCGCCTGAAGATGTCCCCGGACTCGAAAAGCGCGGATCAGTTGTAAGACGCTCGCTTGTTTATGAATGACATCGAGCTCGGATGATCGATCCGAAATGCCCAGACTGGGTGTCGAATCCGATGCAAGAACAAAGGGCTGGTACGGAATAGTCAGAGACGAGAAGACCGTTTCGTAGAATTCGTGCTCGCCGCGCAGAAGCTGTTCAACATAGGCCAGAAAGGCTCCACTTTCGGCGCCCTGAATAACCCGGTGGTCATAGGTCGATGTGATTGACATAACCTGAGAAATCCCCGACCGGTTCATCCGCTTGTCCGGGACCGAAAAATACTGGGGTGGGTAGCCGATCGATCCAATCCCGACGATAACGCCCTGTCCGGGCATGAGTCTCGGTACGCTCAGTCCCGTTCCGATCATTCCGGGATTCGTGATGGTCGCCGTCGTACCCTGGAAATCTGCTATTTCCAACCGGTTTTCACGGGATCGCCGGACGATATTGTTGTATGCGCCCAGTAGCTGGGCGAAAGTCATCGTGTCTGCCTTCTTGATAGCGGGCACAACGAGGGTTCGTTTGCCCCGTTTTTCGATGTCGATGGCGAGGCCCAGATTGACCGATGAAGGAATAACATGGATGCCGTTTCCATCAGCACTCCGAAACGTTGTGTTCATATTCGGATGTCGTTTCAGCCCCTGAACGATGGCATACGCAATGATATGCGTAAAGGAGACTTTATGACCTCCAACGTGCTGCTGATGATCGTTTATCAACCGCCGATTCTCGGCCATCAACTTGACCGGTATCTGTCGTACAGATGTGGCCGTCGGTACTCCGAGGCTCGCGGTCATATTCTCCGCAATCTTCGCTGCGGGTCCACGAATCGGCTTTTCCTCTGTATCGGGATGGGTGGGCGGTGGCGCCGTTTCTTTCTGTGACCGGGCGATGCCGGCAGGCCGACGCTCTGTTCGGTCCACGACTACAGGTTGTTCGTCGGTTGGCCGATCGGATGCAGGCTGTGGCTCGGCGGGGGGTGCGGTCTCGGGACGTGCCTCGGGGGATACGGCTACAAATGATTCTCCAGGCCGGTAGTCAGCGAAAAACTCCTGCCAACTTTCGCCGACACTGGCGGGATTATCAAGAAATTGTCGATACAGATCTTCGACGTATCCGGTGTTGAATCCAAGTGTACTCACAGTGGTGGGTCCCGCTACGCGGATGAATGGTGTCCAAGAAAGGGAGTCAGATAACGATTACGTCTCCGTTAGGATTCCCCGGATGATTATCTGAGAGCGATTACCGGAGTGGTAACCATCCGTGCTTATGGACGGTATTCCCACATGCCCGACGTACGATTTTCGGTATGGTACGGGCTCCGCAGCGTCACGTCCTAGAGCAGGTCGTTTTGTCTATACCATTCGATAGTCGTACGAATTCCTTCCCACAGGTCGACTGAGGGGGAATATCCGAACGTGGCTCGGGCAAGACTGCTGTCGCACATGGTACACGCCTCCACAATCTCACGGGCCTTCTCACGATTGAGTGGAGGATATGTCCCCAGGAGATGACCGAAGAATTCAGATGCGATCCCGATATATGGGACTACTGCGCGAGGGAGAGGGATCGTCAGCGTCCTTCTTCCGAGCGCCGTCGCGGTGGCATCGCGAATTTCTGCCCAACTGTAATCGAGTGGACTTCCCAGAAAAAACGTTCCTCCGTCGGATTTCGGAGAAACCGCAGCCTGCAGCATTCCCGTCACCAGGTCCGATACGTGAACCAGGCTCAACGCCGTCTTTTTCGAATCTCCGACGATCGGACAGATCCCGCTCCGGACCGCCCTGAAAAATGTGTAAATGTCTTTCTCGCGCGGGCCGTAAACGGCGGGTGGACGCACGATAACGAAAGGTGGCGGACTTTTCCGATTCCGGAGTTCGCGTTCCATTTCCGCCTTGCTTCGTCCGTACATACTCACGGGGCGGAGTGGTGCCGTCTCATCGGCAGAGGCAGTATCGCACGATCCGACCGCCGCCAGGCTGCTGGTAATAACAACTTTTTTTACTCCGGGCCCTGACTGCTCGACCACATCCAGAAGTGCGGACGTCGCGTCGATATTGGCCCGTACAAAATCATCCCAGATTTTCGACCGTGTAAGGGCAGCAACGTGAAAGACATAATCGGCTCCTCGAACCCCTTTTCTGAGCGAGTCAACGTTCTCGAGGGAGCCAGGTATGCGCACAACGGGCAGATCATCCAGATATATGGATGACGAACGCACGAGACAGCGTACCTCGCGGAAACCCGACGAAAGGAGAAGCTCTACGAGATGACTCCCGACGAATCCGGTCCCTCCAGTTACAAATGCGGTATAGTTGCCAAAGTCCTGCATTTGAAGCGATCAGGAAATCTCTTTAAGATGCAATTTGGCAACGCTCTCGATATGATAGGTATGGGGGAAAAGGTCCACAGGGCGTACCGTATCCACGTCATATGTGTCGGCGAGCATGCTCAGATCCCGGGCTTGCGTCAGCGGGTTACAGCTGACATAAACGAATCGTTCGGGGCGGAGTCTACGAATCTGCTCTACCACTTTCGGGTGCATCCCCGCTCTCGGGGGGTCCACAATCAGCACGTCCGGGCGGCCGTGGGCAGCAATAAAATCTTCTTTGAAGAGTCGCATCATATCTCCCGTCTCAAACGCTACATTTTTGACGCCATTGGATAGCGCGTTGGCACGGGCGTTTTGAACGGCTTCTTCGATCAATTCAACCCCGAGCACTTTTTCGACCTGATCCGCGACGTAAATGGAGATCGTACCCGCTCCGGAATACAGGTCATACACGAAATCTGTGTTCTTGAACTCGGCGAATTCAGCGACTACATCGTATAGTTTCTGCGCCTGATGCGTATTGGTCTGGAAGAACGCATTCGAGGCAATCTCAAATGTATGCGGGCCGATCATGTCCCGAATAACACCCGATCCGTAAATCGTATGCACCTCTTCTCCGAAAGCGGTCTGTGCGACACCGCTGTTGATGGTGTTGACCAATGTGGTAATCTCCGGAAACTGTTGCTGAAACATCTCGGAGAGTGCCGACATGCGGTCTTCCACAAATCCGCTCGTCACGACATTGACCATGAAGTCATCCGTCCTGGCAGCCTGCCGCAATACCAGATGTCTCAGGTATCCGGTATGTCTGCGGATGTGCCAAGGACGCCATTCTTTCTCGAGGGCAAAACGCCGGACCGCATTGACGATCCGAACACCGAGCTCGGAGTGGAGATGACACGATTCCAGATCCAGCACCTTGTTGAAATTACCGGGGACGTGGAGTCCGAGAGCGAACGACGTGTCGAATGTCTTGCCGGAAGCGATCTCATCCGAGGTCAGCCAGCGTTCGGCACTGAACGAAAACTCCATCTTGTTTCGGTACCGAAAAACGGGGTCGGCCGCTATCGTGGGTTCGACGACTATATTGTCGATCCCTCCGTGGTGTGTGAACGCCTCCTGAACAGACTGACGCTTGGCTTCAAGCTGCGCCTCGTACGCAACGTGTTGCCACTTACAGCCTCCACAGACCCCGAAATAATCACAGACGGCCTCTATTCGCCTCGGTGACGCCTCGATGATCTCGATCGGGACCGCCTCGGCAAACTTCTTTTTCCGCTTGGTCACGCGGACCCGTAATTGGTCACCCGGAACGCCGCCATTGATGAAGATGACGTACCCATCTACGCGTGCGATGGACTTGCCCCGGTCAGCAAATTTTTCGACTTCGAGGGTCAGTTCAGATCCTTTTTTCAAAACAGGCCACTAATGGGGTGAATGAGGTCAGAACGTGTGTCCGATACCGAACTGGACGACAGGCTTTCGGAAGCCATCGGGAAAAATTTCTCCTCTCCGTAGCGGATCATGCACTTTATACGCGAAATCAAACCGGATGATCAGATAGTCCCATGCGAGGCGAACTCCAAACCCGCTTCCGACACCGAGTTCGCTGAGGAATCCCTGGAGTCTGAATCTCCCCGACTTCGTACCCGGATTTCTGGGACCAAACCAGACGTTTCCCGCGTCTGCAAACAGAGCGAAAATCCAGCGTGCAGCGAACAAATTTCTAATAAATGTCTGACGCCACTCGAGGCTTCCCTCCAGTTTGATGTCTCCGCCGAGCAGGTTGGTAGATCCGGTACGCACGGAATCTGTAGCGTTGGCAAATGAGGCCCCGCCCGGTCCAAGTTCCCGTAAACGCCAGGCCCGGACACTCGATGCTCCTCCGCTGTAAAAGCGTCGGTCGAATGGAATGACGCGAGCCTGTCCCAGTGGTTGGGCAAAACCCAGAATGAGCTTCCAGGCGAAGACAGACCTACTGGTCAGGCGAATGAATCGTCTCAAGTCAGCCGACAATCGGATATACTGTCGATAAATCATCCGGTTACCCGACGCACGCCCACGAAAAAAAGGCAATCCCGGCAGGCTACCTTCGACTTTTCCCGGCGTGTAGACGAATCGATCCAGGAGATATCCGAGGTTGCCCCCCCATTCGATCGAGGCCTCATGGCTGTAGCCGTTTTCCCTCCTGAATGGATCGAGACGAGCCGCTCGAAAGGTATATCGGAGGGCGTTATTGAACTGGGGAACGGTATAATCCTCTATTATTTGGGCCCTCTGGATCGGATCCGATACGGAATTAAGGATGTCATTCAAAAAAATGCGTTGGAAGCCGTCCAGTGTGTCAGGGTTACTGACCGTGATATCGACCACGTCTATCAGGGAAGAGAAGTTCTGCGTGTGACGAAGTTCATATCGAACCCTGGCCGATCCACGGCCGCGCAGCACAAGGCGGAGGGCATCTCTTCTGGCAACGAGGAGCGATAAGGAGACGCGTGTCCGGGCGTCATACAGATTGAGTTTTCGATCGAATTTTCCGAACGGAAAGACCAGGTATGGATACGCCAGACTGCTGGCTACTTCGAACTGGGTAGATGTAAACCCTCCTTTTCCTCCGACATCTGCTGCGATACTTCCCGTACTCTTGAACTGAAACGATTCTCCTCCCCCGAACAGATTCAAGTTATTGTATGTCACACTCAGACCGGTACCGAGTTCATTATCCGAATCTGCCAGCGCCCCTGTTCTCTGGAGCATAAAAGTCTGAAACCGCACCTGATGGCGGGGACGAGTACGAAGCGAAAACTGATGATTGAGTCGCGTAGGACCTGAGAACGCCCCTCGTGTCGTATCCGCGGCACCACTGAGAATCTCTGAAAACGCGAATACTCCCGTTGCGTCGAGGCGTCGCTTGGTCGCGAGTAGTTTACTTCGATCATACCAGTCTCCTGGATGGAACTGAAGGGCTTTCGTTATCAGGTCGAAGTCGAGTTTCTTGACGCCCACGAAATCAGCCTCCATCGTACCGCCGGCAATGTTCTCTTCAAACGATTCAAGATCCATGCGGAAATTCTTTCTTGCCGAATCTGCGCCCGGACCCGACACATCGAAACGTAGATCGCCGAATCGATACCTGGGTCCCAGCTTTACATCGATCGTAACATCAAATGAATCCGGCGTTTGATCGTAGATAACTGCATGGATGGATTCTCTGTTGACCGATGCGTATCCCTGATTTCGCAGCATCCCCATGAGTCGACGACCTTCCTCGACCAGGGTCGGGACGGAATAGCGCTGTTGCCTGGGATGGTAGACCAGTGGATCGTTTTCGTCCAGAGATTCCGGTTTGAGGAGCGACTCTCGAACAACGTCGAGCTGTTGTTCTGTCGAAAGATTGTCAAGGCCATTGTAGCGCAACGTCCGTATCCACGTTGGTGGACCAGACTCGATCCGGAACGACACGCGAACCCGGTCTGTATTCTCAATGGTCGAGACGTCATAATTTACCGTGGCCAATCGAAAGCCTTCATCGGCGTAAAAGAGTCTCAGTCGTTCGGCATCCGTTGCGACAATAGTTGAATCGAGATAGGCCGGAGGTTCGCCGGAGGCCCGAAATGCCTTTCCAAGTCGACCTCCCAGGGTCTTGTCTCCAAATTGGTATAACCATAACCACCACGTAAACCCGGGGATGCCGAGGAGCCGCCGATTAGCTTTCGTCCGGACGTGCAGATCGAGTTGTTCGGCATCGAAGAAAGGATTTCCGTCGTAGGAAACACTGGCGACCAGAAGCTGACTCTCGTTTTCCGTTGCGTCGTTCGGACGGGAATCCTGGGCAGTCACCGGGTCTGTCGTCAGGACTACAACGGATAGGGCGACGAAGCACATCCGGATGGACACAGAAGCACATCTTCGGCAACGGATCACCGAACTGTAGAAGGAATTGAGAGACAGGATCAGATGACCACCGAATATATCATACCCGGTGAGTCCGCCAGCGAAACGGGCTACTCTTCCTCGAAGTAGAAATCGTCGTCGGCCGTAGGGTAGTCCGGCCATAACTCCTCTATACTTTCGTAGGGTTCTCCGTCGTCTTCTGTCTCCTTGAGATTGTCCATAACCTCAACGGGAGCTCCGGTACGCTCAGCGTAATCCAGCAACTCTTCTCGGGTCGCGGGCCAGGGTGCATCCTCGAGATGGGAAGCAAGATCCAGAGTCCAGTACATTGATCGGTGGAAACAGTTCGCGGTTGACGTATTGGCAGGGACGATAGGGTCTTATGCCGATAAAATCAAGCGACCGGAGCCCAATTGTGTGAAGCCCCGTAGAAAGCGTAAGAAAACTCGAATTCAATCTGGAATCGAACGAATAAGAACGCGGAAACTTTGCTCACCGGGTGGTCGCGGCGTTCTAGTCCAGTGAACTGGTTGTCCGATCGGTCTCTTCCAGCAGTTTGTGATACGCAGTCGGAGTCATACTTGGGGCCAGGAAATAAATCGGGTTAAGCGCACGCCCCGAGCGGTCGTGGACTTCGTAATGCAAGTGAGGGGCCGACGTAAGACCTGTATTTCCACTGTAGGCGATGAGGTCACCCCTTTTCACGTGGACTCCTCTGCGAATTCCTTTGGCAGCCTTCTTCAGATGCGCATAGATGGTTACGTAACCGGCCGTGGGATGCTGTACCTTGATAAAGTTACCAAATCCTGAACCCACTCCAACCTGCAGGATCACACCATCACCCGCCGATTCCACCTCAGTACCGCGTGGAACGTGAATGTCGAGTCCATAATGCATTCGACTGACTTTAAGGACCGGATGAAAACGCATTCCATATCCGGACACAATGGGTCCGTCGGCGGGAATGAGTGCCGGCATCTCCTCAAGAGCAGTTTCGTGCTCGGAAGCGAGTACGGTCAACTCCCGGTAAGAATCTCCCTGTAGCGTAATCTTGCGTTCCAGCTCTTCGATCTGTGTCGAGGTCGATTCGAGTAAACCGCGGGTCGAGGAAGAGAACCCCTGAAATTCAGGGAACGGATCGGTGCCACCTACGCCCACCTGCATGACATCTCCCGAAATTGGCTCTGCTTCAAGAATCGTTCGGTACAAATTCTGATCGACCGAACTGAGTTGTTGTAGTTTCCCCGAAACATCGTCGATGCGCTCGCTGACATCGGATAACTGACGCATCAGAGCTTCATTTTCGTCCATGAGCGCCAGTTCCTGCGGGGTACGAATGAACTGGTCGAGGCCCAGCGTAATTAATCCGGCAAGGACGAGAGCGGTTACAGCCAACATTCCGACTCGGCCGTAAAAACGGGCGCGACTTTCTTTGACCTCGACGAACGAGCAGCTCGCCTGATCATAATAAAAGTACCTGTTGTTTCCCATGCGGGTAAATCTATGGGGCGGGGCTGGTGGGACGCCCGTCGTTCAGTAGTACACAGCTTTGAGCAGGCCGACAGGTCTACCCGACCAAAAAGTCTCGGCAGACCTGTTCATCCTACAGGGCCATGAAGATAGCGGATGAACGCTATTCAGTCAATCTCAAGCACACTACAGACAATTGAGAATGTGTGAGAATTATCGGATGGCCCGTTTTCGCAGCATAATCACCGATAAATCATCATGTCTGGGGGCTCCATTTTCGAATTCTCTCACAGATGTGAGAAGTCTGGCGCCCGCCTGTTGAGCACTCATCCCCCTGAGACGTCTCGCTATCGCCTCCAGTCTGTGTTCTCCCAGGAACTCACCATCAGTACTTCGGGCTTCAGTGACTCCGTCCGAGTATATGATCATGAGATCATCGGGTTCAAGGTCTACCGTCGTGGAATGAAACTTTGTTCGAGCAGACAGTCCTACGGCAGGAGATTCCCTTCTGTATTCTTCGACGGCGTTCTTGCGGACAACGAGGGGAGGCAGATGCCCGGCATTCAGTAAAAAGAGCGATCCGTTTTTCTCGTCGATGATCAGGTGAACAAGCGATGCGAACTTGCTCGGAAGCCCATCGCGACAGATAATTCGATTGACCCGGGTGGCGGTATCTTCGAGAGCGCTTCGGACACTGGATTCTGTAACCAGTTCATCCTCTTCCGGGC
The DNA here is from genome assembly GCA_964383365.1 of uncultured Rhodothermales bacterium. Lineage (GTDB taxonomy): Bacteria > Bacteroidota > Rhodothermia > Rhodothermales > UBA10348 > CAYLHF01. Next base: position 64,814 of record CAYLHF010000011.1, on the reverse strand, counting down.
AGAGAGCGCGGAGTGTAGCCTGGAGTTTAGCCATCATAAGGGCTGCAGAGAGTCCTTTTCCGGCGACGTCGCCCAGCGTCAGAGACACGGTAGACGGACCAATTCTCATGTGATCGACAAGGTCGCCACCTACGTCATTGGCCGGAGAAGAATAGATCCATACGTCCCATCCCTCGATCTCAGGTGCCGAATCTGGCAGCAGAGCGATCTGAATGGCTCGTCCTTCCTCGAGTTCGTCCTTTGCCTGAAGTTTGTCTTTCAACTCAAGACCGAGCACGAATAGCACACCCATGAGTCCGGCCAGAATCTGACCGCTCGAGTCCGGAATTCCGATGAATGTTAAAAACACGCCGATGAGGAGCATCAGTCTTCTGGAGGGCGAAAGTTTGAAGAAAAGACTCTTCAGAAGGTGCCATGTCAGGAAGACACTCTTCTTGATTCGACCCATCTCTGCCAGTTCCAGCTGAGTTTCCTCAGGGATATAAAAATCATACGTCTCCTTGAAGTCGCGCCTGAGTGTCTGGGGTAAATCACCCTCTTTAAATTCTTCCAGAACCCGATTGGTCATTCCGGTAGCGCGATCGTACGCCGTGCGGGTTTTGTTTTCGCTTGCCATGACACTGCGGGTAAAACAAGGGGAGTGCGAGGAAATGTACCGCGATACGGGCGTTTCCGAATCGGGATGCATCAACCCGCGTTGGTTATCAGCCTGAGGCTTGTGGATTCAATGGAAGCCTGTATCTTCAAACCACAGGCACTGAGATCTGTATGGCTCATTTTTTATACTCGACGCATCCGAATGTATGGACTGGATCGTACTTCTACCTCCCGTTATCGCCATTGCTCTCGCACTGTGGACGAAAGAAGTATATCTGTCTCTCCTCGCAGGCCTCTGGCTAGGGACAACTATCCTCGTGGGTGGGAATCCCGTGCTCGGGCTTCGTGAGTTGGTCGACCAGATGGTCGCTGTCTTTCAAAGTGCGAGTAACACACGGATTCTCCTGTTCAGTCTTCTCGTTGGGGGCCTGATTGCGCTCGTCCAGGCATCAGGTGGCGTGCTCGGATTCATCAACTGGGCCCAGGCCCGGGGTTGGGGGTCAACCCGCAGGAGTGCTGAATTGCTAGCGTGGTCGATCGGAATGATCGTTTTCGTCGAATCGAGCATCACGTGCCTGATCGTCGGTTCGATCAGTCGGCCGCTGTTCGACCGATTGAAGCTTCCAAGAGAGAAACTGGCATACTACTGCGATGCGACCAGTGCTCCCGTCTGCATGATGATTCCTCTCAATGGTTGGGGCGCCTTCGTACTCGGGCTACTGGGTGCCCAGGGCCTCGCTGCGGGTGCGGTCGGACTCCTCACGGAGTCGCTCATATTCAACTTTTACGCCATATTCGCCATCGTCTTTTCGCTCGTCCTGGCACTCACGGGATGGCGGTTTTCGAGTATGGAGACAGCAGAAAAGCGGGCGGAGGAGACCGGCCAATTGATGCGACCGGGGGCCACTCCGCTCGTAAGCGAGGACGTCATCGAACTTCCGCCTGTAGACGGATCGAGGTTCCGGGCGTCCCACCTGCTCGTCCCGATCGGGGTTATGGTTGTCATGATTTTCGCTGGTCTGTTGATCACGGGAGAAGGGAATTTGATGGCCGGAAGTGGATCGACTGCGGTACTCTGGGCGGTTCTTTCTGCCGTTGCCGCTGCGATGATCCTGTATGCATTACCTGGATCCGGATCAGACGGGAAACCGCTCATGAAGCCCGTCGAATCGATGGCGCTGGTGTTGAAAGGGTCATCCGGGCTGGTCGGAATGGTGGTACTTGTGGCGTTCGCCTTCGCGCTGAGCCAGGTGTCCAAGGATCTTAAAATGGGAGAATATATTGTGGGCGTCATGGGAAGCGATTGGCCAACATGGTGGATCCCGGCGATGGTTTTTCTTGTGGGCTGTTTCATCTCCTTCACGCTCGGGTCTTCGTGGACCGGATTTGCCATCATGATGCCAATTGCTCTTCCACTGGCGGCAGGACTCGGGATTCCGTCGGCCTTCATGCTGGGTGCCGTTCTGTCCGGCGGCATTTTTGGTGATCATGCATCTCCGCTCTCAGATACGTCGCTGATTGCGTCCATGTCTGCAGCGTGCGACCACGTAGACCACATCAATTCTCAGCTTCCATACGCGCTTTTTCTGGCCGGGTGTACGACGGTAACCTTTCTCGTTGCGGGATTACTGATTGGATAGAAGACCGAAAGATCGATCTTCCTGGTTTTGAAACGTACGGATCGAAACCGGTATCCGTCGACCGCGTAACGAAGAGAACCTTACTGTCGGGGTGTTCAGGCTCCGATTTTTAGATATATCCTCAGAATCATGATAGACAACAAATCCCGGCTTCCGGTCATGGAGCCGTCACCCATGAGTGTGTACGAGAAAGCTGCTGACGGTGGCCTCGATCCGCGCTGTACTCCCCTGTATCTCGACGGGAAGCCACCCGTGGGCCAGGAAATTGAGACTCCGGACTATTCGGAAGAAGATCAGGATAACTGGAGGGTTCTATTCAGGCGTCAGATGGAACTCCTTCCGGGAAGGGCGGGAGAAGCATTTTTGAATGGAGTTCGGATTCTGGGAATGACCGAAGAGGGCATTCCTTCTCTTTCCGACCTGAGTTCCCGAATGGAGTCCGCGTCCGGTTGGACCGTGGCCCGTGTGCCCGGTTTGCTCCACGAGAAAGATTTTTTCGAACTGATATCGAAAAGAATTTTTCCTTCGACCGATTACATCCGGCAGAAACATGAATTGGATTACACTCCGGCACCGGACTGTTTTCACGACATGTTCGGACACATGCCTATGCTGACAGAGCCCAATCTGGCTGATTTCTATCAGTTATTCGGGCAGGCAGCGCTTCATGCGACAGGGCCACTGAGAATAAAACTGGAGACACTCCACTGGTTCACAATCGAGTTCGGAATGATCAGACAGAAAGAAGGACTTCGCATTTTTGGAGCAGGAGTCTTATCGTCCAAGGATGAAGTCGCTCACGCGTTATCTGAAGACGTAAGAATTTTACCGTTTTCGGCAGATCTTGTTGTTGAACAGAGTTATGATGTGTGGCACCTCCAGCCAATACTATTTGCGCTGGAATCTTTCAACCAGTTGGTTTCAGAATTTCGGTCCTGGGCAGATAAACATGATCTTCTGAAATCATGAACACAGAGTCGGAAGTACACATGGGTACTGTTGCGGAGAATCCAATTCAATCGTCAGACCGCCAGCGACTGACAATACGCATCTATGGAGAGGTGCAGGGAGTCGGATTCAGATATTATGCGCGAAAGGCTGCTACCGGTCTGGCCGTGACGGGGTTCGTAAGAAACGACTCAGACGGCACACTGAGCATAGTGGCTGAGGGATCGGAGACGGAATTGAATAAGTTGCTGGTGGCAGTTCGGGAAGGGCCAACTGCTGCTGATGTGGAAGAAGTAGAAGTATCGTGGACCAGAGCCTTCGGTCAGTTTGAGGGTTTTAAGGTCCGGCTCTGGTAGATCGAGTTGATGTAATCGACGATCATCCGGTGTGCGCTGTACTCGTAGCTCAGTTCCTGTATGGCATGTTTCATCCGTCGTGCCCAGGCTACAGGGACTCCGTCGGCATCTCGATCAAAAAATGTCGGAATGACTTCAGTCTCCAGGATCCGGTATAGATATTCAGCATCCTCGGGATCCTGAACAGCCGGATCTTTATAGGTATGAGAAGCCTCATGTCCGATGGCCCATCCGTGCTCTGATGAGTACCCTTCTGCCCACCAGCCGTCCAAAATGGACAGATTCAGTCCGCCGTGGATGGCGACTTTCTGGCCGCTGGTACCTGAGGCCTCGTACGGGCGCCGAGGATTGTTCAGCCATATATCGCACCCGGAAACCAGCATCCGACCGACCTCCATGTTGTAATCTTCCAGAAATACGACTCTTCCCCGGAAGGCATCCTGATGAGTGTACTCCAGGATATGGCGAATGAATTCCTGTCCGTCTCTGTCCGCAGGGTGCGCTTTGCCGGCATATAGAAATTGGACCGGTCGATCGGCATTATTCAATATCCGGGCGGCACGCTCCAGGTCGGTAAAAAACAGTGGGGCTCGTTTATAGGTCGCAAAACGTCTTGCGAACCCGATCGTCAGGGCGTCAGGATTCAGTATTTCTTCCTGTTTCGCCGTCTGATGGGCAATCCGCTGTTTCGTGTATTCGATCAGACGCTGTCGAAGTGTACATCGGTATTTCCATAGATCGGCATCGGAGATGGAATCGACGCGCGCCCACGTCTGCGGGTCGGCCCTGTTCGATTCCCAATCTCCCAGGTGCTCGGACAGAAATGAACGCGCTGCAGATGAGGTCCACGTGGGCAGATGAATTCCATTGGTGACATACCCGATGGGTACTTCGTCCGGACGAAGTCCAGGATAAAGATGTTGCCACTGGCGCCGAGCCACTTCCCCGTTGAGACGCGAGACGCCATTGGCCGACCTGCTGAGCTTCAGTCCGAGTACGGTCATCGTGAACGATTCAGAATCATCATCGGGATTGATGCGACCAAATGACAGCATCTCGCGCTCACTCATCTTAAGTTCTTCCCGGAAATGACCCATCTGCTCCAGAAATAGATCTGGATCGAATCGGTCGTGTCCAGCCATAACGGGCGTGTGGGTAGTGAAAACGCATTTCGACCGGACCTGGTCTGCAGCACCGGGCCCGTCCAACCGGCTGAGCATTTCCAGTGTCAGGAAGGCACAGTGTCCTTCGTTCATGTGGAACACATCAAAGTCTAGTTCCAGCAGACGGAGGAGTCGCATGCCGCCAATTCCGAGGATGATTTCCTGTTGCAACCGGGTCCTTCGGTCGCCCTGATAAAGACGTCGTGTCAGGAATCGCACATCGTATCCGTTGGCATCGAAATCGGCATCGAGGAGATACAGGTCTACGCGGCCAATTCTCAACTTCCAGGCCCTGAGGTGAACCGGGGTCCAGCCCGAATGGACGGTGACGACCACCGGTCGACCGTCCTGGTCCAGAACCGGTTCGAAGGGGTGCTCTGTAGCGTCTATCGACGGATATTCATCGAGTTGCCTGTTATCGGAGTCGAAATATTGCTTGAAATAGCCGTCCCTCAGAAATATTCCGACGGCTGTTAGAGGGATGCCGACGTCAGAGGCAGCTTTCAGATGATCCCCTGCCAGAATACCCAGCCCCCCCGAATACAGAGGCAGGCTTTCGTGAAGTCCGAATTCCATACAGAAGTAGGCAGTTCGGGGAGCGTTTGAGTGGATCCCTGGGTGGGCCATATACGTCCTGAGATCGGTGAGCACCCGGTCCACCCGGTGACCAAACTCTGGATCATTCAATACGTCCGGTGATGCGTGTCGGAGCGCCGCCAGTGGGGCGGAACCGGATGCTCGAAAGGCTCCGGGGTTAACCTCTCTGTACAGATCTATGGCTTCCGGGTGCCAGGTCCACCACAGATTGTGACCGATTTCTTCTAATTTCTGACGTTCCGTCATTATTTTGGACAATTATAGCTACGTGTGTAAACGCTTACATGGTCGGCATATAAAAAAACCCGCCACATGTTCTGGGACAGGAGGGTCGGCCAGGAACTGGCCTCGTACTTGCACGGATGAATATACGCTTTCATAGATTCAAGTTGCTACGTCCTGATAATTTCCTGTTGAAACACACCCGCCGTGACCCAACCCATTCTGACCAGAAAGCAGGTGCTGTCTCTAGGGAAGGCCCGTCTTCTCGACGCCGGGCTGCGCTTGGACCAACGCGAAATCGAGTGGCTGTTCATGGAGGCATCTTCCTGTACAAAGGTGGACCTCACCGCCTATCCGGAGGCTGAGGTGTCGGTCGCAGAGCAGCATCGATTCGATCAGATGCTGGGTCGGAGACTATCTGGAGAACCCGTTCAGTATATCCTGGGGTATACGGATTTCATGGGCCTCAGAATCGCCGTACGTCCGGGTGTTCTTATACCAAGACCCGAAACGGAAGGTCTCGTATTGAAGGCGGCGGAGAAGATCAAAGGCGTATCGAACCCTGTTGTGGTGGACGTTGGGACCGGTTCGGGTTGCATCGCTCTTACGATTAAGAGCAGGTTTCCAGGAGCCCGGGTATTGGCGCTGGATATTTCGGACGAGGCCCTGGATATTGCCCGCTCAAACGCTCAGTCACTCGGACTCGACGTAAGTCTGATTCAGTCTGATCTGAATGATGCCATGATTCTGGACGACCTGCGGAGCGGCGTCGATCTCATCGTATCCAATCCACCGTACATTCCGGAGAACGACATCGTGGGAATGGACCGAATCGTTACCGATTATGAACCTGCCGGAGCGCTTTTCGCGGGTCCAGAGGGACTCGATGCATATGATCCGCTCGGTAAGATGGGCATTAGACTTCTCAAACCGGCGGGTTGGATCATGGTTGAAACGCACGCTGAGCATGGCGCCTCTGTCAGACGTATTTTCGAACGAAATTGCTATTCCGGTGTAATGGTAGCAAAAGATCTGGCGGGACGAGACCGATACGTAATCGGGCAGAAGGGGCCAGGTCATTGATCTTAAGCCCTTGCGGGACAGGTCGATCACTGCGGTGTATGAACTGCAGGGATAAAGAATCCCTGTTTGAATATCGAGATATGAGATATCTGAGAGACAAATCGTTTTATCGTGCGTGCGGGCTTCTGCTTTCGTGGGCGCTGTTGGTCAGTGGATGCACACAGACACGACCGGTTTCGGTTGCGAACAGGTCACACACGGAGAACGTGGCGTTTACGACCACGGCGGCGCGGACAGATATTGTAGATGCGGCAACGTCTGTATTGGTTCAGGATAATTTCAGTCTTACGCTTGTGAACGAACGGATCGGGCTGCTACAGACCGGATACGTACCACTTTCGTCCGTCCGGTCCGCCATGGTGGACACGATCGGAACAGCGTCTGGCCTCGAAGAGACGCTCATGAGCGTGACGGTTAATGTCAGTGAAAATGGTGATTCACGTTTCGTACGATTGAAAGGATCGTTTCAAATGATTCCAGGGGCGCGAAGAGGACTCGAGCCTCTGGTAGGTCTCTACTGGCTCGACCGAGTTGCGGATACGATGGCGGGGACGCTCGATGTCGAGTATAAGCGGCAACTGTCGGACTCTACGTATGCCAGCCTCATTTCCGGAATTTCACGTCCCGAGGCAAAAGCAAAAAAGAGTGGATTCACGCAAGCTGCCGGTGTCATTGGTCTGGGCGTAGCCATACTGTTCGCCATCACGCTGGCCGTGAGTACGTTCAGCCCGGGGAGTCAGCGAACGGTTCCGACCCAGGCACCATAGTTAAATCGTAATCTGGCACATGTGATGAGAGTTGCTCTCGTTCAGCATCAAGCCTCCGAATCTCCGGCTGAAAACCGGGATAGAGGTCTACAGGCCGTGGCGAACGCCGCCCGAGAGGGGGCCAATGTGATCGTCTTCCCGGAGTTGGCTTTTACCCGATTTTTTCCCCAGCATCGACTCAACCGGGACCGAATGGATCTTGCTGAGTCCATTCCGGGTCCGACAACGGACGCATTTTCTTTGCTTGCGAAGGACCTGGGAGTGGTCGTTGTGCTGAATCTGTATGAAAGGGAAGGCACCGGTGCATTTGATTCATCTCCGGTCATTGATGCAGACGGCCGTCTTCTCGGGAAGACTCGTATGGTTCATATAACCCAATATGATGCCTTTTTCGAACAGGATTATTATGACCCGGGGACGGTGGGTGCACCCGTCTATGAGACTCAATTTGGGAGAATCGGAGTCGCTATCTGCTACGATCGGCACTATCCGGAATACATGCGAGCGCTCGCTCTCGGTGGAGCAGATCTCGTCGTCATACCGCAGGCGGGTGCGCTGGACGAATGGCCGGCAGGCGTATTCGAGGCTGAATTACAGGCAGCCGCTTTCCAGAACGGTTATTTTGTTGCGCTCGCTAACCGCGTAGGAGCGGAAGATGTGTTGACATTTGCCGGTCAATCAGTAATCGTAGATCCAAGGGGACAGATTTTAGCAAGGGCTGCGATTGGCAAGGAAGATGTCCTGATGGTCGATATCGACTTGCATGAGGCGACAGAGTCTCCGGCCCGTCAATTATTCTTAAGACATCGGCGTCCGGATCTTTATGTGGACGGACTAATAAGTACGATCAGACGATAATAAAGCTGTTTTCGAGCATAGGGATAGAAAATCACTAAGTGACCGAGTGCTGTCGTACATTAAGCGGGTTTCACGTGAGTAGTAATGATATTCAAAGAGACCCGGCGGTATATGTTTACCAAGGATAACCGGCGGCAATTTTGTCTCATAGATCTCCAATCATCGGGAGATACGTTCCATGGCGCGTAAGAAAAACACGGTGCAGATTGTGGTCGTCGAATCTCGATTTCGACTGCTGGATCGAAGGGTCTATTTTGGCCGCGCACGTCTGTTGCAGGACCGAATTGTCCTGAAGGCATGGGGGTTTCGTGAGACGATTCTTTTAAAGGATGTGGTCGATGTCAGGTGGCTCGGGGCGGAGCTTACCATCGTCCTGGCGAATGGCGATGAGTACGAACTACTCATTGATAGCGCTCCGATGTGGAAACTGGAGCTGCAGTCGCGATGTCATCTGAAAGACGAATCGTTCGGTCGTTCGGTCCGGTATCTGACTGAAACCCGGCCGGAGCCCGTATCGGACCGTCCAGGTGGTAGCGACAATGTGGCTACCAACGGCGAGGTTTTCGGCGATGTGGCTACCAACGGCGAGGTTTTCGGCGATGTAGCTACCAACGGCGCAGCTACAAACCGGGTGGCTACCAACGGCATGTCTCCGAACCACGTTTCCTCAAACGGAACGGATTCAGGCCATGGTACAACGCCCAGCAGCGACCCCGATACTGATCCGTCGTGGTACCGAGTAAACAGATTGTTTGACGCCGACGAAGAAGACCGAAAGGAAGGATAGAGACGGATCCTTTACTCACCTGTTGCAGAATCTCCCGTATTTCCGGCCTGCTCCTGGTATTCGATGAAGGACATTTCCCTGAAGGATTCCGTACCGATAAATTTCATGACGTCGAATAATTCGTCGTGTTCATGAAATCCGGGTAGCCTGGTGATATACTCTCCTTCCGGACTGAGGAATATGGTTGTCGGCGTTCCCGTTGCACCGAAGCCTGCCCCCAGTTGAGCTGAGCTTAGCGAATACCCTTTGTAGGAAATGGTATCGTCTGAAACGGTAATATCGAGACGGCCAAGTTCAAACGATTCGCGCATGTACGTCTGTATATCCGACTGAGTGTAGACGGTGGTCTGGAGCTTTCTACACCAGCCACACGTAGGCGAGAATATGTCTATGAGGACGATCTTCCCACTCTTGGACGCTGCGGCGATTGCCGAATCGAACGAGGGCCATTCTATCTGAGGAAGCTGGGTACTTTGAGCGCTCGACGATCCGCTGAACGCGAATCCGAAGAGGCTCAATAGCACAAGAACGGTGGCTGATCTTTTCATTCTCAATTTTGGAGTAAGTACACGCATGTATCAGGACTACACGGTATCGGCCGATTCGACCAAGTCCTCAATCGGGTCTGACGGAGTACATGCGCGCCGCATACCCTTGATGAAGTACTCAGATGCAGATGCCCACGTGAATGTTTCAGCAATACGGTTGGCATTACGTTTCCATTCGCTCCGGTCGTGCTCATTCGATATCATTTCCTGCAGTGCCCGGCCGATGGCTGAGACGTCACCGGGCTCGACGGTCTTCCCGATATTATTCGAATTCACCAGTACTCCGATTTCGGGTAGATCACTGGCCAGAACCGGTATTCCGGCATGTATATAATCAAACAGCTTGTTCGGAAGCGCATACTGGTGGTTAAGACAGTCGGCTTCGAGAAGAGTCACCCCGACGGCAGCGTCTCCAATGGACCGGGAAATGAGTGCTGGCGAAACGGGCGGGAGAAAATGAACCCGGTTCTTGAGGCCGAGCGAAACCACCAATGATTCCAGCCGCGTCTGTTCGGGTCCATATCCGAGAAAGACGAGATGAGCGGCCCCGACGTCCCCGATCGCGCGAATCAATGATTCACATCCTCTCGATTTTCTGAGTTGCCCCAGGTGCAGGACGATCGGGACTGCCGCGTCGAGACGCGTGAGAGTGTGTAATTCTCCCCGACCGATCGACTCATCGGTTCCTTCGGGAACGTTTTGAACAACGGCCGGTCGCTCGATTCCATAGGAGCGAGCCATGTGGTCGGCGATGCTGTTGCTCACGGTAAAGACGCTGGTGGCCAGGGGCACCAAACGTTGTTCATATCGTCGCCAGTACCAGCTGATCCACGGTCTGTTTGCGGTTGATGCAACATGCGGGTAGCACTCTCTTGCATCATACGTGAGGGCGGCACCATGCGATTGTGCTGCGCTGGCGAGAGCCGACAGTACGTAGAGGTCGCTGGCATGGTAGCACGTAGCCGGTATACTCATGGCCAGCCTCCGTGCGATTTTCCGGAGTCGATAGAAGAATCGATATCCTCCGTTTTTCCCCGGGTTCATCCCATAATAGGCTGAAATTCCGGGGACGAGAGACCGGTCGGGATCGTCATCCAGTGACAGGACACTGACGGTATACCCTGCTCGAAGCAGAGATCGAAGCTGCTTGATCGCCCGGCTGTTATGATTCAGCTTTCCCGTAAGGGCGAAAAGAATATCTACTCGGGCTGTCTGGGTCACGGAATGTGGATGCGTGTGGGTTGGTGGAACCCGTAACGAGACGTCTTGCTCCCTTGGGCGCGTGGATCCGTTGCAGTAGGGTCAATAGTCAATTGGCAGAAAGCGAAAAAAATGTACGATCCATGATCGATTAGTCTTGACATGGATAGGTGCATTCACTACAATAGGGACCCGCCATGTAAGCGCTTACACCACTCGACTTCATTTGAGCGTAACGATTTACGACATCGCCCGCCGGGCAGGAGTATCTATAGCTACCGTCTCTCGTGTATTTAATGAGAGTCCGCGGGTTTCGGATGCGACGCGTCAAAACGTGCTGCGTACAGCAGAGGAGATCGGATATCAGCCCCATGCTTCTGCGAGAAGTCTCGCCAGGCGACGATCGAATACGGTTTCCGCCGTCATCCCGATGCTGTCGAATCTGTTTTTTGCTGAAGTTCTGCGGGGACTGCAGGACAGGATGGCCGAAAGTGAGTTCGATCTGCTGGTGTATTCGGCCAGGACAATGAATGAGGTCGATACGCAACTGGAGCGAGCGCTTCACCGGGGTAAGTCGGCAGGTGTTTTGTTGTTTTCGACTCCCGTTGATGAGGATCGGGCGGAAAAGCTTGCAAAAGTTGGGCATCCGGTCGTCCTGGTTGATTCATTCCATCCGGATTTTGACTCCATTTCAATCGACAATCGCCGCGGTGGTGAATTGGCAACGCGCCATCTCGTAAATGAAGGGTGTACAAACGTTGCATTGATTATGGCCAGTCCGGAATCTCGTCCGGCGGTTCATAGGCGGGAAGGGTACGAGTCCGCGATGTCTGACGCCGGATTGCTTGTAACGGAGAATCTGATCGTAGTCGGAGCCGATGCGACGGACCACGGGTTTAATGAACTGGCCGGGCAGAAAGCGATGCAGGCGCTTCTCAAACGTGGTGAACGACCGGACGGTGTCTTCGTTACGTCTGATATTCAGGCTCTCGGTGTGCTTCGAGCACTTAGACTCTCGAGCCAGAACGTTCCGGATGACGTACGCGTTATCGGGTTTGACGATATTCTGGTCAGTAAGTACATCGGGCTTTCCACCCTTCGCCAGCCGATGTATGAGATGGGCTCTGCAGCCATAGAAAAACTGTTGTCGAGAATTGAATATCCTGATCGACCGACGTCCCACACGGTCTTTTCGCCCAAACTGATCAAGCGTCGAACGACTCTACATGCCAGGGTCGATGAGGAGTCGCTGATCGATGAAGTGTCGGTGAGCCTGTGATTACAATCCGCGACATACCGGGTCGAATCTTGGTATTGGGTCTGGCGACCCTGCTGGCATCATGCGGTCGAGTGTCGGATGCCCCTCAGTTGGTTGCACGAGTGGAGGGAGAACCTGTTCGACTGAGTGAATTCAGAAGCGAATACGCGGGGTATCTCCTTCAGCGTGGTCTGATGGACGAGCCAGGTCGTCGGAGAGCGTTCCTGAACCGGTTGGTCAGTCAGAAACTGCTGATCAGGGAGGCCAGAGATGCGGGAATCGAATCGACCGACGGGTATAAATACCACGAGGTTACGACGGCCGAGAAACTGCTGGTTGATCTGTACATACAGCGAACGTTTCTGGATACGATGACGGTATCGGAAAGGAATCTCGAGGAAATGTTCGTTCGGGTCAATACGGAAGTTCGTGCGCGCCATCTGATTGCTAGTTCGCGGGAGGAGGCGGACCGACTCTATGATCGTATTCAGACGGGAGAAACATTTCAGGATCTGGCACGGGAAGTGTTTAAGGATCCACAGCTATCATCGTCGGGAGGGGATCTGGGTTATTTCTCCTTTGATGAGATGGATCCTGCATTTGAAGATGCCGCTTTTGGGCTTTCCGATGGTGATATCTCCCACCCCGTCCGTACGTCGAATGGATTTTCGATTATCCAGGTAGAAGACCGGCGCGTTAAGTCGATGCTTACTCGAGCCGAGTTCGCGACGAAACGAGACAGGCTCCAAACGTACGTTAGGTATCGGCAGAAGGCGGAGATTCGAAGGAAAATTCTCAGCGAAACACTGGAAGCTGCGGCCCCCGAATTTGAGGGTGAAACACTTGAGGCTTTACTTGAATCGGTTTTCAACGATGGTCTACTGGATGACGAACGGCAGATCGATGATCTCCTTGGCCGGGTTCTCCTGACATATTCTGTCTCTGGAGGCCGGCAGGTCTGGACCGTCGAGCACTTTCGGGATGCCGCCAGACTGGCGTCCAGTGAACAGAGAACGGCCGTCCACTCGCTCAGAGATTTGAAGGCATTCATAGACGGACTCCTGGTCCGGTCGATTCTATCGGAAAAGGCTCGAACGATGGGGATGGAAGAGGAGGATGCTTTTGAGCGCGCCCTCACCCATGAACTGGAAAAATGGACATACGCACAGGCATACGAGAGTCATGTCATCGCCATGCCCGTCAGTCCGGATACACTTTCGTATTACTACCAGCAATTCAAGCAGGAATTCATTATTCCGGCACGTACGGGAGTTCATGAGATCCTGGTTTCGTCACAGGATGAGGCGGAGCGGGTGATGTCTGCGCTGAAAACGGAGTCTTTTGCCAACGTGGCGTCGAAATGGTCCATCAGGCCGGGTGCCTCTCGGACACAAGGATATCTGGGGTTGTTGACGAGAGAGGAGTTGGGTGTGCTCGGAACCAGGGCGTTCGATGCCCCGACCGGATCGGTTGTCGGACCACTTGAGGTGGATGGTCACTGGGTAGTCCTGAAGCTGGGTGCGCATCATCCTGCACGGATTCCGTCGCTCGACGATATCCGTGGTCGACTCGAAAAACTCGTCCGGCAGCTCGGGGAAAAAGAACTGTTCAGGGCTCGCGTAGCAGATTTACGTGATCGGTACACGGTGGAATTGTTCACCGATTCAGTAGATAAAATGATGTTAGTTGCACATGCCTCATCCTGAAATAAATAGCGGCGTGAGACGATTTGTTCTCCTCCTGATCCTGGGGGCAACCCTGTGGAACTCCGATGCGTCGGCGCAGGCAGGAAAGATATCCGGTACGGTCACGGATCAGGCTGGTGTGCCCCTGCCTGGTGTCAACGTTTTGATTGAGGGGACGACGCAGGGGACGGCCTCCAATATGAACGGGGAGTATGTAATCATTGGCGTTCGGCCGGGTAGGTACACGGTGATCGCGTCATTTATTGGATTTACCACGCAACGCAAGCAGGGTGTTCGTGTGAACGTAGATTTGACGGTTACCATCGACTTTGCGTTGTCGGAGGAAGTCATTCAAGGCGAGGAAATTGTAGTCACTGCCGAGAGAAACCTCGTCAAGAAAGATGTAACCAGTTCTGAGGCCCGGGTTACATCGGAGACGCTCGAACGTCTCCCTGTGACCGAGCTGGGACAGGTTCTCGACGTTCAGGCTGGAATCACGACCCGCAACGGTGCCATTCATATCAGGGGTGGACGGAGCAGTGAAGTCGTCTTCATGGTCGACGGTGTGCCGGTGACTGACAGTTACAATGGATCTGTTGCCGTACAGCTTGAGAACGACGGTATCGAAGAACTTCAGGTCATATCCGGAACATTCAACGCCGAGTTCGGCAATGCCATGTCCGGCATCGTGAATGTGGTGACGAAGGAGGGGAGAGGCGATCACTTCGGTGGCTCCGTGCAGGTGTATACCGGCGGGTACGCGGTAGGCGGTAACGGAGGTTCTGACTACCTGCGAGGACAGAATGCAGACAGATTCAAGAAGGCCGGGATCCAGTATCGCGATGTAGACCCTTACTCCTATCTCCCCACAAACACCAGCCAGTTTTACAACACACAGATCGCTCTTGAAGGACCGATATTCGGTGATCGACTGACGTTTTTTGGTCTTGGTCGCTACTTCACGAATGATGGCTGGCTGTACGGGGCGAATCTATTCGACATAAACGGCGCGGCGGCGGACTCTGCGCTGGTACCGATGAACAATTTTGAACGATTTTCCTGGCAGGGAAATCTTCGCTATCGGCTCAGCAACAAGATCATTGTCAATCTGCTCGGACAGGGGTCGTCTTCTCAGAGTCGTAACTACGACTTTTTCCGTCGGTGGAGTCCGGATGGCCGCCAACGCAATTTCAACAATGGATACAACCTGAAGTTGAAGCTCACCCATCTGGTCAGTTCACACACGTTTTACACGCTGAATGTTGCCACTTTCCTGCAGGAGTCGAAGAGTCGATTGTTCAAGAACCTGAACGATTCCCGGTACAACGATTTTAATCTTTTACCGCCCGATTCGGTTGCAATACGGCCGGGTGAATACGTGAGCGTACCTACCGGATTCGGTCGGTTCGCACGGGGCGGAACGGACCTCGGGCGGTTCAACAGATCGACCACTTCCTATCTCGTCAAAGGGGATCTTTCGAGTCAGATCGGTGGGAATCATCTGTTAAAGGCCGGTTTTCAAGTGAAAGTAGATAATCTGGATCTGACCGGATTTGGTCTCGTACCGGCGATCGACGAAACGGGGCAACAGGTCGTACCCTTCCAACCCGATGTGCCAGATGCGAAATCATCATCGTTTACGCATTTTGAAAATTTTACGCCGATCACGGCCAGTGCGTATGTGCAGGACAAGATCGAGTTTGAAAATTTCATCGTGAATGCAGGACTTCGACTCGATTATTTTGACTCGAGAGCGAAACTACCTGCCGATCCGACCGATCCGAACATTTTTAATCCACTCAAGAAGATCAACCGATTTCATGACCTGGATGGAGATGGGGTTATCTCGACGGATGAGGAGAAGAACGGCACGCCAGTTACGCAGGCCGAGCGGGAGGATTACTGGTGGACGGATGCCACCGCAAAGACGCAGTTGTCTCCCCGGCTCGGAGTAGCCTATCCGATCACAGAGACCGGAGTGGTACACTTTTCGTACGGGATCTTCTTTCAGATTCCGACGAATGATCGCCTCTCGGACAATTTCGGGTTCAAAATTCCGTCCGCTTCCGGGTCGTATGGACCGTTCGGCAATCCTGATCTGGATGCCCAGAAGACAACGATGTACGAGATCGGATTCAAGCAGGGATTTGGCGACATGGTCCTCGATATCACCGGGTACTATCGTGATGTCAGAAGCTGGGTGTCGACATCTACGGCGATTCTGACAGCCCTACCCGGGATCAATTATGTGGTCTTCACCAACCGAGATTATGCGAACACGCGCGGCGTGACGCTGAGCATTTCGAAGGCGTTCCAGCGTCATTTCGGATTTGACCTGAGCTATACCTTCCAGGTCGTCGAGGGATCGAATTCGAATCCTGCGGACGAATTCTTTGCCAGTCTCGGTAACAATCAGCCGACACTCGCCCTGCTCCCGCTGAACTGGGATCAGAGACACAAGATTGCTGGAGCCGTCTATACGGGCGGAGACAAATGGGGCGGTTCTATCCGATTCCGGGTGGAAGCCGGCTTTCCGTATACGCCAACGTTTGCCAGTGCAGCCATCGTTGGAAATGATGTGCAACCCGAATTTCCCCAGAACTCACGGCGGATGGCTTCGACCATAGAAGTCGATCTGAATCTGCACCGAAATTTTAATCTGGGTTCGATTCAGCCGCGGATATTCATCGAAGTATTCAATCTGCTCGATACACGAAATGTATCGAACGTGTTTTCGGATACCGGAGAACCTGACGTGACTCTGGATCAGCTCAGAACCGGGCAGTTTGATCCGGGTTTTTTCGTTCGTCCCGGGAATTACAGGGAGCCCCGGAGAATTCAGGTCGGTCTCGATTTTAGATTTTAATTGAGTTCAAATGAACATTGAACAATTGAAAGCACCGAGCGGGTGCATATGCGAAATGAGTAATCACGTACTCAAACGATCGGTCTGCGTCGATCGTGCTGCCGTCGTGTTTCTTGTCGGAGTAATCTGTTCCGTCTGGTCGCTTACCGCCATGGCACAGGGTGTGATTGATCGAAATCATATTCCCAGTAACGAACGGGTCGACCAGTTCGAGAGAAGACGGGACAATATCGACGGAAATAACGTACGGGCATCGATCACAAACTACGGGCAGACGGCACAGACGGGGAGTCCCGGGGATTTCTGGTACGAATGGCCAAAAAATACGGGCCGGCGATATGTTGCCCTGACTCAGTTCTGGGTTGGTGGACGAGTAAAGGATGTCAACGGGGATTCGCTCTGGGTAGTCGACGTACCGGATTTCAGACGTAATCCCGTAGACGAAAACGTTTCCTGGACATTTGAGCCCGTGAAGGGATATGTCAATCCCGCCGGCGCTTCCTTCGGGATCGCGCAGTCAGACGAGGCGTCATCCTGGCCACCCTTCTGGCCGGACAAGATCACGGACACGGTAGATCCGGGATGGGCGAATTCGTGGAATGGATTCTTCGGAAAGAACGTATTCAACGCCGACCAGGAGTTTTTCTACAAACTCGGAGATGATCAGTACAATCGATTCTCGAATTATTTTCCCGATTCAACAGACCTGAGCAGAAAGGGAATGGGGCTGGTTGCCGAGATCCGATCCATGGCGTGGAGTCAGATCCTCATTGATGACGTAATCTTTCATATTCACGGGGTCAAGAACGACGGAACGTCAGAAATCAACCGGGTAGGTATGTCGATGTGGCTGGCTGACCTCGTCGGGGGGGATGCTTCAGACGATGTGCCCTTCTTTGATCTGGTTGAAGACGTCGCGTTTATGACCGACAAGGACGGAATCGGCGACGAATTTTTCGGGACCGATCCGGTGGGTGTTGCCTCGTTCGCATTTCTTGAGACCCCGGGGAATGCAACCGACAGAATCGACAATGACGCGGATGGGTCCACTGCATTCGAATGTTCACCATTTGTCGGAGAGTGCAGCAGTCCCGTGGTACCGGAATCGTTTCTGATCGGTGAGAATCCGACGAATGGTATCGACGATAATGGAAACGGTCTGATCGATGAGAATCGGACCCATGTTGCGTTTCAGGGCGAGCAGGCTCAGAACCCCGGTGTCGGTTATGCCGATCATATAGATAACGACCAGGACGGCGAGATGGATGGTCCCGTCGTCACACAGGAAATGATCGCTGCAGCCTCGGCCGGGTCTTTCGGGCTGTGGCCTCCGGCTCCAGGTTCAGACGCGATCAGTACCTCCCGGTCCGGACGTCCCATCGTGAATCTCGTCGGGGTGGACGAAGGAGATCTCGGGAGTCCGTATTCGGACGGGATCGACAACGACCGATCCTCCGAATCAGCAACGATCAATTATCCATTCCTGAGCGAACCGGGCTCACCCACGGTTTCCCAGTCTATGATTGATCAGGCCTCGGCCGATGCGTTCAAGCGATTCCGGGTGCCCGGTACGGATATTGTTCTCTACGATCTTGGTCAAGAAGATCTGGGTCTGGCCTATGCCGACGGTGTGGACAACGACAACGATGGAGCGGTCGACGAGGGTATCGATGAAGGAATCGATGAAATGATAGACGAATCGCGCTCGGACGGTATTGACAACGACGGAGACTGGAATCGACTCTCCAATGATACCGGACTCGATGGAGTTGCTTTCAATGGTGATATCGGAGACGGCGACAACCAGCCGACGACGGGAGCGGGAACCGGTTTTCCAGGCGAGCGAAATATCGATGTTACCGATATATCCGAGTCAGACCAGATTGGTATTACCAACGTCCAGATCATTCCTGCGTTCTTCCTGAATCTGAACTCTAACTCGGATCGGTTCCTGTTTCGTTCATTCATGATCCCCGGCTTGTTCGATGAAGATGTTCCGCCTCCGGGTGAGAATGATCTGATCGTTTCATCGAGTCTGTTTCCGCTCAAGTCGGGGCAGACGGAACGAATCTCCCTCGCCATTATTCTCGGGCAGACAAAAGACGATGCGCTTCAATCCCGAGACTTTGCATTGGACGCATATCTCGAAGACTATCAGTTTGCGCAGGCCCCGGTGACTCCGACCGTCACAGCCGTCCCCGGCAACGGCCGCGTGACGCTGTACTGGGACTCGGATGCCGAAGATTCTTTCGACCAGTTTTTGGCCGGAATCGGCCGCAACCCGAATGATTTTGAGGGATACCGGATCTATCGCTCGACCGACGCCGCTTTTCTGGATCCACTCGTTATCACGGACGGATTCGGTAATACGCTGTTGCGTAAACCGATTGCTCAGTTCGATCTCGTCGATGGATTCGAGGGCTTCCACCCGACCGACGTGAATGGAGTCAAGTTCTATCTGGGCACGAACCGGGTTGATCCGGGCGAGGATAATTCCGGTCTGGCACACACATTCATCGACTCAACAGTAACCAACGGAATCCGCTATTTCTACGCTGTCACGGCGTATGATTTCGGGTCGGCCATCGACAATATTCCTCCGACGGAGACGCCGATCCGTATTCAGCGTGCTGCCGATGGAACCATCACAACCGGTCCGAATGTGGTCGAAGTAAAGGCGACGCCGTCGGTTGCGGGATTCGTCGGAGCGAACCTTGAAGCCCTCGAACGCACAAAGGGTGCGACGTCGAGCCGGATCGGATTCGAGATCATCGATCCGAGGGCGGTGCGGGATGGTCACACGTACCAGGTGATATTCGAGGACACGTTGATTGTTGGGGCGAGAAACCGGCCCGACACACTGACGACAAAGAATTTCTCACTGATCGATCTCAATGAAGCCGATACCGTCCTCGTACGGTCGACCGATTTCAAAGTGGGCCGCGAATTTCCGGTGTTCGACCGATTCGGGATTCCCCTCGGATTCAAGTTGATGTTCTTCGCCGACAAGTTCATCGGCATGAATACGGTCAAAACCGGATGGAATGACGAGTCGATCTATCCCATTTCACTGGAACCGTACAATTCAACAGGCTTTGTCAAGGGCCTACGCAACCCGTCGGATTACCGCGTGAAAGTGGTGGGTCCGAGCCAGGGACAGTCCATCGAGCTCCAGATTACGCGCAACCTGACATTGCCCGCGCGGCCGACCAACGTTCAGGTATTCAGAGTGAATCCCGACGGAAGTGAACAACCCGTCGATTATGCATTCGGAGATCTGACCGGAGACGATTTTATCTCACCGTTATCTACGGAACCAGCCACCTGGAGTACCGATGGAAATATCGGTGAAAGCGACCTGTTGATTCTGTACGAAACGAAAGTGGGCGACGACGGCGGTCCGAAACTCATCACCTGGCAGATCGGTCTGAATTTTGTCTTCTCCGATCGGGTGTTTCCGAAAGAGGGAGATGTAGCCGAGATCGTGACCAGAAAACCGTTCCTGTCCACGGACCAGTTTGAATTCACGGCTCGGGGGCCCCAGGTTGATAAGGCAGCGGCAGCATCGGGTCTCGACAATATTCGGGTCGTTCCGAACCCGTATGTCGCAACGAATTCATTCGAGTCGCTCAATCCATTCAGTACCGGTCGGGGCGGCCGTGTGATCAAGTTCATCAATCTTCCTCCTCAGGCGACCGTCCGGATTTTTACGGTCGCCGGCCGTCTTGTACGTGAGTTACGGCGCGATGAGGGTTCGAACCAGGGGCTTTCGGCGGCTGATCTGCTCGATGGGACGCTGGACTGGAATCTGGAGAGTAAGGACGGTCTTACCGTCGCCTACGGAGTGTATCTCTACCACGT